>NZ_JASISW010000039.1 GCF_030063335.1 Rhodococcus sp. G-MC3 | reverse complement strand
TCCTTGCGGATCTCGGTGAACATGCCGACAGCGCGTTCACGCAGCTCGGTGGGGTAGTTGCTTGCCGGTCGTGCCATGGCTTCATTCTCCTAAGAAGTGAAGCCTCCGGACAACCCGGTGCGGTTCATAACGAGGTTAGGCCGAGGCGTTGGCGGTCCACACTTGTGGAGTGTAGGCGCACCTCGAGGCGTAGGAGGCGTTCCTGCGCAGCCACAGTTCACTTACTTCTGCCTCGACCGCAGTCTGACCTATCCCGAACGGTGGGCCGGTGCTCCTGGGTTTCCGATTGGCCTGGCGGTGGTACCGAAGCTTGGCGAATTGTGGATCTCGACGATGCTCGGCATGTTCGTCGGTGCGCACGGGCCGGGCCCAGTGACGATTGAGGAAGTCGAATTCGATTCGCTCCCTGAACTTCCCGTTGCTGCGCCGCTCGAACTGGGCGATCCGGACGAGTGGACCGAGCGTCAACGTATCCGATTGCTGGCGGAGAACACAGCCGCGGGCCTGCTCGACATCGAGATTGACGGCTGGTTCCCCACAACGATGCTGATACTGACGTTCCGCATTCGAGGGATGAATAGCGTTTGTGCGCGGTCGATGTCCGTCTTCGATCGCGACGGTCGGCCGCGGTTATGGCAAAGCGCGCCGACGCTGATGGAGTGGATCAACCTCGACATCATGGAGGCAGGCGGTCTCGAGCGCCTGCGCAAGAAGGAGCCCGGCCGGTTCGGGTATGTGTGGACGTGAGACCTGGTGCCGCGGCTGGGAGCTACTTCGCGCATATGAGCGAAACCTAGCCTCGATCCACCGACTGACCTCGGGATGGCGGGTTGTGTTGAGGTTTTTGGTTCGCGACGGGCCAGGGCATGGGTTGGCAGCTAGTCTGCCCAGCTTGTCCACTTCGATCTCCGGTCGGGCCCTGGTGGGGCTGATGGTCAGGGTGTCGCAGTCGCGGGTGGGCTGGTGCCGATGATGTTGTCCCACAGTCGTAGCCACGCATCAGACCACGGCCAGTGACGGGGCAGTCGTAGGGTCGGTGTACGTTGTGGTCGGACGAATCGAGCCGGGACGTTGACGATCTTTCGGCGGAGAGTGGCCCCTCGTGCTTTCGCATGGGGTGCGCCCGCGAGGACTCCGGCGGAGCGCAGCAGGTTGTGGGCGATGGCGGCGCACAGCCCCCAGGCAGAGTTCGCGGCGAACGATCCCGACGGCATGCGCGCGAGCGGGCCGTCGATGAGATCGGAGAACACCGTCTCGACGATCGCATGCGCACGGTGTGTGATGTCCGCGGCCTCGGTCGGCAACGCGGAGTTGGTGAAGAACGGGTGATACCGCCACGCGGGAAACAGCGCGTCGAGGTATCTGGCGTCCTTGACCCGCCGCACGATCAACCGCGCTGTCACCGGGTTCGGGGTGGACGCGAAAGCGGTGAAGGATGTTTCGGCTACCTCGGCGTCGGAGATCCACGCCCCGGTGTCTGAATTTCGGACCGCTCCGGGTACTTCACCGGTTCCCAGGCGGTGTCGGGAATGGAGTCGATGGCTCTCTGCACGAGGGTGTTCTTGATCAGAACGACCGAGAATTCGGTGCCATGATCGAGGCAGGTCTTGACCACTCGACTGTTGCCATAGGCGGAGTCGCCGAAGACCATGATCGGTCCGGTGGCTCCGGCCATCCTCGCGGTGGTGACGGCTTGGGCGATCATCCGGGCGGCGCCTTTGCCCGATGCGGCCTTGCCGGCGCGTAGTCGCATTCCGGCGATCACGGGGGCGCAGCCAGGGGTGCTGACGATGGTGGCAAGCGGGGACAAGCCTTTGCGGAGGATCTGCTTCCCGGCGATCTTGGAGTGCCCGTAGGACGCGCCTTGTTTGGCGTGCCCGTAGACCGGGCGCAGCAGCGAGTCGATGTCGACGAACACCCGCCCGGTGACGAGGTGTGCACGAAGGACTGATTCGAGTTGGCGATTGCACCCGAAGGTGAACTCGCGCAGCAACGTTCCCAGAGTCGACGGCGCCTACACCGACTCGAAGACGTGCTTTGTCCCTCCGGATCTGAGCAGGTCGACGTCGTCGATGCAGTCAGCACCGGCGCACATCGCGGCAATCAGCGTGGTCAGTTTCGGGGCCAGGTTCGCCGAACCCGATGCCACCTTCGGTGCCGTGATGGTTACCTTGTCTGCCAGGAGGTAGGTCAAGTGCGTCTGCTGAGCGAGCGCCATGACCGGGACGAGCCCAGCCGAGGAGACGAGCGTGTCGTCGTCGAACACCGCCGAGGAACCGCGGAAGGTGTGGGCTGATCGCATTGAAAGTGTCCTTGGTCAGCCGGGCGATTTGTTGTGTGAGAGCTCAAATCTTTCCAGCTCAGGGGGCGCTTTCTTCAGTTCGACACCCCCTCACACAGCAGTTTCATCGTTGGATCGAGGCTTAGTGGCAACACTAGCTACCAGAACACCGGCAGGCTGGTCCGAGCGTCGACCGAATGCCAGTTTCAGAAGACGACTGCACTTGGTCAGACGTAGTTTGCATTCGTTTGTCGACTTGGCGAGTGCTGCCCGTTGGGTTCCTGGTGAGACAATAGAGGTTTGTCCCGCTTGAAGAGTAGGAGCTGTTGCGATGTCGATGCGGAGGATAGATCCAGAGGCGGTGCGTCGGCGGGTTGTGGAAGCTACTGTCGGGTGCTTGGTCGAGCACGGGTATGCGGGGACGACGACGCAGCGGGTGCAGGTTCAGGCCGGTGTGTCCCGCGGCGCGCTGCTACACCATTTCCCGAGCAAGCCGGCGATGTTTCTGGCTGCGGTGCAGCACGTGGGGGAGCAACAGGATGTGGCTATCCGAGCGGCGGCCGAACGTCGCGTCAGCGGATCCGACCGATTGGAGTTCGCATTCGATGTGTTGCACGATGCGATGTCGGGACCCTTTTATCTGGCCGGCTACGAATTGTGGATGGCGGCGCGCACGGACGACGATCTACGTTCGGTCCTCACTCCGTACGAGCGGAAGGTCGGTCAGAACCTGCGAGAGCTGGGCGTCCTGATTTTCGGGCCCGAATTCTCCACGCAGCCGGGGTTTCCGACTGCATTCGACGCGCTGGTTCAAGTCTTTCGCGGTCTGGCACTGACCGGAGTACTCCGCGAGAACCTTGATCGGGAGAACGAGTTGATGGCCGCGTGGCGCTCGGTTTTCCCCGCAATGTGCGGCTTGACGCAGCCGTAGCCCGCTGGCCGTTGCCGACGCGGTGTTCGACGCCCTTCATCGGTAGAGACGAATGACAGCCTCTGCCACGCACGCCGGCTTGATGGTGTCGGCAACCTCGATCGTCGCCGTCAGTGTCAGCTGCACGCAGTTGGTTGCCACTGGTTCCACGGCACTCACGACCGCACTGGCACGGATGCGCGCTCCGCTCGGGACCGGCGCGGGGAAGCGGACTTTGTTCGATCCGTAGTTCACCGCCATCGAAATTCCGCGGACTTCGAACAGTTCCGGTAGCAATCGAGCCAATATCGACACAGTGAGATATCCGTGTGCGACAGTGGTCCCGAACGGTCCGCTGCGCGCTCGTTCCGGGTCGGTGTGAATCCACTGATGATCACCGGTGGCGTCTGCGAACTGGTCGATCGTGTTTTGGTGCAACAGAATCCAGTCGGTCACACCCAGGCTCTGACCGACTGCGCCGCCGAGCGAATCGATCGAATCGAAGGTACGCATCAGCCGATCAGCCCGCCACTGCACGCGAGGACCTCGCCGGTGATGTAGTCGGACTCGGGTAGGCACAACAGGTACACGGCACCGGCTGCTTCCTCCGGAGTGCCGAGACGACCGAGCGGTGCGATGTGTTGCGCTGCTTGCAGGATCATCGGATTGACGCCTACTTTGATCTCGCGCCCCTCGATCTCGACAGTGGCGTCACCGTCGGCGCTTGCTTCGGTGAGTCTGGTCTTGATCAGGCCGAACGCCACGGCATTGACGGTGACCTGATAGCGGCCCCATTCCTTGGCCATGGCCTTGGTCATTCCAAGGATGCCTGCTTTGGCTGAGGAGTAGTTGATTTGGCCGGCGTTTCCGTAGAGACCGGCGAGCGAGGAGATATTGACCACCTTGCGGGTACTACGTTGTCCTGCAGCTGCTTCACGCTTCGCGGCGGCGCTGATGACGGGTTGGGCGGCGCGAAGAATTCGAT
Source organism: Rhodococcus sp. G-MC3 (assembly GCF_030063335.1). Taxonomy (GTDB): domain Bacteria; phylum Actinomycetota; class Actinomycetes; order Mycobacteriales; family Mycobacteriaceae; genus Rhodococcoides. The sequence goes on along the minus strand of NZ_JASISW010000039.1, from coordinate 14,149 downwards.
ACGGCGCCTTGAGATGGACGTCGAGAATGGCATCCCACTGTTCGTCGCTCGTCTTCTGTATGACGCCGTCCCAGGTGTATCCGGCGTTGTTGACGATGATGTCGAGTCCGCCGAACGAGCCCACCGCGGTCTCGACGAATCGTTCAGCGAATCCTACTGTCGTCACGTTTCCTGAGCAGGCGACGGCGGTGCCGCCAGCGCTTTCGATGTCGGCAACCACAGCTGCTGCGGCGGTAGGGTCCAGATCGTTGACGACCACGTTGGCACCACGAGCAGCCAGTTTGTGTGCGATGGCAGCCCCGATGCCGCGCCCGCTACCACTGACCAGCGCGGTTTTGCCAGTGAGAGTGTTCATTGCCCAATGATCCCTTCTGGTGAATCGAACGATCCGTGACGTCCGGCACCGTCGGCGAAGCGGCCGGCACCTGCGATGGCATCGCTGCCGATCGAGACGAGCCCATGATGGTATTCGTTTGCAGCAGCGTCTGTTTCGGACAAGCCGTGCTGTTCCAGCAAAGACATGCGGTCGCGGCGCATGCAGGTCTGCGGGAATGCACTGAGCTGGTGGGCCAGTTCGACAGCCGCACGAACCGCCTCACCGGTAGGCACCACTCGATGAACTAGACCGATCCGCAGTGCCTCGTCCGCATCGACCGGACGACCGGTGAGGATCAGGTCCATTGCACGACTCGTACCGATCAGCCGCGAAAGACGGTAGGTACCGCCGTCGATCAGGGGTACACCCCATCGGCGGCAGAAGACGCCGAAAATCGAGTCCTGTGCTGCAACACGTAGATCCGCCCAGGCCGCAACTTCGAGGCCACCGGCGACGGCGTGGCCTTCGATCGCAGCGATCACCGGTTTCGACAGACACATGCGGGTCATACCCATCGGAGCGTCACCATCTGGCGCGAACCGATTCCCATTGCCCGCGGCCAGTGCCTTCAGATCGGCTCCCGCGCAGAACGAGTCGCCGCGACCGTGCAGTACGGCTACTGAGGCAGCAGGATCGGCATCGAATGCGCGAAACGCATCCGCCAACGCTTCCGCAGTGGCTCGGTCGACCGCATTGCGGACGTGTGGGCGGTTGATGCCGATGAGCGTGACGGGTCCGTCGCGTTCGATGAGCACAGTGGTTTCGGTCATGTTTCACCTGTTCCGTTCAGAGCGATCGAGCGATGAGTTCTTTCATGATTTCGTTGGCCCCGCCGTAGATACGTTGGGCGCGCGCGTTGGCGTACATCTCGGCGATGGGATATTCGCGCATGTAGCCGTTGCCGCCGAAGAGCTGCAGACAACGGTCGACGACCTGACACTGAACGTCGGTTGTCCAGTACTTAGCCATCGACGCGGTCGCTGCGTCGAGGGTGCCGTTCAGGTGTTTGGTGACGCAGTCGTCGACGAAGACTTTCGCTACGCGGGCGAGTGTTGCGCACTCCGCGAGCTCGAATTTCACATGCTGCTTCGCGAACAGCGGCTTCCCGAAAACATGGCGATTCTTGGTGTAGTCCACCGCGAGATCGACCGCACGCTGTGCGCTCACCGCAGCTGCGACGGCGAGGAGCAGACGCTCCTGCGGCAGCTGCGTCATCAGCTGCACGAATCCCTGGCCCTCGACTTCACCGAGAAGGCAATCAGCGGGCACCGCGGCCCCGTCGAAGAACAGTTCCGCGGTGTCTCCGCTGTGTTGGCCGAGCTTGTCCAGCACCCGGCCACGTCGAAATCCGGGACAGTCGTTCGCATCGACCAGGAACAGGGATACACCGTGCGCTCCACCAGCGGGCTCGGTCTTGGCGGCGAGCAGGATCAAGTCAGCGGAGCCGCCGTTGGTGATGAACGTCTTCGCACCGTCGATCAGATATTCGTCGCCCCGTCGGAGTGCCCGAGTCGACATGCTCGCCAGGTCCGATCCCGCCCCCGGCTCGGTCATCGCGATCGCGGCCACGACCTCACCCGACGCCATGCCAGGAGCCAGCGATGACGCTGCTCCTCGGTACCGTACGCAAGCAAATATGGTGCCACGATGCCGCTATGGACATGGTTGCCGAAACCTGGCTCTTCGATGCGACTTTGCTCCTCCAGTACCACCATGTCATGTGCGAAGGAGCCTCCACCACCGCCGTACTCCTCGGGTACCGCCAGACACAGAAGACCGAGCTTTCCCGCCTCGAGCCAGAAGTCCCGATCAATGCATCGTTGCTCGGCCCAGCGCTTTTGGTTCGGAACGGCGACGGTCTCGAAGAATTTCCGGGCGGTGGCCCGCAATGCCGATGCTTCGTCGTCCGATGCCCAAGAAGGCGCGGTAACTGCCATATTCATCGTTACACCGTAACAGTCCGTTTGGACGGACTGTCAAGTCTTGCGGGGAGCGGTGGACCCTGACCCTCCGCCCGTCGCTATCATCTGCCGATGACCTCGGGCGGGACACGCGTGCGCAAGCTGACGGCGCGATCTGCAGTCCTCAGCGCGCTGCTGGGCGCACATCCAGCAGAAGCGTCGGCGGCCGGGATTCTGGCCATGGCGACCAAACTGGGTTTCCAGCATTCAGCGGTTCGAGTGGCGCTCACCCGATTGGTGGCCGCCGGCGACCTCGACCGAAGCGAAGGAATGTACAGGCTTTCGCCACGCCTGATCCGCCGACAACGCCGACAGGATTTTGCGTTGCAGCACGAAGCGAGCACTTGGGACGGCAGTTGGCGTCTTGCGATCGTTACCACCGGTGCAGAAGATTCCACCGACCGCGCTGCATTGCGAACAGCTTTGCGCGCAGCCAAATTCGGCGAAGTGCGCGAGGGCGTATGGGGGCGTCCGAACAACATTCCGACCACCGTGCGGGCCGACGCGAGCGAACGACTGAGTCTGTTCACTGCCGTTCCCGACGGCGACCCCGCCGAACTGGTGGAGCACGCGTTCGCACCGCAGGAGTGGGCCGGGGTCGCCGAGGAGTTGATCCGAATGCTGCGTGACGCGCCCACCCTGGTCGAACGATTCGAGATCGCGGCGGCCATCGTCCGGCACATCCTCGACGATCCACTCCTGCCTGCCGAAGCCCTTCCGACCGACTGGCCAGGGCATGACATCCGAGAGACCTACGAGGCGTTTCGGTCCGAGTTGACGGCACTGGCCGGAGGAATTCTGACAGCTACCAAGTAGTGGTCAGCGGTCGATTTTTCGACAACCATGCCCTTAAATTTACAAATCTCTAGCGCTAATCGTCCAAGATGTAATACTGTTACCGCAAGTCACATCATCTTGGATCCAACGGCAGGAGCTTGGCATGGCGTTACACGCAGGCGACATGGAAGAGACCGCAGAACGGCTCGTACGCAGCGCAGGGTTGATGTCGTTCGACGTCGACAAAGACATCGACTGGTCCGCAGGGTTCGATCCGGACCTGGCTTACTTCTCGGAGCACCGCTGTTCTCTGTACGGAACACCGACGTGGGACGCCTGGTCGCGCGATCAGAGGGTCGAATTCACGAAACATCAGCTGGCCTCGATGCACGCGATCGAAGCGTGGGTCGAAACCCTGCTGATGCAGATGTTGATCCGTCAGGTCTACAACGCGGACAGCGCAAGCGCCTATGCATGGCACTTGTACACCGAGATCGCCGACGAGTGCCGACACTCGACGATGTTCGGCCGGATGGTGGCGGCCACCGAAGCACCCACCTATCGTGCGCCCTGGTGGGCCCGCCAGGCGGGGAAGGTCTTCGCTGCGACCGCTCCTCCAGCTGTCGCCATGGCGCTGGCGATGTTCTTCGAGGAATACGGAGACGCACTGCAGCGTGAGGGCGCCGGAGACGAAGCCCTGCAGCCGCTGGTGCGCAGAGTCAGCCACATCCATGTGATCGAGGAATCACGTCACCTCAACTTCGCGCGCGCAGAACTGATCGAGCGCCTGCCGAACTCTCCCGTGGAGAAGGCGTTGGTGTCGGCGTTGTACGGGCCTATCGCCCTACTGGTGACGCGCTTCATGGTCTCGCCGCAGGTGTACGAGAACTGCGGTTTGGACAAGCGTGCAGCCACGCGGGCGGCGCGGAAGAACAAGCACTGGCGGCAGACGCAGAAGTGGGCCTCCGAGCACGCGATGCGCACCTTCGCCGAACTCGGCATCCGAAACCGTTTCGGCGACGCGCTGTGCCGCGTCGGCGGCGTCCTCTGAGCCCGCGGTGGTCCACGTCATCACGGGTTCCTGCTGCAGCGACGCCCGCTGCGTCACGGCCTGTCCGCTCGATGTCATCCATCCCCGCCCCGACGAACCCGAGTTCGCGAGTGCAGAAATGCTGCACATCGATCCGAAGACCTGCATCGACTGCGGCGCGTGCGCCGATGCGTGTCCCGTCGATGCGATCGTTCCGATCGACAAGCTTCTCCCGTCACAGCAGCACTTTGTGGAGGTGAACGCCGACTACTTCGTCGACCGCCCGGTCGCACCGTTCTCGATCGGGCCTACTCGCGCCATCCCCGTGCTACCACCCGAACTCGGAGGTGTGCGGGTAGCAATCGTCGGATCCGGCCCAGCAGGGATGTATGCGGCCGAAGAACTGTTGCGGCACAACGACATCGACGTCGATGTATTCGACCGACTTCTCACCCCCTGGGGACTCGTGCGTTCCGGCGTGGCACCGGATCATCCTGAGACGAAAGCAGTTGCGGCCACGTTCGAAACGATTGCGCGCGAGAAGAATCTGCGCCTACGACTCGGTGTCGAGATCGGTACCGACGTCTCTATCGACAACCTACGCAAGCACTACCACGCCGTCATCGTCGCCACTGGCGCACCGATCGGCCGCGCACTGGACATCCCGGGAACGACCCTTCCGGGGAGCCTGTCCGCGCACGAGTTCGCCGGGTGGTACAACGGCCATCCCGATGCAGCGGACAAGCAATTCGATCTCTCGAGCACTCGAGCGATCGTGGTCGGGAACGGCAACGTCGCCCTCGATATCGCACGCATCCTGCTCGCCGATCCGGCCGATCTCGCTGACACAGACATCGCTCCGCACGCGCTGGAAGCACTGCGACGAAGCCGCGTCCAGGAAGTCCAGATCCTCGGGCGTCGGGGGCCCCGAGACGCGGCATTCAGTGAGTCGGAACTGACCGCGCTCGCAACGATTCCCGGCCTCGACATCGACGTTGAACCACACCCCGAACTGGAGGACATGCGCGAGCTCGATCCCGGCGAAGGTGCGCTGCGTCGCAAACTGCGCTTCCTGCGGACACGCTCAGTTGATGGAAGTCGGGGCGACAAGCGAATCGTATTTCGGTTCGACACCCGCGTGACGGCAATCCACGACGCGGCTCCCGCGCTGTCGGTACAGATATCCACGGGCACCACCACCGAGATGGTCCCTGCCGCACTGGTGATCCATGCGATCGGACACGATTCTCAGCCGATACCAGGAATCCCCACGCACCCTTCGAGCGCGAGGACACCGAACGCGAAGGGACGCATCACCGACGATGTCGACGGCACCCCGATCACCGGCCTCTACACCGTCGGCTGGCACAAACGCGGCGCAACCGGCGTGATCGGAACCAATCGCAATTGCTCCCAGGAAACCGTCGGAGCTCTCCTTGCAGACCTGGCCGACGGTCGGCTCACACAGCCGATCTCCGCAGTCGCCACGCTGGACTCGATGCTCGCCGCACGGGGGATTCAGACCACAGACCTTCGAGGGTGGCACCGGATCGACACCGAAGAACGACGTAGAGGCGAGGCGGCATCGCGTCCACGCAGCAAGATCGTGCGCTACAGCGAACTGAGCACTACCGCACATCCCTGACCGAAAACCGAAGGAATCGAACACATGGCACGCCACGAAGTCACCAACCAGGTCCCCGAGCTCGTCGACTACGACGCAGCAGATCAACCCTCGGTTCTCGAAGCGGTGCATCGTGCCGGTGCCGATCACGCACTCGACGAGCTGCACCGCGTCGGACGCCTGGCCGGCAGCGCCGAGGCGATCGGATGGGGTGACGCGGCCGAGGCCAATCGACCGGTGTTGAGGTCCCACGATCGCTACGGCAACCGCGTCGACGAGGTTGTCTACGACCCGAGTTATCACCGACTGATGGGTCGGTCAGTCGAACTCGGGCTCGCCGGAACTGCCTGGACGAACCCCACCCCGAACCCACATCTGGTGCGCGCCGCGAAGTTCAGTGTGTGGGGGCAGGTCGACGCCGGTCACGGTTGCCCGATCTCGATGACCTATGGCGTCGTCCCGGCGTTGCGCGCCAACGCCGAGCTCTCTGCGCAGTACGAGCCACTACTGACCTCCACCGAGTACGACCCAGGCCTACGAGACCCGTTGTCCAAGAACGGACTCATTGCAGGAATGTCCATGACGGAGAAGCAGGGTGGATCGGATGTTCGCGCGAACACCTCTGCGGCGAAACCGATGTCCGACGGCACGTACCGCATCACCGGGCACAAGTGGTTCACCTCCGCTCCCATGTCCGACGTATTCCTGGTACTCGCTCAGGCGCCGGGCGGCCTCTCGTGCTTCTTCGTTCCACGGGTATTGCCGGACGGCACCAGAAACACGTTTGCGCTACAGCGGTTGAAGGACAAGCTGGGCAATCACTCGAACGCCAGCAGTGAAGTCGAGTACGACGACACCGTCGGCTGGCTGGTCGGCGAGGAGGGCCGTGGTGTTCCGACCATCGTCGAGATGGTAAACATGACTCGTCTGGATTGCACGATCGGTTCGGCGACGGGCATGCGGGTCGGCGTGACTCAGGCCGCCCATCACGCCGCACACCGCCGCGCTTTCGGTGCCACGCTGGCCGACCAACCGCTGATGCGCAATGTTCTCGCCGACCTCGCGGTCGAAGCCGAGGCCGCGACGACGGTCGCACTGTGGCTGGCCGACATCACCGACAAAGCAGTATCAGGAGACACACAGGCCGATGCTCTGCGCCGAATCTCGTTGGCTGTGAGCAAATACTATGTGTGCAAACGGGCACCGATGCATGCCGCCGAAGCACTCGAGTGCCTGGGCGGAAACGGTTACGTCGAAGAGTCCCGCATGCCGCGGCTCTACCGCGAGGCACCGCTGATGTCGATCTGGGAAGGATCGGGCAACGTCGCCGCACTCGACGCGCTCCGCGCGATGGCCAAACAACCGCACACCCTCACCGCCTTCTTCGACGAGGTGAAGCTGGCCAAAGGCGCTGATTCACATCTGGATTCGGCAATCTCCGAGCTCGAAACGCAATTCGCCGACTTCGCCACGATTCAGTATCGCGCACGACGCGTCGTGGGAAAGATGGCGCAGGTTCTGCAGGGTTCGCTGCTGGTTCGGCACGGGCACCCCGCCGTCGCCGATGCGTTTACGGTGAGCAGGCTCGGCAACGATCACGGTGATGTGTTCGGCACACTCCCCCACGGCACGGACACCGCAGCCATCATCGAACGTGCGACACCGAAACTCGGTATGGCAGAGACGGCCGCGAGATGACCGACGATGCGAACCATTCCGGTAGCCACACCGCAAGGTGGTACGAGAACTGGACCGAAGCTCCGGACTCGCCCTGGCAGAACCGTCCCGAACCCGACTACGACTATCACTACCCAACCCTGACCTACGAGCGAGACGGACGGATCGCCCGAATCACGTTCAACCGCCCGGAGAATGGCAACTCCATCACTCCCGATACCCCCCGTGATCTCACGCATGCGGTCGAGCGAGCCGATCTGGACCCGCGCGTACACGTGATTCTGGTCTCGGGCCGCGGGAAAGGTTTCTGCGGCGGCTATGACTTGGACATGTTCGCGGAGAAGCGCTTCGAGACCGGGGACAGCGTCGATGAGGTGACCGGAACCGTGTTGGATCCTGTGGTGAACGCGGTCAATCACGATCCGTCGGGTACGTGGGACCCGATGATCGACTACGCGATGATGAGCCGATGCAACAAGGGCTTTTCCAGTCTGTTGCATGCAAACAAGCCGACCGTAGCGAAACTGCACGGATTCGCCATTGCTGGCGGCACCGACATCGCATTGTTCAGCGACCAGATCATCTGCGCCGACGACACCAAGATCGGCTACCCGCCCACCCGCACCTGGGGTATCCCCGCGGCCGGGATGTGGGCGCACCGCCTCGGCGACGCACGCGCCAAACGTCTCCTGTTCACCGGCGACAGCATCAGCGGCAAGCAGGCAGCCGAGTGGGGACTGGCGGTAGAGTCGTGCCCAGCTACCGAACTCGACGATCGCACCGAGGCACTGGTCGAGCGGATCGCCCGGATGCCGGTCAATCAGTTGATGATGGCCAAATTGGCGCTGAACTCAGCGCTGCTGTCCCAGGGTGTAGCCAACTCCGGCATGATCAGCACCGTTTTCGACGGCATATCACGTCACACCAGGGAGGGCTACGCCTTCCAGCTACGCGCCGCCACAGTCGGTTTCCGGGAGGCAGTCCGTGAGCGCGACGAGCCATACGGCGACCACAAGCGCGCCCAGTTCGAGCGCTGACTTCGACCCTGACGACCGGACGAATCCTCAGCACACCATAGTCCTTGTGAGGAAGAGAAGTGCTGCACCGTCGCGTGAGGATGAATCAACGCCGGTCACCGCCGGGAGCGGTGACCGGCCCCCTGATGCTGAGATGTAGGTCCGGCGCGTGTGCTGAGGGCCACTCGACGCCGTCTCTTGATCCTTCGTCCGTTTCTGATTCGAGGAGTCCAGTCTGGCGCAATGATCGCGTGCGGCGGTAAGGGGGCCGTCGGTCTTTCCCACGCCCCGGTGTGTCCGTTGAACACCCGCCCGCCGTCGTCGGGGATGCGGGTATCGCGCGATTGCGACCAGCCTCCCAGCGACAACGAGAATCGCTCGGATCGATTGCATTTCCTCGTTCGTCGTAGACGATCCCGGCCCATACCATCGACACCCCCACCCCCACCGCCGCCCCCGAGCGCGCGACTACGTGGCACGCACCGAGCAGCGGGCACCGAAAACGGCAGGCTTCGGCCGCGTGTCGCTGCGCTGCGGTGCGGTCGATGTCCACCTGGCGGGATCGCGTCGGCACGGCAACCCACGTCGGGGGCCGATGAGCAATACCTGCGCCTGCTCGACGGCGTGTGGTTGACCTACTCGAATGTCGCGGCCAGGCCGTGCAGGTGTGCGTCCATCAGGTTTCTGGCGTTGAGGTCGAACAGTGCCAGACGTTTGGTGTGAGCGAGCAGAAGTAACCCCGAGGCGTGGGCGAGCACGTCTGCCATCAGCAGCTGGGCGCGGCCTGGGTCCGTGCCGTGGTCAATTGCAGCAGCGCGTAGTGGTTCGAGGCAGGCGAGGAGTTTGGTGTTGAGTTCGGTATTGAGTTCCTCGGACAGTCCTTGTGGCCGGATACCTCCCCGGAACAGGTAGAAGCCGAGGTCGAGGTCACGCGGGTTGGTGTCGTAGAAGTCGAAGAACGCCAGGCCTGCGGCAATGAACCGTTCGACGGGACCCCTGTCTGCCGCAGCGTCCTCGGTTGCCTCGCGTAGCCGGTCGAGGGATTCGCCGAGGGCGGCGGCGTAGATGTGTTCCTTATTGGGGAAGTAGGCGTAGATGGCCCCTGGGGTGTATCCGGCCGCCTTGGCGATGGCCCGCATGCTCGCCCCTTGCAAGCCTTCGACCTCGAAGATGTGCCGGGCTGCATCGAGGATGATCGTCCGCTTCATCTCGGCGACCGCATCTCGGCGTTCTGCGCGCGCGGGATCGACCATCACTTGTCCCCTTCCTTGGAAGCTGCTCCTACGCTACAGTCTTGTCACTGTTCAGTTCATTGAACAGTGTTTATTGACCCTGTTCACGAGATGCCGGTGCTGATGACCTCCGCGGAATACCGCGACTCGCTTCGTTCCTACAAGCCTCGAGTTTTCGTCGATGGTGCGGCAATCGACAGCGTCGCGGACAGCCCAGCGCTCGCGCCTGGCATCGCCGCTATCGGGGTGACCTACGATTTGGCGCTGCAGCCGCAGTACGCGGAGATGATGACGGCGAAGAACCGAGCCGGTCGGACCGTCAACCGGATGATCCACATCGACGAAACGCCCACGGACCTGCTGGCGAAGCTGGAGGCGGTCCGTCTGGTGTGCCAGGAATCCGGTTGCGCCCAGCGATATCTGAGCCACGATTCACTCACCGCTCTGCACCAGGCCACATTCCGCACTGACGCCGAGTACGGCACCGACTACCACCAACGGTTCTCGGCCTATTTGCAGCGGGTGCAGGACGAAGACCTGACCCTCGGCGTCGCGATGACCGACGCCAAGGGTGACCGCGCGAAGAAACCGGGGCAACAAGCGAATCCAGACGTATACGTGCACATCGCCGAGCGGCGACCGACCGGAATCGTGATTCGGGGCACCAAGGCCATCGTCACCGGCGCACCGTACGTGCACGAGTTTCTGGTGATGCCGTGCCGCACCATGTCGGCCGATGACGCCGACTTCGCAGTAGCGTGCGCAGTCCCCATCGATGCCCCCGGCATCACCATCGTGGCCCGCCCGGCCGGGCGTCCAGGCGAGAAGGCGGCAACCTTCTCCGCACGTTACGGCCAGTCCACGGGTGTGGTGATCTTCGAGGACGTGTTCGTGCCGTGGGAGCAGGTGTTCCTGGCCGGTGAATACGAGGAAGCCGGTTTCCTGACCACCACCTACGCCACCCATCACCGGCATTCGTGCATCGGCGCCCGCGCCGGTTTCGGGGACCTGCTGATCGGCGCGGGAGCGTTGATGATCGAGGCCAACGGGCTCGACCCGCAACGGCACAGTCACATCCGTGACCAGATGGTCGAACTGATCACCGTAGTGGAGGGCTTCTACGCCTGCGGGGTCGCCGCCTCCACCTACGCCGCGTCCCATGATTCCGGCACGGTGATCCCCGACGCGGTCTTCTCCAACATCGGCAAACTCCTGCTGGCCAACCAGATCTACGACATGCACCGGATCGCGCACTACGTCTCCGGCGGACTGATCGTCGCGCTGCCCGGGCCCGATGAGGACCACAACCCCGCCACTGCCGCCGCACTCGATGCGGTCCTCGGCGGACGCCCGGACATCCCGACCGACAAACGGCTGGCGGTCAGTCGGATCGTTGAGGACCTCACCGCCTCCTACCAGGGGGGCTGGTACTCGATCATCTCCCTGCACGGCGGCGGGTCGCCCGAGGCGATGAAACGCGAGATCTGGCGCAACTACCCGATCCCGGAGAAGACGCAGCTGGTGGAGAACCTCCTCGACCGCGGGGTCTCAGGGAACCGGCCGATCTCGAGCCGTCAGCCGGGTAAATGTTGCGCCGCCGGCTGCCAACCCCCCACTGTCCTCGACCAATCCTGACATTACGACGAACCGGAGAAACAGAAATGACCAGGACGATTCCGGGCGCCACCCACCAGGTGTTCAACCAGGTCGAGGACCTGACCGACATCGACGCCTTCGATGGCGACAAGGTCGCCTCATTTGCAATGGGCCACTACGGCGCCGGGTGGGCCGCTCCACACGCCCGCGAATTGGCCGCCACTGTGTGGAGCGCGGACACTCAGCATGCCGCGCGGCTCTCGCATCGCAACCCGCCGGAACTGCGGACCTTCGACCGCACCGGGCACCGGCTCGATGTGGTCGAGTTCCATCCCGCATACCACCAGCTGATGACGATCGCCTACCGCGGCGGTGTGCACGCGCTGCCGTGGTCGACCAGTGAGACCGGAGGGCATGCGGCCCGCGCGGTGCTCTCGTACCTGTGGAATCAAGTCGACGGCGGAACCGCCTGCCCGACAGGGATGACCATGCCGCGATCCCCATTCTGCAAGGACAGCCCGAGCTTGCAGTATGGGCCGACAGGGCTGCAGCGCTGGACTACGACCCGACATTCGGGCCGGTAGAACACAAAACCTCCGCCCACATCGGGTTCGCGATGACCGAAAAGCAAGGCGGGTCCGACCTACGGGCGAACCAGACCACCGCCATCCCGGAATCAACGAAACGCGGCCCCGGCGAGGCCTATCTGATCACCGGCCACAAGTGGTTCTTTTCGGTGCCGATGAGCGACGGCTTCTTCACCGTCGCGCACGCTGATGCCGGTCCCAGCTGCTTTTTCGTCCCCCGGTGGAAGCCTGACGGCAGTCACAACAACTTCCAGCTCCAGCGGCTCAAGGACAAGCTCGGCAACCGCAACAACGCCTCCAGCGAAATCGAATATCGCGACACGTGGGCGGTCCTGGTCGGGGAGGAAGGTCGCGGTATCCCGACCATCCTGGAATCGGCGGATCTGACCCGGCTCGACTTCGCAATCGGATCAGCAGGTCTCATCCGGGCTGCGCTGTCACAGGCGCTCGACCACGCCAACATCCGCCAAGCGTTCGGCATCCGCTGGTTGAGTTGCCCGTGATGGCGGATGTGCTCGCAGACTTGACCTTGGAATGGGCCGCGGCGGCGCACTTGGGCTTTCGGCTCGCCGCCACCGCGGACTCCGACACCGAGGATGACCGTCTGCTCTCACGACTACTGACCCCGGTGAGCAAATTCTGGAACTGCAAGCGTGCGCCCGCCGTCGTGGGCGAAGCGATGGAATGCCTTGGCGGCAACGGATACATCGAGGAACACCAGATGCCCCGCTACTACCGGGAAGCACCGCTCAACGCCATCTGGGAGGGCACCTCGAACATGATGGTCACCGACGTCGAACGCGTGCTCCGCAAGGAACCCAAGGCGCTCGAGCCTTACCTCGACGAAGTACCCCTCGCCCACGGTGTGGATCCACGACTGGACGAGACCGTCACCGTCCTCGAGCTTGCGGCCACCAACCCCGCCAACCTCACCGGGCGACGCCTCGTCAGCACCATGGCCCTCGCTCTGCAAGCGTCACTTCTGATCCGTCACGCACCGGCTGCCGTCTCCGACGCCTTCTGCGCCTCCCGACTCGCCGGTGATTGGGCCCCCACTTTCGGCACCCTGCCCGCCAGCGCCGATGCCGACGCCATCATCGACTACGCACAACTGCGCTAGAACCGACGGCCGAAGGCGCAATCATGGTGGTGGTCGGCGCGCTCGCCGTCGTCACGGCCGTCCCGATGCCACCGAACGCACCAACTCGGACACGGTTTCGGCGGCGACCACGTAGCTTGGCTATCCGGCGACAACGACATCCACCACCGGTGCGCGCCCATCAACACACGACCATCATTCGTCGCACCCGCCAGTGAGAACCAGGGGGAATTGACGCTCGAGCATGAACACAACGCACGAACCCGGCCAGGCGACATCTGCAGTGCGGAACTGACGTCGTCACCTGAAAATCGAGATCAGAAGAATCTTGCTGCGCCGCCGATCATGCCGATGAGACTGAGTCGGCGGTACTGATGATCGTCGCGAGCGGGAACAGTCCTTTGCGAAGAATCTGCTTTCTCGCGACTTTGCACTGCCGTAGGAGGCACCCTTCTTTGGCGTGTCCGTAGAAGTAGCGCAGGAGCGAGTCGATCTCGACGAACGCGCGGTCTGCGACGCAGGGCCAGATTTCGGTGCGGTGGGCGAGAGCATCGAGGTATTCACAGAAGACGGATTCGCGAGGCCGATCGTGACCTAAATTGAACTCGCGCAGCAATGTTCCGATGGCCGAGGGCGCATAGGCTGAGTAGAAGAGGTGTTCGGTACCGCCGGATCGAAGGAGGTCGATGTCGTCAAGACTGTCGGCACCGGCGCACATAGTCGCGATCAACATCGTCAACTTCGGTGCCAGGTTCGCTGCCCCCGATGCGATCTTCGGGGCAGTGATGGCCACCTTGTCCGCCGCCAGTTCGGTCAAACCGGTCTGGTCGGCGAGGGTCATGACCGGCAGCAGTCCCGCGCAGGACGAGATGGCCGTCGTCGAACTTCGCAGAATCAGCAATGAGGTGTGGGAGATCGCACTGGAATTGTCCTGTTGGTCTGGTCCGATTTGTTGTGTGAGAACTCAAATCGCCCCAGCTCAGAGGGCACTTTCATCAAATCGACACCTCGAACCTCGCAGATTCATCGGTGGATCGAGGCTTAGGCCAATACCGTTCAGTTAAGGACCTTCGAGGTATGATGAGTTGTGCCTCGTAGCGGATGGGTGAAACCGGTCTCGGATCGTCGGCTGTCGGATGTGGTGTCGGTGGGGTTGTTGACCAGGGTCTTTCCG
>NZ_JASISW010000038.1 GCF_030063335.1 Rhodococcus sp. G-MC3 | reverse complement strand
CTCTCGGCACAGTTCATCTTTGAACTCTGCCGAGAACGATCGCCGAGATCTGCTCATGCTGGTCGGACTCATTTCAGTAGATTCCTATTCTAAGCGGGTCCACTGTCCGAAATCCTTGGGCCGATCAAACCCATGAAGACAAGACTGCTCATCGCAACGATTGGCGCGATCACCGGCTTTACCCTCAGCGCTTACGGTAGCGCAGACACCTCCACCACCGACGACCTGGCAACCACGTCGGCTTCGAGTGCAACGGTGAATGCGGCGCCGACCACGACAGCTGCACTGCCGCCTGTCACGACAACAACGGACGAACCCGCAGCTCTGCCCGCCCCTGTCACCTTTGAGTGTGGGGACTTTTCGCTGTACCAATCCGGAACCGCGCTGTACTCCGACGGCACCACCGGATACGAACCGAGCTGCGACACCTACCAACCACCTGCCGAAAAAATACTTTGGTATTGCGACTACCCCCAGACGGCCGTGTACACCGACGGGACCTCCTCATCGACGGACCCGGCCTGCATCCACGATGAACCACAAAACCCTGGCGGCGGCTACCCCTACATCGCCTCCGAGGACCGCAACGGCGACGGCATAGTCAACTGCTACTAGCGCTGTGGCCTCGCCTGCGGCGAGGAGCCCACCAGCGGAGACCTCCAAACTCAAAGCGGTTGCGAGGCTGGCTACATCACCGGAGAGCTCTGCGACCGCTTCAACTAGACATCGAAGCGACTCAGCGGCTGCGACGGACCGTTCACTGCCTCAGATCAACCGCCCACTCAGCAAAGTAGCTTCTCAGCTAGCTGACTTCGGAAGCCGGAACGGGAATCATGTTGTCCGGGAATCGCCTCAGGCTATCGAGCATCGACGCGACGACGGATCGAAACCCGCATCACTTCGCTGGCGCGACTCAACAGAAGTTCTCGATCGAAGCCTAAACGAAGTGCGTAGACGTCGACGAAATCTCGCGCCTCAGCACGGTCGAAGAGTGCACGCGCAGGTGCGGCATAGGGCGAGACGTCGAAGCTGGCCCTCGCGCGCCCCAGCACCGCCGTCAGCCGATCTCGTTGCTGGTTCGATCCCATACGCCGATTCCATCCATCTGCACGGCGAACCGGGTGTCGTTACGGTCGTTGAGCATTGGACACAACAGCATCTGGCCCGCGAGAGGAGGGCCGTCGCGGTCACGAGCGAGCAGCGCCACCGCTGCCGCCAGTCCCCCGCCGGCGCTGACCCCGGCAACGACGATTCGGCCCGAGTCGATATCCAATTGATCTGCGTGCTCGTACAGCCACACCGGCTGCGCAGCGCGATCGAGAACGAACACGCCACCGAGCAACTCCGCGACTTCATTCAATCCCGTCTCCAGCACCGCATGAACCCTGACGGCGGCGCGATGCCGCGCTGCGAGCAGGACTGGCATCATCGATGCTCGTCGGCGGTCGTGATCACCTAGGCATAGACAGTCTACGAACCGTCCAGATCGCAGACGATGGTGGATAGTGCGGTCGAGGCGGACCAGCCGTGGGCAGCATTCGCCGGGAACCTTTCGGTGTTCCGATGAGCTACGGAGACCACATTGCCGACGCGACCGAGTGCGGTTCCGGCATCGATGCCTCGGAGATCGCAGTCTTCTGGTCTGGCGCGGTTGTATCAGTGAACGGTCAGGCGTTGGCGCAAACGACGGTGCGGTGTGACCGTTGAGCCCGGACATGGGTAACGGTACTTGTCGCCGTTTCTCCGGGTAGATGCATCAGGGTTGTTCTACACTCCCCCTGCAAGTGTCAACCCGCCGTCGACGACCAAGGTTTGGCCGGTGATCCAGGCGGCGTCTGCGGAAGCAAGGAATGCTACCGCCGCTGCGACGTCCTCCGGCTCGCCGAGCCGGCCCAGCGGGTATTCAGCAGTGACCTGCTCTTCCCGCCCCGAGTACAGCGGACCGGCGAACCGCGTCCGCACAACAGCAGGTGCCACGGCATTGACGCGAATTGCCGGGCTGTTCTCCTCGGCCAACTGCGCTGTCATACCGATCACTGCCGACTTGCTCGCGCCGTACATCCCAATGTCCTTGGCCGGCCGAAGACCTGCCACCGAGGCGACGTTGACGACCGCGCCAACCGCATCACCCAACTGTTCGCGGAACTGTAGTGTCCAGCCGAGTATCCCCAGGACGTTGACGTCGAATATCTTTCGTGCGGCATCGAGGTCGGTATCGAGCACCGGTCCCGCGACCGGGTTGATGCCGGTGTTGTTGACGAGCACATCCACCCGGCCGAACGTCGCTGCCGCTACCGCGAACGTCTTTCGTTGGTGGTCCCGGTCGTCGGCGCGGCCCGGGACCGCTATCGCGACCACCGGTCCCCCGAGTTGTGAGACGGCGTCATCGAGCGCGGCCTGTTTGCGCGCGGTTATCACGACACGTGCACCTTCGTGCACCAGTCGTTGTGCGACAGCGAGCCCGATCCCGCGACTTGCGCCCGTGACAATTGCAGTTCGACCGGCGAATCGTCCGGTCATATCGAGATACCGCCATCGACAGGGAGCACAATGCCGGTGATGTATCCAGCGTCAGCAGAGGCGAGGAACGCTACGGCGGCAGCCATCTCGCCTGGATCGGCAAACCGACGCATCGGTATTTGAGCGACCAAGGCTGCTTTCTTCTCGTCGGGGATCGACGTGATCATCCGGGTCTCAGCGTTGGGCGAGATCGCGTTCACCGTGACGCCGAACCGCGCGAGTTCCTTCGCCGCAGTCTTGGTGAAACCGATGATTCCGGCCTTTGCCATTGCATAGTTCGCCTGGCCTGGATTTCCGCGTAATCCGGTGTACGAAGTGACGTTGACGACGCGCCCGTATCCACGGTCGCGAAAGTGCGGCACGCATGCTCGGGTGAAACGGAACGTGCCACCAGCGTGGACGGCCATGACCTGTTCGTAGTCGTCGTCGGTGAGCTTCCACAGCATCCCGTCTCGAAGGACGCCCGCATTGTTGATCAGGATGTCGACTCGCCCGGTCTCGGCCACGGCCATGTCCACCACGGTCTGGACCGAACCGCTATCGCTCACATCGGCCACCACGGAACGGCATCCGACCGCAGCAGCCGCTTGTTCGAGCGCGTCGGCGTCGAAGTCCACAAGAAACACAGCGGCGCCGCCTTCGTGGAAGAAGCGTCCCAGCTCGAGGCCGATCCCCCGGCCCCCACCGGTGACTATCACCGTCTGACCGGTGAAGTCGAACGACAGATTCGACGTGCGCTGTGTAGTAACACCCGAGGTCATCAGCTGAGCCTTTCGAAGATGATGGCCATACCCTGGCCGCCGCCGACGCACATGGTCTCGAGACCGAACTGGAGGTCCCGTTCCTGCAGGGAATGCAACAGAGTGGTGGTAATGCGCGCGCCGGTCGCTCCGAAGGGATGCCCGAGCGCGATCCCCCCGCCATTGACGTTGAGCTTGTCGATGTCGATACCCAGGTCGCGGTACGACGGAATTACCTGTGCCGCAAATGCTTCATTGATCTCGACCAAGTCAATATCGGAGATGTTCAGCCCTGCCTTGGCGAGTGCGCGGCGCGATGCTTCGACCGGCCCGAGGCCCATGATCTCAGGCGACAAGCCGCTGACCGCGGTCGAGACGACGCGCGCGAGCGGGGTCAGGCCCAAGTCTGCGGCCAAACGATCACTCATCACCACCAGCGCCGCCGCACCGTCATTGAGCGGGCACGCATTTCCGGCAGTGACGGAACCATCCTTCCGAAAGACCGTCCGTAGCCCGGCGAGCGTGTCCACGGTGGTTCCCGCTCGCGGTCCGTCGTCGGTGCGCACGACGCTGCCGTCCGGCAGCGTGACCGGGGTGATCTCTCGATCGAAGAATCCGTCGGCAATAGCCTTTTCCGCCAACTGCTGTGAGCGAGCCGCGAACTCGTCCTGCTCGGCTCGGCTGATTCCGCGATAGGTGGCAACGTTCTCGGCGGTATGGCCCATCGTGATGTAGACGTCGGGCAAAAAGTCCTCGGACCGAGGGTCGGTCCAGATTTCATTTGTCTCGGCCAGTCGCGCTGTTCGCCGCTGCGCCGGCGCGAACATCGGATTATGTTGTGCCGCATCCCCGGCGCCCACCGCATTCTGCTGCGGATACCGCGACACGCATTCGACACCGGCGGAGACGAAGACGTCTCCGTCTCCGGACTTGATCGCGTTGACCGCCATTCGGGTGGTCTGGACACTCGACGCACAAGCGCGGTTCACTGTAGCAGCGGGCACGGCGTCCATGCCCAGCTGGACCGCGACGCGACGTGCAATGTTTTCGCTCTGTTCGCCGGTGTGCTCCCACGCACCCAGGTACAAATCCTCGATCCTGTTCGCGTCCAGTGCCGGGATCTGCTGCAACGCGGCTCGAACCATCTGCGCCGCAAGATCATCCGGGCGAATCCCGGCCAGTGATCCCTTTCCTGCTCGCCCGATCGGCGATCGGGCGATAGCGACGATGACTGCTTCGTTCATAGTGTCATTTCCCTTCGTCCAGTGATGGTGGCAGATCAAAGTGCGAGGTCACGCCCGATGATTTCTTTCATGATCTCGTTGGATCCCGCCCAGATTTTGGTTACCCGAGCATCCATCCAGGCTCGCGCTACGCGATACTCGCGCATGTATCCGTATCCGCCATGGAGCTGAACGCAATGGTCGAGTACCTCGTTCTGCACCTCCGCCGACCACCACTTGGCTTTGGCCGCGTCGATCGCGTTCAGTCGGCCTTCCGAGTGTTCCGCGACGGCCGCGTCGACGTAAGCCTGTGCCACCTCAATTCTGGTGACCAGCTCGGCAAGGAGGAATTTGTTGTGCTGGAATGAGCCGATCGAGGTTCCGAACGCCTTCCGCTCTCGGGCGTATTCGATTGTTTCGAGCAAGATCTGTTTTGCGTGCGCGATGTTGGAGACCGCAGCGCCAACCCGTTCTTGGGGCAAACGTTCCATCATTGCCACGAATCCCATGCCGGGTTCGCCCAGTATGGCGTCGGCGGGCAATCGGACGCTGTCGAAGAACAGTTCGGCTGTGTCCGCTTCGGGTTGACCGACCTTGTCGAGCTTGCGGCCACGCTCGAAGCCTGGCAGCGAGGCGTCGACGATGAACAGGCTGATGCCTTTCGACCGTTTCGTAGGGTCTGTTCGGGCCGCGACGACCACCACGTCGGCGGTGTAGCCGTTCGTGATGAACGTCTTTCCGCCGTTGAGTACCCAGTCCGAACCGTCGCGGACCGCAGACGTTTTGAGGTTGGCCAAGTCTGAACCTCCGGACGGTTCGGTCATTCCGATCGCAGCCACGGCGTCACCGGCGGCCATTCGCGGCAACCATTGCTGCTTCTGCTCATCGGAAGCAAGGTCGACGACATACGGTGCTACGACATCGAAGTGGATGCCCAGGGCGGAGACCAAAGCCGCATTGACCGCAGCAAGTTCTTCGCTGGCGACGGCATTGAAGCGGTAGTCCCCAGCTTCGCCGCCGCCGTACACCTCGGGAATCTCGAGGCCGAGGATGCCCTGCTTGCCAGCCGCGCGCCAGCCATCGCGCGCTATCAGCTTGCTCTCGGCATAGTCGTCGATGAACGGAACGATGTCGCGCCGCAGAAAATCTCGGACAGATTCGCGGAACCGATCGTGATCGTCGGTATATACAGACCTTTTCACTCTTACCCTTCCATCCTGATTGAAAGTTCTAAGCTAGCCTCGAACTTTCTCCTGCTGATCGCTCGCGACGACAGTGCTCTGTGGTTCCTCCAGCGCGGGTGTCGGCGACGCAACGTCCGCTGTCGAGCTTTCGGCGAGGGTGTCGGCGAACGCTTCGAACAATGGCGTGCAATCGTCGGTTTCCCAAAGTCGGTAGGCAACATCGATAATTGTGTCCACAGCACCGGGGTGAAGCAACGGGGAAGCAGTAGCGCGGAATCGGGTCACCACGGCGTCGTCGTCGAGCCAGGGCACATCGTCGACACGGGCGCTGTGGACGGCGCCGTCGGTCATTTGAATTTCCACTCGTGCTGGTTGCTGGCCTTGTGCGAGGGAAGGTCCGAAGGATGGGTCGATTTCGATCCGGCATCGATCGATCAACCCCATCAGTGAGAAGTCGGTGTACTGAATGTAGGTGTCTTCGTCGACCCTCCCGTACAGGACGGCTGACGCCACCCCGAACTGCAGGCTCATCTTGGATTGCTGGACTTGACTGAACGGCCCGGTGTTGTCGCACCCGGGGTACGCCTGGGCTTGAGCGAAAGTCTTGATGGTGATCGACTCGATGTCGGCGACCCGGTCGGCGACCCCGGCGCGGGCAGCCAGAGCTGCTGCGATCGGGGCTTGAATAAGGTTGCAGCCTGCGAACGGCTTGTGCCGGACCTCCAGAATACCGAGCGGGTCGTACAGGCTACGTTCGAAATGTTCTGCGCCCGCCGATCCCGCACCGTATGCGGCGAACACGCCATCTCGTCCTTCCAAGACCGATTCCGAGGAGCGCATGCCGGCGCACGCGAGATCGAAGGCGACCAGTCCGCCGCGGGCGGCGGTACCGGTGTGCGTGTACACCTCTTGACCACCAGCCCATGGCCATTCGTTTACTCCCGCGGCTGCATTGGCAGCGAACCCGAGCGCGTGGACGGCGATGTCCTCCTCGATGCCCGTTGCAGCGATGGCGGCAGACGCGGCTCCGAACGCACCGTGAATGCCGGAGGGCCGGAAATGCTGGTTCGACTGTCCTTGCCGGACTGCAACACCGAGCCGGACCGACATCTCGTAACCGCCGACCAAGGCGCGCAGCAGGGCGCGCCCGGACAGGCCGTCTCGTTCGACCAGGGCAAGGGCCGCGGGAATGATCAGTACTCCAAGATGACTGCCGCTGGAGACGTGCATGTCGTCGCGTATGAGGCTGTGCCCGAGGACGCTGTTTGCGAACGCCGCATCATCGGCCCTGATCCGGTGATCACTCCCCCACTGATGCGACTGCGACGCGCCGCCACCGTTGCCGCTGTACTGCAGAATTGCCGGCGCCCACGGGGACGAAAGCCCCCCGATACATGCGCCAAGGTAGTCGAGTAAACACACGGCCGCCTTCGTGCGTACTTGATCTGGGAAGTCGAGTCCAGCGATCTCGTGCAGTCGGCGCGCCGCGCGCCGAGTAAGAGTGCCGGCGTCGGCTGAGGCAGCCATCCGCGGCGAGGTGGAACTGGTCATGCGATTCTCCTTCGAAAAGCGGTTTGATCCACCGCTATAAAAGACACGCTGCAACCCATGGGCTTTCGCCACAAATATCGGCGGGTGATATTAAATTTGCAAGGCTTTCGCTGCGTTCGTCCCGCCGAGAAAACCGCGAGTCCGGTTGCCTGGCAGGGCTGTTAGTTCGCAACCTCACGCCCAGCATCTGCACCGGCGCGATTGGCTCGGCTGCTCTCTTCTTGGTAGGTGCCGAACAACGGGTCCCACTCCGTCACCGTCATCTCCGTGACCAATCCATGCACGACGAAGGGGTCCTCGGCGATCACTCGATCGACGTCGGCCCGCGACGGCGCGACGAGCACGAGGAGAGCCGACTTCTCTGGTGTACCGACGAACGGACCAGATGCGCGAAGCACGCCTCTCTGCAACTGCTCTTGTAGCCATTCGACGTGTGGGATGAGGTGCTTGTTCCATCCCTCTTCGTCGGGATGAACGTAAGTGACCACGAAAAATGGCATGTTATAACTCCGTCTGAACGATGTTGTGGGCTAGTTGGCAGGTGCGGCAGCGACGGCTGCAAGCGCGTCGTAAATCTGTTGAGGAACGTCGATGACGCCCTCATCAAGTCGGCGAGACCGTTCCGCCGCCGAACGATCGAACGGAACACGGACAGAGGCGTTTTCGTCCTCACGCCGGGTTCCGCGAACGGTGTCCGCGAAGTCCGAGACGCGCCTGAAGTAGTCCTCACGTGGAAGCAACAGCTCTGGGTCGATGACTACGAGCAAGAAACCGCAGTCCGTGAGGCCCTGTGGGGACGCGGCTTGCCCGGCGAGCATACCCAGCAGTTGTACAACCATGGACAGTCCGGAGCCTTTGTGGCCACCCCACACTGTGAATGCTCCGGCGAGCGCGTCGGACGGGTCGAGCGTCGGATTTCCGGCCGGGTCGAAAGCACGACCTTCCGGTAACGCCTGGCCCAACCGCTCAGCAAGCATCACCTCGCCCAGCATGACCGAAGACGTGCCGACATCCCATATCACCGGCTGAGGGTCGGCGGGAAAGCCGAACGCGATGGGGTTGGTACTGAAGCGCGCTTCGGTTCCGCCGTGGGGCGCGACCTTCGGGCCACCGCTGCCTGCAATCATGCCGACGAAGCCTGCGTTCGTAACCATCTCGAGGTAGTAGGAAAACATCCCGGTGTACCAGGTGTTCGACGCACCAACGATTGCCAGGCCAGTGTTCGATCGAGCTTTTTCTATCGCCATGTCCGTCACTCGTTTGGCGACCAGATAGCCGACTTGATCGCCGCCGTCGAGGGCCGCGGACAGCAACGTTTCGCGGCGCACTGTGATCGGTCGATGAGGTTCCTCTGCGGTTCGGATTCGCTCGATTACGGACAGTGCGCGAGCGAGTCCCCCGAAAGACAGGCCCCGTAATTCGCAGTCGATCAGATGGTCGGCGATGATTTCTGCTTCTTCGCGCGTCTGGCCCGCGGCGACCATTGCGGATTCGACCAGCGCGCGTGCATCGGAAATGGGTAGTAACACCAGAGCTCCGTGGGGTAGTTGAACAGAGTGACGAGCGACCGGGGTCGGAAACGCCCGCGATGAAAGGTGATCGAAAGACCCGGTTCCGGGGATCAACTTCCTGTACGGTAACAGCATGCTTACATCGCGTCCAGCAATCCCGAAAGGAAGCGGAGAGTTAATATGAAACTGCCGAAGGGCGCGGTCACGCCCACCAGACCGTCCAGGGCGCTCCCAGACCGCGATGTCGACGCGGCCGTTCCAGGACAGATGGAGCCGGCGACGTACGTGGTGGACGCGATTTCTCGCCTTCACCGAGCGGTTCACCAGGTCGCCAATTTGCGTCTGCGACAATGGAACATGACGCTCTCGAGCTATGTCGCGCTCCGCATCATTGCGGATCAGCCATCGCTGTCGTTGGCTCAGCTCGCTCGCCGCGGTTTCGTACGTCCACAGACGATGACCAGAATCGTCTCGCAGCTGGAGAAGCGCGGCTTCGTCGAGCGCCATCACCGGCCCGAGAACGAACGCGCGCTGTCTTTGCATGTCACTGCCTCGGGGGAGGTGGCACTCACCGAAATGGGAGCGGAAGTCAACAAGATCAACGCGACCGTAGGTGGTGTGCTCGAGCCGGCGGAAATTCTGGAACTCGATGCCATGGTTCGGCGGGTTGCCTCTGCGGTCGAGGCGGACATCAAGGACTATCCGTCCGTCGATATCGACATCTGACCCTCTCCTACCGTCTCACGAAAGCCCCATGTCGCTAGCTGTCGACATGGGGCTTTCGCGTGTGGATGGATGTCGATCTCGCTTCCGAAGGGGTTGACAATAGATAAGCATGCTGATGCACTATAAGCGTGCTTACATACCCGGTCCGTGAATCGACCGGGCCAATTCGCCCCGTAGTCCGATTCGCGGGGCTCGCCATCTCACGAGGAGCTGTCATGGCCGAAATCTTCACAGTGTCCAACTCGATGCCGGCGAACGAAGAGAGCTTGCAGGATCTCGATCGGCGTACAGCCGAACTCGATGCATCCCAGGCCCTCGACCGGGTGCTGGTCGGTTACTCATCGATCTGGCCTCACAATCATGCCTACGCGCCGCACATGCTGGCTCGATCCAAGAAGTTGTCACTGATCGTTGCGCACCGGCCGGGGGTCATGGACCCGGCCGCGGCCGCGAGATACTTCTCGACGCTCGATGTCGTCTCACGTGGGCGTATCGCCATCAACTTGGTCAGTGGCGGATCCGAGAAAGACCTACATCGGGAAGGCGACTTCACCCCGAAAAAGGAGCGATATGCCAGGGCAATCGAGTATGTCGATGTGATGCGTCGTGCATGGACCGATTCTGAAAGTTTCGACCATGCGGGAACCTATTACAAGGAAGACCAGGTCAAGCAGCTCGTTCGTCCAGTGAACCGGCAGGTGCCGATCTTCATGGGCGGAGAGAGCGACGAAGCCATCGACTTCGGTGCCCGGCACGCAGACCGGTACATGCTGTGGGGCGAGCCTCTGGCCGGCACCAAAGAGCGCATCGACCGCGTCAAGAAGGCCGCCGACGGCTACGGAAGGTCTCCACAGTTCTCACTCAGTATGCGTCTTTTTCTCGGCGAGACCGACGAAAAGGCCTGGGAGAGTGCGCATGCAGCCGAAAGAACGATCCTCGAGGCCCAGGGGACGCATACCTTCATGCGTTCCTCGGCCACGGACGCCTCGGTCGGGCGTGAACGCCAGCTCTCCTACGCCGAGGACGAGCTGCACGACGACTGCTTCTGGGCGCGGTTGGTGACTCTATTGGGCGGGTTCGCCAACTCCGCCGCTCTGGTCGGCACGCCCGATCGCGTTCTGAAATCACTCCAGCAATACAGCAAACTCGGCGTCGATGCCTTCCTGCTCACCACCGGGGCCGGCGCGACATGGTCACCTGAACTCGGCGAGTTCGCTCAGCACGTCAAAGCCTCGATCTGATCGCGCCACCGTCGTTCGTACGAGACCAGGATCGCAACACGTAGCGGCGTATCGCGCACACACGAACTACCCCGAACCGCAGACGGACTCGGGGTAGTTCGTGCGTTTCGAGGTGAGAATTCGCCGCATATACAGCGTTCTCCAGATCAAGAATACAAGCCTTGAAGTGGTTGACATCACATAAGCATGCTGATTACAGTAAGCATGCTTGCCTTGCTCGGTGTGTTGTCCCGCCCAACAGGCTTCTACCCTCGATTCCGTGTTCTCGGAAAGGTTTTCGATGCCCGAACTGACCGCCAACACTTTGGCAGACTCGACGTCAACCGACTCACGCACGCCTCGGACCAAAGCTTGGGGTCTGACGTTGGTGCTGGGTTTGCTTTACCTGATCACCTACACCGACAAAATACTCCTCGGTCTCGTCGCTCAGCCGCTCAAGGATGAGTTCGGACTCACTGCATCCGATATCGGATTGGCCGGCAGCATCTTCTTCCTGGCGTACATCATCGGCGGACTTGGAGCAGGACAACTCAACAAATGGTTCACACTGCGATGGTCACTGGTCGTACTCTCGATCGCCTGGGCACTGTGCATGCTCCCCATGGTCTTCGCGGCCAGCTTTACCGTCTTGATGATCAGTCGATTCATCCTTGGCTTGGCAGAAGGCCCAAGCGCTTCACTGGTCTACACCGCAATCTACTCGTGGCACCCCGTTGAAAAACGCTCTCTCCCAGGAGCTTTCGTACCCGCCTCGAGCTCCATCGCCAAGCTTCTGGCTGCAC
Source organism: Rhodococcus sp. G-MC3 (assembly GCF_030063335.1). GTDB lineage: Bacteria > Actinomycetota > Actinomycetes > Mycobacteriales > Mycobacteriaceae > Rhodococcoides. Next base: position 7,179 of record NZ_JASISW010000038.1, on the reverse strand, counting down.
CCGCATTGGCGCTTGTCATCGCGACGTGGGGTTGGCGAGCGGCATTCGTCACAATGGTCATCGTCGGCTTCGTCTGGTGTGCGCTGTGGATCACGACATGGAGCGAAGGCCCGTACGGCGAACGACCCACTGCCGCGCCCAAACCGGAGGCGGGCACCACCTCTACGCAGGAGCCGGCCAAGGTGCCATGGATGGCTATCTTCCGCACGCCGACATTCGTGGGCGGCGTCGCAGCGATGATTGCAATGAATGCGCTGCTCGCGGTCACGCTGACGTGGCTTCCGTCCTACTTCGAGGAGGGTCTCGGTTACAGCAGACTTCAAGCTGGGAGCCTGTTCGCAATACCGTCGATTGCGGCATTGACAGCGTTGTTCGTGGTCACTCCGATCAGTGATCGGCTGACCGGACGCGGCGCTAGCACCCGCGTATTGCGCGGTGTGGTGCCGGGAGTATCGCTCCTGCTGTGTGGACTGACGCTGGTCGTCATTCCATATTTGAGCGTTCCAGCGGTTGTCGTAGCCGTGATCTCTATCGGCTATGGATTCGGCACAGTCGTTTACCCCCAGATCAGCGCCGCTATATCTCAAATCTGTCCAAAGAATCAGCTCGCCGGCACGTTGGGTGTCTTCTTCGCTCTGATGTCGCTCGGCGGGGTCTTCGGTCCGTACGTCACCGGCCTTATGGTCGATGCCGCGGCGTCACCGGCCGACGGATTCGGCCACGCATTTCAACTTTTCGGCATAGTTGCCGTGATCGGCGCCGTCATCACGCTGATCGCCGTCAATCCCGCCCGCGACGCCCGCCGGTTGATGCCAACCCACAACGCCGCTTGACCTCCAGCTATCGGTTCGACGCTCGACCGTGGAGCTGTGCGAAACCGCTCTTATGTCGACCGGGGCCCGGCACACTGCATTCTCCGAAAAAAATTTGCTAGCCCACCACCCACTCGGCTGCTAACATGTAAGCATGCTTATGGTCCCGAATCGCGGCTTTCAAGTCTCGGTGAGCCCGGCAGTCAGATACAGAGGAAACGATGAATAAAAATTACCTGCGGGATCTCGGCGGCGGAACATCATCCGGGCTGCTGGCTACACGAGCGAACTACGCCCCCGATCATCCTGCCGTCGCGTTCGAGGGCACCGAGCTGACCTACCGCGAACTCGACGACGGCGCTTCATCCGTCGCTGCGGGTCTGCTGACGATGGGTTTGAGGCCGGGAGACGCAGTCAGCGTCTTCCTGTCCAATCGGCTGGAATACCTGCCTGCGGTATTCGGTATCAGTCGCGCCGGCATGCGATATGTACCGGTCAACACCGCGTTCAAAGGAAGCTTCCTCGAATACGCGTTGGATCATTCGGACTCCCGCGCACTGATCACCGAGTCGAGGCTCGGTGATCCGCTCGCGGACCTCACTGTGCTCCCGTCGAACCTGGCGCACGTCGTCTACCTCGGAGGGCAGCCCGAGCGCCTCCCGCGCGGTGACATCGCCACGTATGCATGGGACGACGTAATCGCCAAGAGTGAAGTGCAGGTCGATTTCCCAGAACTTCGGCCCGACGATATCTCTGCAATCACGTACACCTCAGGCACCACGGGCAGAAGTAAGGGCGTCCTGGCGCCGGCGCTCCAGGGTGTGATCATGGCACGCGAGACCGCCGCGGTCATGGACACAACCACCCGCGACCGCCTCTACACATGCCTTCCGCTCTTCCACGGCGCCGCCATGACAGCGGCATGCATGCATGCGATCTACGCCGGCGCGACGATCTGCCTTTCCCCGAAATTCAGCGCCAGCCGCTTCTGGGATGAGATCCGCGATTCCGGCGCAACCCAGTTCAACGCACTCGGGTCGATGATTCCGATGCTGCTCGCGCAGCCGCCCTCGGACCGCGATCGGGAACACGACGTCGAACGAGTCTTCGCCGCCCCTGCTCCACCCGAAATCCTTCACCGCTTCGAAGCGCGCTTCGGGGTACACATCGTCGAGGGCTACGGTGTCAGCGAAATCAAGAACGTCATTTACAACCCGCTGGTGGGGAGGAAGGTCGGATCACTCGGCCTCCCTACTCCGTCGTCGATCATCCAGATACACGACGACCTCGGCGAGCAGGTCTCGCCTGGCGAGGTCGGTGAAATCGTATATCGCCCCAAAATGGCGCACATCATGTTCAAGGGATACCACAAGGACCCCGAAGCGACGCTCGCGACGATGGACGATCTATGGTGGCACACCGGCGATCTCGGATACGTCGACCACGACGGATTCTTTTACTTCACGGACCGGAAGAAAGACGCACTCCGGCGTCGCGGGGAGAATATCTCCTCCCAGGAAGTCGAAGCGGCCCTGATGCTCTATCCAGGGGTACACGAAGCAGCAGCCGTTGCAGTGCATTCAGACCTGGGCGAAGACGAAGTGATGGCCGTACTCGAAGTGTCGGACCCGCACGGATTCGACCTCGAAGCTCTTTTCCGACACTGCGATTCGACTATGCCCCACTTCATGGTGCCGCGATACTACAAAATTGCAGTATCGATGCCGCGCACACCGACCGGCAAGATCCGCAAGGTGGCGCTTCGCGAAGACGGCGTCGCGGACGACACCTGGGACGCACACGCTGCTGGTCTGCGGACCACGCGCAACCTTTGACCGATCCACATAGCCACATCACGCCGGTCCCCGCCTCGACGAATCGGCACGGCAGGAGACCGACCACATGACCGATGTACGGATCCGCGATATTTCCCCGCGGTTGACCTTTCAAGCCCAACCCGCTGCGACGTCGGACAAGGTCGAGCTGGTCAACCGGCTGATCGCTGCCGGTGTCAGTGCCGTGGAGGTGTCGTCGTTCGTCCGCCCAGACCTCGTACCAGGATTAGCGGATGCGGCCGAGGTCTTCGCAAAAGTAGATCGCCCCCCCGGCATCTCGTTGGAATGCTGTGTTGGAAACGGCACAGGAGTCAAACAGGCAATCGATGCCGGTGCACACGTGGCGTGGTTTCTGCTGTCGGTCGATGCGGGTTTCTCGGCAGCCAACTCCGGCCGAGGAATCGAAGATTCACTCGCGGTCCTGGAACGACTGCGCAGTATCGCGGCCGACTCCGAACTGCGACTGGGAACTTACTTGATCGGCACGTGGGGCGGGCCCACCGGGCTTCCCCGTCGCCCATCGGAACTCGAGCCGATCCTCTCGCGCTTGGCGGGGATAGGGGTGACCGATTGGATTTTGGCAGACTCGTTCGGGTATGCGGCGCCCCCCCAGATTCGAGACATCGTCACTTACGCTGCGGGGTTCACGGGGTACGAACACCTGACCGTTCAAGTTCACGACAGCCGAGGTATGGGGATCGCGAACGTGGCCGAACTGGCGCGCATGGGTGTGCGGAACATCGATACTTCTCTGCTCGGAGCCGGGGGCCATCCCGCGGTACCCGGTGCGCAGGTCGGGGGTGTGTGCACCGAAGATGCGGTACAACTCCTCGAGCTGATGGATGTCGACACGGGAATAGACCTCGTTGAGCTAATCGACACCGCCAACTGGTTCGCAGACATTTCTGGACACGACCGCGGATTTACCCATCACGTCGGCGCCGTCCCTCGTGTTGCCGGCGATCCGCGTCCCGAACGCGGCGAATTCGCATGGCCGACAGCTTCGAACAGTCAAACGTCATGATCGCGTTCGACACGATCGACCGCGCCGTGTCTGATCTCGCTGATGGACTGCCGGTTGTCATTGTCGACGACGCGCTCGACGAGGGCAGCCTTGTCTTCGCCGCCCATCGCGCTACGACGGCTCTCGTCGCATTCAGTATCCGCCACTCCGGCGGATATCTGTGCGTGGCCCTACGCGAAACCGACTGCGAGCGTTTGGCATTGCCGGCGATGTGTCCGATCCCTGCGAACGCTGACACCAACGCTTACACCGTCACCGTCGATGCCCGGACCGGAATCGGAACGGGAATCTCCGCATGCGACCGGGCTGTCACCATCCGCCTGCTCGCAGACCCCGCCACTACGGCGTCCGACCTGACTCGGCCGGGGCATGTCCAACCAGTACGGGCCGCTACCGGCGGAGTGCTGATGCGCCCGAACCGCACTGAGGCCGCCCTCGATCTCCTACTCGAAACAACGCTGCCGCCAGCTGCCGCTATAGCAGACCTTGTGAGCGTCGACTCCCCCTCCGGCATGTCTCACACAGCCGAATTGCGTGCTTTCGCCGACCAGCATCGGCTGGCCATAATCACGATAAGCGACCTCGTGGCGCACCGACGCACCACAGAACCTCAGGTGCGCCGAAGAACTGCGGCACCGTTCCCCACCCTCCACGGGAACTTTCAATCGATCGAATACCTCGGCAACGACGGGGCCGCGCACTTGGCGCTCTCCATGGGAGAGTTGCACGATCCGATCACTGTTTCGGTAAGCGTCCACTTCGAGTGCATACCTGGACAAGTCCTAGCCTCGACCCGCTGCCAATGCCGACTGCAACTCGACGCGGCGATGAGTAAGATCGCCGCCGACAATCGCGGCATACTGTTATACCTCCGGCCTCCTGCGGCGTCGACCGGACCGGGAGACACACGCGCACCGAGCCCCTGTCCGCCGTTCGCGCCCCACAGATCGCCTGCTGAACCCGCAGACAGCCACAGCGCCGTAGTCGTCTCACAAATACTCGCCGACCTAGGCGTGTCCGACTTCGCACTTCTCGGCGGCGGCATGCCTGTGCGCCGGGGTCTTCCCGGCACCAGTACAACCGCGATCAACGCTCCCCGTAACCGACGTTCTGCGTAAGTCGTTGGTGCTTCACGCGAACACGCAGTGCCAGAAAGGAAGTACACCGATGAACCTACTTACGAGCACCACCGACCCTCGCGTTCTTCGCGACGCTTTTGCCAACGTGCCACAAACTGTCGTCGCACTGTGTGGACTCGGACCCGACCGGCAACCGCGAGGTCTGGCGGCAAGCTCATTCACCACCGTGTCTCTCAGTCCGCCGCTGGTGTCGGTAGCCGTCGCATACACCTCCACCACGTGGCCCACCTTGCGCACGATGAGCGTCTTGGGAGTAAGCGTGCTCGCCCAAGGCCAAGACGCCGCATGCCGTGCACTCGCCGGACCGGCAGCGGATCGATTCACAGCCTTGAGCTGGCGGGCCACAGACGACGGCGCTGTTCTGCTCGACGATGCAGTAGCAACATTCGAATGTCGCATTGCACAAGAGATTCCGGCCGGCGACCACAGTATAGCGGTGCTACGTATCGAGTCACTCGCCACCGACGGTGCACGCGAGCCACTGGTGTTCCATAGCAGCGCCTTTCGGCGACTAGAACCTCGCCGTTGAAAGAAATATGCAGTGTCCGACATACGGAACCGAACCCGCCTCACGGCTTCGGCGGCTCGTTGCAACCGATCACGTCCAATTTCGGCGGAGCCGTGAGACCGCCGCGCGGCCGAATGTAACCCGTTTCGAGCGGCCCCATGTATGCCAATTCGCATATATGGGGCGCGCACCGACACGCTATGCGCACCTGCTCGTTCGCTTCGATGCTGGTGCGGTCGTGCATATTTCGTGTTCGGAGCCATCTCAAACTGCAGCAGAATGTATCACACCGGCACAGACGAAGGAAGTGCGAAATGGGCCACTACAAGAGCAACGTACGAGACATCGAATTCGTGCTGTTCGAAGCGCTCGGTCTCGACGAAATTCTCCGGAACGGACCGTGGGACATCGACGCCGAGTCCGTGGGCACTCTCCTGGCGGAAGCTGCACGTTTGGCCGAAGGACCACTCGCTCGAACCTATGCAGACACCGACCGGAACCCTCCCACATTCGACGCGCGCACTCATTCGGTGCACTTGAACGGTGCATTCAAGGAATCGGTTCGCGCGTGGCAGAAGGCTGGCTACTTCATGATGGGCTTGCCTGATGAAGTCGGGGGTATTGCAGCGCCGTCGATGCTCACATGGGCGATCAACGAGTTTTGCCTCGGCGCCCAGCCTGCAGCCCACATGTACCTCGCGGGCCCGTTCATGGCGGGGATACTGCACTCCCTCGGCACGACACAGCAGCAACACTGGGCGACGCTGTCCAGCGAACGGAACTGGGGGGCGACGATGGTGCTCACCGAACCGGACGCAGGGTCCGACGTCGGCGCAGGTCGTACGAAAGCAACCGAACAAGCCGACGGGACATGGCATCTCGAAGGAGTGAAGCGTTTCATCACCTCAGGCGACTCCGACGACTTGTTCGAGAACATTCTCCACTTCGTCCTCGCTCGTCCGGAGGGCGCGGTGTCTGGCACGAAAGGGTTGAGTCTGTTCCTCGTGCCGAAGTTTCATCTCGACCCGATCACTGGCGCAAACCTCGATCGAAACGGCGTGTACGTCACCAATCTCGAGCACAAGATGGGGCTGAAGGCATCCGCCACGTGCGAACTCACTCTCGGCGCGCACGGGCACCCTGCCACCGGATGGCTCATCGGTGATGCGCACAACGGGATCGCACAAATGTTCAAGATCATCGAGCAAGCACGAATGATGGTGGGCACCAAAGCTGTAGCGACACTGTCCAGCGGATACCTCAACGCCCTCGAATACGCCACCGGCCGCATACAGGGCAGCGATCTACGACGCAGTACGGACAAGACGGCCCCCAAGGTTGCCATCATCGACCATCCGGACGTACGACGCTCACTGATGGTCCAGAAGGCGTACGCGGAAGGGTTGCGATCGCTGTACCTCTACACCGCCGCCCATCAAGACCCAATCGCTGCCCGCCATGTCTCGGGCGCAGATGCCGACACCTCCGTCCGCGTGAACGACCTGTTGCTTCCGATCGTCAAAGGGGTGGGTTCGGAACGCGCGTACGAATGCTTGACCGAAACGCTGCAATGTTTCGGTGGATCCGGCTTCCTGCAGGACTACCCCATCGAGCAGTACGTTCGCGATTCGAAGATCGATTCACTGTACGAGGGTACGACGGCAATTCAAGCCCAAGATTTCTTCTTCCGAAAAATTGCTCGTGATCGGGGTGTTGCCTTGGCCCACCTCTTAGCCTCAATACCGTTCAGTTAAGGACCTTCGAGGTATGATGAGTTGTGCCTCGTAGCGGATGGGTGAAACCGGTCTCGGATCGTCGGCTGTCGGATGTGGTGTCGGTGGGGTTGTTGACCAGGGTCTTT
>NZ_JASISW010000037.1 GCF_030063335.1 Rhodococcus sp. G-MC3 | reverse complement strand
CCCTCGACGCAGGCATTCAGCTCTCGACTACCAAGCCCCGAACGATGTCCACTACAGTTACCGGCAGCACGACAACGCGGCCTGAATTTAACCATCTCCAGTGTCCGAAATCCCCGCGGCAGATCAGGTGCAGATCGGGGCGCATCAGTGTTTTCCACACGAAGGACACCGGCGGAGACAACACCGCAGTCCTGCTCGCGAGAATTAACATTGGTCAAACCTACGCAGCGGATGCGCGTTCGCGCCATCGCTCAGGCAATGTTCAGGTGCAGAAGCGCACAAACACACATGATGTCGGAGGAGTGTCAGTTCCCGGGTGCACTCGGAACAGCTGGAGGAGCCGGGTCGCTCACGCGGAGGGCCCGGATCGTGGCGATATCGACCAGCTGTTCCACCGTCAGCACCTGGTCGGCGTATGCATCGATCCGGCTTCCATCCGTATATAAGACAACTCGGCGTCGGGTCTCTCCTGCCAAGGTGTCGACGACGGTCCCATCGTCGAGAGTGCGCCGTTCGTCGACGAAGCCCGCGAAGCACGGGCCTGGGGGTTCATCGGACTGCCGCACGGAGACCGTCAGGTCTCCCCGCTCCCCGCCCAGCGATACCGTTCCGCTCGCGGTGGCGTTGGCGATCTGCCCGAAGTGCAGCGGCGTCGAAAATGGGTCGTCTTCGACTGTCGTCCCGGCCGGTAACGCCTCGACCAAGGCACGTGACATAGCTGCTGCTTTGGCATCCGAGAACCATGAGTGGTCGGGATCGTCGTAGGAACCGCTTTGGGCGTACGCGAAGTTGACTCGATGTGTCTCGTCGGGCTGAACCACCTCGTCACAGCCAGGGATCGCGACTGCGTCGGATTGTGGGTCGTTGAGTAGACCTGCTACGACGGTGCCGACTGCGACGATCGAGACGATCACTGCCGCCGTCGACCACGCTGATCTGCGAGGATGCGCGGCAGCGGCTTTCATACGTTCCTGTCGTGTCGAAGAATATGCCAGAGCAGCGCGGGTGTGCTGCGGCGCGAAAGGCGTTGGTGTCAGCTCTCGTTCAGGGCTGCAGCGAACGTACGAACTCGGTCGGTGATGTCGTCACGGACCAGACGCATTCGTTCGATTCCCTCAATTCCGCGTTCCGAAGGCTCATCGGTGTCCCAGTTGTCGAAGATCGGCCCGGCGACGGGTTCGATCTTCGCTTCGCGGCCGAGGGTGATCACGTGATCCATGCGTGCGAGCAGATCTGGGTCGATTGCCTTGGGCCGCTCACCGGTCAGGTCGATACCAACTTCGAGCAATGACTGCGCGGACATCGGGTTGACGGAGCTGCCGGGTGAAGTTCCCGCCGAATGAACCTCGACGGTATCTCCGGCGATAGCGCGGAGCAGTCCTGCTGCCATCTGGGACTTGCCGCCGTTCTTGACGCAGACGAACAGCACGCTGGGTTTGGTCATCGGCCGACCCCTTGCTGAATGGCATGTGCTGCGAACCGCTTGCGAAGGGCGAGTGAGACATACACGAGCGCGACGAGGACGGGCACCTCGATCAGCGGCCCGACGACACCGGCGAGTGCTTGTCCCGACGTCGCACCGTAGGTGGCTATCGCGACAGCGATCGCGAGTTCGAAGTTGTTGCCGGCTGCCGTGAATGCCAATGTCGTGGTGCGCTCGTATCCCAGTCCGAGCGCCGCGCCGAAGGCGAAGCCGCCGCCCCACATCACCGCGAAGTAGACCAAGAGAGGGAGCGCGATGCGGACGACGTCCCACGGCTGACCGATGATCCGATCACCCTGCAGCGCAAAGAGAATGACGATGGTGAACAGTAGGCCGTATAGCGCCCACGGTCCGATTCGCGGAATGAATTCTTCTTCGTACCAGTCTCGTCCCTTGGTTTTCTCGCCGAAGAATCGTGACAGGAAGCCGGCGACGAGGGGAATTCCGAGGAAGATCAGAACGGATTTCGCGATCTGCCAGGGTGACGCCGAGATGGTGGTCTGCTCGAGGCCGAGCCACCCTGGGAGCACCGACAGGTAGAACCAGCCGAGCACGGCGAACATGACGACCTGGAACACCGAGTTGATCGCGACGAGTACCGCGGCGGCTTCGCGGTCGCCGCAGGCGAGGTCGTTCCAGATGATGACCATCGCAATGCAGCGGGCGAGTCCAACGATGATGAGCCCGGTCCGGTATTCCGGTAGGTCGGGAAGAAACAGCCAGGCCAATGCGAACATCAAGGCAGGCCCGATGATCCAGTTCAGCACCAGCGATCCTGCGAGTAGTCGCTTGTCGCCGGTGACGGTGCCGAGGTGGTCGTAGCGGACCTTCGCCAGTACCGGGTACATCATGATCAGCAGGCCGATGGCAATCGGGAGCGATACCCCGTCGATCGAGATCGCCGACAAAGCAGTGTCGAGGCCGGGGACCGCGCGGCCGAGCAGCAGGCCGGTGAGCATGGCGACCCCGATCCACACCGGTAGGAAACGGTCCAGAGTGGAGAGCTTGCCGACCACCGCTGGGGATCTGGGCGCGCTCATGCGTTCGCCAATGGCACAGGTGCGGACGGATTTGTTGCCGCGAGCAGGGAGGACAATTGCTGCAGTGCGGAAGGGACGACCCAGTAGTAGACCCAGGTTCCGCGCCGCTCAGAATCGAGTAGCCCTGCATCCCGGAGCACTTTCAGATGATGCGAGATGGTCGGTTGCGACACGTCGAAGGTGGGGGAGATGTCGCAGACGCATGCTTCTCCGCCTTCGTGGCTGGCTACCAGGCTGAGCAGTCTCAGTCGCACGGGGTCGCCGAGAGCTTTGAACATGCGGGCCAAGTCGCCGGACCGATCGGCGGACAAGGGCTCGTGCACCAGGGGCGTGCAGCACGGTCGGTTCGACGCGTCGGTAGCCGTGATCGCTTCTTTTGACATGGTCCTATATTGACAATTGTCGAATCAGAGGTCAAGTCGGCCGTCTCTTTCGTCCGCTGAGCTACTATCTGCGTATGAATGCAGATAGCGGAGGGTGTCGGCGTCGGTTGCTCGACGACGAGGTCGGGTTGGTTGTCGAGGTGTTTCGAATGCTTGCCGACGCAACACGGGTGCAGATCCTCTGGGCGTTGGTCGATCGTGAGTTGTCGGTCAACGATCTCGCTGACCAGGTCGGTAAGCCTGCGCCTTCGGTGTCCCAGCATTTGTCGAAATTACGAATGGCGCGTTTGGTCCGCACGCGAAGGGAGGGCACCCAGGTGATCTACCGACTGGAGAACGAGCACGTGCAGCAGTTGGTCACCGATGCTGTGTTCAACGCCGAGCACGCGGGACCGGGCATTCCGGGCCACCACCGCGCGACGGCAGGTCTGCGCGAGCTGCACCCAGCCAGCAGGCCTGACTCGGACAAGGATGCAGACGTCGACCGCGCCGCGGGGAGGGAGGGACGATGACGCACACTCCCAAGGCCGTCGGAGTCGCCGAGGACGACCATGCGCACGGGCACGGGCACGGGCACGGGCACGGACACGGCCACACGCATGGCGGGGCTATCCGTTCCGCGGTGCGCGAGGTCTTCGCCCCGCACAGCCACGATGCCGCCGACAGCATCGACGACGTACTCGAATCCAGCAAAATCGGTATCCGCGCAGTCAAGATAAGTCTGATTGCGTTGGGAGTGACCGCTATTGCGCAGTTGGCCATCTTTGCTGTATCCGGATCGGTGGCTCTGCTCGCGGATACCATTCACAACTTTTCCGATGCGTTGACGGCGATCCCGTTGTGGATCGCGTTCGCTCTGGGACGCCGTGCCGCGACGCGCCGCTACACCTACGGCTACGGCCGCGCCGAAGACCTCGCCGGCCTGTTCGTGGTCGCGATGATTGCGTTGTCCGCTGTGATCGCCGGTATCGAAGCCGTCCGGCGTCTGATAGACCCTGTCCCTATCGACCACCTCGGTTGGGTGGCCTCTGCCGGTCTCGTCGGGTTCGTCGGCAATGAACTCGTCGCGCTTTATCGCATCCGGGTTGGGCGTCGGATCGGGTCGGCGGCATTGATTGCCGATGGGTTGCATGCCCGTACCGATGGGTTCACTTCTTTGGCGGTGATGATCGGCGCAGGCGGTGTGGCGCTGGGCTTTCCGCTGGCCGACCCGATCGTGGGTCTGATCATCACCGCTGCGATCCTCGCGGTGCTTCGCTCGGCGGCGCGCGATGTCTTCCGGAGGTTGATGGATGGCGTCGAACCAGATTTTGTCGAGGCCGCCGAGGATGCGTTGGCAGCGGAAGAGGGCGTTCTTGCGGTGCGCAGTATCAAGATGCGGTGGATCGGACACCGGTTGCATGCCGACGCCGAACTCGACATCGACCCCTCGACCAGTCTCGCTGACGCGCATCAGCTGGCTCATCGCGCCGAACACAGCTTGACTCACGCCGTTCCGAAGCTGAGCACCGCGCTGATACACGCCTATCCCACCGGTGATCCCGAGGTCGATCCGCACACGTGAGGCGACCGCAGGGCCGCTGATCGACGTCGACGGCAAGAGGTGCCAGGACGGTTCTTCGCGTTCCATCGGAGAATGTAACGCGTGATACATTCCCATCTGTGACTGACGATGACGCCAACGCTCGGTGGATGGTGCTGCTGGTGAAGCTGCCCACGGAACCATCTCGACATCGGGTGGCTGTGTGGCGGGAGTTGCGCCGAGTGGGTGCTTTGTCGTTGGGGCAGGGAGTGTGGGCGGCACCGGACGTCCCGGTCTTTTCCGGCGGCATCGCGAGGGCGGTGAAGCTCACCGAGGGGGCCGGAGGCGAGTCGATTTTGTTGCACGCTTCAGGTGTCGGGGCGGGCGACGCCGCGCGTTTCGAGGCGATATTTACTGCCGCACGTGAAGAGGAGTGGGTGGAGTATCTGGCCGACTGCGGAAAGTACGACGCCGAGCTCGAACACGAGATTCGCATCGCCAAGTTCACCCTCGCCGAACTGGAGGAGGAAGAACAGAGCCTCGACCGCCTGCGCCGCTGGCACCGCGACGTGAAGTCGCGGGATGTGTTCGGTGCGCCGAGCGCCGAGGAGGCGACGCGACGGCTACAGCACTGCACCGAGGGTTTCGCGAACTACACCGAACTTGTCTTTGCCGCACTGCATTCCCCCGACAGCGCCGCGAATGGCATGCTGTGACGCGCTCTCCCGGCGAAAGCGCCACCCTGTCGGTCCGCCGGCAGATGTGGCCGTTGTATGCGGCAGGTTTCACCACGGCGTTCGGCGCACACGGTATCGCCGCGAACCTGGCCTCGGAGACCTCGGACATGCGCAGTTCGCTGCTGTATCTGGGTGTGCTGTTGGCCCTCTACGACGGCGCCGAAGTGGTGTTGAAACCGGTATTCGGATCTATCGCGGACCGGGTCGGCGCCCGTCCGGTGTTGATCGGCGGGTTGCTGGCTTTCGCGGTCGCTTCGGCGGTCTTCGTGGTGGTCGACGATCCGGGGTGGCTGTGGATGGCGCGGCTCGGACAGGGCGCGGGGGCGTCCGCGTTCTCTCCCGCGGCCAGCGTGCTCGTTGCGCGTCTCAATCCGAAAGCCAAGCGGGGCAGGGCATTCGGTAGCTATGGATTCTACAAGAGCATCGGGTACACCCTCGGGCCGCTGCTCGGCGGCGCCGTTGTGTGGGTCGGCGGGCTGATGTTGTTGTTTGCGGTCATGACGGCCCTTGCGGTGGTGGTCGCGGTGTGGGCGGTATGCGTCGTCCCGACGGTGTCTCCGCTGCCTCGTCCTCGGCAGACCCTTGTGGACTTGGGGCGTCGCCTCTCGGACCGGGCGTTTCTGCGGCCGACCGTAGCCCTCGCGGCCGCGACGGCGGCCCTGTCGGTGGGGGTGGGCTTTCTGCCTGTGTCCGGGGCTGCCGCTGGAATGGGACCGGTACTCACCGGCGCTGCTGTGTCGGTCCTCGCAGCGTGCGCGGCGTTGGTCCAGCCGCGAGCGGGACGGGCGCTGGACTCCGGGCGGCTCCATGCCCCGACTGGCATTGCAGCTGGACTTGTCATCACCTCGGTCGGGCTGGGATGCGCCATGGCACCAGGGCCAGCCGGTGTGGTGCTTGCCGCCATCGGAATCGGAATCGGCACCGGCTTGATCACCCCGCTCGCCTTCGCCACTTTGGCCGCATCCACTCCCGAGGAACGGATGGGGCAGACGATGGGCGCCGCGGAACTCGGCCGGGAGTTGGGTGACGCCGGCGGGCCACTGCTGGTCGCCGGAGCCGCCGCCGTGCTCACCCTCACCGCCGGGTACGCAGCCCTGGCTGTGCTGATTGCCGTCATCCCCATTGCTGCCGCCCGGGGTGGGCAGAGCTCGCCTCCGCTACCCGGCAGCAGATAGCCGACAATCGACGATGTCTGTTCGCACGCTCGACGGATCCGGAATCGACGGCTCCGGGTAATTCGACACACCGAATTCGCCGCAACGCACATGGCTGGATTCGGCCGCGTTCCCTGCTCGACAGGCTAGCCTGTTCACTTCCTGTCAAGCACGGTGTCATTCGCTGGTAACCCGGACCGGTCCGCGTGCGTTCGTGCGCCGAATGCCTTGTAGACGATTTCGAGCTGGATACAGCTCGCAACCATAGAAGGGTGGGCATAGAGCTATATGAGTGGAGATCGGACCCATCTCAGACTTGTCGGCGACGCCGCGGTGAACCACGCTGCGCCGACCATCGACGTGGCGGGTGGTGCACGCATGGTCACTGTGCATGTCCAGAACGTCGGGCCAGGTCAGGTGTGCGAAATACTGCACAACGGCGTGTTCTCGATCAGCCACCGCGTCGTGGTGGCCGATAACGAAACAAGCGTGACCATTATCTCGTTCGCGCTTCGACGCGGAAACTATGAGGTGTCGCTGCGAGTCGACGGCGAATTGGTGCCGACGACGGGGACGCAGACAGTGTTCGTGGGTCCGCAAGCCGGGGACCGACTCGCAAAATCGTCGTGCGGGATGCCGCGGTCTCGTCATCCGCGTTCGACCACCCAATCGGTGAACGCGAGAAGTGCGATCCCGCTGCACTCGTGAGATCTGCTCGTTGACCGGGTCTCTGCGCGAGGGATGCGGGGTCGGTCCTGCCCGATTGCTCAGTTGGAGTGGGCGGGTTGCGGCGATGTTTTGAACCTTCGGAAATGGGTCCAGAAAATCTGTAGCGCCGGCAGTAGACATACGCCGAAGGTTGTTGTAGATTCTGTTTCAGCAACAGATGAGTGAAGAGATGGCGGGAGAGAACGAACTACCCGCAAGCAGTAGTGCAGGGCAACCGGGGCTGCAGTGTGATGGTGTAGATGATGGAACAGGCCCCGGGGATCTGAAGTGAGGAACGTCCGGACGTGCTGTCGGTCCGGACCTGTAGAAGATTGCAGTTGAGAAGTTCATCAACCCATTGGCCCCCGGCGCTCACCGCGCCGGGGGCCCCGTCTTCTCGTAAGTGAAAGAGAGACAACGTAATTCCGACAGTGCCACCGTTCGGTGATCCCTCCAGCAAATTCGACGATGAAGACTACCCGGCGTACAGCATGGGACATGCCGCCGAGATGGTCGGCGTCACGCAGGCGTTTCTCCGCAGTCTCGATGCCGCGAAACTCCTCACCCCGCAACGGTCCGAGGGTGGACACCGCCGCTATTCTCGCTACCAACTCCGTATCGCCGCCCGCGCACAGGAACTCGTCTCCGGGGGAACAGCTCTCGATGCAGCGTGTCGCATCATCATCCTCGAAGATCAACTCGCCGACGCGCTGCGCATGAACACTGAACTTCGCCACACGCACGAACAGGGATAGCGCCCACGATCTGGCCTCACCCCCACGTTGTTTTCGGCGCTTGTAGCCGGGTGTTCGGCCCGCGATGCGGAGATTGTTGCCGTGGCCTTCACCGGAAAGACGTGCGCGCCCCGACATCCCCGACGTCGCGTTGGCACGTCGGGACGCAACTGTCACGCTAGCTGTCGGCGGTGGCAGCGTCGCCCGTTTCGGGCAGCCCGTGGTCGGCTCGGAGCATGTTCGTTGGGCACGTGTCCGGAGGTGCGTGCTTCACACGACCACACGGCTATGTCCGGCGGAAGCGCCTCCAGGGGCTTTGTGATGCGTGTTGCTGACTTCAAGTAACGGCAGTAAGATGCTGTTAATATGCGTTAGCAACGGGGTAAGTGAGGACGGCTGTGGATGAGTTCGATGAGCTGCTCAGGGACCGATTCGATCTGAAGCGGGCGGATTTGATCTCCGCGTTGCGTGCCCTATACCCGCAGCGGCCGGGTTCGGCTCGGCTGACCGCCGCCGAGGCGCACCTCCTCGATTCATTTGGCCTGACGGAGGATCCCGAGTCCTACGTCGAGAACGCCGCCGACGTGATCGCCCATATGGGGCGGCTCTACAACACGGCCTACTCGCCCGCGGCAGTGGCGAAAGGTCTGAAGGTCAGCGATTCCCGATTGAGACAGCGGCGCATCAATCACACATTGTGGGCAATCGACGACGGTGGCAAATGGGTCTACCCGGCAATCCAGTTCGAACTCGTCGAGCGTCGAGAGGATGAATTGGACGCGCCTGCACTCAAGCATGTCCGAGGCCTCGATCAGGTGCTCCCAACTGTGTTGAGTCGAAAGCTGCACCCCACCGCGGTTGCCGGTTTTCTCGCGACACCGCAGCCGGAGTTGGTAGTCGATGAGCGACCGAGATCGGTCATCGAATGGCTGTTGTGCGGCGAACCAGTCGGCCCGGTGCTGCATCTCGTCGAGGTCAGTGAATGGGCAGGTTCGTGAGGGCACAGTCGAACCCGATGCTGCCGGACCCGCCCTCGCCGCAACAGCTGCGTGAGCTGGGAATTCAGGACAACGAACTGCGTTCCATCAGCAGTGAAGAGGTGTGGTGGCGGGTCCATAAGACCGGCGGTGACCACGTGCTGGCCTGGAATGAGCTGAGAACTTACGGGCCGTTGTTGCGCTTCGACCCGCACGCCTTGCCTTGTGGTGACGACCCTATGGGCCGCAGCGTCTGGTACGGGGCATCGACCCCGGATGTAGCGTTGGCCGAAGCGTTTCAGGTCGATCGCACGATCGATCGAGAGTGCGATGGTCCATACCTGACCGGTCTTTCGTTCACTCGATCCATTACCGTCCTCGACGTTGCCACCGACAGCGTCGGCGCGTGGGCCACTCGCGTCGGTGGGAACTTTGCAATGTCGACAGGACAGCATGCAGTTACTCAGCACTGGGCACGCCGGATCGTCGAGGCATTCCCAGATCTCGGTGGGCTGCGATACAACAGCCGGTTCGCAGGGGGGCCGTGCCTGGCACTGTTCACACCCGCAGGTGCTTCAATGCCCGTCCGGCCAGTGCTCTCACTTCCGCTGACTCACCCCGACCTTTCGAGCCGCATCACCGGTGCGGCCAAACGAGTCGGTTACGTGGTGGTCTGACGTCGGGAGAACGCTTCGTCGACCAGTTCACCGCGAACGAAAAGAAGCCGATGGCGTCGCGACCATCGACTGCGGATCCACGTGCGAGACCACTTGCCGATGTGTCGGCGCCGAACGAGGGTCGGTTCCGATGACGTTCGAGTGCAACATAATTCGACGGCACCTGCAACAGTGTGCGCAACTGTTATCTTTGGGTGTGAGTGTCACGAAGGACAACATGCCCGCCCGCCGATGCGCGCAACTCGTCGGCCTCGTGGGCATCGGCGTCGGTGTTGTCTGTCTGGCTGCGATGTACACCACCGCGCCGATCAATCCCTTGATCGCAATTGCCTCGTTCGTTCCACTACTGCTCGTCGCAACGTGCGTCGGCTTGATCGTCTCCCTCATTTTCCGTCGCTGGGTACTCCTCGCAGGGTGTGTGGTGATTCTCGCGGTGGCAACAGCGGTGGTTGCGCCGTTGTACGTCGCCAACGGTGACACCACCGATGGTCCCTCGTTGAAAGTCATGCAGGCCAATCTGTTGTTCGGTGAGGCCGATCCCGCAGCGTTGGTCGACTCTGCACGTGATCAGGCCGTCGATGTGCTCACGGTCCAAGAGTTGACCGTCGCCCTCTCAGGGGCCCTCGAGGAGCATGGTCTCGAGCAACTGTTGCCCTATCAATACTTGATACCCGATGTCAGTGGTGGTGGTGGGGCTGGCATCTACAGCCGGTATCCGTTGTCCGACGCGTACGAGCTGGGAGGCTTCGGGCCAACCAATCTTGTTGCAACCGTTGGCTTCACGACGCCGTTTACCCTCGTCGCCGTCCACCCGGGTCCGGCTTACGTCACCCCGCCCGAAATCTGGACTACCGAGCTTGGAAACCTGCAGCGCGAGCTTGTCGGCATCGCTGCCACGGGTGCCCCCGTCGTCGTGAGTGGCGATTTCAATACCACGTATCTTCACAAGCAGTTTCGCGAAATTCTGGCAGCCGGGTACACCGATGCTGCCGATCAACTTGGTGCCGGCATCGTGCCGACGTATCCAGCAAATAAGGACTATCCCGCAATCGTCGGGATCGACCACGTACTCCTTCGAAACGCATCTGCGCTTTCGCTGACGCGCCTCGAGATAGATGGCTCCGACCACTATGGTTTGGTCGTCGACGTTGCAATCGAGTCGAAATAGTCGACTTTAGTTGGGACCGGGTCGCTCACGCGGAGGGAGCGTCGTAACCGCGGCATCACCTGGCGCTGCGTTCGATGGCATCGAGTAGAGCTTGTGGCGCTACAAGCGGGACGTAACCGTCGGCTAAAACTCGACGACACCCGTCCAGCTCGACGTGGATCTCGACGGGCATCCAATCGGTCGAGATCGAACCGGCGGATGATGTTGTAGCGATAGATGTGGCTTGCTCGGTGCACGGCCCCGCTGGTTGCAGATCAGGAAGCGCACCACTGAAATCCGGACTTGAAGCGACGTCGTTGACGTCGGCGCCGAGAAATTTTGGGTCGGGACCGGATGTGTCGAAACGGCAGAATCCAGACGGGAACCAGGGGAGATCGAGAAGGGAGTGCGGGCCCGGGGTGGGTGGCTTCATGACTGACAAGCAGGAGAAGAATAGAGAAATGCCGGCGACGTCGATGCGTAGTCGATGCTCGGCAGAATCAATTTCGGCAAGTTCGAGAACTTCGTGCAGTCCGCGAGTGCTGTCGAATCCGCAGTCGCTGAGCGGGTACGACGGTTCCATAGCCTGCCCGTGCGCGTCGACGAGCCACATATCGGTCAGCGGAGCACCGCTGTAAGACGCACACCCCGCGTCGAAAATCGGGGTTCGTGCCGACGGCGCGTTGAACTCCTCGATCGCCGATTCGAAGTTTCCTGCGTAGTGGCGCTCGAAATAGGTCACCGTTCCGTCTGCTTCGACGTGAGGTCCCAGGTTGACGTCACAGACCACGGCCTCGACAGGCTCGAAGGAGTCGGGGACTGTGCCGCGTAGAGGTCGCGCAGGACCGGGAAACGTGAGAGGTACGGCCGCCAAGAATCCCCCGACGTCCTGTGGCAACGCGCAGACGAACGCGTCCACCGCGCCGATGGCGGCCACGTCTCGGGGCTTCGGGGTGCTCAGAATTCCGTAAGTAGCGAGGGCGATCAACACCACCACGAATGCGGTCAGACCCGTACGTCGTCCGATCACTCTCGAAAGGCCATGCTCACGGCGTCACGGAGATAGCGCGATATCGGTATCCGTCCTGATTTCCGCCCGGGTACTTCGCTCCAAGGTCCTCGAATTCGAGATCGACCTGCTGCCCGATCGTCAAAGACCGGAAACCAGAGCCGATGACGTCCGAGTAGTGCACCCAGCAACCGCCGGGGGTTCGGTCCGAGCCCACCACACCCCAGCCCTGCTCCGCGTTCCAGACTTCGACGGATCCGCGTACGTGCTCGCCGGTTACCCGGGCTGTAGGTTTGCCCGACATCGGCGGCACTGGAACTTCACGCCGACCACCATCGGCATCGGTCTGGAACATCCTCAGCACGATGCCAGGACTCTTGTTCTTCTTGCTGCTCACCGCCGCACCACCCAATCGAATTGATGATCTACGAACTAGCACAACCATATTCGATCGGGGACCGCGCGCCCGCCTACGGTGCTACCAGGCAAATTGGGCCCAGAGGGGTCGCGGGGTTGACGGTGACGGTTTCGATCGGTCCGCCGGCCGAAGTCTGGTATGCCATCAGCGAGTGTTCGCCGGGAGTCGTAGGTGTCCACAGCGTGACTTTGTGTCCGAGTACGACAGGCGAGCTCCAATACGGATCGGACTGCCACATGAATTCCTCGATCGGCATCACCGAGTTGTAGCCGAATGCTGCGATGTCGGTCCGCGGCTCGGACAACTGTTCCGTGCGCGCGACCGCAACGTAGGTGCAGCCGACCCCGAACGGAGTCGTCGGTCCGAAGCTCAGTCCGGGCAGAACATCGAGGTCGACGACTTCGGCAGACGCGGCAGGGGCCGCGATAACGGTGACGGCGGCGCACGCGGCCACGGCAGCGGAGAGGCGGGCAAGCCGCGACAAGTTCATTCCACTTGGTCGGTTCGAGGATGCTGCGTGTTACGCGGCGTCGGAGGCGCCCTCATTTGTTGGCGGAATCCGTGCGTCTCGAGTCGCGGTGAGACTCGGCGCCGATAGACTGCGGCGGGTGACTTCAACTGCTGTTCGACGCGTACTCGGGCCTGTCACCATCGCTCTCGGTGCATTCGTGGCCGCGTTGGCCTTGACGACGATGGCTTCGCGCTACGACGCCCTCTACGCGGACGACGCCGGCCTCCATCTTTTTTACTCCAGCGCCACGTCTGCATCCGCGCTCGGTTCGATTGTGGCCGTGATCATCGCGGCTACCGTCGGGAAGCCGAGAAATGCTTTCATTGCAATAGGATTCGGGATCGTTCTGCTGCCCGTTGCGATATTGGTGGACACGCCGGTCGATTTACATCTGGGTGGGTTGGCGGCTGGGCTGATTCTCGGCAGTTGCGCAGCGCTGACGGGCACGCGTGACCGCCGCATCTTGCAGTGCGCTCTCGTGATCGGTGTGGTGTCCGCCTTTGCGGCGGCAGGGCCGCTGGAGAGCAATCGAATTCGATACAGCGACTACTCGGCGCAGACTCCTCAGGTCTATTTACTTGTCCTTCTGGGTGTCTATGCGGCCTTGTTCGTGCTCTCGGGGTCGATGTCGACATTCGACGCGTCGCCGGCTAGAACGCAGGGAACCAGTCGAGTGTTGTTGGTGGGTATCGTGATTCCTGTCGCCGGGCTGGTGCTGTATTTGCCTTTCGTTCGGTCGGTAGCATCACTTGGGTCCGGCGGGGCGATGCAGAGTCGATGGCTGCTCGGTCTCGCTGTGGTTCCGCTGCTCGTCGGTGCTGCCTTTGCGCTCCCTGCTGTATCGGGCACCGTCGTTCTGGCTGCTCTGGCATACCTCGCCACTGCGACGGGTTCGTTCGAGACGTCGACTGCGATTGTCTTCGTCGCCCTGTTGTTGGCCGGAACGGCTGTCGGGTGGCGATGGCCTTTTCCCTTGACGGGGATGGGGATTCTCGTGGTGGTTGCTGCCGCTGCGCTGTTCGCCGATACGCCGCTGGAAATGATCGACACGATCGCAAAGACAGTCTTGCTGCCGTTCGCAACCGGGTTGGTCTTCGCCTCGTTGGTGCCGACGACCTCCCCTGCCCTGACGATCGCGGTGACGGCTCCGATCGCGGTGTCGGTCCCCATCGTCGCTGAATTCGGGTGGACGGCCTACACCCCGCTGACGAGCATCGAACGCACGTTCTCGCCGAGCGCATGGGAGTGGACGTCGACAGCGGTCTCGGTGCTGTCAGTACTCGCCGCGGGTATCGGACTTGCTGTGCTGCAACGGCATCGAATTTCTGAACCGCAGGATTCTGGGCGCGCCTAGTCGCCCTGGCCGTCCGCCAGCGCACCATCGCAGACAAACGCGCCAAGCCTGGCTTCACTTGTCCGTTGGACACGTGTCCGGAGCATGTCTGCGATGGTGCTCTCGCCTCGTCGTAGAGTGCTTCTATCAATATTGCAACGCACTACGGCGATTTAATGCGAACTCCTAAGAGGGATTGAACCGTAAGCGACAATGCCTCCCCGGATGAAGCGTGCATCTGCGCGGTCTCTCCTTGTCACCTCCAGAAGCAGAGAGGAACATGAACGTCATGCCTGTCTCTGAACTTCTCCGTCTCGGCACCGCCCGCCCGATCGTCCGTTGGGGCACCTCAGTTCTTCACACTCCAGCTCGACCGGTAACCGATTTCGGCAGCGAACTCCAGCAACTGTTGGCCGACATGTTCGCAACGAACACAGCCGCTGACGGCGCGGGTCTAGCCGGCCAGCAAGTCGGCGTAGATCTCGCGGTATTCATCTATGACTGCAGCGACGAGACCGGGCGACCGCGCACCGGCGTCGTCTGCAACCCGGTCGTCGAACTGCCGGAAGGAAATGATCGGCGACTCATCGACTTTGGGGAAGGGTGCCTGTCACTACCCGGCGCATACGCCGATCTCGCACGACCCGAGTCCTCAACCTGCCGCGGCCAGGACCAGTACGGCGACCCGATCGAACTCACCGCCGGCGGCACCCTCGGCCGCTGTTTTCAACACGAGACTGATCACATCAATGGGATAGTGTTCGGCGATCGACTGCCAACGCGTAAACGCAAGCAGCTCTACCGCGACCATGAGGCGGTCTCCGACCGCTACCGAACAAATTGGCCAGCGGGATAAGACCGTCAGTTGCCAACGCCACCGCGTATCCGTCGACAACCCACTGCAGTCCGGCTGGGTCGGTGCCTAGGCCGTCGCCGATGTGTGGCAATGCGACGTTGACGATGGTGACGTCCAGTTGGACGAGAAACATGCCTGCGCACATCGTCGCCAACACAACGAATCGGCGGCGACCAGCATGTTCTGTCGAACTATTCACTCGTCCAGATAGTTGCGCCTGTGATGCACTGCGATGTGTGGTGGACATGTACAGGAGCTTGGCCGCGAATTACTTCACCGCACGATGAAGGATTGGCGGTGCAAACTGGGGACCATGACGAAATCGGAGGCATCGCCGAGCATCGCAACACCTGATCGGTACGGCGATGCCGATATCGCCTCCGTCGCGGCGTTGATCGCCGATCCGGCGCGCGGTCGGATTCTGATGGCCCTCGCCGACGGCCGGGCATTGCCTGCGAGCGTCCTGGCGGCCGAAGCAGGGATCAGTGCGCAGTCCGCGTCGGGGCATCTGAAAAAACTTTTGGTGGGCAATCTGCTTCGCGTTGCGGCAACAGGACGTCACCGCTACTACACCCTCGCCGGGCCGGACATCGCGTCCGTGTTGGAGTCGCTGGCGTCGATCGCTGAGCCGTATCAAATCACCAGCCTGCGGCAGGGCACTCGCGCTCACGCTCTCCGGCGAGGCCGAACGTGTTACGACCACATCGCAGGCAAACTCGGGGTGGCCCTCACCGAGGGGTTGCTCGACACCGGAGCCATTGTTCGGACAGACGGCAATTCTGGGGCCGGCCGGGCAGGGACTGATCCACTCTCTGGCGGAACACCCGACGGCCGATACGAACTCGGGCCACAAGCATCGGAAGTGTTCGGCGACATCGGTATCGACATCGAACTGGTGCAACAGAATCGGGGCCGCAGGGCTCTGATCCGCGCGTGCGTTGATTGGACCGAGCAACGTCACCACATCGCAGGAGCGCTCGGCGCCGAAATATGTCGGACACTCGTCGCTGCCGAATGGGTCACCCGCAGACCACGTGAACGCTCGGTTTCGTTGACTCCGCGAGGTCAGCAAGCGCTTGCAATTCGGCTGAATCTGCCTGATGCAGGATCGAGCGACAGTAGGTGAGGGGCGGGCGGGCCGTACTCGAACGGTGGCGGTCGCGATGCCACCACTGAGAATCGCATCAATTGTCCAAACCAAAGGCAGCAGTCGAGACGACGGCAGTACTAGGTCCTCAATGATGTGTCGGTGCCGACCGGGGCGGCGTGTGCGGGCATCGACGGCGATTGTCGGTCGCCAGTAAGGTCGAAGCATGGCGGTGCGAGCGGGTGTTGTGGTCACGGGAACAGAAGTGCTGGCTGGACGGGTCTCCGACCAGAACGGCCCCTGGGTGGCTGGGCGACTCCTCGAGATGGGAGTCGACGTTGCACACATCACTGTGTGCGGCGACCGACCGGATGACATGACTGCGCAACTTCGGTTCCTTGCGGATCAGCGCGTCGACCTGATTGTTACTACCGGAGGCTTGGGTCCGACCGCTGACGACCTCACCGTCGCGACCGTCGCCGCCCTGTATGGCCGCGATCTGCACCTCGACGTCGAACTCGAGCAACGCATCGACGCGATTGTGCAGCGCTGGCGAAGCCGGATGAGTACCGCGACCGACTCCGAGCCGCTGCGGGCGGGCATTCGCAAGCAGGCGCTGGTCCCGGAAGGCGCGCAATCTATTTCGCCGACCGGAACCGCCCCTGGTGTCGCGATCCCGGCCAATGACTCCGGAACGCTCCCTGCCGTCCTGATATTGCCGGGCCCGCCCAGGGAATTACAGGAGATGTGGCCGGAGGCACTCCAAAGCGGGCCCGTCGCTGAGGTTTTGGCGCGACGCGTGAAGATCCGTCAGGACACCATCCGCGCATACGGCCTGTCCGAAGCCGACCTCGCCGCAACGTTGCGGACGGCTGAGCGGGAGGTTTCGGGGTTCGGCGATCTCGAGATCACCACCTGCCTGCGGCTCGGAGAACTCGAAATGGTGACCCGCTATGCCGAATCGTCGGCAGCCGCATACAAGGACCTTTCGGTGCAGATGGAGAAACATCATGGGCGACAGATGTTTTCAACCGACGGGTCCACCATCGACGACATCGTTGCGACCCGATTGGCCGGCCACCGGATCGCAACCGCGGAATCGTGCACGGGCGGCATGATCGCCGCACGTCTCACCGACCGAGCCGGATCGTCGGCGTATGTCATCGGTGCGGTGGTGTCTTACGCGAACGAGGCGAAAACGGGCCTTCTCGACGTCCCCGCTGCGATGATCGAAGAACATGGTGCCGTCAGTGAGCAAGTGGCGGCCCGGATGGCCGAGGGCGCATTGAGCCGAGTGGGCGTCGATATCGCAGTTTCGACCAGTGGTATCGCAGGACCTGGTGGCGGCACCGACCTCAAACCGGTGGGCACGGTCTGCTTCGCGATCGCCGTCGCCGACCGGCCGACCGTCACCCGCACACTTCGGCTCCCCGGCGACCGCGCAAGTGTGCGTGCGCTTTCCACCACTGCGGCAATGCATATGCTCGCCGATGCATTGGGAGCGGTTCCGGCTGACTGACAGCCCGCCATGTTCACGCGCGGTTCAACTAAGAGTCGGCGATATGGTTTCGTCGCCTTTTACTTCGAGGACGTTCGACGTACTGTGTGCGTCATGACTGACGGAAACGAAGTCGAGAACGCCCGCGGTGCTGCCCAAACGCGGCTGGAACGGGCAGTGGGGGATGGGCGGTTGACGCTCGAAGAATATTCCGAGCACGCCGCGGTTGTGTGGGCTCCGTCAGCCAAGAGATCGGAGCTCGACGCAATTGCGGTCGACACGATGGAACCCGTTCCGACGCCTGCTAAGTCGCAGTCGACCATCTTGTGCATCTTGAGCGATGTGAAGCGTGCAGGCCGGTGGGCCTTGGCCAAGTCGACGGTCGCGGTGTTGATTTTGGGGGACCTCAAACTGGACCTACGATCAGCCATCATCGGTGGCCACGATTCGACCGTCACCATCGTCTCGATCTTCGGCGACGCCACGTTGACCGTGCCTGACGGTGTCAACGTCGAGGTCGGCGGATTCGACATTCTCAGCGATCGGGAGATCGACACGGGTTCGGGAGATCCAGGCCCGCACGCGCCCACTATCAAGATCCGGTCCTTCTGCGTGTTCGGTGACCTCACCGTCAAATCGGGTGGTCGATGAGGTCGACAAGACAACCTGGGGTAGTGACTTTTCACTTTCTCTGGATGGGCGCAATGTCGTCGGCAATCGTGCGCATTTCGGCTGCCGGGCAGGCCGCGGGCTGACATGATCGAATCCCCGTCCGTCGAACATGTTTTCCGCAATCCCATTCGCGGGGACGATGATGCAGTACTCGGACGGGATATCGCGGCAGCCTGAGGCGCGGTGGGCGTCGGACGTAACCCCGATGTTCGACGGCTACGGTTTGGTCTCTGCATTGCCGTCCGTGGCCGATTCGTGGCTCGTGGACTGGGATGATCCGTTTTACCAGGATTATCGGTGGATCGCGATGCTCAACCCGATCGAACTCACCCGCTCACCACACGATCATTCGTCCACGACAACAGTCACGGAGCTGTCCGACGTGCAGGTGGTGGAGCATCACGGCCGACCGGCCTGGCAGGTGATCGCCCGCACCACGGACGAGTATGACGCCCGGTGCGAATGCTGTCCGCTGCTGAGCGGTTACTTCGACTACGCGGCCGATCATTGGGTTCCGGGGCCTCCGGTGACCGCACGCCTCGACGCCCAGACCGGCATCTGCGTCTACATCGGCCCGGCGACCGAAACTTCCACGAAGGACTGCGACCTCGATCTGACGATCCTCGCCGTCGACGCTCAGTTGGTCGACAGCCTGTTCGTACGCGGTCGCCGCTAGCTCGTCCAGGCGACGGCAAGCCAGCATCAGACATGTCAATCACAAGCGTGGAGATCGCTCACGGATGCTGAGTCGGCACGACCATGATATGGGCGACAGGATCCAAGGTGTATTTCAAGGAAAAAGTGAGGCTACAGCGCCCATGACTATGGTGCTCGCGGATAGTCCTCCAGTGCCGAAAGCTGCTGCAGTGACAATGCCGACAAGCATATCCTCTCGCGACGGTGTTGGAGGTTCGACGGTCTTTTTGACGAATTTGAACGGAATCGACAACATGACATCGATCCCTCCGCCGAAGGTCCGGGTGAGAACACCGAACGAGTTGTCGCCACATTTTTTTGGCTCTTCCGGAAATGGAGTGCAGGTGAGGGCGCGGTAAACCCGGCCGGTGGGGTCGTGTCGTTGCGGTGAGGCGGGCTCCCGGAGGCCGATGATGAGGGTTCTCACGCCAACTCGTCACGACCCAC
>NZ_JASISW010000036.1 GCF_030063335.1 Rhodococcus sp. G-MC3 | reverse complement strand
GGCCCCTGATTCCCAATCCTGGTGGGACGTACCGGTCAGCGCCACCTCGACGCTCGAATCGACCCAGACCGCCTACGCCACCTACCAGAAGTGGAAGAAAATCCAACGGCCGTTCCTGCGTCCGTCCGGCAACTGACCCAGGACGCCGATTTCAACTCAGCACGCAGGTTCCACAACGAAGTCGAAGTCGGCATCAACGTCCCATCCCCGTCCATGACCAACTCCAGCTACAGCGGCTGGAAAACTGTAGCAGAATGGGCGAATGCTTCACGAAGACAGATGGACTCGGGCACACCCAGAGCTGCTACAACTCGGGCGGCTCGTCTTCGATCCGGCGGGCTCTGCATGTTCGGCTCCCGAGCCCGAGGCCGAGAGCCAGGACTACGGCGCTCACACTCTCACCATCGATGGTGCGTCCGTTCGGTTTCGTGTCGCAAGAGAAACGCCGAAGAAGATCGGGCAATTTGTCACGTTCTGGAAGCGAATCGGCGACGGTCCGATCCAACCATTCGACGTGTACGACGACATCGATGCACTCATCGTGGTAACCCGCGCACCGGATAGGTTCGGGTACTTCGAATTTCCAATGCACTCTCTATGCGATCACGGAATCGTCACGGTGGGCGGGAAGGAAGGAAAACGTGCATTCCGTCTGTATCCACCGTGGGACTCCCCCGTCAACCGCACCGCCGTGTCCGCGCAGAACTGGCAGCTGTCCTATTTCACGGACCTCTCCGACCGGACCTGACTGCACGATATGACCGCTTTTCTTACGCGATGCCGTCGATCTTCTCGGTAGTGTGGACACAGGTCCGGAGGGTCTGCCGGGCACTGGGCGCGCTACCACCTAAGGTGATTCGCGATGAAAACGATTATTCGGGTGACCGCAGCGCTCGCGGCAACGGCCGTCTTGTTCGTCTCGGCCGGGCCTGCGTACGCGCAGCCGGAGAATCCGTCGACCGAAACGACGACCACTCCTTTCACGACGCCGAACACCGACACCTGCCCTTACGCCAGCTCGCCGCCTCCTGCCATCGACCTGTCCGAGGTCCCGGAGCCCGGCGACAGTGCCCCCGATCCGCTGCCTGTTCCAGCCGACGCGGTGGGCGGCGCCGCGTTCGCTCAGTGCGGCACGATCACGCCCGACGGTGCACCGCCGCTTCCGGCGGACATATCGGCAACGGGCTGGGTGCTGTCCGATCTCGACACCGGCGACGTCATCGCCGCCAAGGATCCGCACGGGCGGTATCGCCCCGCGAGCACCATCAAAATTCTTCTCGCACTGGTGGCGCTCCAAGAATTGGATCTGAACAAGACCATCGTGGCGACGGCGGACGATGCCGATGCGGAGGGCAGCCGAGTCGGCATCGGAAAGGGCGGCATTTACAGCAACTTCCAGCTGATGCAGGGACTTGTCATGGCGTCCGGCAACGATGCGGCACACGCACTTGCAGCACAACTCGGCGGTGACGCGGTCACCGTAGACAAAATGAACACCACAGCGGAAGAGCTGGGTGCATTCGATACGCGGACGGCAACACCATCGGGACTCGATGGTCCTGGAATGTCCAGTTCTGCATATGATCTCGCGCTGTTTTTCCGCGCGGCAATGCAGAATCCGACGTTCGCGCAGCTCATCTCGACCGAGACTGTGCAGTTCCCGGGATTCCCGAAGGATCCCACCGTTCCCGATGACGTGGATCGCCCCGGGTTCATTCTCTCCAACGACAATCAACTGCTCTATAACTACGACGGCGCGCTCGGCGGCAAGACCGGCTACACCGACGATGCCCGCCAGACATTCGTCGGCGGCGCGCAGAAGAACGGTCGTCGTCTGGCGATCACAATCATGAAGGGCGATGTGCAGCCCATCAGGCCGTGGGAGCAAGCGGCCCGTCTCCTCGACTACGGGTTTGCGCTTCGCCCGGCAACGAGTGTCGGCACGTTGGTCCAACCCGACGAGGTCGCAGACGTGACGAGCACTCGCACCGCACTACCGAACACCACAACGTCCACCCCCGGCGCGTCATCCGGTTCGAGCGAGCGTGCATCGGCACTGGAATCGAGCGGCGACAATGCAATCCGGATTGGAGTCGGTGTCATCGGTGTGCTCGTGGTAATCGGCCTCATTCTCTGCGCCCGTCAGCTCAGCCGAAAGCGCTGAGCGTCAGCGCTTCCTGGACAGAAGCCCCAGCCCGATCGCGGCCAGCGCTCCCGCTCCGACGAGCGCGATACCCCCGCCGACAGAAGGGCCTTCGTTGACCTCGAGGCGCGTGGAGATAACTGCGGGCTCGGGTGGCGCAACGAACGCCAACGCCATGCTCTCGCGAGTGGTGGCCGCAAAAGCCGTGGCGAACAACAGAAATCGTGACGTCGTGAACACGAAAACGAGCAGACCGATGATCGGACCGAACACGACACCCGCCGGACCGTTGGTCACGGACGTGAGGTAGATCGCGGCGATCTGCTTGAAAATCTCGAACCCGACGGCGGCGACCAGTCCACCTTTCACCGCACTTCGGAACGGCACCGGTTCGCGGGGAAGCCTCGAGATGACCCAGGTGAACACTGCCCACGTCGCGACGAGCGCCAACAGAACCGAAGCGAGACGAAGAGCCACACCGACGCCGGGAACCTCGTCGAGGTTCAGGAGCTCCAACACGTTTCGCATGACCGATCCCCCAGCCAATGCCGACAATCCGAGCGAGACCACCAATGCGAGACCGAGCGAGACGAGGGCCGCCAAATCCTTGAGCTTGGTCGTGAGAAAACTTCCGGATTCGTGCACGGACTCCCACATCGCGGTCAGCGCTTCACGGAGGTTGGCGATCCATCCCAGCCCAGCGTAGAGCGCGCCGAGAAGACCGATGATGCCGACGCTGGTTCTGGATTTGACCGCCGTATCGATCAGCGAGTTGATCGTCTCACCCAAGCTGCCTGGTACGTTCTGCGCAATCTGATCTCGAATTTGATCGAGCCATTCCGGGTGACCGATGAGTACGAAGCCGGCGGCCGCGAACGCCACCATCAGAAGCGGGAACAACGCCAGCACACTGAAGTAGGTCATGCCGGCCGCGTAGTAGTCGCCTTTTTGAGCCTGATAGCGCGCTGCAGCGCGAACCGTGTGGTCGAACCAAGGCCATTGGTCCCTACGCTCCTGCAGTATTGCGCCGAAATCAGGAACGACAATCACCCTCTCGGTGTCAGGCTCATGCTGCGGGTTCCCCTCAGTCCGTCAGCACAAGCGAGTCCGTCAGTACAAGCAAGGTCAGGAGAGCGGAGTCAGGAACCCCACCCGGTCGTACACCTGTGTCAACGTGCGTGACGCTACCTCTCTTGCCCGATCCGCGCCGTCGGCGAGGATGCGGTCGAGTTCGGCAATATCGGACATATACCCGTCCACGCTGGCTTTAAGCGGAGTGACGAACTCGGTCAGCACATCCGCGGTATCGGACTTGAGATCGCCGTAACCCTTGCCCTCGTACCCGGCCACCAGATCCTCGATCGACCGATTCGACAGTGCAGACTGGATGACCAGCAGGTTGCTGACACCGGCCTTGTTCGCGGGGTCGAACCTGATCTCCCGGTCGTTGTCCGTTACGGCCGACCTGAGCTTCTTCGCGGACACCTTCGGGTCGTCGAGCAGATTGACGATGCCCGCCGGGTTCGAACCCGACTTGCTCATCTTCGACGTTGGATCCTGCAGGTCGAAGATCTTCGCGGTGCCCTTGATGATGTGGACGTCCGGTACGACGAACGTCTTCTTGAAGCGAGTGTTGAAACGCTGCGCCAGATCGCGGGTCAGTTCGAGGTGTTGACGCTGGTCCTCGCCCACCGGTACCAAGTTCGGCCGGTACAGCAAAATATCGGCTGCCTGCAAGATCGGATAAGTGAACAAGCCGACCGAGGTCGAATCCCGTCCCTGCTTGGCCGATTTGTCCTTGAATTGCGTCATTCGGCCTGCTTCACCGAAACCGGTGATGCAGTTGAGAACCCAAGCAAGCTGAGCATGCTCGGGAACCTGACTCTGCACGAACAGCGTCGATCGTTTCGGGTCGATACCGACGGCCAGCAACTGAGCGGCGGCGATCCGGGTACGCTGACGCAGCGCTTTCGGATCCTGGGGAACAGTGATCGCATGCAGATCAGGAATGAAGTAGAACGCGTCGTAGTCGTCCTGCAACGCCACCCACTGCCGCACGGCACCGAGGTAATTGCCTAGGTGGAACGAGTCGGCGGTCGGCTGGATTCCGGAGAGAACACGCTGGCGCGGTCCCTGTGGTGTTTCGGAAGTTGCAGGAACAGACATGAACGCAATCTTTTCACGCCCGAACAACTGAATTTCGCCCAGGTTCTTTTCGGCAACAGCCCCGCTTCTACCGGTAGCGGACGGTCACCGGCGCGTGGTCCGACCAGCGCTGGTCATACGCCTCCGCGCGTTCGGTGACGGCTTCCTTTGCTCGCTCGGCGAGCGAACGCGTCGCGAGTTGGTAGTCGATACGCCAGCCGGCGTCGTTGTCGAACGCCTTGCCCCGGTAAGACCACCAGCTGTAAGGCCCCTCGACGTCGGGGTGTAGCGCACGGACCACATCGGTCCACGGCGCCTTGTCGGTCAGAAGCGCAGACACCCATTCACGTTCCTCGGGAAGAAAACCTGAATTTTTGCGATTGGTCTTCCATGTCTTCAGGTCGTTCTCGGTGTGGGCGATGTTCCAATCGCCGACGACGACAAGATCGCGATCCGAATCGGACGCTGCCTTTGCCGTCTTCTTCAGGTACTTGGCGAAGGCCATCATGAAGCGCTCCTTCTCGTCCTGGCGCTCGGTGCCGACCTCGCCTGACGGGAGATAGAGACTTGCGACGGTGATGTCGCCGAAGTCGGCTTCGATGTAACGGCCGGAATCCTCGAATTCCTTCGCACCGATTCCCACCCGCACGGCATCCGGAGCCGTACGGGAGAGAATCGCGACGCCGTTGCGGCCTTTCGCCGACGGCTCGGCCGAGGCCAGGTGCCAGCCGGCATCGAGCGCGGGAGCGAGGGCCTTGGTCAACTCGCCGTCGTTGGCACGGGTCTCCTGCAGGCCGATCACATCGGCGTCCGTTGCCTCCAACCACGGCAGCATTCCCTTGCGGGCAGCGGCTCGGACTCCGTTGACATTGACTGTCGACACAACGAAAGGGGACACGGTGATAGGCACGTAGGGCACCGTAGCGGACTGCACCGACACCTAGTGCTTTCGGCGCTTCGGCAGTGCTCCCGGCGCGGGGGCCGGTGCGCGCGACACCACCGGAGCAACGTCGCCCTCGGCTTCGATCTTTCGGTACACAAGATGCTGCTGAACGTACGTCCAGATGTTGTTGCTCACCCAGTACAGCAACACAGCAATGGGCAGAACCGGTCCGCCGATCAGAACGCCGACCGGAAACACCCACAGGGAAAGCTTGTTCATGATCGCGGTCTGCGGATTGGCTCGCGCAGCATCGTCCTGGCGAGCGATAGAAGCGCGAGAGTTGAAATGCGTGGCGAGACTGGCCAGAACCATGAGTGGAACCGCGACGAGTGCGATAGTGACTACCGTCGGTACTCCGCCAAAAGAAGCGAACGCCTGCAGCGTGTTCTGTGAGCTCGAGATCGCAGCGGAGATCGGTGCTCCGAACAACCTCGCATTCAGAAACGACTGGACGTCGGCGGCGCCGAAGAAATAGTTCGCCGCCTTCGCGTTGTCCTCGGGCGACATACCGAGTTGCCCGAAACCCGTTGCCGTGCGGTTGAAGGAACGAAGTACGTGCAACAAACCGATGAACACGGGGGCCTGAACCAACACAGGCAAGCATCCGAGCAGCGGGTTGAATCCGTGTTCTTTCTGCAATTTCTGCATCTCGGCGGCCTGCCGCTCCCGGTCGCCCGCGTACTTCCTCTGCAGGGCCTTGATCTGCGGCTGCAGCTTTTTCATCGTCAACTGGGTTCGGATCTGCCGAACGAATGGTTTGTACAACAGGGCACGAAGGGTGAAGACCAGAAAGACGACAGCCAATGCCCAGGTGACCCCATTGTCGGGACCGAGAACCGAGCCGAAGACCTTATGCCAGATCCAGAGGATCCCTGATACGGGGTAATAGATGAAATCGAGCATGAAAAGAACACCTCACTGCATGAATGTCGGAAGGAACATGACCTCTCGACCGGCAGCGACGATCCGCACGCAGGGTAGCTGGATCGTGGGGCCGGTCAGATGACCGGTCCCGGTGCTCTTGGCATAGGACGCCCCGGACTGTCAGGGCGGTGTTGGCGTCGAAACTTCCCTCGCAGGCGTGTCTCCTCGGCAGGCGGATTGCGGCCCCTGTCGTCGGCGGGCGCCACTGCGGCAGCAATCACCACACCGAGCGTTGCCACCGCGATCACGACGAGCCCGAGCAGCGCCTCGTGAGCGCTCGGCCCTGGACCTACGGCGACGAGAAAGAAAACGGCCACAGCGATCAGCGCGCCGAAAATGGCCTGCATTCGGCCCTGATCGAAATTCATTCGGAAACAAGAAAGAGATGACACGGACGAGCTCCCTGACGTTGACGGGTCTACCGCTGCACGCGTTCGGGGGGCTCGGTGCGGTCTACTGGAAAGCCCCCGCGGGAGCGCCGGGAGCGCGAGGCATCGGCCGGCCTGCTTCGTCCGGACGTTGTTGTCTACGGAACGAACCACGGAGTGCGCGTTCGGAGTCGCACGGGCCGAAGGTGAATGCCAGCGCGAGATGGCGATGGATCCCGCCCCGTCCGGCCAGCACCATCAGCGCAGCAAGCGCAACGACGAGTGTGAGTGCGAGTTCGACCGACCCGGCGGGGCTGATCACCAGAATCGACAGGAGGAGCAGCGACGTGAGAACCGCACTTGGATAGCCCATCACGCGCCTCCTCCCACTCGATTGACTGTCAGCGTACAGAGACACCGAGCCGACTGCACGCCTGTGCCCGCATTCGTGGCTCGATCGCGCGTGCCCGGCTCTCGGACACGTTGTACTCGAACCATTGCCGGTCATCGTCGTGTCGGTTGCCCAGTGCACAGCTTCGGTACGGCTCGGGGAGTCGCTCGAGCTCGGGTACTGCGTCCGAGGACAATTCCGACAGGTAGCTCGTATCGATCTTGCCAGTATCCTCGAATCGCTCCACGTTGTGACGCGCAATGTAGGCGTCGGGATTGAGCACCGCGAGGCCGAGAACGGTCAGCACAGCTGCGACTCCGACGGCACGAGGAAGCCATCGATCCGACATCCGGATCCCCGATGCCATGATGAGCAGGAAGACCGAGCCGAGCAAAAGTTCGACGGCGGTGACGAACAAGCGGAGCGTCGTGTAGCCGTACTGCTGTTCGTAGAGCGACATGCGATGCAGAGCCGACGCCACCACGACGAGCGAGAGCAGACAGAGCAGACCGAGCACAACGCGTAACGCCAGCCGCTCCCCCGCATTCACTCTCGGCGCCTTCCGAATCGTGATGGCAATGACGAGCAACGTCAACGCGGTCACGGTGAGCAACTGCCAGAATCCCTGACGGGCATATTCGGCGTTCGTCAGCCCATCGGTGACCAGCACGTGCGTCTGCCCTCCGAACAAACTGGCGATCTGGACTGCGACGAACGCACCGAACAGCGCGACGAGCGCACCGACGGGGATCATCCACTCCCACAGCCGAAATGTGGTCTTCACCGGGCTCGTGAGACCGTCGAAACGCGGCCGATTGGTCGCGAGATACGCTGCCGCGAGCGTGCCCGATGTGACCAGCAGGAATATGAGCGCTCGTCCGATTGCTGCGCCGAGATCCCATTCGGGTGTCGCCTCGTCGAGGATGCGTTCGAATGCCGGGTCGGCACCGGCGAACAGTGCCGCGAAGACGAGTACGAGCACTGCTGTCACGGCGCCCACCACTGCAGCTCTGCCGACTCGCGCCCGCCCCCCACCGAGTCCGCGCTTCCCCCTGGCGGTCCAGCGCACCACCCTGGCGGGAAGAAGAATTGGTGTCGCGGCCCCGAGCAGAAGCCCGGTCCAACTCCACGAACTCGACAGCACTGCCCCCGCGACGAACACGGCCGACCACACGGACATCGTCACGATCCAGTCGGCGGAGAGGAAGACCGCGACCGTACTGAAGGCGAGCACTGCGACGGCGCCGGCAACATGCCACGTCGTGAGCCGTTCCGGCCGGGCGCATGCAACGACGACCAGCAGCGCAGCAGCGGTGATCGGATATCCGATGCCCGGGCTTCCCAACACGATCGCGCCGACAACGCCCGTACCGAGAGCGGCGAGGAGAGTGCGACGAGGCGCGGCAGAATAACGAAGCGTCGGCCATATCCGACTCGGCCACAGACGAGCGTTCGGTCGGCGCACCGGAGGTTGCGGAATATGGTTGTGCACCATGGCATTGTGGGGAGAATCGACTTCAGTCATTGACATACCTCGTCCATTGTTTTCGGGCAGGATCGGAACCGGCGGCACGCACGCGTGCGCCGTGAGGAACAGAGAGTTCAGGAGTGCGGAATCTGTACCCGGATATGGCAACCAGGAGTTCTGTCGAGCACCTCGATGGTGCCGCCGTGCAACTCGGTTGCCCACCTGGCGATGGCGAGACCCAGCCCGGTACCGCCGTCGGTCTCACCACCTCGGGTGAACCGGTCGAATACCGAAAGGCGTTCGCCCGGAGCGATACCAGGACCGTGGTCGACGACCTCGAATCGAACTCCGTCGGCAGTGTCGACGGCGGACACCGACACTGTGGTGCCGATCGGCGCATGCCTGACGGCGTTGTCGACGAGATTGGTGACGACCTGCGTCAATCTGGAACGGTCTGCCGACACTTCGAGATCCGCAGGCTCCACATCGATACGTAGGCAATCTCTTTCCGCTGTCACGGCATCGAGGAAGGCTCTGACACGGAAGCGCTCGGGCCGGAGCGGGAGCACTCCCCCTTCGAGGCGCGAGAGGTCCAACAATTCGGTGACAAGGTCACCCAGTTTCTCGGTCTGAACCAGCGCCACCTTCAGGGTCGCCGGATCGGCCTCGGTGACACCGTCGACAAGATTTTCCAACACGGCGCGCAGGGCGGCGATCGGAGTCTTCAGCTCGTGTGAAACGTTACCGATCAGCTCGCGTCGATAGGTATCGGCCGCTGCGAGATCGGTGGACATCGTCTTGAAGGCTTCCGCGAGTTGCCCGACCTCATCGCGGGAAGTGGCTTGCACTCGCGTCGAATAGTCCCCTCGCGCCATGGCTTTCGCGGCCGCCGTCATCTCACGCAGTGGCGAGGTCATCCCGTGCGCCAACACCTGCGTGGCCGCCAACGACGTGACCAAAGCGGCCAGAAGGGCGTAGCGGAACTGCCAGCCTGCACCGAACCAGAACGTGATGCTCGCGACCACCAGGACGACACCGACGATCAGCGATACCTTGAGCTTGAACGATGTCAGCGCATCGAGTGGGCGTGGCAGAACCCGCCTCATCGCGGCACCTCCAAGGCATACCCGACGCCATGAACTGTGCGGATGAGATTGCCACCGAGCTTGCGCCGCAGCGCTTTCACATGACTGTCGACGGTCCGGCTGCTGGCGGAGTCCTCCCAGCCCCACAGTTCCGACAACAACGTCTCGCGCGTCACCGCCGTCCTCGGCCGAGAAGAGAGGTACGCGAGGATGTCGAACTCTGTTCGTGTCAGGTGGATCTCACCGCCGACGCCGGACACAACTCTCGCATCATGATCGATCATCAACGGACCGAGGGAGGTCGACGACGATTCCGGCGTAGCGGCGCGGTCGGCCCGTCGCAGAAGCACGTGCACACGCGCCACCAGCTCGCGCATGCTGAACGGCTTCGACAGGTAGTCATCGGCTCCGACGCCGAGCCCGACGAGCATGTCGTTCTCGTCGGACTTCGCTGTGAGCATCAACACCGGAACGCTGCGCACAGCCTGGATTCTCCGGCACACTTCCAATCCGTCGAAACCGGGAAGCATTACATCCAGCACCACAAGATCAGGTCGTGTGCGCTCGTAGGCCGCCACCGCCGCGGGCCCGTCGCCTGCCGTCACGACATCGAAGCCCTCGCCGCGAAGACGCGCAGCGAGAGCGTCGGAGATTGTCGGCTCGTCGTCGACGACCAGGACGGTGCGGTTCATGCACATGACACTAGAGGGCGCCCATGGAGGAGACCGACGGGAAATGTGGAGGTTCGGTGAAGATATGGCCCCTGAGAATCAGGAGCCGTATGTCGCCGAAGGCGCTGTGAGCACTACTTGCGCACACTCACAGCAAAGACACAGCCACCATCGAGTTACTCCCACGCTTCGGTAGGCAGTGTTGCGTGCGACATGCGAGGGAGAAGACTGCGATGACACTGGTGGACGACAACGCCATCAACACCGAACCGACAACACCGTGGCCGGTTCGCCACAGATACCGACTCGGGCTCGTGGGCCTGCTCGTCGCGACGGCCGTTCTGTACCTATGGGACCTGACCGCGAGCGGCTACGCGAACAGCTTTTACGCCGCATCAGCCCAGGCCGGTGCACAGAACTGGAAGGCGATGTTCTTCGCATCGCTCGACTCGTCGAACTTCATCACCGTCGACAAGCCACCCGCATCCATCTGGGTGATGGCACTCTCGGCGCGCATCTTCGGATTTTCGAGCGCGAGCATCCTGGTTCCTCAGGCTCTGATGGGAGTCGGCTCCGTCGCCCTCGTGTACGCGGCGGTGAAGCGTGTTGCCTCACCCGGCGCCGGATTGCTCGCGGGTACGGTACTTGCCCTCACACCTGCCGCCGCGATGATGTTCCGCTTCGACAATCCTGACGCACTGCTGGCGCTGTTGATGACGCTCGGCGGCTACTTCGTGATCCGATCGATCTCTACGGACGTCGGCCGCCGAGCAGCCGGGTGGCTGGCAATGGCCGGAGTCGCGCTCGGTTTCGCATTCCTCACCAAGATGATGCAGGGGCTGCTCGTACTACCCGCGTTCGGGCTGGTCTACCTGGTCGCGGGTCGCTCGAAGCTGGTTCCTCGCTTGATCCACCTTGTCGGGGCCGCCGCTGCACTCGTGGTGTCTGCCGCGTGGTGGGTCCTCGCCACGATCATCTGGCCCGTCGACTCCCGTCCCTACATCGGAGGTTCGACGAACAACACGGTCATGGACCTTGTCCTCGGGTACAACGGTCTCGGGCGTATTTTCGGTCAGAGTCGGGGTGGTGGTGACGGCATGCCGGAAGGTGGCGACGCCGCAGCAGGGGCGATGGGAGGCGGTACGCCCGACGCCATGGCGGGCGGCATGCCTGGCGGAATGGGTGGCGGCGCAGCCGGTTCCAGTTTCGGCGGATCGACGGGCCTCGATCGACTGTTCGGCAGTGAGATGGGATTCGAGATCTCCTGGTTGATTCCCGCTGCACTGATCGCATCGGTGCTGGGATTGATTGCCCGAGGCAAGGCTCCGCGGACGGATCTCGTTCGAGCGTCCCTGATCCTCTGGGGTGGATGGTTCGTCGTCACCGGCGTCATTTTCAGCTATATGTCCGGCACGGTTCACCCGTACTACACGGTTGCTCTTGCACCGGCGATCGCGGGGATGATCGGCACCGGCGTTTACGCCCTGTGGCAGATCCGTGAACGACTGCCGGCCCGTCTGGGACTGTCGGTTGTGACGGTCGCGTCCGGTATTTCGGCATGGATTCTGTTGAATCGCAATGCAACGTGGCATCCCGCCTTGAAGTGGGTGATAGTGGTCGCCGCTGTCGTCGCTGCGATCGGACTCGCCGTCGGAGCCGTCCACAGATTCCGAAAGCTAACCGTTGTCGTTGCCGCACTGGCCATCTTGTCCGGCCTCGGCGGGACCGGCGCGTATGCCATCGCAACGGCGGCCAACCCCCACACCGGTTCCATTCCGAGCGTCGGACCAGCAGGTAGCGGTGACATGGGCGGATTCGGCGGTGCCGGAGGCGCTCGCGGCGACCGTTCCACCGGCGGTGCCGCATCAGCCGACCAGATGCCTACGGGACAAGCTCCACAGAGCGCAATGCCGACCGGCGATGCGTTCGGCGCTGCCGACTCGACCCAACCCGGTGACGTATCCGGCGGCATGCCCGGCGCGATGGGCGATATGGGCGGCAGCACCGACCCCGCACTGGTGACGATGCTGCAGAACACCGATTCGCGGTGGGCCGCCGCTACCAACGGCTCGCAGTCGGCAGCGGGCATCGAGCTCGCGACGGGTACGGCGGTCATGGCCATCGGCGGCTGGAGTGGAGATCCCGCGCCAACGCTTCAGCAGTTCCAGGACTGGGTTGCCGGCGGCGACGTCGGTTACTACATCGGCAGCGGACAAGGAGGGCGCGGAGGCAACTCGGAAATCGCGGACTGGGTCGCGGCGAACTTCACGGCGCAGACCGTCGGCACGTCCACGGTGTACGACCTGAGGGTCGGGTGACAGGCACCCCAAAAGGGAGTGCCAGGGTCGGCTACCCGAAGTCGACTTCATTCCCCGGCACGCGACTCACGGCACGATAATTGCCTTGATCGACGGTTTCCCGTCGATCAAGGCGATGTGTGTGCACGCAGATGCACCGGCAAGGTACGACCCTTCGAGTTGATCGATTTTCGACGCTTACGCAAAGTCTCGATGATCTCGTCGACGACGATGTCGAGATGGGCCATCACCATTGCCGCCGAGTAGCGCAACACGATCCAACCGTCCAGGACCACAATGTTCTGGCGTCGCCGGTCGTTGTTGAACGCACGGGGATCGATGTGGTGGTCACGGCCGTCGATCTCGATGATCACGCGAGCTCGGAAGCAGACGAGATCACCGAAGAACTGGCCGACTCTGGCGTTGATCTCCATGCGGATCCGTCGGGCAGCGAGTGCACGCGCAACCAACCGTTCCGGTTCCGATCGAGTCATCGGACAACAGGTTCGCAGCTGCCTGCGCACTTCGACGATCCCATGCCGCCCTGACGATTGTGAGCACAGGTTCGCGATGGCCTGCCAGTCGACCTGCACGCCGATCGCCTTGTCGAACAGGGCCTCGAGTTCTGCTGTCGACATGGACACAGCCACATCGACGAGGCACTGCTCGATGGTCACAACCCGCAGGCCGCGCTGGAGTCCGGAACGGACGATCGTCCGTCGATGCAGCCGAACCCACTGTGGTGCACGGGAGGACGCGGCGGCCGGAATCGTCGCCTCGACCACGGACGGTTCCTCATCGACCAGACCCCACAACCACGCAGCACTCCGATGGCTGATCAATGCATCCGGTCGCCACATGGCTACTGCCGTGCACCGTTCCATGTAATCCGGCGTGGCGCTCGCGTAGATCTCAGGCAGAAGACGCGTGAGTTCACCCGATTTCGTCCGCCGCGAGATCGCGCTTCGATTCATCCCCTGCTCGATCAATTCCGACGCTCGAACTACCCCCATGCGTACAGCGTTGCCCAGAACGCCCACGTTGGGAACGGTCGATTCGAATCTGGGGATGAGTCATCCACAACACTGCAACTCAGTGCACGCAAATCGCCTTGTTCGACGGTTTCCCGTCGACCAAGGCGATTTGTGTGCAGCCAGTGTCGTTCTTCGGAGGTTGAGATGCAGTCTCAGCTCAGGGCGGCGAGCGCCTTCGCGTCCGTTCGCCGCTGCATCCACATCGCAGTCGCGAGGACAGCAAGACCGGCCACGGCGAGAACCGAACCGACGGCAGCGGGTGCTGTGTAGCCGAAGCCGGCAGCGATCACAGCGCCACCGAGTGCCGCACCGATCGCGTTCGCCAAGTTGAACGCTGCATGGTTGAGGGAGGCAGCCAAAGTCTGAGCATCCTCGGCGACGTCCATCAACCTCGTCTGAAGGCCGGGGATGACCGACGAGCCCGACGCACCGATCAAAAACACCAGAAGCAGCGCACTGATCGGATTATGAGCTGCCACTACGAACATCGCCAGGAACACGGCCATCGAGGCGAGCCCGACGAACGTCCCCCTCAGTTGGTATCGATCGGCCAGCCAGCCGCCTGCGTAGTTGCCGGCGACCATGCCGAGTCCGTAGATCATCAGCGCCACCGGCACCAAGGCTCTGGCAAGTCCGGCGACATCGGTCAGTGTCGACGCAATGTAGGTGTACACCGCGAACATCCCACCGAAGCCGACCATCCCGACGAAGAGTGTCATCCACACCTGACTGCGTCTTAGCGCACCGAGCTCGGTGATCGGGTTGGTGGTGGGCATGCCGTCGAGTCGCGGCATCCACAGGATCAGCGCGGTGACGGTCAACGCACCGATGACCCCGACGACGGCAAACGCACTTCGCCACCCGAGTGCCTGACCGAGCCACGTCGCAGCGGGTACGCCGACGACGTTGGCGATCGACAGACCCATCATCACCATCGCGACGGCCTTGGCACGCTTGCCTGGTTCGGCGAGGTGGGCCGCAACGAGCGCTGCGATGCCGAAATATGCGCCGTGCGGGAGTCCTGCAACGAACCTCGACGCCACGAGTTCATTGAAGCTCGGTGCGAAGACGGTCCCCAAGTTTCCGAGGGTGAACGCCACCATCAGCAGGATCAGAAGTGCGCGCCGAGGAACCCGGGCTGCGAGTGTCGCGATCGCGGGAGCACCGACGACGACGCCGAGGGCGTAGGCCGAGATCATATGGCCGGCCGACGGCTCCGAGATCCCCATCGTCGTCGCGACGTCGGGAAGCAGACCCATCGACGCGAATTCGGTGGTACCGATCCCGAATCCACCGATGGACAGCGCCAGCATCGCCAGCCGCCTGCGGGTGGACAGTGTTCTGCGACTGGTACTCGGTCCGTTCGACACCCTGTCGCGCACAGCGCTGACATTCTTGGCGAAAGCCGAATCGGTGACAGTCACAGCAGAACAACCTTGTCTCGAGGAGGGCATGAAAGAAGGGACGAACCCCGTAGGGAACGTCCCACCGCTCAATTGTCTTCCCGCGAGCAACCGAATTTCGAGTCGATCGACGGTGATTGTCCTCACCCGAGCAGATGTTCACCGCCTCTGAGCGTGCTGTCAGCGCAGCGTCTTCTTCAGATTCTCGTCGAGAGCACCGAAGAATTCCTCGGTTGACAGGTAACTCTGGTCCCCGCCCACGAGCGCAGCCAGATCTTTGGTCATCTCCCCGCCTTCGACGGTTCCGATGACGACGTCCTCCAACGATTGAGCGAATCCGATGACATCGGGAGTGTTGTCCAGCTTGCCTCGATGCTCGAGCCCTCGGGTCCACGCGAAGATCGATGCGATCGGGTTGGTCGAGGTCGGCTTTCCCTGTTGGTGCTGCCGGAAATGCCGCGTCACGGTGCCGTGCGCCGCTTCCGTCTCACAGGTTTTGCCATCCGGCGTGAGCAGTACCGATGTCATGAGGCCGAGCGACCCGAACCCCTGCGCGACGGTGTCCGATTGGACGTCGCCGTCGTAGTTCTTGCACGCCCAGACGTATCCGCCCTCCCATTTCATCGACGACGCCACCATGTCGTCGATGAGCCGGTGCTCGTACGTCAGACCTGCAGCATCGAACTCCGCTTTGAACTCTGTCTCGTAGATGTGTTGGAACGTGTCCTTGAACTGGCCGTCGTACGCCTTGAGGATGGTGTTCTTCGTCGAGAGGTACACCGGGTAGTTCTGCTGCAACCCGTAGTTCAGCGACGCGCGCGCGAAGTCGATGATCGATTGATTGAAGTTGTACTGGCCCTGCACGACGCCCCCGAGGCTCTCCTCGGTGAACTTCACGAGCTCGTGCTGGATCGGCTCGCTGCCGTCGGCGGGTGTGTAGGTGATGGTGACGGTGCCGGGCCCGGGCACCTTGAAGTCCGTTGCTCGGTATTGATCACCGAAGGCGTGCCGACCGATGATGATCGGTTTGGTCCAGCCTGGGACGAGCCGTGGGACGTTGGAGATGATGATGGGCGCGCGGAAGATGGTGCCGCCCAGAATGTTGCGAATGGTGCCGTTGGGCGAACGCCACATCTTCTTCAGGCCGAACTCCTCGACTCTGGCTTCGTCCGGGGTGATGGTGGCGCACTTGACGCCCACGCCGTGCTTCTTGATCGCGTTGGCGGCGTCGACGGTGACCTGGTCGTCGGTCTTGTCGCGGTGTTCGATGCCCAGGTCGTAGTACTCGAGGTCGACGTCGAGGTACGGGTGAATGAGCTTGTCCTTGATGAACTGCCAGATGATTCGAGTCATCTCGTCGCCGTCGAGTTCGACGACCGTGCCTTCGACCTTGATTTTCGACATGTGAGGTTCGCGTCCTCCTAGGAAGTCAAACGTGTACGTCGGGTCATCCGCGAGCTGAGAAAACAAGACAAGCGTACTGCTTGAGAGTTCGCCCGCAAGCAGCAGCCGCACGGCCCCGCGGAGCAGACGACGCCTTTCCCCTGTTCACAGCCGCCGATGACCCTCTGCCACCGTGCACGACGACACCATCGAAGAAGTCGCTGTTTCGCACGTCGGATCGCACCGCTAGGATTCACGCCAGGTCATGAGTGCCAGTGTTCAAGCCCCGGCTTGCTGGCCGGCAACCCTCCAACCGCGGTGGGGTGCCCCGGGTGAGAAGACCTGGTTAGCCGCCTGCGCGTACCTGCGCAGTCGGAGAACAAGCGCGGGTCCGTCGGCGGGCGTCATGTTGCTGCGGACCCACTGACCGGGCACTGCTGTACCGAGCAGGCCCCCGAGGAGGTTCGCCATGTGTTGTCGTCTCGATACACCCCGCCCGGCTTTCCGAGCGAGAGCCGTTTCGATTCCCACACATCCTTCGAAAACGGAGCCATCACTTACATGAGCGAGAACACACCTGACGTTGTCGACGCCGTCGGAGCACCCATCGAGGATCCGACCGCGTCCTGGAGCTTTGAGACCAAGCAGATTCACACCGGGCAAACACCCGATGGCGCCACCAACGCACGTGCACTGCCCATCTACCAGACCACGTCTTACACCTTCGATAACACCGATCACGCCGCGGCGCTGTTCGGACTGGCCGAGCCCGGCAACATTTACACCCGCATCATCAATCCGACGCAGGATGTCGTCGAGCAGCGGATCGCTGCGCTCGAAGGCGGTGTCGCCGGCCTACTTCTCGCATCGGGGCAAGCGGCCGAGACCTTCGCAATCTTGAACATCGCCGAGGCAGGCGACCACATCGTCTCGAGCCCACGTCTGTACGGCGGAACGTACAACCTGTTCCACTACACACTGCCCAAGTTCGGAGTCACGGTCAGCTTCGTCGAGGATCCGGACGACCTGGAGCAGTGGCGTGCCGCGATCACCCCGAACACCAAGGCGTTCTACGGCGAGACGATCTCCAACCCGAAGAACGACATCCTCGACATTCCTGGGATCGCAGGGGTTGCACACGAGAACGGCATCCCGCTCATCGTCGACAACACCGTCGCAACTCCGTACCTGATTCAGCCGCTGAAGCACGGAGCAGACATCGTCGTGCACTCGGCGACCAAGTACCTCGGCGGCCACGGCACGGCCATCGCGGGCGTCATCGTCGACGGCGGAACATTCGATTGGACACAGGGCCGTCACGCGAACTTCACCACTCCCGACCCCAGCTACCACGGGGTTGTCTTCGCAGATCTCGGCGCACCAGCCTTCGCACTGAAGGCCCGTGTGCAATTGCTGCGCGACATCGGCGCTGCCGTCTCGCCGTTCAACGCGTTCCTCATCAGCCAGGGTCTGGAAACACTGAGCCTGCGTATCGAGCGGCACGTCGAGAACGCACAGAAGGTCGCAGCTTTCCTCGAGGCGCACGCCGACGTGGTGTCGATCAACTACGCGGGTCTGAAGTCGTCGCCGTGGTACCAGCGAGGCCAGGAGTTGGCACCCAAGGGACAGGGCGCAATCGTCGCGTTCGAACTGAAGGGCGGTGTGGATGCGGGCAAGAAGTTCGTCAACGCACTGAGCCTGCACAGCCATGTAGCTAACATCGGAGATGTGCGTTCACTTGTCATTCACCCCGCATCGACCACTCACTCGCAGCTGACACCAGAGGAACAATTGGCATCGGGTGTCACGCCAGGCCTGGTCAGGCTGGCAGTTGGCATCGAAGGGATCGACGACATCCTCGCCGATCTCGAACTCGGCTTCGCTGCGGCGGCGTCTTGACCATCGGCACTGTGCACGACGTCCGTCCGGCGGCAGGGTTTCCTCCGCCGGGCGGTCGGCTCGGCAGCATCGACATCGGTTCGCTCACGCTCGAAAGCGGAG
This sequence comes from Rhodococcus sp. G-MC3, assembly GCF_030063335.1. Taxonomy (GTDB): domain Bacteria; phylum Actinomycetota; class Actinomycetes; order Mycobacteriales; family Mycobacteriaceae; genus Rhodococcoides. The sequence goes on along the minus strand of NZ_JASISW010000036.1, from coordinate 5,323 downwards.
CGACCCTGCCCAAGGTGACCGTCGCCGTCCAGCGTTGGGGTGAGCTCTCACCCGCACGTGACAACGTCGTACTCGTCGAACATGCACTCACCGGCGATTCCCACGTGACCGGTGCGCCGGACGACGATCATGCGTTGCCCGGCTGGTGGAACGGAATGGTCGGCGCCGGCGACCCCCTCGACACCGACGAGTGGTGTGTCGTGGCCACCAACGTCCTGGGTGGCTGCGGAGGGACCACCGGGCCGAGCTCACTCACGTCGGACGGCACCCCGTACGGAAGCCGATTCCCCGAAATTTCCATTCGTGATCAGGTCGTTGCCGAAGCAGCCGTTGCCGACGCACTGGGCATCGAGCGCTTCGCGGCCGTGGTCGGTGGATCGATGGGTGGGATGCGAACACTCGAATGGATCGTCGGATACCCGGAACGTGTGGGTGCGGCGCTGGTGCTCGCTGTCGGTGCACGGGCGACGGCCGATCAGATCGGAACACAGACCACACAAATCGAAGCGATCACGTCCGATCCGGACTGGCAGGGCGGCAACTACCACGGGACGGGACGCTCACCCAAGACCGGACTGAGCATCGCGCGTCGTATCGCGCATCTGACCTACCGAACCGAAAGCGAACTGGATCTGCGGTTCGCGAACTCCGCTCAGGGTGACGAAGACCCTTGGCACGGCGGTCGATACGCCATCGAGAGCTACCTTCAGCACCAGGCTGCAAAGCTGGCGGGCAGGTTCGACGCTAGTACTTACGTGCTGCTGAGCGAAGCGATGAATCGACACGACATCGGGCGCGGGCGCGGCGGGATCGACGCGGCGCTTGCACTGGCAACCGTTCCCACGATCGTCGGCGGAGTGGACTCGGACCGGCTCTATCCCCTTCGTCAACAGAAAGAGATCGCCCGTGGTCTCCCTGCCTGCAAAGGACTGGAAGTAATTCAGTCGCGCGACGGCCATGACGGGTTCCTCACGGAGGCCGAAGCTGTCGCTCAGCTTCTCGTCGAGACAATGGGACACGCACGAACCGCACGAAGCTCGAAGCAAGCCTGACGAGAGACCCGTCAGGCTTGTCCGAGCGTCAGTCGGTTCCGAGCGGGTCGATCGACGCGGACAGGAATACGATCGCGCCGCCCACCAGCGCGAGCGCCGACACGTCGAACTGTCTGCTCCGCACCGCCAGTAGGCCTGCGCGGCTCTCGGGCAGACAGAGCCGAAAGCCGGCCGCCAGGATCGTCGCGATTCCCAGTACGAAGGACCCGCGGCGCCAGCGATCCGCAAGAACCAAGACAAGCGCAGCCACGATGACGACGAGCACCACGAGCAGGGGCAGGTTCTTGCGGATCTGAATGCCCATCGCTGATCAGACCGCTGTAGTGGAGTGAAGTTCGCGCTCCGCGCGCTCGACGACGTTGGACAGTAGGAATGCGCGCGTCAATGGGCCGACGCCGCCAGGGTTGGGCGAGAGAAAGCCTGCTACCTCGGCCACGCCTGCGGCCACGTCGCCGCGCAAGCCGTCATCGGTTCGGGTGACTCCCACGTCGAGGACAGCAGCACCCGGTTTGACCATCTCTGCCGTGACGATTCCCGGCACGCCTGCAGCGGCGATGACGATATCCGCGCGAGAGACCTCGGCGCCAAGATCCTTGGTACCGGTGTGGCACAACGTGACCGTGGCGTTTTCGCTCTTGCGTGTCAAGAGCAGCCCGATCGGACGGCCGACCGTTACGCCGCGCCCGATCACAACGGCATGTGCCCCGTCGATCGCAACGTCGTAGCGGCGAAGCAGATGGACGATTCCGCGCGGAGTACAGGGCAATGCGGCTTCCTTACCCAGCACGAGACGACCGAGGTTGATCGGATGCAGGCCGTCGGCGTCCTTTGCCGGGTCGATCCGCTCGAGTGCGGCGTTCTCGTCCAGGTGTTTCGGGAGCGGCAATTGGACGATGTAGCCGGTGCACTCCGGGTTTGCATTGAGTTCGTCGATGACCGCTTCCAGGTCTGCCTGGCTGATGTCGGCGGGAAGATCACGGCGGATCGACGTGATGCCGACCTTGGCACAATCGTTGTGCTTGCCGCGTACGTAGGCAGCGGACCCCGGATCGTCCCCGACGAGGACCGTACCGAGGCCTGGGACGACGCCCTGCTTCCGTAGGGCGTTCACACGCTCGGTCAGATCGACGAAAATTTCGTCGCGGGTCGCCTTACCGTCCAGCACCGTTGCAGTCACGACGACCATTGTTCCAGAGGTGGCGGCGGCCGGGTTACGTCAACCCTCGACCCACAACCCTCGTGCCTGCGCGTAGGCGACTGCCTGCGTCAGCTCGATGCGAGCCCCGGCGACCGTCGCGGCGACCCAGGTGTCCGCATCGACCTGTGCGCCGCGAAGATCGGCGCGGTCCAACTTCACCCCGATCGCACGTGCCCCGGTGAAATCGACGGATGCCAACGTGGCTTTCCGGAAATCTGCGTTCACAAGATTGGCCTCGACCATGCGGCACCCGCTCAGGTCGACGCCTTGGAGGTCCGCTCCCCCGAGGCCTGCCAGCGTGAAGTCGACCTCGTCGAACGTTGCGGGACGCATCCGGCAGTCCACGAACGTCGATCCGATAAAACTCGCATGACGAAAAGTACTGTGCTGCAAATTGGTCCGAGTGAAAGTACACGACCTGAACGCCGTGTCCACGTGAATCGACTCCGTGAAGTCAGTCCCGGTGAAATCGCACTCGGTGAACACCACCGATTTCGTTTTCACTCCACTCATGTCTGCATCGAGAAAATTGCACGACACGAAGTTGCGATCGGTCCACTCTTGCTGATCGAGTCTGGCGTCGGAGTAGTCCTCACCGACGATTTGTTCTTCGTCCACCTGAGCCATCTTCCCTGCCGCGGTGATGGCAGAGTGAGGCGGGTGTTTCGACTCATGTTCTTCGAACCCCGGATACCACAGAACACCGGCAACGCCATCCGCCTCGTCGCCGGAACGGGCTGCGAGCTCCATCTCGTGGGTCCACTCGGCTTCGACATGTCCGAACCCAAGCTCAAACGAGCCGGTCTGGACTACCACGACCTTGCGTCGGTCACGGTCCACGAGAGCCTCCCGGCCGCATGGGAAGCACTGGCTCCCGATCGGGTATTCGCGTACACCGCTCACTCGTCCCGATTTCACACCGCCGTCGACTACCGTCCCGGCGATGTTCTGCTCTTCGGTCCCGAACCGACAGGCCTTCCCGACGAGGTTCTCAGCGACCCACACGTCACCGACAAGCTACGGATCCCGATGATTCCCGGACGTCGATCGCTCAATCTCGCCAACGCAGCAGCCGTCGTCATGTACGAAGCGTGGCGCCAACACGGATTCGACGGGAGTGTCTGAGGGAAAGATCAGGGTCTGAGGACGGGTGCTGATTTCGGGAAACCGGTCACGTCAATCGTCAGAGGGAGCGGTTGTGTCGATCGAGGACTCCGACTCCTCGGGCTGGGCGACCTTCGTCCTTCTACGAGTGAGACGCACAATTCCGTAGACGATCGCCGCACCCACGGCGAGTGCACCAAGCCACGGGATGGCACGGCCGAGAGCGACCACGCCGTCGGACATCGCGTCCAACAACGAGTGCCAGCCTGCGACAAGTCCGTCGAAGAAATTATCCGGTTCAGTAGAGGGCGTCACGTCGTCAGTACTGAATTGCACTGTGATGGTGGACAAGTCCACCTGGTCCGCGAGGTAGTTTTTCTGTGACGTGAGACTGTCGAGCTCCCCTTGCCTGCTGGAGAGCGCGGACTCCGCCTCGATGAGATCGGCAGTGTTCGCAGCTCCCGCGATGAGAGCTCTCAGACGATCGACCGACGATTGCAGCGCTGAGATCCTGGCGTCGAGATCTTGGTACTGCATCGTCACGTCGTCGCGTGTGATGCTGACGCTCGTCACCTTGCCGAGTTTGTCGATACGGTCGACCGTGGCGGTGAGCTTGTCCGCGGGAATTCGCGCGGTGATGGAACTACTGGCAGGCGAATTGTCTGTTTCCGGATTCTCCGTGCGATTGTCGACGCGTCCGCCCGCGTCTTCCACAGCGCCGACGGCCTCGCGAGCTGCCTCGACGGGATCGGCTGTCGTAACGAAAATCTGGCCTGTCACAACCTCTTTGCGCGCCTGCACCTCCGTGGCCTGATCACTTCTCGCGTCGCCCATCTCGGGAGCAAGCGCAATACCGGGCGAGGAGAGCGACGAGTCGGCAGCGACCGCGCCATCTCGATCGACTCCGCCGGACCCACTGCATCCAGCGAGTAGGACAAGCGATCCGGCCACTGCCACGATCAGAGTGCGCTTCATCCTCGGAGATGGTAGAGCACGTTTCCTTTGCCAGGTTCTTGTCGAAAATGTCGAGTGCCGAATCGTTACACCCCTTGGGAACAATCACTGATGACCTGAGCGCCGAACCGCGGTACGGTGTGCCGCACCGACCCATTTCGTTTCCTGAAGGAGCCCCCTGTTGTTCTCCGCTTCGTCTTCTTTCTCTGCGCTTGGCCGCTCGCCCCAGGTTGGCTCCTCACACCGCTTCGGTAGTCGAATGTCCCGCACCGCAGCGCTTTTCGTGTTCAGCGGCGGAGTCGCGGCTGCGACGTTCTTCGGAAGTGGCGTTGCCTCGGCCGCACCGGTCACCTGCGTGTCCCCGCCATCGGCCAATGACATTCAGGTCGACGGTGTCGCGAGTTGCGGTGCAACCGCTGCTGACACCTCGCATGCGGCCGCGACCGCGACCGAGAGCGGCACTGCCGTCAGCGTCGCGGAAACCGGCGGCACCACCTCGACCTTGGCGACCGGCTACGGCACTGCGCTCGGCGCATCACGCGCAGGCGGAACTGCCTACGCCGGTGCAATCGGCGGCGGTATCGCACACTCCTGGGCCGAAAATGGTGCGACCACCATTGCCATCGCAGGCTGGGGATCCGGAGCCACCGCAGAACCGGGCGGCGTCAACTGCGTCGGAACGATGTCGTTGGCTCTGAACTTCGCCTCCGGGCAGTTCTGCGCGCTCGGAAACTGATCGTCTCTCGTCTCGACCGAATGCCCTGCCCTTCATAGTGGAGCGGCAGGGCATTTGTCGTTTCCTGCCCGAAATCGCCGCAATCTACGACCAAAAGTAGTACTACAGCCGAGACCGGTTTACGATGACTCCACTCGCATCTTCAGGAGGATCTGAACCGCACCGGGTTGTCCGGAGGCTTCACTTCTTAGGAGAATGAAGCCATGGCACGACCGGCAAGCAACTACCCCACCGAGCTGCGTGAACGCGCTGTCGGCATGTTCACCGAGATCCGCAAGG
>NZ_JASISW010000035.1 GCF_030063335.1 Rhodococcus sp. G-MC3 | reverse complement strand
CGGTATCGAGTGCCTCGGTAGCCCAACCGACGACGTGAAAGGGGTCGGCACAGCGGATCGCGGCGGGGACATCGGTCGCGGACCACATCGGAGATCCACAAGGCCACGTCAGCGGTGACATGAGTAATGCGGGCGCACCTTCCCGCACCCGAGGACTCGAGTGCGTCGAAGATAGCGCGGACGGTCGCGCGGTCTCGGCCCGGATGGGCCCACACCAGGCGTCCGGTGTCGTGGTCGACGACAACGGTCAGGTACTTGTGACCGCGTTTGCACGAGATCTCGTCGATCCCGATTCTTGGCAGGTCGGCTAACGCATCGATACCGGCGGCGGTGTCGGCCCACACTCTAGCGATGATCGATCCGACTGTGCGCCAGGCGATCCGCATCAGTTCGGTGATTGCCTTCTTGGAGCACTGGGTGGCCAGCCACGCGACCTGTTGATCGAAAGAGCGGGTATGCCCGGCACCGTGGCGGGCCCAGGGGATTTGGCGTACTGTCGGCCCGTGTGTGGGGCAATATCCGCAGGAGCAACATCGCCCCCTGATCCCCCTTGCGGGCCTTACATGCGCCACGATCGCTTGTGTGTCGTCGTTGAATTCGACGTCCTCGACGACGGTGTTCTCGACGCCCAACACCGTGCGCCATAAGCTAGCGTTCTGCACGCCGTTCTCCGTTCTCCGTTCTTCAGTTTTGACCTTCGGCAAGCCAAAACTTAGACGGGGGAGGGCGTGTGGCCGCTCAGGCGCGATCAGCAACCCACGAACGTGTCACAAGAGCCAGAATCGTTGACTCCTGTGACCCTGTATCTGACCCGAACCCCCTGACGCAGAAGTCAAATGGACGCTGGATGAATTGGGGCACCGGACCGAGGTAGGTCGGTGCCCTCACTGTCATCTCAGGAGAATGTGGAGTCGCTGACTTTCGTGGTGCCGTCCTCCGCGAAAACTGGAACCGTGTGCGGTGCGGCGAGTCACGCAGGATGGTCGCGCCGCTCGGGTATGAACGAGGGGTGGACACCGTTGCCGAGCAGACCCGAGTTGCGCCGATCCGTCGACGGTTAAGCCTGAATGCACCGATGAGGTAGCCGCTCAACATGCGCGTTAGACGCGAAATGCCCTGCTGTGGTGGACGAATGGGACTTTCTACAGAACCGATTCTGACCACAAGAAGGGCATCTCGCAGATGCAACTATCTCACACCCGACCTGTCACTGCCGCGAGGTTCGACGACCCCAATCTCGTGTCCGCAGCCGGGCTGGTCCCGGTGCTGGCGTTGGCGTTGGCGCAGCGATCAGGGTTGCTCGCGTTGGCCGACGCGCATCTGAGTGTGCCGACCGACAAAGGCGCCAACGCCGGCCGCAAGGTCGGATCGCTGGTCGCGGGGATGGTCGCTGGCGCGGACAGCATCGCCGACATGGCGATCCTCCGGCACGGCGCACTGGGAACGCTCTTCGACCGCCCGTACGCGCCCTCGACGCTGGGGGCGTTTCTGCACCAGTTCCGGTTCGGGCATGTCCCCCAACTCGACGCAGTCGCGTCCCGCCTGCCCTCTGGGCTCGCCGAGCAGACCCCGGTCCTGGCCGGGATCGACACCGGCCCGGTGATGATCGACATCGACGACTCGATCATCGAAGTCCACGGACACAGCAAACAAGGATCCGTCTACGGCTACTCCGGAGTCCGCGGATTGAACTCGCTGATCACCACCGTCACCACGACCACTGCAGCACCGGTGATCACCGGGCAACGACTCCGGAAAGGGTCATGTGGATCCGCACGCGGTGCAGCCCGGATGATCGCCGACACCTTGCGCACGGTACACCGAGTCCGCACGGTAGTCACCAATTCTGCTGCTCCACAGCAGATGTCGGTCCCACTGGTGCGTGCCGATTCGGCGTACTTCGGGCACCGCGCCATCTCGGCAGCGATCCGTGGCGGCGCGGACGTCTCGATCACCACCGGACTGAACTCGGTGATCCGCACCGCGATCAGTGCAATCCCGGTCGATGCGTGGACCCCGATCCGCTACACCAACGCGATCTTCGACGACGACACCCAGTCGTGGATCTCGACGGCGGAAGTCGCCGAAATACCGTTCACCGCGTTCACGGCACAGAAGACAGCCCACCACATCCCCGGCCGGTTGATCGTGCGCCGCATCCCGGATCTACGATTGAAGAAAGACCAAGGACAGCAGCAACTGTTCGATGTGTGGCGGTTCCACGCTTTCTTCACCACCACAGACCCAGACGATCTCGACACCGTCACCGCCGACCAGGTCCACCGCCGGCACGCGATCATCGAACAAGTCCACGCAGACCTCAAGAATTCAGCCCTCGCCCACATGCCGTCAGGACATTTTTGCGCCAACGCGGCCTGGCTGGTCTGCGCGGTGATGGCGTTCAACCTCACCCGCGCCGCCGCCGCCATCACCGGCGACTCGGCGCTGGCGAAGGCAACGACCGGCACGATCCGTCGAACTCTGATCACCGTGCCGACTCGTATCGCCTACTCGGCACGGAAAATCACCCTCCACCTACCCACAGACTGGCCGTGGGAGAAACAGTGGATGACACTGTTCGAGAACACGTTCCCTCGAAACCTACCGATCGCAGCCTAACGACCAGTACCCTTACCCACACACGAGACGAAAACCCCAGTGGAACAACCCGATAGCCGAGATCGGCCGAACAATCACGCCTCGTATCCAGGTCGATACCGCGCAACATCATTCAGAACAAGCGAGTCAGCTCATCGGTGCATTCAGGCTAAGATAAGGCTAAGATGATCCGGCTGGCTGAGATGATCCGGATCATCCGTCGCGTCGCGGCCAGTTGCACTCGATCAGCCCACAAGGCGTCCAGCGAACCACTTCCCTCCACGCGCGGCATAGGTCCATGCGAGGCTCTGCTATCGGTGCTCTTCGGCGGAAAACTCAACGTCGGACTCGCCGATTACGGTGATTTCGTCCATGCTGGCGTCCAGATCCGGCAGGATGGACGGATACGCAGTCTCGAAGTCTCCGCAGTCAGACGGTGAGGGTAAATGAAACGCATTCTGCACCTGCTGATCATCGTCGCTTTGTGTGCGCTCGCGGTCGTCGTCTTCCTCAAGGTGTTCGACTCCACCCGAGACACGACACCGCGCCCCCAAGCCGATGAATCTTTCGTGATCGATGGCCAAGAGGCAACGTGCAGCACGTTGTTCGGGCAGCCGTGCGATTACACCATCCAATCCGAGTACAACCGGTGGGGCGACGGGCTCGAATCATTTGTGAATTCGAGCCCACTCGGTTCCTACGCCACCGATATCGGGTTCGTAGCCTCGGCAAAGCTAAGTCTGCAAGCGTGTGGAGTCGCCCGGACGGCCGGACAAACAGTTCTGGAATTCGAGGAGCTGGCCCAGACCGATCATCCCGAAGCCACTCGTACGCAACTGTTTCCGTTCTGGAACCGGACGCGACAGAGTTTGTGCCCCGAGTAATAAGCCGTCGTAACCCCTAGCCCGAGGCAAGAGTCCGCCTCAACTCGGTTGGATCGCTAGCGGGTGCAGCCTCCACCTTCTGTTCTTGGATCAGCAATGTCAGTACAACCGACACGATCAACACACCGACGCCGGTCGCGAAGGATGCACTGTAGTTACCGGTAACTTCTCGCAGAATCCCTCGTGATTGCAGCCAGACTTTGCGTGCGCCGTAGACCGAGTAGTTCTCACCGTGAACATGGGTGATCTCGGCCTTCAGCTGTCTATCGCGCACCGCTCGTTTCGATGCAGCGCGACTGCGGGCCTCGTAGTAGATGGACTGGCGCGATCGGGCAGCCGTGCTCGGTGAGCACCGTGCAGACATCGCATGTTGCCGTTAGTCAAGACGCGATGTTCGCTGGTGCTCTCTCAGCGATGTGCCCGAATGCGACCGATGCGTCGTAGACCTGCCCCGTGTGAAGGCAGTGATGGAGCATTCCGATGTAGCGGTTGGCGAGGTTCCTCGATGCCGAGGTGTGCGAATCACCGACCCGGCGTCTTCGGTCGTAGTGGGAGCGCGCGTCGGGTGAGTGAAGAATCAATGGAAGCGCCCAGAGGTACGCGGCGGGGTTGAGTCGTTTATTGCGGACCACGCGCATACTGACGTTGGTCTTGGTGCCGCTGGCGCGGTGCCGGCATAGGATTTCAATCCTCGCGCTGTAGTGAAACGTTCCCTGTCGTCGCCGATTTCACCGAGGATCCGCGGCGCGCCGAGCACAGTTCGGAGACCGGGGAAACTGCGCAGGACTGCTGCGTCTGCGTGCGCATAGAAGGCTTCGCTCAGGGCATCCTCCAGCGATCGGATGTTCTCAGCGGCTGCGGCCTTGGCGCGAGAGTACGTGAGCGCCTGGCAGCCCATCGCAGTCTCGACCGATGTCGGCTGTCGCAGATGTATGGCACGAAGGTCGTCGACGATTCGCCGAGCTTCCGCGTCGACTCCACGTTTCCGGCCTCACTTTCGGAGTGCAGCAGCTACCGCTGAGGGACGCAGACTGGCAGCGGCGGAGGGAGTGGCAGCCAAATGTAGGACCACGCGCGCACCCATGGTGGTGAGGTCGTCGAACGTATCGAGAACCGCCGGATAGTATTGGCGCAGAAGCGATCGAGCCTCGCTTGCGATCTGCTTTCGATCCCAGATCGCATCCTGGTGACCACGTGCGAGCACTTTGATCGATTGCGCCAGTTCGCTGTCGTGAGGCAATCGACGGTGGTTGACTTTGGCCGTTTGCAGAATGTTCGCCAGCACCAATGCGTCCGCAGAGTCGCTTTTCGATCAGCTCGGTGAATACCTGTCTCGGTACCGGGAGACCGCTAGTGGGTTGATGGCGAACCCATCGGCACCGGCGGCGCGAAGCGCCGATACCAGCAGGCCTTGCCCTGTTTCGATGGCTATCGGCAATCCAGAGAGGCCGCTCAGTGACAGAGAAGTGACCAGCTCCGTCAGTCTGGTGAACCCAGCAAGGTCGTCGCTGATTCGAGCTTTGGCAATCAGCACGCCGTCGACGTCGATGACTGCCACATCGTGATGCGCTTCAGCCCAGTCGATTCCGCACCACAGTGTGGTCATGTCACCCCTTCTCGTCGATGTGTGCATCAGGGTGGCGCCCACGGTCATCGAACCGGGAAGGTTGATCAGCGCTCTCATGAAAAGGCCTCGTGGGGCCACCATCGCATCGGCTGTCGTGTAACCTCCCGCCTACCGATCGGTCTCACGCGCTGCCGTCATGGTTTGAAAGTGCCCTGCTCGACGAAGTGATGCACCTACCAGCGGCCCGATACTTCACAATGCGGTACGCATGCACCGAAACGTGGTAGCCGCGCCGAGTTCGCCCACAGTCTGCAGAAGTAGGGCTGCGTGCACGGATCGGCTCGAGTAGTGCAAACCGGCGGGGCTACCGTTTCATTAGATCGGCTCGACGCCGTAGTGCCAGGTGTGATCGATGAGCGGAGTTCGGATTCCTGTTTGTTGTTTTCGATGAAGTCGATGATCACTTGTTGTTGCGACCCCGCTCCGCCGCGAAAAAGACCGACGCAGAGTTCAGTATTTCGTTGGCTCGCTTGAGTTCTCGGTTCTCAGTGCGAAGCTTCTTCATCTCTGCCGAGATCTCACTGGTCACGCCCGGGCGCTGGCTTGCATCGGTCTGAGGCCGTCGGATCCAGTTGTGCAACGTCTGTGCGGTCCCGATGCCGAGCTTGCCGGCTACCGACTCGATCGCCGCCCACTCGGAGGGATGCTCGTGCTGGACTTCGGCGACCATCCGCACCGCACGCTTACTTCGGCTCCGGCGGGTACCTCGTCTGCGATCCTGACATAACTCGATCGTTCCCAAAGAACGAAGTCTCCGGACACGCCGGGGTGATTCACATGCACTTCGGGTACCCCGTTTCGAGTGTGCTGTAACCGGTTCCCATCGATGTGTCGTGAACTGTACGCAGCGGCGCTGCCTCCGTTTTGATCCGGTGTCAAAAATTGGTACGGATGGCGAATGTGTCACACAAATTTTTGAATTCACGGACAGGCGTAGAGCGCGGGAAGTTACGCTGTCTGCAGCCTACTGCGGGTTGTCGTCGCGGAACTCGGTTGCCCCTGCGGCCGGGCTGGCATCGCCCAGTTGCTGTATTCGTTCGAGGAAGGGCAACACTGTGGTTTCGATGGCCGGGTTGTAGACCTCTGGCTGTTGGATGGGGTTGGCGTGAGCAGTCTGTGGCATGCGGACCACTAGGAGTCGCCCGGGCGGCTTGCCCGTCTGTTCGAACAGCACTCGCTGACTGTAATCGACGTCGACGACCGGATCGTGTTCTCCGATCTTCGGGCGCAGGAACACGAACGCCGGCAGCGGTTTGTCCTCGAACTCGGCAGTCAACGCCTCCAAATTCTTCTGCGCACCCGAGGCGACAATGGCATTGAACTGGGATTCGATGAGACTGTTACTCGCTGCCTTACTCGAGCGAATCTTTTCGCGAAACACTTCGGTGACGACTGTGTAAAGCTCATGGGTATCGATCGACGGCACACCATCAGCCGAGTGGGTAACGAACCGGTCCTTGCGGGCAACAGTCTCCACTAGTACTCGCAGCGTGCGACTTTCACGTGCTCCGGGTAACCACCCCATCCAGCGCAGCATGTCTTCACCGGCGTCGCGGCTCCGGCTGCGAACCGCATGCAAATTGACCGGGGTGCAATCCAGCATTACAGCCCGCAACCTCAGATCGGTGTCTTCGTAGAGATGCGTAGCCACTTCCAGCGCGATGATGCCGCCCATGCTATGACCGACCACCACGATCTGGGTCACGCCACGCTGGTGTGCTCGTCGGGTGATGAGCTCGCTGATCACCGCCGTGTCCAGACCTGCATTGTCGTACTGCACTGCCCACACCTGCCCCATCAGCGCGAGCGCGGGCAGTGCGTGGGCTGTGTGCGTGGCATCGAGAATGCCCAAACCAGCCAGGTCGACCACTGCAGTCCGATCGTCGGCTCGGTCCTGCGCGTCGTACACGTGATACAAACGTGGATTTGTCCGGGCCAGCCGTTCGCGTTCTGGTCGCACGTCGTAGACGTAGTAAAAAGAACTCACAACTGCCACAACGACCAACAGCCAACCCATGCGTACCAGAGTGCGCCGCAGTGCTCCCCACCCTGCGCCGAGGCGTGTGTCCTTCAGGCGCTGTGCACGTAAGTCATCGTTCCAGTGGTCCGGATTGATCGGCGGCAGCTGGAAAAAATGACCTGCTTGTCTATCGTCGTTCTCGGGTTCCACCACGCTGGCTCCCCTCGCGGTCGAATTCCACCACTGAGTAGTCCTTTCAGTGCCGCGCGACTCGGGTGGGTGTAGTCCTACTTGCTGTGTTTTCCAGGGTAGACGCCAATGGTCGAGGGGAGGAGGTGGGAACGTGCCCGAATCTTCGACGCTTCTGATATGCCGGTGCAAGAAGCGACTAGGTCCGCCCAGAGTCTATCCTCCAGTGTTTCGTTCACTATCGCGTACTACATTGACTTGGTCGGAGACATCGACCGCGATGGGCTCACCCGAATGAGCAAGGCGAGTCAACAACGTACGCCTCGACCACCGTGCGCATCGAGGACCACGACGGTGCCCCAGCGCAGCGGGGCACCAGTCCTGCCGGCACTGAGGTGGACTTCCGATCTGCCGTTGATCCATCGCGCGAGCGAACACCTGACCGTTGCAGCTGCCGAGACACCCGTGCGTGACGCGATTCAGGCTTTCGCGTTGATCGCCGACGTAGCCACGTCGATGTGCTTGCAACACGTGTCGACGTCGATCGGGTCCGCATCGCCGCCACCGAATGCACTACGGAGAGCCGTCAGTTGTCGCACTACCGCGACGCGGATCTCGTCGTGGATCGTGGCGGTTCCGATCCGTCGGGCGAGGTCTACGGCTGCGATCACGGCCGGTGGGTTGCCGAGCCCGTACTGGCGGATGGCGTCGAATACCTGGTCGATCAATTCGGGGACGGAGGGGAGCGAGATCGTCAGACGGTAGTGTCCATCCGCGTCGTTGCGACCGAGCAGTGGAGCCGGCCGCGTTGCGAGCGGCACCATGCCGACGGCTAGCTCGGCGAGCGCGTTGCGGGCCGTATACGGGTCATTGGTGCTCGGCGACATCGCCCGAACGGCCATCTCGGTGAGCTGCTGAATCGCAAATTCGATGTCCTGACTCGGCGTACGTGTGGCATCCAGAACCACCGCGTCGCGGATCTCCTTCGCCATGGCGTCGCTGGTATTGCCGGTGAACGAGGCAATATTCTCTCCTTCGATCACGTGACTTCCGGCGCGCACGTGCATCTCCACCACGCTCCCCGCCTTGCTTGCTGCGGCGATCAACGCGTTCTCGTCGACCCTCACGACGAAACCCGATGCATCGGAGCCGACGGCGAGAGCTGTCGCAGGCAATGTTCGAGCGCCGGTGGCCTCGTCTGGGAGTTTTTTCGGATACAGAGCGTCGGTGACGGCGACGAGCTCGCCGCGGACTCGTGCCGACAGGGTGGACACCTGAATGGAATCGGCGATGTGATGGATGAAATAGACCAGGACAGCGACGTCGACCACCGCGAGAAGGACGGCGACATTGACGGCGATGTCGGGGACGAAGGTCATTGCGTCGGTGTCCGAGCGAATCGACCGCAGCACCATCAGGCTGTAAAGGAACGTGGCTCCGAAGATACCGAGTACGAACTGATTTCCCCGATCCGACATGAAATTACGAACCAACCGGGGCCCGTACGTCGAACTCGCCGTCGCGAGAACCGAAATCGTGATCGAGAACGAGGTGGCCGCCACCGCGAGCATCGAGCCGCCGATCGCGCCGAGGATGTCGCGACTGCCACTGGCCCCCACCCGATACAGCAGAAATCCCCAGGACCCGAGCGCCGTGCTGTCGAGATATCGATCCAGCATCACCAACGCTTGTGCCACTATCAACGCGGCAACCCCGAGCATCGCGGGCAGAAACCAGAACGAATCCCGGGCACGCAGAACCCGGGTTTTGAAAGAAGTCATCTATTGTCCGTCGAGTCGTAGTTCGCCATCAGCACGCGTGTTCGCAGTGGGGCGACGATATCCGATTCGACTCGTCTCGAAACCCCACATGGTCAGGTTTGGACACCCGCGATCTCGGTATCCTCCTTGATATCACTGCCTCTTTCGCGCGTTTGTCGACCGTCACCTGCGTTGTAGCACTGTCCGCAGCGCTCGTCGGATGTGGTGACGATTGAAGATTACGACCTGGACTCGAGCAACCGCGGCGGCGACGGCGATGCAGGCAAACATCCATCGAATACGCTTTCATCGTTCCGGCGTATTTCGGGTCGTGCTTATCACAGGTGGACGCGCCCGCACCGCTGCCATTCACTGTGGCGAACAACAACGATCTCGAAACCGAAAGACTGCGGGACATCTCGACCCCCGCAGCCGAAACGGTGACCCTCTACTACCGCGGCGGCGAATGTCCGACGCGCGGCTCGGCGCTGTAATGCGTGACCTCGACGCGTCATCGGCCGGTTTTCCCGTCGATCAGCTCGCGCATGATGTCGAGATGTCCGGCGTGGCGGCCGGTCTCCTCGATCATGTGTGTCAGGGCCCAGCGCATCGAGGGCCCGTTGCTGCGCCCGGAGCGTCGAGGCGCTGGGGCGGACAGGTCGTTGTAGCTGTCGATGACCTCGTTCGCCTGCCGAATCGCCTCGCGGTACTGCGTGACGACTGCGTCGAGCGTCTCGCCGTCGGGTGTGTGGAATGTGGCTTTCCAGTTCGTGGTGGTCTCGCCCAGGAAGGTGGATCGCTCAACGAAAGTTAGGTGCCGGACGAGTCCGAGCAGGTTCGTCCCCGAGGGCACTGCAGCGCTGCGAGCCGCGGACTCGTCGACGTCGCGGAGTTTGCCGGTGGCGCATTCGCGCAGATAGGTCAAAAACCCTTGCAGGACTTCTTTTTCGGTTGTACCGGTGCTCGGGGGCCGGCTATCCGGGTGCGTCATGGGGTCGAACCTTTCCTAGATGTCGCGAGTGAATTGATCACGAGGTGATGCGGCGGATCTGTAGGACGTGGTCGATCACCTCGGCATGCTCTCCTGACGGGCCGACGGCTTCGCGGCTACACGCCTGCGCTCGTTCGATACGCCATACCGCGGGGTCGAGCGCGAGTTCGGCGGCGACTTCGCTCGGCAGCGGAAAACGAACTCCGGGTCCCTTGTTCCACGACCACGGAGCTGCAGATCCGTGATCGACGATCAGCAGCAGGCCAGCGGGCGTCAGGGCGTGGGCGGCTCGACGCAAAATCTGGGCGCGGGGCAAGTCGAACGGAGTCTGTAAGTACTGGGCCGAGACCAGGTCGAAGTGGCCATCAGGGAAGGTCGCCGACAGGTCATGGCATACGGCATGCACCGTGTCGGCCAGACCGAGAGCTCGCGCACTGGCCGAAACGTGTGAAACTGCGGTGGGCGATATGTCGGTGGCCGTCACCGACCAACCCCGACGCGCCAACCACAGCGCATCGCCGCCCGTACCGCAGCCGAGGTCGAGTGCGCTGCCGGACTGCAACGTGTGTGCCACGTCCCGGAGAACTGCGTTGGCGGGCGGATTCTGAGATAGCTCACCTGACTGATAATGCTTGTCCCAGAACGCTGCTGCGTCGGGCTTCTGGGTAGCGTCCAGTGGTGGGTTCATGGCTTCTCCTGTTCGTAACGCGAGATGCCCAGTCTGCGTCGTACCTGGGCAAACTTGCACGCCGTCTTGCAGTTCTAGCAAGATGGAACGCATGGGCAGTGGCGTCGAGGACGTGATGGCAGCAGTAGGCCCCCGGTTGCGTGCTCTACGTAGCCAGCGTGGGCTGACACTGCTGGAACTGGCCGCCCGCACCGGCGTCTCGCAGAGCACACTGTCGCGGCTCGAGTCCGGGCTGCGTCGACCGAGCTTGGATTTGCTCCTGCCGCTAGCGGAGGCGTACGGGGTTGCGCTAGACGAGGTGGTCGGCGCGCCTCGCACCGGTGATCCGCGCATTCATCTGCAACCCATACATCGAGCAGGGCTCACCTTCATCCCGCTCACCCGCCGCGCCGGCGGAGTCCAGTCGTACAAGATGGTCATTCCGAAGCGGAAGTCGACAACGCGGCCAGGTTTGAAAACCCACGAAGGCTACGAGTGGCTCTACGTACTGAACGGGCAGCTGCACTTGGCTCTCGACGACAACGAATTCGTACTCTCACCAGGCGACGCCGCGGAATTCGACACGTCGCGTCCCCATGCATTGGACTCCGCAGACGGCGCGGCCGTTGAGCTTCTCATTCTCTTCGGAATGCACGGCGAACGCGTACATGTGGGCCCCAGCCCCTCCTGACGATTCCCATCGCCGACATGTGAGGCCCGACGGTCCGTCAGGAGCCGAGGTCAGACCGGTCCCGCAGTTGCCTGCGCGAGGAGATACCGAGCTTGCGGAAGATGTTGCGCAGGTGGGTGTCGACAGTACGGGGACTGATGAACAGCCGAGCCGCCACCTCGTTGGACGTCGCGCCGGTAGCTACCAGCCGGGCGATGTGTAGCTCCTGGCTGGTCAGCTGGTCTTGAGCGTGCCCAGAACGGCTGCGGGCCTTCTCCCCGGTGGCACGTAGCTCATCGGCAGCTCGCTGGGCGAATGCGTCGATGCCCGCTCCGGAGAGCAATTCATGTGCAGTGCGCAGATGCAACCGGCAGTCCCGCCGACGGCCCGCACGTCGCAACCATTGCCCATAGAGCAGATGAGCTCTGCCCCGGTAGGGCAGCAAAGGGCTCTCATTGAGATGCTCGATCGCCTCCACATAGTGCTCCTCGGCGCCCGTCACCAGCCCGCGAGCGTAGGCGGCGATACCCAGGCCGGACTCGGTGCCGGCGGCCAGTGTCCGTTCGGTCAACGAGTCCAACGCCGCGGTCGCTACGTCGCCCTTCCCACAGCGGACGGCGGCCTCGACCAGTTCCGGCAGCGCCAGACCGGCGAGGAGAAGGTCGCCGTGGGCGCTGGCCTGCTGAGCTGCAGTCAGTGCGGCCGGGTAGTCGGCCAGGCCGTTGTGCAGCACCGCCTCAGCCCAGCGCACGTTGGCGATCAACTGTCCCGAGCCGGACGCCGTCGCCGCTTGCGTGGCCTCGACGAACAGTGGCAGCGCGGCCTCGCGGTGCCCACGCATCGCAGCCAGCTGCAGCTGTGGATAGTCCAGCGGGATCGCCCCGGTCGCGTCGGCGATCGCCTCCTCCTCGGCGACCGCGGCGATGGCCGCAGCGAGGTCGCCTGTCAGCACCGCTCTGGACGTCGCCTGAGCCAGGCCCAGACGCAGTGTCATCGGCGAGCCGGACTGGCGGCCGGTCTTGAGCAACCAGTCCACGATCTCCGCGTGCACGTGCTGGTCCCACAGCTCCCCAGCAATCATGACGGCGAGTGCGGGGCGCCGGATCCACAACGGCTCGTCGCCTCCGTCCAGTGCTGTGCGCAGCAGCGGAGCGGCGGCCCGGTGCCCGTGCTCGGACAACACGGCCAAGGCGTCCAGTGCATCGGGAGCACGAGATGCCGGGGCGGAGAACTGTGCCGCGTCCAGGACTCTGTTCACCACGCCGTGGGCCCGGCCGACGACCATGCTCATCTCGAGCGCATCCAGCAGAGTGTCCCGCGATTGCTCTGGATCGACCTCGGCCAGCCGCTGCGCAGCGCGAAGCATGAGGTTCGGGCCGTTGTCGTCATTGTGTCGTAGGAAAGCAATCCGACCGCGAAGTTGATCGACATGCGCGTTCCGTCGCGTGTCCATATCGACGTTGTCGACCGTGTTGAGTAGGTCCGCAGCTGTATCGATTGTGCCTGCATCGAGGTGGGCCTGTACCGCCAACAGCGTCCGGTCGATCCTGTGTGCGGAGTCGAGCGATAACTCGGCAGCGCGTGCGGCGAAAGCGGATGCGGCCACGACACCGCCGCGTGCCTTCGCGCGCGCCGCGCACCGTTCCAGTTCGGCGGCGACATCGTCGTCGGGGCCGGAAGCGGCCTGCGCCCGATGCCAGACCTGCCGGTCGAGATCGGCGATCGGGTCAGTGACTTCGGCCAGCACACGATGAGCGTTGCGGCGTTGCTCTGCGTCCGCGACCCGGTAGACCGCAGAGCGCGCGAGCGGATGACAGAAGCGAATGCGTGTGCCGAACTCGACCAGCCCGGTTGCGGTCGCGGCAGCACTGCTGGTCGCCACGTCGATGCCGAGCAGGTGCGCGGCGGGCCATAGCAGGCCCGGGTCCCCTGTTGGGTCGGTGCTCGCGATGATCAGCAGCATCGTCGCCCCGTCGGGCAGCGTGCTCAATCGGTCGCTGAAGCCACGTTCGATGCGGGTCTCCACCGACGACGGGTCCGGCGGGGCGAAGCCGCCCGCGCTCGGCAGTTCGAGCAGCGCCAGCGGATGTCCGCGGGCCTCGGCGAGGATCCGCTCGCGCACCTGATCGTCGAGTGTCACATGACGGTGCGTCGCTAGCAGTGTCCGCGCATCTGCATCGCTCAACCCTTCTAAGACCAGGCCCGGTAGTCGATCCAGCTCGTCCGCGGGGCACGGTGTGCGGATCGCGAACAGAACGGCGATCGGTTCGACGGTGATCCGCCGGGCGAGGAACGCCAACGCCTGCGATGACGCGGTGTCCAGCCAGTGCGCGTCGTCGATCACGCACAGCAGCGGAGGACCCCCGGCCGCAGCCGCCAGCAGTTCCAGGGTCGCCAGTCCGACGCGGAAAACCTCCGGGGTGCCGGAGTCCAGCCCGAAGGCAACTCGGAGTGCGTCCCGGTGCCGGGTAGGCAGGTCGGCGAGGTGGGAGAGCAGCGGCACGCAGAGTTGGTGCAACCCGGCGAACGGCAGGTCCGCTTCGAACTCTGCTCCACAGGCGGCGACGACGTCGAACCCGGTCGCCGCGCGGGTGGCGTACGCCAGCAGTGCGCTCTTGCCGATACCCGCGGGCCCTCTCAGGACTCGAACTGCGCCGTGGCCATCGCGAGCGGAGGCCAGTAGTTCGTCGATCCGCGCGATCTCTCCCCGCCTACCGACGACGGGGGTAGAGGAGGTTGCGGACCTGCTGGCTCCTTGCATACGGGCTCCATGCCTCCGGGGATAAATCTTGGACCTGCGTAGTTATCGGATCTAGGTGATTACTACCGACGCGATTCAGCTGCCACACACGCGAAGGTTGTTACAGGTTCACCGAGGCCACTTACTCCGGTGCCAACACCGGGAACATCAGTCGTGGCTCTCCATGGTCTGTAGCCGCTATGAAAGGATCGTCATGTCAGTCTTCACCACTCGCGAGAGCGCCTCCGGCCGCCCTGCCCCTTGGGCGGATCGGACAGGCCGCACGCTGATGGCTATCACCGGGCTCTCGACCCTCATTCCGTTTGCCAACGGGATTTCTCGGGTGGCCAACGCGCCCGAGGCCTACATGTTGACGGAGTTCTGGCGCACCACTGCCTATCTCGTCTTCGCCGGATTGTGGGGGCTGCTCGCGTGGACCCCGCGCCGGCAGCCGGGCATCTGGGAACTACTACTGATCCACAAGACGGCGGTTGCTGTCTTCGCTCTGGTGAATCTCGGTGCGACCGACTCGGTGCGAGACAGCATCAGCGACAGCAGTCTCGCGGTGTCGACGCTGGTTGCGTACGTGCTGTGCCGCGGCTGGCAGGCTTGGCGTCCCGATGACGCGGCGGCAGCGCCCGCTCCCCGCAGTCCGCAGCTGTCCAGATGATTGGCCGGACGAGCAAACCGGCAAAACGGCTCCGCGACATCCGCCCACTCACGCTTCCGCGTCTGTGGCTTGGTCGTCGTAGGCGTCACGTGCAGCCTCGATCTGGGACATGTGCTGGTGCGTCCAGGCCAGCAGAACGTCAACCGGCTCGCGAAGCGTTTTGCCCAGTGGGGTCATCTGGCACTCCACCGCGATTGGCCGGGAATCGATGAGCACGCGCTTCACGATTCCGTTGCGCTCGTCGCTGCCACGGGATCCAGTGTTTCGGTCATCGTCGATCCTTCCCGCCAAGCTGAGCTCGGCGTGTCGAACCCAGGACCGGATCAACCGTTTTTCAGGCAATCCCCATGCCGGCCCCAGCGCGACGGTATGTCCTGGGCAACTAAAATTCCCGGTATCGGTGAACTGCAGCTGTGATCGGAAGGCCGAGACTCATGTGTGTTCTGGTGTGCCGCCGTTGGCGATGAAGAGGGCAACGCGTAGGTCGGCGCGATCGTCGAGGTCGGAGAGGTCGCGGCCGGTGAGATGCTCTACACGTTCGATGCGATAGTGCACGGTGTTGACGTGTAGGTGAACGGCTTCCGCGGTGCGGATCCAGGAGCCATTGTTGTCGAGGAATG
Source organism: Rhodococcus sp. G-MC3 (assembly GCF_030063335.1). Taxonomy (GTDB): domain Bacteria; phylum Actinomycetota; class Actinomycetes; order Mycobacteriales; family Mycobacteriaceae; genus Rhodococcoides. The sequence goes on along the minus strand of NZ_JASISW010000035.1, from coordinate 12,480 downwards.
TCTGCAGTGTCAGGCGGAGTGCGACGCGGGCCGGATCACCGTGGAGCAGCGGACCGAGGACTTGGCGGCTGTAGCTGGCGCGGACGGGGGCGTCGATCCCTGCCAGTAGTTCGGGCAAGCAGGTGAGGTCGTCGACTGTCGCCAGACCGCGGCCCAAAGTTGCTGCCGCTCGGCGCGCATGCCGTGCCCTCACTAGCCCACCGAAGAGGCGTTCGGTCGTGTGTACGGCGGAATCCATCCCGACGTACAGCGCGACTCGCGGATCGCAGGCTTGGACCATCTGGTGGGCCGAGACCAGATCAGCCCGACTCTCACCGGTGCGGTAGAGCGCGATGGCTTCGGTTCCGGCGTCGTGCACGACGAAAGGGAATTCGGTTACCTGCGACAGCAATTCACGTAGTGCAGCCACCGCGGCGGCCGGTCGATGAGGTGTGGTCGAAGCGACAACGATCCGGTAAGGCCCGTGGTCGGGTAGCCCGCACGCACGAATCGCGGAAGCGAGTGCGCTGCTATCGGAGGTTCCGTCGTTGATCATCGTCAGAAGTTTGTCGGCGTCGTGCTGGACTTCGGATTCGGCACTTCTGACCGATTCCCGGTAGTGCTGCAGTATTTCGGCCATCTCGTGGAGCACCCCCGGTGGCGCCTGCCGTCCGGGGTGCAGTTGGAGGAACCACGCGTCATAAGGGGAGTCCGATGCACCGACGGGCTGCCCGACGCCGCCTGCGCTCCGAATGCTTTTGTGCACCAGAGCCGATCGGGGATTATCCCACGAACGTGCGACCACACGCCCTGCGGCAGTGACCAGCACACAGGGGAATCCACCCAGATGTGCGGACATCCGGTCGAGAACAGTGTCGGCGGAGGCGTTGTCGCGCACGAGTCTCTCGAGTGCAGTGCGGACGTGGCCGGGCAGGGCCGCATGGGTCGACGATTTTCTGGTGAGCTCAGTCCACCGTTGCAGATAGATCACATCGGTGATGGTGCGGAAGCTTATGTGCGAAGGTACTAGCAGTAACGTTGGCCGGCTGCACTCTACCCACCGGCGCAGAGACCGTGGGCGCAGTCGAGGCCCAATCGTTGCCCGCAATAGCGCTTGCTCCTCCGCTTACCAGCTGAATGCGTCGACCGCGTCGAGAATGCGATCTTGCTGATCGACATTCAACAATGGCCACAGGGGCAACCTGAGGATCGTCGAGGAGAATTCGGCACTGCGCACGCACGGGTTCGGTGTACGGCCGTACTTCTTACCCGCGGTACTGGTGTCGAGCGGGACGTAATGGAAGGGGGCGGAGATGCCGGACTTCGCAAGATGGCGGATCAGTCGGTCGCGACTGTCCTCGGTCGGCATCCGTAGGTAGAACAGATGAGCCGTATGTTCACGTTCCGGAGGGATCGTCATGAGGTGTGCATCGTGCGCCGATGCCCAGCGGGACAACCCTTTCGAGTAGGCATTCCAGACGCGGTGCCGTCCGGCCTGGATCGCATCGAACTCGGACAACTGCGCGTCGAGCACGGCGGCATTCAACTCGCTCGGCAGATAGCTCGACCCGATGTCCTGCCATGAGTACTTGTCCACCTGGCCACGCAGGAACCGAGCCCGGTCGGTGCCCTTCTCTCGCATGATCTCGGCACGTTCCATGAGGAGATCGTCGGACAGCAGTAGCGCACCGCCTTCCCCGCAATGAACATTCTTGGTGTCGTGAAAGCTCTGCGTTCCGACGGTTCCGAGGGTGCCGAGGGCGCGGCCTCGCCATGTTCCGCCCAATCCGTGGGCGTTGTCTTCGATCAACGCGAAACCGTGTAGCTCGGCGAGCTCGAGCAAGGGCGCCATGTCGGCGGCCACTCCGCCGTAGTGCATGACCAGCACAGCCTTGGTGTGCTCGGTGACCGCCTCGGAAACCGCACTTGCGTCGATGTTCCCGGTCTCGATGTCGATGTCGACGAATACGCAGGTAGCGCCCCGAAGAGCGATGGCAGTCGCTGCGGAGCTGAACGCGAAGCTCGGCAGTATCGCCTCATCCCCAGGGCCCAGCTCGAGTAGTAGCGCGCCCAATTCCAGCGCGTGTGTGCACGAGGTCGTCAACAGAGCGTGGGGTGATCCGACGATCGCTTTGAGGCGCGCCGTAGCGGACTTGGTGAACTGCCCGTCGCCGTGGCTGTGATCGGACTCCAGTACGGTCGCCAGATTGGCCAGCTCGTTAGCAGCCCGATACGGACGGCTGAAGATGATGCGGTCCGGTGTCGCGCAGTGGCCCGATTCGGTCGCCAATGCCTCGACCCTCATCGGCCGGATACCTGTCGGTCGATCACGCTCGGCGCCGGAGCGTCGACGGTGAGGTACAGCGGTTTGCCGGCCAGGATGTGCAGAGCGACGCCCAGATATTCGGCAATGAGACCCAGCGAGAACAAGATTGCGCCCGAACACACGAGCAGCACCACGATCATCGACGCCCAACCTGCGGGATCACTGTTGTCACCGCTCAACGCCTGATAGACGATCACCGCAGCCATGACAACACCCAGCAGTGCGAGGGTCACACCGAGCAGGCTGACCACACGGAGGCCGCGGGTGCCGCTGCACAGCACCATCTTCCAGAACAATGAGAACAAGCGGCGGTAGTTGTAACCGGACTCATCGCGTTCCTCGGCGCGCAGCACCACGGGAACTGTGGCAGTGGTGCCCACCACCCAGGTCAACGCCACGTCCAGGTAGGCGCCGTTGGCAGCCACCTCGGCAAGCTGGCGGCCGATATCGCCGCGAATCAAGCGATAGCTCTCGAACCTCGTCGAGGCCGGAAATGCAAACACGGTTGCGAGCACGATCTTTGCGCCGCGTGAGGTGAGGTTGCGCAGGAAACCATGTGGGCGCGTGTTCGTCGGACTGGAATACACAAGGTCGGCGCGCTCGGACAGCGCCGCATCGATGAAAGAAGCGATGTTCGCAGGATCGTGCTGCCCGTCCTCGTCCATGGTGACGATCCAGTCTCCGCGCGCGGCCGCCATCCCAGCGATGGTCGCGGCATCCTGGCCGTAGTTGCGGCTGAGCCACACCGCACGCACCTCCTCGACGCGGCGCTCCAGCTCGAGCAGAACCGTATCCGACCGGTCCGGCCCGTTGTCGTGAACAAGAACGACCTCGGTCACGGCGAATTCGGCGCCGCCGGGGGTGATGGTGGGTGCAGTGAGTGCTGTGAGTTCTTCCACCAGCGCTGCGACCGTTCGCTCGCCCCGGTAGACGGGTACTACGACTGAAACCGAGTGCACCGGCTCCTCCTCATCCCTGGTCGAGACGCCCGAAGCCAAATCCACCACGAACTCCTCGGACATTAACACGCGGGCACCCTCTCGGTAGTGCAGCTGAGCGGCTCTGTTGCGACAACGAAGCTGGACTTGCCGCGTCCCTGTAGGGTGAGGAACTCGTGGTGGAAACTCGCAATCTTGCCCGCCGAGACGTGTACGCGTGGGGCGGCGTCACGGCCGCCGCTATCGTTGCCGGGTATCTGGCTGTGGTGCTAGCCAACGCTCGACATTTCTATTCCGACGACACCGAGTCCCAGTACGCTCCGCTGTGGGTGATGCTCGGCCAGCAATTGCGCAAAGGCCAGCTACCAAGCCTCGTACCCGAGCACTGGATGGCGGGCAACTACACAATCGAGGAAGCAGGTCTCCTCAACCCCCCTCAGCTGCTGATCGACTTGATCGCGCCCTCGATCGACAACTTGGCGCTGTACGCCACCGTCGTGAAGCTTGTCTTTGCCGTGATTCTGGGTTTGGGTGTTTATCGGGTTTGCCTGGAATACGGCTCCAGGGCCCCCTGGGCAGCAGTCGCGGGCGCTAGCGTCCCGTTCACAGGCTTCCTACTGTTCCTCGACGAGGCCAGCTGGATGACCGCCTTCACGGGCACCGCCTGGTTGGTGCATGCCTGGGCATCAGCGGTGCGGTACGCCCGCGGACGAAGCGGACCGATCCCCGTCTTCGTGTTTCTCTATTTTGCGATGTCGGTCCAATACGTCTTCCCCGCAGTCGAAGCGGGGCTGATGATCGGCGCCGTCGTAGTCGGCGAGGTCGTCTATCAAAGACGTTGGGCGCCGTCGTTGCGCGTGCTCGCAGTGTCGACTTGCGCCGCAGCTGCGGGGCTCGCTACGTATCTGCCGAGCCTGCTCTCCGCAGGAGTCACGTGGCGCGGAGTGTCGGAGATAAAGAACGATCAGTTTCTCACCGTGCCCTGGTCGGAGTCGCTCAACGCCAGCTTGCCCAGCACTTTGCCGGCCTTCACCTCATGGTGGGGATACATTCAACCGCTGCCGTTGGTCTACATAGCGTGGTTCTTGATCCCGGCGCTGGCGTTCATCGATTGGCGCAAAGCAGCAGCTTCGGCGCGGGAAATGAGCGCGGTCGCCCTGTTCACGGCGATTGTGTTGATGTGGACTGCGGGGCCGGGCACGATCGGCCCGCTCCGCTGGCCGGCGCGAGTCCTGCCGATGGTGGCCATAGGGTTGCTGGTATTGGTGTGCACGCTGCTGGGTAGGTACGCCACCACCGATGGGTGGCGCCGCCGAGCCGGCGCTGCAGGCGTAGTGATCGGACTGCTGTTCGTGCGGTCGTCGTCGGCGGCCCCAGCGGAACTGGGGTGGCACATCGTCGCGGTGCTCTTCGTCCTCGCACTGGGTGGCGTAATGGTGTGGCTCGGACGGCTCAGAGGGACTGCGGTGACGTGCGTGGTCGCGGTCATCGCGGTCTTTCCTATCGCTTACGTCCAGGTGCGGGCCGCTCAACCCACCCCGATGAGCTGGAACCTACCAGAGAAGCGCTCCGATATGAAGGAAGCTTTCCCCGAGTTCGACGGGACCACACTGCAACTGGCAGACCGGGCAATGATAAAGCCGGATGAACGGACCCTCGAGGGCGCCTACGGCTCACTTGCCTTCGGCAACTACCCCAAGAATCTCGAGCTGACGTACACGGGTGGCTACACACCCAACGGTCACTACTGGTTCGGTGAGATGCTCTGCATGCGTTGGGACATGAGCGTCTGCCCAGACGCTTACCGTCGAGCCTTCGTCGTCGAACCGTCGACCGGTCGCACCATCGTCGATTTGATGAACGTCGACCGGGTGGTGTTGCAGCGCGCCCTTTACCCCGATGCACAAATGCAGCCGGCGCCGGACGGATGGAAGTGGGTCGACTCACCAGGCCACGAGGGCTACATCTCGGTTCTCGAACGGAACGACGGGCCGGTCTCGACTCGTAACGGTCGAATCTCCGATGTGCAGGGGACGACCGCCACGTCGACGTCGGAGTCCAATACGACGAGCCAAGCCACCGTCAGCTCCGACAAGGGTGGACATGTCGTCTTCGCGCGGCTCGCCTGGCCCGGCTATCGTGCAACACTCGACGGTAGACCCGTTCCGATCGATGTGGTCGGGAAATCGTTTGTGATCGTACAGATTCCAGCAGGAACAAGCGATGCTCAGTTGGTTCTCACGTGGCGTCCGCCGGGATGGAAAATCGGTGGAGCCACCATCGTCGCCGGCCTGGCCGGTCTCGTCGTCCTCGAATTGATGTACCTCCGATCCCGGCGGCGGCGAGACCCGGTCGCCGCTGATAGGGTCGTGGAGCCGTGACGGAGGATGTTGTGGACCCGCAAGACCGGGGGCCGCTCCTGCGCATAGTTCGCCGTCAGCCGATTGCGTTTGCCGTCGTCGGGGTGGTCAACACCATCATCGGGTATTTGATGTTCGTGCTCTGGTCGCTGATACTCGACAACGACCAGCTCTACCAGGTGGCGGTAGTGGGCGCATACAGCGTGACCGTCACCGTGGCATTCGTGCTGCACCGGACCCTCGTTTTTCGGGTGCACGGCCACCTGGCCCGAGACTTCGGTGCGTTCGTCGCGGTCAATTCCGGCGGGCTCGCGCTGAATCTGCTCCTGGGAACCTTCCTCGTTTCAATCCTCGACTGGCCACCGTTGCCGACGCAAGCGCTGGTGATGGCAGTTGTTGCCGCCATGAGCTTCTTCGGGCATCGCCACCTCTCGTTCCGGCGCACAGCGGAACGCCGGTCTTGACCAGATGATCGGCCCAGGGATTTCGGACAGTGGACCCGCTTAGAACAGGGATCTACTGAAATGAGCCAGACCAGCATGAGCAGATCACGACGATCGTTCTCTGCAGAGTTCAAGGATGAACTGTGCCGCGAGGTCATCGATTCGTCCAAGCCGGTCAGTGAGGTCGCCAAGGCGTACGGTGTCGGCGACGACAGTGTGCGCCGGTGGCTGGCGAAGTACCGCGACACTCACGGCGGCGGCGTGGACACCGAACTCACGGTGACCGAACGAGCACGCATCGCCCAGCTCGAACGCGAGAATCGAGAACTTCGGGCAGAGGCAGCGTTTCTGAAAAAAGTAGCCTTAGAATCAAAGGGTCAGCGCAACAGTGCAGTTCGATGAGGGTGTGGGTGTCGAGGATCGGCCGTCCAGGAATGTCGGATCAGGGGAAGATGGAGTTGTGGAGGCGATGGCGGTCCGGCGGAAACGAACGACAACACCAATAAGCTCTTGCGCCAGTACCTTCCGAAGGGCACATACATAGGAGATTTGACTCAGCAAGATCTCGATTCGATCGCAGCCGAACTGAACAACCGTCCACGAAAGTGCCTTCGGTTCAGGTCACCCGCAGAGTGCCTTGCCGCGGAGCTTGTTGCGTTGACAGGTTGAATTTAAGGCCTCTTATGCCGGTGATCGCGGGTGGGGTGGGCGCGAGTCGAGGGTGCTGAGCAGTTCGAGGTAGACCATCTCCCGTCGGGGTTCATCTCGTGACGCGGCGTCGGCTGCTTGGTCGGTGAGTCGAGGGCGGCGGCTCTCGTTGGCGGAAAAGTCGGTGCAGCTTTCGCAGATCGTTTCGTAGTTGCAGTCCAGTAGTATTGGGCGGATGCAGGTTCGACCGAGACCGATCAACCGCTCTGACACCGATTCTTTTGGGCAACAGACAGATTGACGTGACAACCCGTTATCGGGCGCCAACGAACGTCGACCTGACGTATGGCACCTCATCGGCAATGAATGTCATTATGTATAGAGCGTGAGATATATTGTGTCACAGCGTATTATCGACGCGAGTCGACACCGACACGGCGTCACCGGGTCGGTGACATGGATGGGCAGCCGTTGGGCTCCGGCGAATGCCAGGTTCGCTACACAATCAAATCCCTTGTGAGCACACCACATAGCGTCTCCACGCGGTCGCCACGTCCCGGCAGAATTCGATTGATCTCGCTGACCGACCTATCGGCAGCCCCTGGTCGAACCGATCCGGCGACACTCGAGACCTGCACTGTGGCGGGGGTCCTGGATATCCGTGAATGCCGCGTGCAGGCCTGGGGATCGGGCGGCGACAGCCCTGAAATGGGGCTGGGCTCACCACACGGAAGCCGTTCTCCCGCTCTATAGTTAGCGGGAGAACGGCTTCCCGCGTGGCACCGCTTCTTGATGGCGCGCGTGGGGTGCAGACATCGAGCTCGTGGGCTTCCCGGTGTTGGGTTTGCCGCAGAACCGGGGGCTGAAACCTGTCCGCGCGAAAGAATTCAATTCGGACGACCCACGTCGGGCATCCCGGCGTGCAGCGGGTCTTGGCGGTGCGACGACCGAGTTCCCTCAGATACGGGGACTCTCGCAGCGCACCTTGATGTACATGCGAACCTTCGCCGGCGAGTTTCGAGCCAAGTGCGCAACAGGCTGTTCTCGGAACCTCGACCCACTGATTATCGCTGTGACCAGTCATTAAGCGTCGTTGAGTGGACTCACTGACGTCGGTGCGAATCTATATGTTGCCGGTATCGGAACGAAGGTAGCCGAGGAGATCGCGTACCGCCATGGACAGCTCCCCGTAGGCGTGCTCTTAGAACTGGGGTGTCATCGCGTCCATGGCAGTGCCATCGAAGGCGGCAAGGATCTCCTCCACCTCGGTGATGCGCTGCTCGTCGACGGCCAGTGGTGATTCGTCATTCGTCGAGGCCGGACGCTTCGGATCGGATTCGGGCTTACTCGACGGCATGATCACCATGTTGCCCGCCCACCTGCTGTCCCACGAAGGATTCTGCCGACTGGTTGTGAACTGGTTGCGTTGCGCGCGGGTTTTTCAGTTCTGTTGGCCGGCTGTCGGGCGAATGTATCCGGCGTTCAGTTGTCGCGTGAGTTCGGCGTCGAGTCGCCGTACCGCGATCACTGGTCCGATTCTGGTGGTGTCGTGTGCCGAGGTATGTTTCTGCTGCCGAGGAGGGCGGCGGGCGCCCATGTGGGCCAGCTCGCTGGCCCTATGAGTGCGCCGTGGGTGTACCGGGCGCACGGCCGGAACGGGGTTTGTGCGCTGCCGTTGTCGAACACCTCGACGACGTCGGCGATGTCGATCGCGGCATCGAGATGGGTCCACAGTCGCTCGTATCGCTCTCGGATCTTCTGCTCCGGTACGACATGTCCGCCGCGGCGTACCCGCTCGACGACGCGCTGCACGGTCAGCTCGACAGGAACGATGATGATCTGCAGGTGGACGAGGTAGCCGGCGTTCACGGCGTCGGAGACCAACTGAACTTTGCTCGGATGCGAAAACACGGTTTCGGTGATGAACGAGTGCCTCTGGGCGATGTGGTCTCGACGTCGGGCTTCGGCGATTCGGGCGGCCTCGTATGCGTGTTCGGCCTGCGCATCGGGCCAGCGTTCGAGGGCAATCTCGTCGGCGTTGATGAACGGGAGCCGGGTGGCTGGGATCAGCACATCGCGAACATAGGTCGATTTGCCGGCACCATTGGGTCCGGCCAGAAGATGCAGCAGGGGCATCAGCTGTGAGCAGGGTGCACGATGAGGTTGCCGTCGTCGTCGACTTCCGAGTACGACTCCCCCGCTGCCGCGAACTGGGCGGCATAGTTCTGCCGGCTTCGAAGGGTCGTGGCCCGATCGGTCCACTCCTCGCGGACGATGGCCGCCTCGTGTTCACCGAGCGCGTCGTAGGAACCGGCACCGGCGAGAACCTCGGTGACCGCACGGTGATTCACCCGCGGCGACATCTCGAGTTCACGCCCGATGCGCGCCCAGTGCGCAATCTGCTGCGGCACCGTGCGGGAGGTGGTGAGCGTGGCCGCCGCGGCCGATTCGTACACATCGGCCGGCAGACGGGTCGGCTGACTAGCCCTGGTCATACCTACATGGTAGCACCGTGCTACATACCAGTACTGCCGCCCTGTCCGGCTACCCGCAGGGAACATCGACAGCAACGTTCGACATCGCCGGGCGCCGCATGAGCACGATACCGAAACCGCGGTGACCTGCCGCTTTCTCGTGAAGGTAAGCCAACTATCGAACTGTATGGACACGAATCAGGCGGGGGGCTACAGGGCTGCATACATTCATAGAGTCGAAGAAGCAGCCTGCATCGAGTGCGGCTCCGTGGCGCCCTGGCGGCTAGTTTCCCGGGTCAGCGGGCTCGGCGGGCAAGACGCTCGGAATCGAGGATCAGCACGCTCTTGCCTTCCAAACGCAGCCATCCACGGTTCGCGAACTCGGCGAGTGCTTTGTTGACCGTCTCGCGCGATGCGCCGACCAGCTGCGCGATTTCCTCCTGAGTCAGATCGTGCGTGACGCGCAACGCGCCGGCTTCCTGGGTACCGAAACGTTGCGCGAGCTGTAAGAGGGCCTTGGCGACGCGGCCCGGGACATCGGTGAAAATCAGGTCGGCGAGGTTGTCATTCGTGCGGCGCAGGCGGCGGGCGAGTACGCGCAGCAGTTGCCCGGCCACTTCGGGACGCTGATCGATCCATTCCTTGAGAGCATCTCGATCCATGCTGACAGCGCGCACGTCGGTAATAGTGGTGACCGTGGACGTACGGGGCCCAGGATCGAAGATCGCCAGTTCGCCGAACATGTCCGACGGACCCATCACCGTCAGTAGGTTCTCGCGGCCGTCCGGCGTGCTGCGACCGACCTTGATCTTTCCCGCGACAATGATGTAGAGCCGATCTCCAGGGTCACCCTCGGTGAAGATTCGGTGTCCGCGAGGAAAATCGACCGGCTGCAGCTGCTGCGTCAGCGCTGCTACTGCAGACTGCTCGACTCCCTGAAAAATGCCTGCCCGGGCCAGGACCTCATCCATCGCACTCCTTCTTCGGTACCTCGACCCTGTTCTATGTCGACGCCGTTCATCTTCTCACTTGATCGAGGAGTGTCATCGATGAGCACCGGCCTGCGCGGGTTGCGCATGGTGGCGTTCACCGACTGCCTCATCGGACGGCACCATTGCAGAGCCCAGAGGGTTTTCTAGAACATCGCCAACTGCGCGGCGTCGATGCGGCTACGGCGGGTCCGTGGGCGCGCTGCCGGTGCCGGTGCCGGTGGTGCCGGGGTGGGCGCGTTGATGGGTGTGCCGATTCCGGCGCGGCTGGCGAGGACAGCGCGTACATACAGCCGGCGAGCGTCCTGCGCGCGCCCGCTGGGGCTCTCGCGCTCGTTCCAGTGCGATCGCCACGCCGGCGATCCTGCCTGCGGCATGGCCATTGCTCGGTCGGTCAATCGGTCGAGTAGTACATCGATCTTCTCGGTCAGCGCCGCAGCGAGTCCGTCGAGTACCGGCTCCGGGACACCCGCCACCTCGAACGCGTCGCTCTCGCTCATGGCATGGACTGTAGATCCATATTCCGACATTCCGTCTGTTCTGCGTCCGCACGGCGCCCCGTGTCGGCGTCGGAATTCGCGCCAAGCAAGCGTCCGTGGGTGTCAGCGTCCCTGGACAGGGCGAGTGCCAGTGCTGTCTGGCAGGCGATTTCGCGGGTCAGGGGCGGGCCGAGCAGTGTTCGGATCCTCGTAGTGATCGAGTATTCATCGCGCCACCGACACGCTGCATCTACAGGCGAGGGCCGACCCGGCCTATCATGAAGGGCGGCAACACATTTTAGAGGAAACCGATCGATGCTCGGGTGCGTCCAACACAGCGCGGAAAGCACAGCCGGGCGCGGTCGCCGGTGCCGATGACCCGTTCGGCCACCGTGGACGCGGCGATCTCCGCGGCTACCGCTCGGATGCCGCTGCGGCGGGAGTGGACCCCGCCGAGAAGCGCTGAGAGTCTAGTGAGCGTTCCGGGATCAAACCCGTCACCTGAGCTACACACCCGCAGTCATCCACAACGACCTGCGCGGCACAACCGTCAGTGTCCTGTGGACCGCCGCAAACATCCTTGCCGACAACCCCGCCAGCACCGATGCAATCGCCGAAGCCATCGCCCAGGTAGGACATCGCGACCACGAACTCCGGACGCAAACCCACCGCACCGTCGAGCACATCGCCGCCGCACGCGCAGCAGCTCGCTGGACCATGCGCGCCGCATTGACCGGCAGCGAACCCCGCCACCGGTGGGCGACCTGGCAGAGCGCAGCACAACGCGGCCAGTTCAGCCTGTGGCCGATCCTCGCCGACCTCGCCGCACGCCACCACGGCGAGCACGACCACCAGCTCGGACTCACTCCAGACCACTACACCCACTGACCCGTAGCAGCGCACCGAAAGGCGAAGACATGGACACCTCGAGCACCCTCACACCCCGCAGCACCGCACCGAAAGGCGACGACATGGACACCTCGAGCACCCTCACACCCCGCACCGCCGTGTGGGCACGCGACCGCCGCGGCGACGTTGTCGCCGGAAACGTCCTGCAGGACAGCAGCCCCGCCGGGATCCCGCCGAGTTCTCATCGCCTACAACACCGAACACCCCCGGACAGGCGACACCTGGGGAGCGCACGAGCGCCCCGACGTGTGGCCTCGGCCCTGACCGCCCCACCTGCCGCAACATCACCCGAGCGAAGGAACCCCAGCGCATGTTCACCATCACCCACACCGCCGAAGCCGGAACCCTCATCGGCGGCACCAGCAAAAGGCGACGGCACCAACGTCATCCTCAAAGCCTACGGCTGGCGCTGGTTCGCGAGCCTGATCACCTGGGGAATCCGTGGCAGCCGAGACCGCCCGCCCCAACGCCGCATAATCGACGCCACCGCCGCTGCGCTCCGCACCGCAGGATTCGACGTCGAGCTCGACATCGACACCACCGCGCGGCCCGCCGCGCTCGTCGAATCAGACCGCGCCGAACGGCAAACCGACCGCGTCGCCGCCCTCGCCGCCCTCGGCGCCAAGGCCGAACGCCGCAGCGAGAGAGCAGATGCGGCCTGGGAGGCAGAGCAGCGCGCCGTCGCCGCCCTGCCCCCGGCAGGGGAGCCGATCAAAATCGGGCACCACTCCGAAGGCCGGCACCGACACGCGATCGACAAAGCCTACAACGCCACCCGGAAGGCGATCGCCGCCACCGACGCAGCGAAATGAATCACCCTAGGTTTGATGCCGCTTCCTTCTGAGTCAGGAAGGATGAGCACATGCCCAAGAAAATCGATCCAGAGGTCCGTGCGAGGGCCCTGCGGTTGCTGGAAGCACACGGAGCGGAATACG
>NZ_JASISW010000034.1 GCF_030063335.1 Rhodococcus sp. G-MC3 | reverse complement strand
GAAGACCATCGGACGAGGGCAACAACGGTTCGATCAGACCCCACTGCTCATCGGTGAACATCTGCAATCTCGACACGAGAAACATTCTCGAGCACAACCACACTCACATCTAGGAGACACGCCCTAGTTCCACCTCGGCGTACTCGATGCAGAGGTCGAGGAATTCATGGCGGTCTCGCATGCGCACCTTTGGGTTTGCTTCCCGCATTGACTCCGCTAGGAGAGTTCTGGTCCGCACCTTCGCCTCGGGTGCGCGTCTGACTGCGTGACAGATCGCAACGCTCCCTCAGTGAGACCGATGGACGACCTGGTGTGCCGGTACCCCTATCGCTTCGACTGCGGCGCAAGCGCATCTTGACAGGTTTACGCTGTACACCTTACGCTGCGGCACAGAAAGTGTATGGCGTACGCCTTTGTCGAAGGAGTCATCGTGGACCTGTCCAGACCTACCGCTGTCACCGCCGGAATGTTCTTCCTGCTCACCGAAGTAGGCGCGATCTCCGGAGCTGCCCTCTACAGTCCGATCCTGAAAGGCGGCGACTACATCACCGGCGCCGGTGCAGACGGCTCAATCCTCCTCGGTGCGCTTTTCGAACTGCTCCTGGTCGTCGCCGCAGTCGGCACCGCGGTAACGCTCTACCCGATCCTCGCGCGCCAGAACGAGGGGGTTGCTCTTGCCTTTGTGATGGCCCGCGTGTTGGAAGCGGCGGTAATTCTCGTCGGGATGCTCAGCCTGCTTTCGGTCGTCACGCTTCGCCAGCAATTCGACGGAGTCGCCGACGCAGACTCGGCGACGCTTTCCACCATTGGTTCCTCGCTCGTTGCCCTGCACAGCTGGACGTTCCTGTTCGGACCGAACTTCGCCCTCGGCGCCGCCTCGCTACTCTTGGCCTACCTGATGTACTCATCGGGCTTGGTGCCCCGCGCCATCGCAGTGCTCGGGCTGATCGGCGGAGTACTGATCGTCCTGTCTGCGGTCGCCGTGATGTTCGGCGTCTACGAGCAGATGTCCACCCTGGGCCTCATCGTCGCGCTTCCCGTGTTCGGCTGGGAGGTGTCCCTGGCCGTGTGGCTCATAGTCAAGGGCTTCCGCCCGGTGCGCATTCTGGCCACCCCCGCATTCCTGCCGAACGTCGCCGCGACTGCGAGATGACGGCCGCGGCAGTCCGGCAGTCCGGCAATCCGGGCGGCCGGGGCCGGAGGTGGGCCGGGCGTTGCGTGCGAGTCCGAAAACGGTAATACGTACGCTGTACTCCAACTGATACGTCTGCAAGGGCTGACAGAGGGGGCGCGAGAAGTGATCGAAAAGCCGGACGAAATCCGGCGCGTTCGCCTCAACAAAGACCGAGTGCTTCAAGCCGCTGTCGGTTTGGCCGACGAGATCGGCATCGATGCGCTCAGCATGCGCCGGCTCGCGCAGGAACTCCACGTTGTACCGATGGCGCTGTACAAGCATGTCGCGAACAAGGAAGAGCTTCTCGACGGCATGGTGGAAGCCATCGTCGCGGAGATCGATCCTGCTGAACCAGGCGCCAGTTGGAAAGACGCTGTCCGGCTGAGGGTTCTCTCGGCCCGGCACGCTCTCGCTCGGCACCCCTGGGCGCGGCGGGTTGTCGAATCCCGCACAGCGAAGACGCCTTCCGTCCTCGCTTACATGGACTCCTTCATCGGCATGTTCCTGGAGGGCGGCCTCTCAGCCGATCTCACCCATCACGCCATGCACGCTCTGAGCGGGCGCATGTGGGGCTTCACTCAGGAGCTGTTCGACGACTCTGCCGAGGCCGCTGGCCAAACGGCGATGCCACCCGCCGCCCAAGCGGTGATGCTGCAGCAGATGGCCGAGCTATATCCGAACATTGCCGTCATCGCTGCATCGAGTGCACACGACGAGGCCTCGATTGTCGGGCAAGGCTGCGACGACCAGTTCGAGTTCGAGTTCGCGCTGGACCTGCTCCTCGACGGATTCGAGCGGCTCCACCGGCAGGGTTGGGCCTCACCAGTCAGGGCATGACGGCTGAGAGCTGGTCAGCATGACAAAGATGACGGACACCGAGCCGATGAACAACTGAACGAAAACCGGGTAGCCACGCGATGCCAAATGGCAGCGGACCCCGCGCTTTGAACAGAATGCCTCGACCGTACGGGGTGCGGGTCACGATCGTGGGAGTATCGAGAGCGACGTCGTCGGGCATAAGAAGCTCCCGACTTCGGCAAAGGTCATGTTGCGCCTCTACTGCTTTCCTGCGTGGCTTCATTGCATTGCGTGGCAGCGTTTTCCAGTCCATCGATGAGTTCGAGACCGGCGGCTGCCCACTCGATTTCGGATCGGCCTCGCGCGATCATGCCTGAGTAGCTGTACACCTTGAAAGCGATGATCTGCTCGTGCTCGGCCTCCGGGCGGGCGTCCAATCGGCGCAGTATCGCTGGATCTGTGCGAGCCGCAATTCCATTTCGGACAGCGGTGAGTAACTCGACCTGCTCGGTGTAGTACTCGAGGTGGTTGCCCAGTATCAGCCGAGCCTCGTTTGGGGACGCCCATTCCAGATAGGCCGCCTGCATATGGTGGGCGTCGCGCTCGGGCGCATGGGCGAGAGGCGTTGCCATCCAGGATCGGAAAGCATCAGTCCCGGCATCGGTGATGCGGTAACGCGTCTTGGTGCTGCGGGGACCCCAGCGAACTTGCTCGCCTTCGACCAGTCCGCTCACCTGCATGCGGCGTAGCTCGGGGTATATCTGCGAATCGGGTGCATGCCACACATGACCAACGGAACCGCTGAACTTCTTCGCAGCGTCGTAACCGGTCAGTGGCCCTGCCGTAAGCAGGGCCAGCAAGGCGTAGCGCAGGCTCATGTGCCCTCTCGTTCGGCTGGAGTCACTCCTTGCCAACAACTATATCCATAGTTATCGTGTGTGTCACATCACTCAATAACTATGGGTATAGCTATTGAGTGATTCCTGCCCCATTAGGAAGAGGACCTCTGATGACTGATCTCGGACCGGGCGGGGCAACCGCCGAGAGCATGGCCTACCCCCTGAATGCGTGGTACGTAGCTGCTTGGGACTACGAACTGACCTCTGCTGCATTGATTTCACGCACGATTGCGGGTAAGCCGATGGCGCTCTATCGCACTGCAGAGGGACGGCCGGTTGCGCTGGCCGACGCCTGCTGGCATCGGCTCGCGCCGCTCTCTCAGGGCAAGCGCATCGGAGCCGACGAGGTCCAATGTCCATACCACGGTCTGCGGTACAACTCTGCCGGACGCTGCACCAGCATGCCTGCCCAGGACACCATCAATCCGTCCGCGATGGTGCGCTCGTTCCCTGTGGAGCAGCGGTATCGCTACGTCTGGGTGTGGCCGGGCGACCCCACCCTCGCTGATCCCTCGCTGATCCCCGATATGTTCCAGATGGATTCACCGGAATGGGCCGGCGACGGGCGAACTATCGACGTAGAGGCCAATTGGCAACTGGTACTGGACAACCTGATGGATCTCACGCACGAGGAGTTCGTTCATTCCTCCACCATCGGGCAGGACGAACTCAGTGAATCCGACTTCGAGGTCACCCACGATGACCGGACGGTCACGGTGACGCGGTGGATGCACAGTATCGATGCACCGCCCTTCTGGCTGAAGAACATGCGCGACAAATTCCCAGGGTTCGACGGCAAAGTCGATCGCTGGCAGATCATCGAATTTCAAGCACCAGGCACTATCCGCATCGACGTAGGCGTCGCGAAAACAGGCACCGGCGCATCCGAGGGGGATCGGAGTCAGGGCGTCAACGGCTTCGTCATGAACACCATCTCCCCTGTCAGTGAGAAGACCGCGCTGTACTTCTGGGCGTTCATGCGCAACTACCGACTCGATAGCCAAACGATCACCACTCAGCTCCGCGATGGAGTTCATGGTGTTTTCGGTGAGGACGAAGCAATGCTCACAGCTCAGCAGACCGCTATCGAAGCAAATCCTGACCACGAGTTCTACAACCTGAACATCGACGCCGGCGGGATGTGGGTTCGCCGAATCATTCAACGCATGATCGAAGGCGAACGCGCGCACACCGCCAACCTGGACGCGTTCGCTGTCGGAAAGGCTCGCTAGTTCATGACCGACAACAAGATCAGTTGGCAGAGTGGCACAGTCGAGTCCGTTCAGTCGGCCGCCGACGGTATCGCCAAGATCGTCATAGCCACCGAGCGCGCGTACCACGTAGCTCCCGGCTCCCATGTTGATGTCAAGATCGACACCGGCGACATTCGCTCGTACTCGATCGTATCGGGCGGTGCTGACGGCAGGAGTGTGACGTTGGGCGTCCAATTGTCGCCGACATCGCGCGGTGGATCACGGTTCATGCATGCGCTGCAACCAGGTGACACCTTGGATGTCACTGCGCCGCTACAGAATTTCCCTCTGCGTATCGGCGCACCCCGATACGTGCTGCTCGCCGGGGGCATTGGCATCACGGCGATGGCAGCGATGGCTGCGGCGTTACGCCGAGTCGGTGCCGACTACCGCTTGGCCTACGTCGGCCGCAGCCGGAGCGCCATGGCATTTCTCACCGAACTCATCGCAGCCCACGGCGAGCGGCTCACCGTCCATATCGACGACGAAGGAACCGGACTCGCCGTCTCGGCCATCGTCGACGACGTAGATGTCGCCACTGAGCTGTATATGTGTGGTCCGATCAGGCTGATGGACGCGGTTCGTCGAACGTGGCTCGATCGAGATCTGCCGTTGCCTAATCTGCGGTACGAGACATTCGGTAACAGTGGTTGGTTCGACGCACAAGAGTTTCGGGTATCCATTCCGCGGCTCGGAATCGAAACTACTGTGCACGAAAACGATTCGCTCCTCGATGCTTTGGAGCGCGCCGGCGCGGACATGATGTTCGACTGCAAGAAGGGCGAGTGCGGACTCTGCTTGGTAGATATCCTCGACGTCGAGGGGACCGTCGATCATCGAGACGTGTTCTTCAGTGAGACGCAGAAATCGACTTCGAAGAAGCTGTGCTCCTGCGTATCGCGCGTGGCCAGCGTCGGCGGTCCGGCAGTCCTGACTCTTGATATCCCGTAAAAACCGGAACATGCGTCTGCGCGGTAGGCGCAGCGCCCCATGAGCAACGCTGGCAATGCGCCCGATCGGTACAGGTTCCCAGCACCCGTCACGGTCCTCCGGTCACATCCCCGCGTTGCTCGAGCGCGATTGATTCGAGACTTCTCGCTTCGATCTCGTTCCCGATCCCGATCCCTACCGACGCTCGGTCGAGTGCCGCATCGAGGGTTCGGAAC
Organism: Rhodococcus sp. G-MC3; assembly: GCF_030063335.1. Classification (GTDB taxonomy): domain Bacteria; phylum Actinomycetota; class Actinomycetes; order Mycobacteriales; family Mycobacteriaceae; genus Rhodococcoides. Next base: position 29,765 of record NZ_JASISW010000034.1, on the reverse strand, counting down.
AACGTGTTTGCAGCTGCTGCGGGCCAATTTGGAGGCAGTAGTGAGGCTGGCAGAAGTGGATCGGCACGGCCAAGGGACAACCAGTGGGACTGCAGTCGAATGCGCGTCGCGAAAGCCGTTCGCGCGTCGAAACCCTTTGTTTCCGGGGCATTCCACGTTTCAGTGAATTCCGAGTACCTCGTAGCGATGCTGTTCAGGTCGTAGGCCGCAGCTACCAACGATTCGTCGGTCGTCGGCGGTTCGGTCCGCCCTACCAAGACGGTGATGTCGATATCATCGAAGTCCGCTCCGAGGATCGACTGCACGTCATGTCGACGCGGTGCGACCCACAATCCTGACGCCGTGTTGCCGAAACCGGACCAGCCGAGTCGGGAACGGGCGCGATGGCGGAGGTGTCGGGAGTCCTCGGGCACGGACAATGCGATCGTCGTCCACTGGCCGTCCCATGGGGCATCCCCGACACCGCGCCATACCTTGCTCGAACCCTCGTCCAGCACCGACGATCCCTTGGGCGTGAGCGCGTAATAGGTGTTGCGCCCCTTCTTGGATCGCTCGAGCATGCCTCGGTCGGTCATTCGCGCCAGCAGTGATCGTGTGGCCGACTGCCCGACGCCGAGCCATCCGAAAACGTCCACGATCGACGCACCACTGATAGCGATGGGTCTTCTCAGCAAGTGCATTCCGAGAAATGCCAGCAGGAGGGATTGAGGCGTGCTGGTCACCTGCGATCTCGATTCGGCAGGTGGACTGGTCTGCATGGAGGCGAGTCTAGTTCGAAGGGATCGTTCACAAATGCAACTCGTTTCATTGACGCAACGCAATGCAAGTGCATAGTATCAATCTCACTCCGGAGTGAGTCGAATCACTTCTACAACCAGTGAGGTTCTTGTGAGCCAAAGTCAGCCTGTTGTGACGAAAGATCCGCGGATGGTGCGTCGAGCGGCCGCGTCGAGCTTCATCGGCAGCGTGATCGAGTACTACGACTTCTTCGTCTACGCGACGTGCGCGGCCATCGTCTTCAAGGACGTCTTCTTCAGCAATATGACGCCGCTGCTGGGGACTCTGGCCAGCCTCTCGACGTTCGCCGCGGGCTACCTGGCACGGCCGTTGGGTGGAGTCGTCTTCGGCCACTTCGGCGACAGGCTGGGCCGCAAGAAGATGCTCGTCCTGACGATGATGATCATGGGTATCGCCAGCTTCCTCGTCGGCGTCCTGCCGAGCTACGAGATGGCAGGCTTCATCGCGCCGGTCCTGCTGGTGCTGCTGCGAGTGGTGCAGGGTGTCGCGCTCGGGGGGAATGGGGTGGCGCTGTACTCATGACCGCCGAACACGCCGATTCCCGTCGTGGATTCTGGTCCAGCTTCACGAATGCGGGTGCACCGACGGGAACTGTGGTGTCGACGCTGGTGATCACCGTGACCATCGCAATTGTCGGCAACGACGCCTTCGTCGACTGGGGCTGGCGCGTCCCGTTCGCGCTGAGCCTGCTGCTTCTGGTCGTCGGACTTGTCATTCGATCCAAGGTGGAAGAGTCCCCTACCTTCGTCAAAGTCGACGCTTCGACGACCAAGAAGCCTATTCCGCTTGTGCAAATGCTCAAGCGGCAACCGCGGACATTGCTGTACTCCATCGGAGTAGGACTGGGTGCCTTCGTCTTTCAGGGAGCCTTGACCACCTACTGTATCGCGTACGGCGTTCAGATCGGCGTGCCGCGTCAGGACATCCTGAACGCACTGACGATCTCGTCGTTCTTCTCGATCTTCGGCATCATCGGATGGTCTGCACTCTCGGACAAGGTCGGCCGTGTCCCGATCGTGTTGACCGGTTCCATCGGTATCGGAATCTGGGGCTTCTTCCTGTTTCCGCTCATCGACACCAACAGCTTCCCGATGCTCGTGCTTGCACTCGTCGTGGGTCAGGCCATCATTCACCCGATGGTCTACGGACCCCTGGCCGGTCTCTACACCGAACTCTTCGATACCGAATACCGCTACACGGGAGCATCGCTCGGGTACCAGATCGCCGGGATCGGTGCCGGAGTGTCCCCGGTTCTGTTCGCTGCACTGTCCAATGCGAACGGCGGCACCAGCACTCTGTCACTGTCGATCGTGATTGCGGTGGTCGCTGTGTTGTCCATCGTGTGCATTCTTCGGCTCGGCGAGACCAAGGACCGTGCGCTCTCCGAAAAGTCGACGACGGAGAAGGCAGCTGTATCTCTATGAACTCGCCCTACCGACCGGGACTCGCCACACTCTCGGAACGCCGGGCCAGGATGAGTGCGGATGCCACCGCACTCATCTATCTCGGAGACGAGCTGAGGTACCGCGAGGTACACAACCGCGTACTCAACCGTGCGGACGTACTACTCGAATCCGGTGTGAAGCCCGGTGATCGGGTCGCCTACCTCGGACCGAACCATCCCGCGCTGGTCGAGACGATGCTTGCCGTCGTCCGAGTAGGGGCGATCTTCCTTCCCCTCAATTATCGGCTGTCCGCGCCCGAGCTGGAGTACCAAATCTCCGACGCGGGTATCGGCATTCTGTTCGCCGACCGCGCGATGGAATCGACCGCCGACTCGCTCACGAGCCTCACCGACGTTCGGTATATCGAGTGGTCCGCCGATGCGGTCGAGCCACCAGCGGCGCCAACGCCTGCAGCCGAGGTCGGGGGCGAGGACCCAGCCTTCGTGCTCTACACATCCGGCACCACCGGACATCCCAAGGGTGCGATCCTCACCCATGAGAACCTGCTGTGGAACAGCTACAACATGCTGCTGGACATCGACGTATCCGCTGACGAGGTGGCACTGATCTCGGCACCGATGTTCCACGTCGCTGCACTCGATCAGCTCGTGCTGACGGTGTTGCTGAAGGGTGGCACGTGCGTCATCGCACCGAAGTGGGATGTCGACGACACATTCGACCTCATCGATCGACACCGGGTGACGTGGATGTTCGGCGTCACGTCCATGTATGCCCAGCTCAGTCAGTCTCCGCGCTGGCCGGACGCAGATTTGACGTCGATCCGGAGCGTCATGTCCGGGGGAGCGCCGATTCCGCTGCGTCTCATCGAGACCTATCGCATCAAGGGCGTAACCTTCTGTCAAGGATATGGCATGACCGAAACAGCACCTGGTGCAACGTTTCTCGGACCGCGAGATGCCGTCCGTAAAGCCGGGTCTGCTGGACAGCAAGTGATGTTCGACGAAGTCCTCATCGTCGATGCCGAGGGCAATCGGGCACCGTCTGGGAGTGCAGGCGAGGTGATCGTTCGAGGTCCCAATGTCACTGCCGGTTATTGGGGAAACGAGACTGCAACCGCAGCGTCGTTCACCGATGGTGGCTGGTTCCATACCGGCGACATCGCGTATCAGGACGATGAAGGATACGTGTTCATCGTCGATCGGCTGAAAGACATGTACATCTCGGGCGGCGAAAACGTCTATCCGGCAGAAGTGGAGAACGTACTGTTCCAGCACCCCGACGTAGTCGAGTGCGCCGTCATCGGCACCTCGGACAATCGATGGGGCGAAGTAGGTCACGCCTTCGTGGTCATCACTGCCGAGTCGAACCTCGACCAAGGGACGTTGTCTGCGTTCTGTAGCGAGCGGTTGGCTCGCTACAAGGTGCCCAAGATCGTCTCGTTCGTTCCGGCACTCCCTCGCACCGGGTCGGGAAAAATCCGCAAGCAGGACCTGCGCAGCGGTGTAAGTCTGGGCGCGCACTCGGACTTCGTTACCAACACACGCAAGGACAGCAACTGATATGGCCACCGCTATCTCCGCATCTCTACTCTTCGAGCGCCGGGGCGACGTAGGAATCCTGACGCTCGACCGGCCCCGCAAGCGGAATGCGTTGAACGACGACACCGTACTCGCCCTCGGTGAGTTTTTCCGGACGCCGCCCGAGGGCATCACAGCGATCGTGTTGACGGCATCGGGTAAACATTTTTGCGCCGGACTCGACCTGTCCGAACTCGGTGAACGCGATGCAGTCGGCGGGTTGCACCACTCCCGCATGTGGCACAAGGCGCTCGGAGAAATGGCCGACGGTACCGTCCCGGTCATTGCCTCGCTGCGCGGTGCCGTTGTCGGCGGTGGTCTCGAACTTGCTGCTGCCGCTCACATTCGGGTCGCCGAGCGCAGCACCTTCTTCGCCCTCCCTGAGGGACAGCGCGGCCTCTTCGTCGGCGGCGGTGCATCCGTGCGGGTGCCGCGGCTGATCGGGGTTGCTCGTATGCAGGACATGATGCTCACCGGACGCGTTCTGACGGCAGAGGAAGGTGAGCGGGTGGGACTGGCGTCCTACCTCGTCGACGACGGCGCAGCCGATGCTCGTGCGCTCGAACTCGCCGGAAGGATCGCTGGTAACTCACCCGTCACCAATTATGCGGTACTGCATGCACTTCCGCGTATTGCCGAGGTAGGCCAGAACGAGGGGCTGATGATGGAGTCGCTGATGGCGGCGGTCGCGCAGTCGAGTTCCGAGGCGAAGGAGAAGATGGCTGACTTCCTCGACGGCTCCGGCCCCAAGGTCAAGATGGCCGAGAAATCGCCAGTCCGGCCGGCCGCCGTAGAGGTGCTTCGACCGGTCTCGGAGGACGCACGCACAACGTCGAGGGTTGGCGCATATCTCGACTGGCTCGAGTGCGAACGAGGCCACCGATTCGACGACTGGCAGGCCGTGCAGAAGTGGTCGACCACCGAGATCGAGAACTTCTGGGAGTCGATCTGGGACTACTTCGGCGTCGTCACACACCAACCGTACGAGAAGGTGCTCGAGGCTCGCGTCATGCCGGGAGCGCAGTGGTTCCCCGGTGCGCTCATCAACTACACCGAGCATTCTCTTGGCACCGACATCGACCTCGACACCATCGCAGTGCACGCTCGGTCACAGACCCGCGCAGATACGACCCTGACATTCGGTGCGCTGCGTGATGAGGTACGCCGCGTCCGTGCAGGTCTGATCGAACTCGGAGTTCGACGCGGAGATCGCGTCGCCGGATATCTCCCCAACATTCCCGAGACTCTCGTGGCGTTTCTGGCGACGGTCAGCATCGGTGCGATCTGGGCTGCGTGCGCGCCGGAATTCGGCTCGCCCAGTGTCATCGATCGTTTCGGCCAGATCGAGCCCAAAGTTCTGTTCGCCGTCGGCGGCTACACCTACGGCAACAAGAACATCGACCGCCGTGATGAGGTGGCGAGCATCCGAGCGGCACTACCGACCGTGGAATCGGTCGTGGCGGTTCCCTACGGGGATATCGCTCTCGACGCAGAGGGCGTTGTGCCATTGAGCAGCCTCGGTGCGCACGAATCTGGAGCACCCGGATCGCTACCCATCGTTGAACCGGTCCCGTTCGATCACCCTCTGGTGGTTCTGTTCTCGTCGGGCACAACAGGTAAGCCCAAGCCGATCGTCCACGGTCACGGTGGGATTCTGCTGGAGACTCTGAAAAACCATGCACTGCACTTCGATCTCGGTGCAGGCGACACGTTTTCGTGGTTCAGCACGACCGCGTGGATGATGTGGAATGCCCTGGTCGGCGGATTGCTCGTTCGGTCGTCGATCGTCATGATGGATGGCAACCCGGCGTATCCCGACGCGCGCTACCAGTGGAACGTCGCTGCCGAAACGCGCGCGACCGTCATGGGGATGAGCCCCGGTGTGATCATGGCCGCTCGCCGTGAGGGACTCGAGCCGACCGAGGAATTCGATCTGACCTCCGTGCGCCAGTTCGGGGCCGCGGGAAGTCCGTTGCCAGTCGAGGGATACCGATGGATCTGCGACCGATTCGGTCCCGACGTACTACTCAACGTGGGCAGCGGCGGCACCGACGTGTGTACCGGAATCGTGCAGGCCTCACCACTGACGCCTGTCTACGCCGGTGAGATGTCCGGAGCCAGCCTCGGCTTCGCGGCGACCGCATTCGACGAGGACGGTAACGAGGTGATCGGCGATCTGGGAGAGCTGGTGATCACCGAGCCCGTGCCCTCGATGCCGGTGAAGTTCTGGGGCGATGATGATGGATCTCGCTACCGCAGTGCCTATTTCGAGAAATACCCAGGTGTGTGGTGTCACGGTGACTGGATCCGTTTCGGTGAGTCCGGTGGCGTCGTCATCACCGGACGGTCCGATGCGACACTCAATCGCGGTGGCGTCCGGCTCGGAACCGCCGAATTCTATCGCGTCGTCGAGGAGATTGCCGGTGTGATCGATTCGCTGGTGGTGCACCTGGAGGACGATCAGGGCGGAATGGGTAGGTTGATGCTCTTCCTGGTGACCGACGATGGAGTCGACGTGAACGATGATCTGAAGAAGTCCATCTCCGCCACGCTGCGAAAATCGTTGTCACCGAGACATGTTCCTGATGATATCCGTGCGATCCCGGTTGTTCCGTACAACCGCACCGGCAAGAAACTCGAGATCCCGGTCAAACGGATACTGCTCGGCGCCGATCCCGCGACCGTTGTGGCACCAGGCTCCATGGCACAGGCCGACGCCCTCGATGCATTCGCAGGTGCGCTGTGACGCAACCTGGCATCAGCACCGTGGCCGTTGTCGGCACCGGCGTCATCGGCGCGGCCTGGACGGCGTGCTTCCTCGCCGCCGGCCTCGATGTGGTGGCCACCGATCCCGCCGACGGCGCCGAGGATCGGTTGCGTGAATCACTGAAGCGAACACTCGACATCGCAACCGAACTGTCGGATCGACCGGTATCGGACCGCGGCACTCTGCGATTCGCGACATCGTTAGCCGGCGCTGTCCGTGACGCGGACTTCGTCCAGGAAAGCGGACCCGAGCGGCTGGAACACAAGGGCGCACTGCTCGCCGAGATCGATTCGATCGCCAAGCCGGGGGTCGTCATCGCATCCTCGACATCCGGGCTCGCCCCCAGCGATCTGCAAAGGCTCTGCACCGTCGATCCGGGCAGGGTGCTCGTCGGGCATCCGTTCAACCCTGCCCATATCGTTCCGCTCGTCGAGGTGGTTCCCGGAGCCGCGACGACACCGGAATTGGCCCAGACCGCCGTCGACTTCTACCGGTTGGTCGGCAAGAAGCCGGTGTTGGTTCGCGCGGAAGTTCCGGGGCACATCACCAATCGCTTGCAGGCTGCGCTGTGGCGTGAGGCGTACTCGCTGGTGGATCGCGGTGTCGCGACTGTCGCCGATATCGACACCGCGATCTCGCACGGGCCAGGCTTGCGCTGGGCGATCGTCGGTCCTCTGACCACGCAGCATCTCTCTGGTGGGGAAGGCGGCATGCGGCATCTGCTCGAGCATCTGGGGCCGCCGACTCAGAAGTGGATGGACGATCTCGGTGCGCCGCAGCTCACCGACGCACTCGCGAACAAGCTGGTCACCGGGATGGACGAGGAGATGGTTGGGATCGATCAAGCCGGTTTGATTGCCGACCGCGACCGACTGCTCGTCGACATCATGCGGCTCAAGCGTTCCAGCAACAATCTGCCCTGAAATCTCGGGGCTTTCGAAGGAGTACCGTGACCTACACGCCAGCGCTCGACCTCGACGCCCTCGTCGCGATCGATGTCCACACTCACGTGGAATCCGATGATGCACATCATTGCTCGCTCGATCAGGAGCTTCTCGACGCCTCGGCGAAATACTTCAAACCCGGGGTGAACCGCACTCCGACCGTGGACGATCTGGCGGCCTACTACCGCGAGCGCAAGATGGCGGCCGTGGTGTTCACCGTCGACGCGCGGACGGCTCTCGGCCACCCGCCGGTCTCGAGCGAGGAGATCGCAGCGAAGTCCGCCGAGCATGCCGACGTCCTGATTCCGTTCGGTTCGGTCGATCCGCACAATGTCTCCGAGGCTGTCGCGCGAATCGGGATTCTGGCTCGGGACTACGGCGTTCGGGGGATGAAGTTTCATCCGAGTCTGCAGGACTTCGAGCCCAACGATCGCAAGTACTACCCGATCTACGAGGCCTGCGCCGAACATGGATTGGTTGCCCTGTTCCACACGGGCCAGACAGGTATCGGTGCGGGCTTGCCGGGTGGTCGCGGTATCAAATTGCGGTACTCGGATCCGATGTTGCTCGACGACATCGCCGCGGACTTCCCCACGTTGACAATGATTTTCGCGCACCCGTCCGTGCCGTGGGTCGATTCGTCCATCTCCATTGCGACACACAAGGCGAACGTCTACATCGACCTGTCGGGGTGGTCGCCGAAGTATTTTCCGCCGCAGCTCGTGCGCAACGTCAACTCATTTCTCAAGCACAAGGCGCTGTTCGGTTCGGACTTTCCGGTGCTCACTCCGGACCGGTGGGTGAAGGACTTCGCCGAGCTCGGCATCAAGGACGAGGTGGTGCCGTTGATCATGAAAGAGAACGCAATTCGAGTCCTCGGATTGGCGGATCGGTGACGCCGACACTGTCCACCCGCTTCGTCCCATCGTCGGCGGACGAGTCGAGGGACCTGAACTGAACGGACGCGTGGTCGGGGGAGGCGTCGACATCCCACCGGTGGCAATCCTGCCCCGATCGACAAGTTGCTCCACCGGTGCGCACCACCGCTCTCGGACTGGTCCTATCGGCGGCGTAAGCAGGGGTAGAGATCGGTTGGGTGCGCAAGTATGGGTTGCCTCATCAACTCATGCGTGAGTTATGTTGGTCACACCCAGTAGGGGGTGTGTCATGGACGACGACCGGCGCTTACCTCTGGACGGCCAAGTCGGTTTCGCGCTGCCTGCGGCGATAAACGCAATCAGTCGCGCTTACCGCCCCCTCTTGCCCGGGATGGGAACTGCCTATCCGCAGTATCTGACCCTCATGGCACTCTGGGACCACGGTCCCGGAACCGTCAGCGAGATTGCGGCGCGCCGAGACCATCACAGCTGCAATATGATTCGGGCATCGAACTACACACACCGGCTGCTGCGGTACAGGGCCCGAGTCGCGTGCACTACAGGTCTGAATCCGGCGAGCTTGCGGCGCCGCGCAGCGATCTCCACCACCTCGTCGACGGTCTGCGCGCATCAGCCGCTGACCACCGCCCAACAGAATGAGGAAGCGTCATGACCACAACCGTGCCAGACACCAGGCGGCTCGCCCCCGAGGCCGACCCGTCAACCGCTGCGCAGGTGAACCAGGACGCGAGTCTGTACGAGCGCCTCGGCGGCTGCTACGGCATCGCGGGCGCGGTGGACGTCCTGGTCGATCGGCTTTTCGCCAACGTAAAGGTGAACGCCAACGAGAAGGTGCACGAGCATCATGGCAACGCGGCTAACGCACCGGGGTACAAGTTCCTGGTCACCGCCTGGTCCATCGAGGTGACCGGTGGTCCGAAGTGCTATATCGGTCACGACATGCACGAGGCCCACGAGCATTTGAAGATCGACAAGGCCGGTTTCGACGCCGTGTACTTGGAGATCAAGTCGACCTTGTTCTACCTCGGCGTTCCCGATGCAGAGGTCGATGAGTTCATGGCGATTATCGATGAGTACCGCTCTCAGGTAGTCCAGGCTTGAGCAACAGGCCAGGCGTCCGTCCCGCAGTCGTCCAACTGGCGAACCCGCACGGTTCCCCGGCGCGGCGGACTCGGCGGCCAGGTCCGCGTGTATCGGCCCGGTGTTGAACGCAAGGTCGCCAACCCCTGAGTACGCGCGGAAGTCGACCGTCAGCGCATAGATCGGTGCGCACCTCGTGAAATCCACGACGACCTTGGTCACCGGAGTAAAGGACGTATGGCAGCGGTAGGCGTTCTCCCTGCGCAATAGCGTTGTTACCGGGCGTCTCTCCAGGCGCTTCGACAGCGCAATTCCACGATCGAAGGGTGCTCCATGATTCGCAGCTGCACTCCCGCCGCCAGTGAAAAAGTTGCCCCGCCTGCGCGAGCGGTGACCCCACCGGTAACTGTTCGCGAAACGCATTCTGCGTACGTCTTCTTCATCGGTGACATTGCCTACAAAATGAAGAAGGCAATCAAAACCGACTTTCTCGACTTCACGTCCCTCGACTCGCGATGGTGGGCCTGCGAGCGCGAGTTCACGCTGAACTCGCGGTTCTCCGGCGATGTCTACCTGGGAATCGCCGAACTGCCCGATCCCACAGGCGGACCGGCAGAGCCACTGCTGAAGATGCGTCGCCTTCCCGACGCGACCCGGTTGGCCACCAGTGCAGCCGCGGGTCGTGATCTCGAAGGGAAGTTGGGCGCCATCGCGCAGGCAGTGGCTGCAGTGCATGTGCGTAGCGTTCGTACCTTCGACATCGACCGGCAGGGCACGCGCGATGCCCTCGCGCGACGTTGGAATGCCAACATCAGCGAACTTCGAACGTTGGCAGATGGTCTCATCGGCCGGCACGACATCGACGAACTCGAACGGCTCGTGGATCGATACCTGGCCGGGCGCGCCGCGCTTTTCGACGCCCGCATCGCGGACGGGCGCATCGTCGACGGCCATGGTGATCTTCTTGCCGATGATATCTTCCTGCTGTCGGACGGCCCACGAATTCTGGATTGTCTGGACTTCGATGACCACCTGCGATACGTCGACGGCATCGACGACGCTGCGTGTCTGGCCATGGACCTCGAATTTCATGGACGGCCCGATGCCGCATCTGCCTTTCTGGATGCATACAGGGAGGCCGCTGCGGACTCACCGCCGACGTCGCTGACCGATCACTATGTGGCCTATCGGGCGATTGTCCGAGCGAAGGTCGCCTGCATACGGTTTCGGCAGGGCTCGGCACCGTCGCACGAAGATGCGGTGGAACATATGAGGTTGGCTCTGGAGCATCTGAAGGGTGCAGCCGTGAAACTGGTGCTGGTGGGCGGACTACCAGGATCCGGAAAAACCACACTCGCAACAGCGCTCGCACAAGCCACCGGTGCCGCGGTGATATCCAGCGATGTGGTTCGCAAAGAACTCGCCGGTCTCGATCCTTCCGGTCCACGTCCCGCACGGGTGGGCGAGGGGTTGTATACGCCGAGCATCACCGACCAGACCTATGCTGAACTGCTGCAGCGAGCCCGTACATATCTGTGCGACGGCCGATCGGTGCTCATCGACGCCTCCTGGTCCGACCCGCCGACTCGTGAGCGGGCCGAGCTGCTGGCGGCTTCGACCTTCTCGGACCTGTTGCAGTTCGAATGTGTTGCACCCAAACGGGTGTCGATCGACCGAATCGCAACTCGCCGACCAAGTGCATCGGATGCCACCCGCGATGTGTACGAGGCCATGGCGGACCACCAAACACCGTGGCCGGATGCTCATCGTATCGATACGGCGGTGCCGGTTGCGAAGTCCACAGCCGCAGCTCTCGCAGTATTGCGTAATCGTCGAGAAGTGGCGCCCGCCGTTGTCACCGGCCGGTGAGAAGCAGTGCATCGGAGGATTGTCACCGCGTGGCGAATTCCGCCCGGCGGCTATGTGGCCGAACGGACGGCGGGTTGGGGACGAAAGGCCCTGGGCGTCCGCTCGTCGAGCGACTGAACTAGGTCCTACGAAGATCAGTTGGTCTTCCGGGGCAACCGAGTTGACATTTCAGTCGTCCCGCATCACACACTGGACAGGGGCAGTCGAATGGTACTGGCGAATCATCAACATGTTGTCGTCGGCGTAGATGGGTCGGCAGGAGCTGAGGCCGCAGCCCTCTGGGCCGCAGACATCGCTCAGTCCTCCGGTTCACCCCTGCACTTGGTCTGCGCGGTGGAGGAGTCCTATTTCTACATGGCGGAGCCTGCGATGGTGGTTTCGGTCGACATCCTCGATCACTATCGTGCTCAGGCACACGACATGGTCGAGAAACTCGCTGCGCGTATTACCGACAAGTTCCCCGAGGCCCAGATCTCGAAGAGCGTGGACACCGGTTCTGTAGCGGATGTGCTGGTCGGCTATACCCACACCTCGCGGATGGCGGTTATCGGTGCGTCCGGATCCGGGATCATCGGTTCGGTTCTGTTGGGCAGCATCGCTCAGCGGGTGCTCGAGAACGCGACCTGCCCTGTGGTGGTGTGGCGAGAGGGTGCCAGTGCCGGGGACGGCCCGATCGTGGTCGGGATAGACGGAAGCCCCGCCAGCTCTGTTGCGGTGGCCGAAGCATTCGACATGGCATCCACTCTGGGTAAAGCCTTGATCGCCGTGCACACCTGGAATACCCGCACCCAGTCCGGTGGCGTCACGATTCCTCTGTTGATCGACTGGTCCGCCGTCAAGACCGGTGAAGCGGTTCTTCTCTCCGAGAGTCTCGCCGGATGGTCCGAGAAGTATCCGAATGTCCCAGTCTCGCATGTTGTTCGAGAGGGAAATTCTGCTCACGCACTGGTCGAGCAGTCCGCGACCGCCCAGCTGATCGTTGTCGGCAGTCGCGGGCGCGGAGCGGTCAGCAGCGCACTGCTGGGTTCGACCAGCAGCAATCTCGCACACCACGCCCACTGCCCGGTCATGATCTGCCGCCCGAGTCGTAGTTCGTCGAAGTGATCGACATGAATGGAAAGGTAGCCATGAACAGTTCAGCCGAACGGACGCAACCGGTACTGGTCTGCGTTGATGGTTCCGACGAGACCATCGCAGCAACTCGATGGGCGGCATCATACGCAGCACGGGTGCATGCGCCTCTGCGGATAGTCCATACGGTTCCAAGCGGCGATTGGTACGGGTCAGCGGCGTTCGTCGACGGCGGTGAGTTGGAAGAGGGACTTCGCAGCGACGGCCGCGGACATCTTGCCCGGGCGTCGAAAGCAGCTCTTTCGGCTTCGCCGGGTCTGTCGATCGAGACCGTTCTCGCAGATGGATCTCTTGCTGATTTCGTAGCCACCGTACAGGCGGAATTGATCGTTCTGGGAACCGCACGCACTAACTACGCCCATGAAATAGCGCTGGGTAGCAACACGATTCGCGTGGTGAACCACACGCAGAGTCCTGTCCTGGTCTGGCGACCCGGTGTCGAATCTGTCGACACCGGGCGGCCCATCGTGGTCGGAGTGGACGGGAGCGAGGCCTCGACACGAGCGTTCGCTGTTGCCCTCGAGATGGCTCACACGCTGGACGCACCTATTGTCGCCGCCAACTATTGGGGCCTTGCGATAGCAGGTGGAATGGGTTCGGGTGCGGGGTATATCGACTGGTCGAAAGTCCGCGCCGACGAACAATCCTGGCTCGACACACAGGTGGAAGTGATGGGCGACAAGTACCCCGACGTGACGGTCACGACCGAAAGCCTGGAGTCGAGCGCTGCTCGCGGATTGCGTGCACTCTCGTCCACCGCGCGGATCGTTGCGGTGGGAAGCAGAGGCCGCGGGGTGCTCAGAGGCGCGGCACTCGGTTCGGTCAGTCAGAGTCTCGTCCACCACGCTGAATGCTCCGTGCTGATCGTTCGATGATCGCACGCCGGCATTGCTGAGATCGAACCGACAGATGCGAGCGCCGAGAACCGTGAATATACAGCTCGAGGGAGGCCCGAAATGATGGGGCGAAGTCAGAGAGTTGTAGTGGGAGTCGATGGTTCATCGAATTCGCTCGGAGCGACGCGGTGGGCCGCCGCAGTCGCATCGCGCATGCGGGTACCGCTGCACCTTCAGTGCGGAGTCGAGCGCCCACTCTGCGTGGACCGAAGTTTCGATCTGGCACCCGATTTCGACTGGGGTGAACACCTTTGCGCCGCATCGCGCACCATCGTGGACAACGCGAAAAACATTGCACTGGAGGCGTACCCGAACATCACGGTAAGTACCGAGGTAACCGGTGGGTTCATCGCCCGGGCACTGCTCGAGAGTTCCGATCATGCCAGCATGCTTGTTGTCGGGCAATCGGGACTGGCATCGGTGGGGAGCGCCCTAGTCGGTTCGACGACGCAACTTGTTGTCGACCAGGCCGGTTGTCCTGTTGTGGTCTGGAAAGGCGACAGGGTGTCCGGGCCGGGAAACGCACCGGTGGTCGTCGGGGTGGATGGCAGCGAATTGAGCAGTCGAGCGGTGGAAAAGGCTTTCCGCTTCGCTGCGATGTTCGATGCTCCACTGATCGCAGTGCACTCTTGGAGCAGCGCGCTGACCGCAGGTATCAGTAAGTTTCGTCCACGGTTCGATCAGGGGGGAACAGAAGCCGCAGAAGACGCGGTGCTCGCGGAGGGTGTGGCAGGAAGTAGTGAGGAGTTTCCTGAGGTGTCTGTGCAACGCGTACTGCGTGAGGGCAGCCCGACGGAGGAGTTGCTCGCGGTATCCGAATCATCGCAGTTGATCGTGGTAGGTAGTCGAGGGCACACCGGGCTCTTCGGTGCCATCGCGGGATCGACGAGCCGAAACCTGTTGTATCACGCGAACGTACCTGTCATGATCTGCCGTCCACCGCGGCATTGACAACATTCACAAAGAAGTCAGGCCAACTTCGACGCGAGCAACGCAGCCTGTGTGCGCCGGTCCATTCCGAGTTCGGCCAGCAATCTGGACACTTTGTTCTTCACGGTCTTCTCTGCCAGGAACATGCGTTCGGCGATCTGCCGGTTCGTCAGGCCTTCACCGATCAGACCAAGAATCGTCCTCTCGTGTTCGGTCAATCCAAACAGGGGTCCGCTCGTGTCGGGAAGCCCGATATCGAGCACCGTTACGTCTGGACGAAGCGCAGAAATCCGGGCAAGTGCGTTCGATACGGTGCCTGCTTCTCCGACGACGTCGAGACCGAGACCGAGATCGGCATCGATTATCAAGAATTCGGTGGCGACTGCGTCGGTTCGTGGGAAAGAGCCCTTCGATAAGGGACGATCGGCCCTTTTTCCTGGCGGCTCGTGATGTCACTCTCAGTACACAGTGCCATTCGATGCCATTCGACGCCGTTCGGCCTTGGGAACGAGTGAAGGGAGAATGCAGTGAAATTGCAACCCAGTTCAGAAGTGGTCAAGATGATGGTAGAACTCGCCTGCCGTGCCCCGTCGGTGCATAACAGTCAACCCTGGCGATGGATGTATGACGGCAGATGTCTGGGCCTGAGCACCGACTCGAGTCGACTATTACCTGCCATCGACCCGGTCGGTCGGCAGATGACACTGAGTTGCGGTGCGGCACTCGATCATCTGGTCACCGCGGCAGTCGCGTTACGGTGGAGTACCCACATCGACATGCGGCAGATCACTGTGTCGCCACAGAGGATCGCGTCGATAACGTTCGAGCACAATGCGACACCACAGTCTCACGAATTCGATCTCTTGACCGCCATAAGCCATCGTCGATCGGATCGCAGACTCTTCGGGCAGATCAGCGACGCCCAGGCGGCTTCGAGACCGATACGAGACGCCGCTGCGCGTTACGGGGCCGCCCTGACTGTGCTCGGCCCCGACGCACGAGAAACGCTCGCCGCGGCATCGATACACAGCGCTGAGGTACGCAAGTACGACCCGGACTATCAGGCTGAACTACGTTGGTGGGCAGGGCATTCGTTCGATCACGAGGGAATACCTCCCCGAGCACTGAACAACGCGGCAGATTCGGCCGCAGTGCAGATCGGGCGGCGTTTTCCGGTTCCGCGGGACGGCGACGTCCGCGAGCGAGTGACAGAGGATGTCGACGAGTCGACCGTGCTGTTGCTCAGCACCGAGACCGATACTCGACACGATTGGGTGCAGAGCGGTCGGGCACTGTCTGCGATTCTGCTGGAAGCGACCGCAGGCGGACTTGCGACGTGCACCCTTACTCACTTGACCGAACAGTCAGGCAGTCGCACGATCGTGCGCTCGTTGGCCGACGCGGCAGGTGTACCCCAAGTTCTGATCCGGATCGGTAAGCCCTCACCTGGTCCGATACCGAAACAGACGCCGAGGTTGGGCGCCGCGACTGTGCTGACCGACCGGGTGATGTGAGGGCCGTGGTCCGCGGCAGAGCGAAGCGGCGCGCATAGGTGAATCACTGAGACGGCACCATTTCCGTTCGTCACGCAGACTGCGGGTGCAAACGAAAATCGCGAGGCCGCGATGTGTCGGGGGAGCCATTCAGTCCTTGATCGCAGGAACATGAATCCCCGGTTTGTCGGGATCCACAGTTAGATCGGATCTTCTCGCGCCGGGTGCATCGCGTCGTAGCTCTCGCGGGCCTCCTCGATTCGAGACATATTGTTGTATGCCCAGCCGCGGATCGCGGCGATTGTCCGGGCGAGGTCTGCGCCGAGTGGGGTCACTGTGTATTCGACCTTCGCGGGCACACTCGCGTAGACGGTGCGTTCTACGAGCCCGTCGCGTTCGAGGATGCGGAGTGTCTGGGTGAGCATTTTTTGACTGACGCCGTCTACGGTGCGCCGAAGTTCTTGAAAGCGCAGCGTGCCCTGCTCCAGAGCAGAGAGGACAAGCAGGCTCCAGCGGTCACCGACGCGATTGATCACCTGTCGGGTAGGGCAGGCGGCGGCGAGCACGTCGTAACGTCCGTCAGGTGAGGCGGTGTGGGTCGTGGACACGCAATGATCAACTCCCTGGTTACTTCTGGGTGCCTGCAGCACTATTTACTGCCTACTTACGAAAATAGACCCGTATGGGCAAGCTCGTCGACAGGAGGCACCGATCCGGCGCCGGACGAGAAAGTGGCACACATGAAAGCGATGACAGCAACCGCGCCACACCAGGTGGCAATCACCGACGTGGCCGAGCCGGTGGCAGCGGACCACGAGGCATTAGTCGAGGTCGCGGCTTACTCGGTGAACCGGGGCGAAACATTCCTGCTCGCTGCCCCTCCTGCCGGTTGGCGGCCTGGCAAGGACCTCGCGGGTACCGTTGTCGCCGCGGCGGCGGACGGCAGCGGGCCGCCGGCAGGTGCACGAGTGGTTGGCCATGCTCGAGATTCGGCGTGGGCAGAGCGGGTTGCGGTCAGTACGGCAGCGCTGGCCGAGGTCCCCGACGCGATTTCGCTGACGACCGCTGCGGCGCTCCCATTGGCTGGGCTGACGGCGCTACGACTGATGAGACGAGCTGGATCGTTGATCGGCCGCCGCCTGTTGTTGACCGGAGCAAGCGGCGGAGTTGGACACTACGTAGTGGAATTGGCGACCGGTGCCGGTGCACACGTCACCGCCGTGTCGGCCACCGTGGACCGAGGCGCGCGGTTGCGCGAGTACGGCGCCACCACTGTGACCTCCGTTCACGACGCAATGGGGTGGTTCGATGTGACGATGGAGTCGGTCGGCGGCGATTCCTTCGTCGAGGCCCGTCGACGCACCCACCCCACCGGCACCGTCATCTGGTTCGGTCAGGCCAGCCTGAAGCCGGTCACTTTCGACTTCTTCGATTGGATCGGCGGAACGGTCGGCGCCCCGATCGAGCCGTTCAGCTACGAGATCAGTTCACACACAAACGGCGAGGACCTTGCAACACTGCTCCGCTTGATCTCCGACGATCGCCTGCACCCCGAGATAGGCGCGCTGCTGCCGTGGCAAGATACGCAGTTGGTGATCGAGGACCTTCGGGCTCGCAAGCTGCGTGGAAACGCTGTCCTGCAGGTGATCTCATGACAAAGGTCGCGGCGGACACCAAAGCCGTCGTTCTCCCGCATATGGGTAGTTGCAGCCGGATGGTCCGATGAGCGACCGGCCCACCCGAACATGGTCTGTAGTCTCTTGGCTATGGGGAAGGTGTTCGACGAGATCGATGCATCATTGCAGGCGTGGATCGAAGATCAGCCGATGTGGTTTGTCGCTACCGCGCCGCTGGCGGGCGATGGTCATGTCAATGTCTCTCCGCGTGGGCACGATTGCTTGTCCGTTCTCGGTCCGAAGCGTGTGGCATGGGTCGACTACACCGGAAGTGGAATCGAAACCATTGCGCATTTGCGCGAGAACGGTCGAATCTGTCTGATGTGGAACTCTTTTGGACGGCGGCCGCGAATCGTGCGGCTCCACGGCGTGGGTACCGTATGGCTTCCCGGTGACTCCGTTTTCGAAGAGGTCGTTGCGCTGCATCCGCAGCACCCGAGTACGAGGGCGGTCGTGTCGGTCGCCGTCACGCGGATCAGCGACTCGTGTGGCTGGGGTGTTCCGGTCATGGATGTGGTCGACGAGCGCGACATTCTGCGAGTGACTGCGGAGAAAAAGGGTGCGAGCGGGATGAACGCGTACCGGTCGGAGAAGAATGCGGTGAGCATCGACGGTCTACCCGGTCTCGAGTAATGGCGTCACAAGCTGTCACGTCGAGGGTGGTGGCTTTTTCATCGCGGCGTCGCTCACGTGATGAGGTGAAGTCGGTTGCTCACCGAGGTGACGCCGTCCGCGCCGAGGGCGGCTTTTTCGATTTCGGCAGACTCGGCAACTGAGCGGGCAGTGCCCTCGACGATGACGTGCCCTGAGCCGTCGGCCGACATGGACAGTCGACGGCCTTCGGCTCGCGCATCGTGTTCGAGCACCGAGACCACGTGCTCGGTGACATGCTCGGCGGCATCAGCCGGGCTTACCTCGATCGTGTTCCTGATCTGGATCACACCGAGGACAGCGGCCACCGCGTTCTCGACCGCGTCTCGCTGGAATCCCCGGACAAGGTGACGCTTCCGTCGGTCACCGCAAGCCCTACCTGTGTTGTGTTGAGGTTCGGTGCCCACCGGAGTTCGAGCTGGACTCGGCTCTTGATCTCGGCATCTGTGATGTGCGGGGTGGTGGTCATCGAACAAGTCTCGTCGGCTCGGCGACGCGATTCCAAGAGTCCTTGGTCCCTCGGCGAGGGGAACTTGTGTCCGCACGAACGCGCGGTGGTACCACTCGGATGGTGGTCCCACGCCCCTCAATCGACGGGCATCGGGTCCGGGGCCGCTCGTTGTACGGCATCGACCAGCGGTAGCAGATCGGGCACGCGTGACGCCGCGTCGAGGGCTTCGCGTAGTGCTGCATTGTTCGTCGGTCGTGCGGTCTCGAGTAGTCGCAATCCCTCCTCGCTGACGTCGGTGTAGATGCCCCGGCGGTCGGTAGGGCACAGATACCGCATGAGCATCCCGCGTTCCTCCAGCCGTGTCACCAGACGGGTGGTAGCGCTCTGGCTCAGCACGATGGCGTCGGCGACCTGCTTCATCTGGAGGTGTCCGCCGACTCCGTCGTGCTGTCGGCTGAGTACGTCCAGTAGCCAGTATTCGCGTGCGCTCAGACTGTGTTTCGATGACAGTGCGCGCTCGATATGACCTTCGATACGCCCGTGTAACACTGACAGGGCAAGCCAGTTCTGTGCCAACGCAGTCAGGCCGGGATCTGTCGCGTTCATTGCGTACCTTTCGGTTCCTGATCTGCGTCGATGCCGCACAGCTCCGCACATATCAGTTGTAGTGAGTGCGATCTCAGCATACCGCGCTTGCATATAACAAGCGGCTGCAATTATTGTTCAAGTCGGTTACCTGCTCACGCGTGGCCAAAGCAAGGCGGTCCTGCCTGTGGCGACTCGGTGAGGTGCTCGTCCATCAAGGGCGGGACGACTACATCCTGAATTTTGAAGTCGGCCAGGTGATCTCGGATGGCAACGAGGGCCACGCACCAGTGCCGGAGCCGGGGGTAGCGACCTACCTCCAGGATCACTGATGACAGGGGCAAGCACGTCCGCAATTCGGGTTTGTGTGCTCAGATACGGGCTTCCGGACCGGCGTCGACGATGCGTTGCGCGAGTGCGTGGACGGGGATGTTTTCGTTCTGTGAATATTTGGAGAGCAATTGAAATGCCTGCACGGATCCGAGTCGGTAGCGTTCCATGATCATGCCCTTGGCCTGCCCGATCAGATCTCGACTCGCGAGGGCGGATGTGAATTGCTGTGTCTTGTTCACTGTGTACAGCGCCATCGCCGCATTGGCCGCGAGCATCAGACCGACCTCTTCGTCCTGGCTGCTGAACCCGCCTCGGCCGCCGAAGATATTGAGCGCACCGACGCCTTCGTTCGAGGTGTACAGCTTGAACGAGAGCACACTGTGAATTCCTAGATCAGTTGCCGCTTCGGAAAATCTTGGCCACCGTTCATCGGCGGAGAGGTTGTTGCTCCGCACGACGAGAGTGTCGAGCGCAGCATCGATGCACGGTCCTTCGCCGTATTCTTCCTGCAATTCGTCCAGTCGCACGGGTAGATCGTTCGTGGCCGCGTGGGACTGGAACTTTTTACCGGAAATGATCAGCACGTCTGTTCCGATTGCAGCTGGAAGCAGCTGTGTGCAGGCGGCGGTGACACCGAGCAGGGTGTCTTCGAGGCTGTCTGGGTGAAAGAACGCATGTGAGAGTTCGGCCAGGGCCAGCCCGCTATGGGGCACATGCCCGTCGTTGCTGTGCATGCTCGTGTCGGTGGCCATGGGTGACGCTCCTTGCCGGCCCTGGCCATTTGGCTGCGTCAGGGGCGGTTGTGGGGTAGCGGCAACAAAAATTGCTACGGGTTTGCGCCGCTGCGGTGTCGCCGCCGTGACCCCGAGCTGGGGCCCTCCCACTCATGACCCTACGCGCCGGGGTCAACGGATTCACTCCAGAAGGAGTGCTGCATCGAGGTGCACGGCTCGTAGTCGAATCCGGGGAAGTTGTATGCGCGGACGTCGTCGCCGAAACTCGATGGCCGACCGTCACCGACGAGGATGACTGGATCGAGTACCACCGCGAGTGGGGCAGTGCATTGCCGGCTACGGCCGAACGCACCGCTGCGGACGGGGACGCCGCCGCAGCGATGCATGCCTCGAAGCTGTGGTCTCAACACCGGGACCACACCGACGTACCCTCTCGACGGCCATCTTGAAACGTAAAGAAATTTTTCGGTCCACGGTTGGTGCAATCCCGCCGTCGATGACCAAGCAGGCTCAGCCGCATCGGTTCGACTCGTTGCGTGCCGCGGTTTCGGGTAACTCGACGACTTCGAGTTGGAGAGCGCGTCTCTTCTTCCAGGTTGCGACGTCGCATACGCAAGGGACGAATTCTGGGCGTGAGTCCGGGTCCGAGAAGCATGGACAGGAGTCGCTCACGAAGCACATGTGAATGAGAGCCGGTCGGAACACGTTCGATCACGAGTGTCCGGTGACGCTGTTGCGCAACATTATTGGATAGAAATCGAATCCAAAAATCTGAGAAAACATCTTGGAACTTCTGATGGCGACTGCTAAATTATTTCCCGCACAGTGGAGGAGCAGCCCGTCGCAGGGGCGGGCGCATCGTCATTCAGGAGGTGGTTGCTGTGCTTCGCTTCGATCCGTTCCGTGACCTTGATTCCCTGACCGCCACCATGCTCGGCGCATCGAGCGGTTCACACCGCACCCCACGATTCATGCCGATGGACCTCTACAAAGTCGACGACCATTACGTCCTGAGCGCAGACCTTCCCGGTGTCGATCCGGGCTCGATCGATGTCGAAGTGGATCGAGGAACTCTTACCCTTACCGCCCACCGAACGGCACCGGAAACCGATGGCGTGCAATGGTTGTCCTCGGAACAGTTCTCGGGGACCTACCGTCGTCAACTCTCGCTCGGTGAGGGTATCGATACCGAACTTATTTCCGCGTCCTACGACAACGGTGTGCTCTCGGTGACAATCCCACTGGCTGAACGCGCGAAGCCGCGCAAGATCGATATAGCCCGGACCGGCAACAAGCGAAGATCCATCGCAGCCCAATCGACCTGAACGCATTCGCGTTGACCGAGTAACCGGAGGAGGCGAGGCAACGGTCTGATAGTGGTCGCTGACCGGGGGCGTGACGGATTCAGCATCCGTCACGCCCCAGCGCGGTCGGCGGAATCCCCACATCGGATCGTCGGCACCGTCTCGTGAGTATTGCCTCGATGCCGGACGGTTATCGGTGCACGGGTGTCGCAGCGAGGTCGGCGACTGCGATCTGTGCGTCCGTGACCGCGTCGATCACGGGGCTGCAATGAGATGAGGCAGTAGCGAGTGCGAGAACCGCCGACAACAGTGCTGTATCTGGTGCGCCGGTGAACGGACCTGACTCGACTACTGATGTCCCGCTTGTGAGTTGACCGGAGGCATTGACACCCACGTGCTCGATGAACTCGTTCGTGGCTGTCAGGCATTGGGCGAGAACGCCGAGTGCCCAATACAAGTCGGGACCCACGAGGGGTGACCCCGACGTTGTGACCGATGCCTGGCGAAGTCGGTCACGGGCAGCGGCGAGCTGATCGGTCAACGGATGGCTGTAAATGTCTGAGGTGCAGTGCCGTCGCGTTGTCATGCCGAGCTCCGTCCGTAAGGGAGTAAACTGACCTTAGTCGGTTACGCTAGCGGAGGCAGGTAAGGCGTGCAAGTTGTTTTAGACGATTACGTACATGGTGCTGCGTTCGCCACAGAACTGGTGAATACCTCACCGAAGGTGTGGGTGGTTGCCGGGGACCGGTTGACCGACCCCTGCAGTCTCCAGTCCTTCTTGAACGACAACCACGTAAATACCGGCGATCTCCCCGAGAAGCGTGATCTCGAGCAGGTCCGCTCGCTACGCGAGAAGCTGCGAGAGGTCCTCGACGCACCGTCTGCGGCCGTGCTCGTCGACCTCACACACGATTTGCTGTCCGCGGTGCCGCATCACATCGAACTCGTCGAACTCGATAACGACGAGTGGCGCTGGCTTGCGATAACGGATCTCGCGGGCGCAGGCTCGCTTGCCGAGGAGTTGGCGATCTTCGTCGGCTACGCCCTGTTGGGGACGGTACGTACGCTTGGCTTCGAGCGGTTCCGGTCCTGCGCGTCCCCGACATGTAACGGTGTGTTCGTCGATGTCAGCCGGGGTGGGCGTCGTCGCTACTGCATGCCGGAGCTATGTGGCAATCGCATAAACGTCGCCAATCACAGGCAGCGCAAACAAGCACATGGCACCGGCTGACACCATGATGACGAGGCCGACGGCGCGGGCTAACCGGATCGTTCTGTACATCTTTTTTCAGCGCTGGAAATGGTTGCGAGCAGCGCACACGACAAAGGTCGAGCACTTCACCTTTCTGCAAGGTGAAGTGCTCGACCAGAGTCCACAGCTAATGTCCGGGTGATACCCCGAATCAGTCGTCGCCCCTCGGCGGTGGTTCGACGTCGACGCCGCCGGAACTGTGCTCGGGACCGGCGTCGGGGTGGCCAGCAGGCACTCGACTTCTCGACCGGGCGGCCTCACTGTCGGTGGAGGTCGTTTCGGCGAACTTGCGTCGCCAGGCTTCTTCGGGCCGGTACGGGCCGGGCTTGGGGCGGGCCTTACCGCCAGGCAGAGCGAGTCGTGCGATGGTCCGGTGGACCATGCCCCACTGCTGCATCAGCGGTCCGCTGTTGTACGGAAGCTGGTAGCGCTCGCAGATGTCCTTGATCTTGGGAGCCACCTCCGAGTACCGCGTGCTGGGCATGTCGGGGTAAAGATGATGCTCGACCTGGTAGCTGAGGTTGCCGCTCATCAGGTGGAACAACGGCCCGCCGTCGATGTTGGCGGCGCCGACGAGCTGGCGAACATACCAACCGCCGCGGGTCTCGTTCTCCACCTCTTCCTGGCTGAACGTGTACGCCTGATCCGGAAAGTGCCCACAGAAGATGATTCCGTGTGACCACACGTTGCGGATGATGTTCGCCGTGAAGTTGGCAGCAACGGTCGACAGAAAGGTACTTTCGATCCCACTGAACCTGTTGTCCAGGAATGCTGTGGTCTTGCGGGAGCCCCCGAACGAGGCGGACTTCCGAAGCTTGGACGCGATCCGCGACCTCTTGCTTTCGCGAAGATTGCCGCCGCTGGCCAACTGTGCAATGGCGAAGGCGCCTGCGCTGATTGTCGGCCAGCCGATGTAGTCCTTGACGAACTGTCGACGAGCTTTGCCCGCGATGCCCCGCAAGTCGGAGGCGATCTCCTTAATGGTCTTCTCGCCGCGTCGGATGGCTTCGATATCGAGGTCGTGCAGCGCTACGCCCCACTCGAAGAACGCCATCAAGAGCACGTTGTAGAACGGTTGCGCGAGGTAGACGGGGTGCCACTTCTGCCTCGGGTCAATGCGCATGATCTCGTAACCGAGATCCTTGTCCTTGCCCCGAATGTTGGTGTACGTGTGATGCACGTAGTTGTGCGAGTGCTTCCAGGATTGGGCGGTGGACGCGGTATCCCAGTCCCAGACCGACGAGTGGATCTCCGGATCGTTCATCCAGTCCCACTGACCGTGCATGACGTTGTGCCCAATTTCCATGTTCTCGAGAATCTTGGCGATTCCCAGGCAGGCCGTACCCGCCAACCATGCTGGCTTGCTCGTCGAACCGAGCAGAAGAACACGCCCGGCGACGAGAAGTTGCCGTTGGGCTGCGATCACCGAGGTGATGTATTTGCGGTCCTTGTCGCCGAGGCTCGCGTACACCTCGTCGTGGATGGCGTCGAATTCCTTGGCGAGTTCGGCGATGGTGTCGTCACTGAGATGCGCCAGCGGATGGACCGGATCTGTCTCTATCCTGGTTGCGTCGTCGATGGTCATGATTACCCCTTTCCGAGAATGAAGCCTTCGAGAGCCGAGCCGAAAGATCAAAGTTCGATTTCGACGTCGCCCTCGGCTGTGTTTACGCATATACGCACCGCTTGGCCCGTGGGCTCGGTTACGTCCCCGTTGCGTAGGTCGCGTATGCGTCCTGATTTCAACGTACCTACGCACGTATGGCAGATGCCGATTCTGCACCCGAAGGTAAGTTCCAGGCCTGCTTCTTCACCTGCGGCAAGAATTGTCGAACCACCGTCGCACTCGACGGATTTGTCACTGTTGATGAACTTGACTGTGCCGCCCTCACCCTCGTCGGAATCTCCGCCGATGACGGGTTGGAAGCTTTCGTAGTGAAAGCGGTCGTAGTCGCCCTGGTCTTTCCAGAACGAACGCAGATCGTCGAGATGCTCGCCAGGACCGGAGCAGAATGAGTCGCGCTCACGCCAGTCCGGAACCAACTCGTCCAGTTCCGACGCCTTCATACGGCCTTCGTCGCTGGTGATCCGGAGCTTGACGGTCAGCCCCGGGTGTTTGGCTTCCAGCTCGTCGAGGGTGTCGGCGAACATCAACTGATCTTTACGATGGACCGAGTGCACCACGACGATGTCCTTCACCGTGTTCTGGTGATCGAGCCCCCGCAGCATGCTGATGATGGGCGTGATGCCGCTGCCGGCGCTGATGAATACCATCTTGTCCGGTTGCGGACTCGGCAGGGTGAACTCGCCCTCGACCTCGCTCAGCCTGACGATGTCTCCGGTCCTGATGGTTCCCACCAGGTACGGCGACACTGTGCCCGCAGGCACCAGCTTGGGGCTGACACTGACGAGCCCGTCGACGGGATCGGGATCAGAGGTGAGCGAGTACGCGCGCCAGTGATAGCGACCGTCGATCAGCACGCCGAGCCTGACGTACTGGCCCGGGGTGTGCCCGGCCCACTCGAAGCCCGGCTTGATGAACACCGAGACGGCGTCCGATCCCTCCGGCGCAACGCGCACCACCTGACCACGAAGTTCCCGCGTCGTCCACAACGGGTTGATCATCGACAAATAGTCGTCGGGTCTGAGCGGATTGAACAACATCCGAACGGCGCGCAACATCGTTCGTCGAACCAAAGATACCTGGGGCCTGGCCCCGCGTTCTGCCACGTACTGAACGTATACCCGTGAGTAACATCTCGGTGCGAAACCGAGAAAATACTCGAATTCGCATGCACTAAATGATGATTCGAACCTCTCGGACTCATATGACTGCCCTGGAGGTCTAACTAGCCGGGAAGACGTAAGTCGGATATTTGCCCTGTTCGCGATCAGCTCAAACATCGCCGAACAGCGTGAACGGTTGTCCGGCCCTCGATCTATCGCAGCTTGTCTGCCTCGTTGTGCGATTCGCGAAGTCGGCGTCCTTGGTCCACGGCTTCTGCATCCTTTTCGGCGTTCTTGTCCGATACGCGAGTGTCCCGTGGGGGCAATTGAAGTTGATCTTCGGCTTCGATGCCGGCTTGAAGTTGCCGTCCGCGCTCGAGTTCGGAGTCGAGTTCGGCTCCGAACAGCAACGCCAGGTTGGTGATCCAGAGCCATAGCAAGAACACCACCGCACCGGCGAGCGAACCGTAGGTCTTGTTGTAGCTACTGAAGTTGGCGACATAGAACCCGAACGCAGCCGATGCCAGTATCCAGACGACGATTGCGAGCAGCGCGCCACCGCTGATCCATCGAAACTTGGGTTGCTGGATGTTCGGCGTGGCGTAGTAGAGGACGGCGACCGCGAAGACGACGATAGCAAGAACAACCGGCCACCGGGCGATGTTCCAGACGGTCAGCGCCGTATCGCCCAGACCGACCGCGTCCCCGACAGCCGCCGCCACAGGTCCACTGATTGCAAGCATGACGGCGGCGGCAGCGATAAGGACCAGTGAAATAACGGTCACGAGAAGCATGACGGGGCGGAGTTTCCAGATCGGTCGACCTTCGTCGACCTCGTACATCCTGTTCATTGCTCGCCCGAACGCGCCGACGTATCCGGATGCCGACCAGAGAGCACCGAGTAGGCCGATGATCAAAGCGACGCCGGCGGTCGGTGCCTGTACCAATTGTTCGATCGTCGGCCTCAGAGAGTCGACAGCAGATGACGGTCCGAGATCGCCGACGATCTGAAGCACGCCGTCCACGGTGGCTTGTCCTTGCCCGAATACTCCTAGCAGTGAGACCACGGCCAGCAGGGCAGGAAACAACGAGAGCACCGCATAGTAGGTCAGCGCGGCGGCAAGATCGGTGCACTGGTCTCGCGAGAATTCGCGCGCAGTCTTGCGCGTCACGTACCACCAGGACCGAGTTGTCAGGTCGGTCGGTGAATCCGGCTTGCGGGGGTCATCGGGGTCGGCGTCTACGGGCGCGGTGGTGGATTCGCTCACCGGACTTGCCATACCCGCGTTGTCGAAATGCAATCCCCATATCCGGATCATGTTGACGTGGTGTGGCTTCCGGCCTGTGTTACCTCAACGAACCACGAACCACGAACCACGAACCACGAACCACGAAGTGGACAGGCGACCGGGGCTCGCTGAGGCAATCGAACCTGGGCCGTCAGGTCATGGGCGTGCCACCGGTGACGGCGATGGTCTCTCCCGTGACATAACTCGAATCCGTCGATGCCAGAAAGACGTAGGCGGATGCGAGTTCTGCTGGTTGACCTGGCCTTCCCAGAGGCACTGTTTCGCCGAACTTTTCGTACTTGTCAGCGGGCATCGTCGCAGGTATCAGAGGCGTCCAAATAGGTCCGGGCGCGACAGCGTTGACTCTGATGCCGCGAGTGGCGACATCGGCGGCAAGCCCCTTGGTGAACGCGATGATTCCGGCCTTGGTCGTCGCGTAATCGAGTAGTTCGGGGGAGGGGTTCGAACCCTGAATCGAGGTGGTGTTGATGATCGTGGAGCCCGAGTTCATCAGCGCAACTGCCTTTTTGGACAACCAGAACAAGCCATAGAGGTTGGTTTTCAACACACGATCGAACTGCTCGGTGGTGATGTCCGCAATCCCGCCCATCTGCGCCATCTGGAATGCGGCGTTGTTGACCAGAATGTCGATGCCTCCCAGAGTTTCGACCGTCGATTCGATCAGCCGGGTGCACTCGTCTTCCAGCCGGATGTCGACGGCGATAGCGGAGGCTCGTCGCCCGGCAGACTCGATCAGCGCAACTGTCTCGTCGGCGTCCGCTTGTTCGGATTCGAGATACCCGATCGCTACGTCTGCGCCTTCACGCGCGAACGCCAGTGCGACCGCCCGCCCGATCCCCGAATCCCCGCCCGTGACAAGAGCCTTCCGGCCGGCCAATTTTCCCGATCCGCGGTAGGAAGACTCACCGTGATCCGGCGCGGAGAGGAGATCGCCGGTGAGCCCTGGATGCTCGATCCGTTCCTGTCGAGCTCGTTCCGGCAATGAATACTTGCTGGTCGGGTCCTCTAGCGTAGGTTGTGCATCGTTTGCTGTCATAGTTGCTCCTCTTGTTGTTCGGGGGAAGGGTTTGCGTCGAGAGACAATCGGCAATGCGCCAGAATGCACAGCGCTGTCTCGATCTGCCCGCTCCCCGGGAGTCTGTCCAACGCCGTAGCCGTGTCGGCGTCGTGACGGGCGATGCCGATGTCCTGGCTGTGTTCCGGCACGCCTTCGACTGTGCCCGCGGAGGCGATGCGCTCTGGCTCCGGTCGTTCGTCGATGCCGGAGGGTCTGCCGACCTTACCAACGACAAAGGTGACACCTTGTTGATTCTGGCCGCCTATCACGTGCGTCTGGAGGCGGTCAAGGCACTTCTCACGCTTGGTGTCGAGGTGGACCGAGTCAACGACAATGGTCAGACAGCGTTGGCAGCAGCGGTCTTTCGGAGGTCGGCACCCATCGTTGCGATGCTGCTCGACGCCGGAGCGGACCCCTCTGCCGGGGCTCGATCGGCGCACTCCATTGCTGACTTCTTCGAACTGGAAGATATGGCAGCGCTGCTGACCCAACCCCGGCAGTGACACTTATTTGCGGGCTCTGGACGGTCGCTTCTGTGCAGTTGCCCGTGCATCGGCCGGGGCTACTTCCGATGCCATCACTGCGGCTGCACGGTCCCACGCCCGATGTAGGCCAACCGCGGACAGCATCGACTCGTTGAACGCTTTCACCGCGGTGTCGCCGATCACCACGCCTGGATCAGCGGTTCCAATTCCGGCTCGCTGGAGCAACGCCGTCCCATCCCCCCATGCGCCAATCGCCTTGCAGTGGCGAAAAGCTTCCTGCAACAGCACGATCAACTTGATGTCGCCCGACGGCGTCGTACCTCCCGCGACGACGAAAGCGTCGAATTCGATGGAACGGACCGTCAGGAACGTACGCTCGACTACCTGCGTTCGCGCGCCTTTACCGAGAACGCCGCCGACCGCCGAGATGACATGCACGGTGGCTCCGCGGCGAGCTGCTGCTGATCTCAGTTTCCCGATGCCCGACAGATCCGATCCTGAGTCGGCAATGACGCCGATTTTGCGCCCGGCGATCGGCCCCGGCGCGTCGATGATCTGGGACAGAGCAGGGGAAAGCATCACATCAGTGGCGGGGTTCCCGCTGGGTGCTGGTAGCCCGAGTCCTGCAGCGACACGTTCGCACAGATCGGTATCGACGTTGGCGAGCACAACGAGCTCGCGTTCCTTGATCGCTTGCTCGTAGACCTTGCCGAGTTCGAAGGTGAAGGCTTCGACGATATGGTTCTGCTCGGTATCGGTGAGGCTGCGGTAGAACATCGTTGGCTGACTGAAGTGGTCGTCGAACGACGCCGGATTGGCTCGAACCGTTCGACCCTCGATGAGTCGTTCGGTCTGAACATA
The DNA here is from genome assembly GCF_030063335.1 of Rhodococcus sp. G-MC3. Taxonomy (GTDB): domain Bacteria; phylum Actinomycetota; class Actinomycetes; order Mycobacteriales; family Mycobacteriaceae; genus Rhodococcoides. Next base: position 549 of record NZ_JASISW010000034.1, on the reverse strand, counting down.
TCCGTGATCAGGGACTCCGGCGAACTCGGGTTCGCCCTGGTCGACACTGTTGTCGCGGTACGGTGCCAGGCCGGTATGCACGGCTGTCTGGTGTTGGCCGTCGCGCAGCATGTCGTTGACCGGCGCGTGCGGCCGGTTGATCGGTAGTTGCGAAAAGTTGGGTCCGCCGAGCCTGGTGATCTGGGTGTCCAGGTAGGAGAACAAACGCGCCTGCATCAGCGGATCGTTCGTCACTTCGATTCCGGGAACGAGATGCCCGGTATGGAACGCGACCTGCTCGGTTTCGGCGAAGTAATTGGTGGGGTTGGCGTCGAGGCTCAACTTGCCGATGGGTTGAACCGGAACCAGTTCTTCGGGAACAAGTTTGGTGGGATCGAGGAGATCGATTCCGTCGAAGGTGTCGGTGCCGTCGTCTGGCATAATGAATCACCCTAAGTTTTGTGCCGCCTCCAGTTGGGGCTGATCCTCGGCGTCGAGGTCAGAGTAGTGGAGTGTTTCGTATTCGATCGGGGGCATCTGTCCGATGCTCGAATGCAACCGCCTGTTGTT
>NZ_JASISW010000033.1 GCF_030063335.1 Rhodococcus sp. G-MC3 | reverse complement strand
ACGGATTCTGCGGCGACATCCCGCCGATCGAATGCGAACAGCTCCACTACACTCGACAATCGGATCAGCTCGCGAGCTGACCGAACTCACACGAAACCAAGTCTCCGGACTCACCGGTGCGGTTCAGGGAACGCTGGGCTGGCGCGGTCACTTTCGGATGCATCGAGTAGTGCTTTCCTCGATGGCCTCGCCGCTGGGGCTTATGTCGCCGCAGGCGTGACCCTCGTGGGTGCCGGGATCGCGGCGTTGTTTTTGCCTTCGCGACCCAAGGGGTGAGCGGAATCGGGCACATAACGCGATGGCCCAACTCGTCCTCGTACACGGCTGCGTTGACGAGGCGGTGGAACACGCGGAATGCGTTGGGCATCGTGCAGAAGGTGTTGCGCAACAGTCGCTTTTGATCGCAGGAAAGATGGCTGCGCCCATTCTGGACCGGTTGGCGACAAGATCGTCGTCAGAGCATCAGGCGCTTTGACCCGACCAGTCAAACCAATTTGCTTCAAAAAGTATATGGCAGCTTTAAATAATCAAGTAAGGCGAACGTGGTGGGGCTGGCCGACGGCTCGACTACAACGCCATGGAGGTTCATCATGATCACCGACGGTCCTGACCCGCTCATATCGATCCCAGGTGTCCACGGCCACTACCTGCGTGCATCATCGGCCCGCTCCGGCCTCGGGCGGCTTCGTTACCTGCAGGGAGGAAGCGGTTCCCCTGTGGTGCTACTGCACACTGTGCGGACTCAAGCGGAGCATTTTCATCGCCTGATACCTCTTCTCTTGCCGAATCACACCGTCTACGCACTCGACCTGCCCGGCATGGGCCACTCGGACATCGAAGCCGGTGCGCGATACGATGACAATGCACTTCGTAGCGCGGTCCATCGATTCATCGTGCAACTCGACCTCCACGACGTCACGCTGATAGGCGAATCGATCGGAGCGACGCTCGCGCTGACAGCGTCGGCGGATCTTCCCGACAGGATCAGGCGCGTCGTCGCCGTCAATACTTACGACTACGCCGGCGGTATCGCGCGATCCGGTGTCCTTGCTCGCATCATCCTGACCGGCATACTCGCGCCGGTCATCGGACCGACCTTCGCAGGCATCGAACCGAAACCTGTGATGCGGGCAGTCCTTCACGGCGGGCTGGTCAACGATGACGCTCTGACCGAGGACTATCTCGACGAACTTCTATCAGTGGGGCGCCGGCCCGGTTATTCGCGGGTTGCGCGTGCAATCTACGGCAACCTTCCGAGCTTGATCGCGGCAAGATCTCACTACGAGCGTGTGAAGGTGCCGGTGCATCTGGTGTACGGCGAGAAGGACTGGTCGAGAACGACGGACCGCAGTGACAACTATCGATTGTTGCCGGGAGCCGAGTTCTTGGAAATCCCCGATTCTGGACACTTCATGTCGCTGGAGAAGCCGGAAGGTATTGCAGCACTGATCGACTGACTGAACCGTACCCGTCAATTAGACACCCGAATGTGTCGTCCGAACCCGCCGGTGACCCCATATGCCGAGAAAAGAGACCAAATGCCCACGCGTACACCCATTCTGATTACCGGAGCAGCAGGAGAAATCGGAGGTGTGAGCCGGCTGATGGTCGAAATGTTGCTCGATCAGGGACACCCTGTTCGGGCATTCGTCCGGCAGGATGACGAGAGGGCGCAGGCGCTGCGCGTGATCGGTGCTGAGGTAGTCGTTGGCGATCTGCTCAACGTCGCTGATGTGGCTGCGGCACTGCACGGTTGCCGCCGAGTTTACTTCAGTATGAGCCTGTCCCCGTATTACACGGACGCGGTCACCCTGATGGCGGCCGCTGCGCGCCGACAGGGTGACATCGAAGCTTTCGTGAACATTTCGGAATGGGAGCAGTCCTTCATGACATTCGAGCACATGACGGCCCCGATCGCGGAACGTTCGGAGTGGCTCGGCGGCCTTGTTGCAGACTGGTCACCGCAGCATCGTGCACACTGGATCGCGGAGCAGGTACTGGAGTGGTCCGGTGTGCCCACCGTCAACGTCAGGGCGACGATCTTCGTCGAAAATCCGATCCTGACCTGGTTACCCCTCGGGCCACTTCAGAACGGTGAACTGCGGCTACCGTTCGGGGACGAACGTATTGCTCCGATCGCCGGGTACGACGTGGCGGAATTGAATACGAAAATTCTCCTTGATCCAGAACCGCACATCGGCCAGTCCTACGCACTGACGGGGCCCGAGCTGAAGACGATGCATGAGTTCGCCGACGACTACGGTGCTGCGCTGGGTCGCTCGGTCACCTATTTTCCTGAAGACGTGAACGCCTGGAATTCCCAGTACATCGATGGTGCACTGGCCGAACACCCGCACGTCGCTCAGCATTTGGCATCGCTGACCAAACTTGTTGCCGGCGGACGATATAACACGTCCACCGACCAACTGGAAACGTTGCTGGGGCGACGACCCACCTCGGTGCGGACAGCTTTGATGACCAACGCTCGGCTTCGAGGACACGATCGAGTTGCTTCGTCGCGTTAGAAGGTCTACTGCGGCAGGACCGATGGCCGTACGATAGATCGCTTCTCCGCGCCTCGGGGTGCATCGTCCGCAGCCGTATCCGCTTGCTGCTCGGAACAGGCTGGTCCGGTCTCGGTGATAGTCAGGATGGCCCCGGATCGGTGTGCGCGAACAGGTCAACGGGCGGGGAGAGCGCGATGCCGACCGCGCGGAGGCAATCGCCACTCGGCATGTTCATCTCTTCAGAAACCGGATGAGCATTTTTCTGGCGGCGGGGATTCTCGACGATGTCACGATGACAGATATCCCAATAGTATGAGCAGGCAATATATCTGGGAGATTCAGACTTTGTCTGCAATTTCCTCTGCGTCGTGTTCGGGACTCGAGTTGACCCAACCCAGAACGAATGCCATGGCGAGAACAGCTATGCCGACGATCAGACAGGTGACGATGAATGCCCATCCGAATCCGTTCGCGATCAACACCGGTGCGGCGATGGCCATCGCAATCTCTACCGGAGCGAATCCCACGTACGCCAAACCGAATTCTTCGATCGTGCGCGACTTGCCTTTGGGATCGACGATGCGTAGGAGCGCGATACCGGTTGCCACCGATGCAGTCGACCAACCTCAGCAGAACAGACCCCGCTCGAGCCATGCCTCACTGAACATCCGCGGCGTCAGATAGCGGAACATCAGGACGCAGTACACGAGTCCGAAGAGCATCAGCAACAGCAGCGGTAGGGCGTACGACGCCACCACCGTCGGCACAATCGAGGCGATGCCGAACGCCACGAGATAATCGGTGGTGGATCCGGAAATCGAGGTGATGGTGGTGCCGTCGACAAAGCGTTTGCCGGGAGTCAGATGGAGTAGAAGCCTGCCGACGAATCCGACCAGAAATGCCGCCGCGAAGACCGGTACGGACACGCTCGGAAATATGACTTTCACGCCCATGGTGATCAGGTAACCGATGTAGGTGGTGGCGGCGAGAAGGGCCAGATGAGCGGCGAGCGACTCCAGGCTGCTCGGCGAGGTTGTTGCAGACCCCAAGCTCGACCGTTCCTCGGGCTCGACCAAGCCCGTTCGGAGTTCGGCCGGCAATTGGTCGTACGCACCTATATGCGCGGTCTTTCCGCGTGCTGCTCCCCATTTCGCGATGGCAAGACCACCGATGATGCAGACGAACACACCCGCTGTCGCGGAGGTGAATCCGAGGCTCGTCGCACCTTCGAAGCCAGCGTCTTCGAGTGTCCCACCGACCGCCGCAGCTGTTCCGAACCCGCCCGCCCAGCCTGCGGGCAGGACTAGACCGAAGCCGGCCGGGAGTGTGAAGAAGAGGCCTAGCACCGCGAAGGAGAAGAGCAGTGCCGTTCCCCACTGCAGCACATACATGCCCACCGAATACGACCACATCGTGCGTGCCCCACGGGCGACGCCGCCGAAACCTTCGCTGTACGGGATGGCAGCGAAAACAACGGCGATCAAAACCGAACTGTACGTGCTGAGCTGATCCGAGAACGGAATGACGTCGAGCCAGGCGGGACCGAAACAGATGCCGAGAAGTCCGGCGGTGATCGAGGACGGCAGCATCAAACGCTGAATGGGCGGAACACAACGACGTGCCGCAAGTCCGACCAGTAGGAGAACGCTGATCCATCCGACATCCGCGAGGAGCGTGTAGGGCGTGTAGTTCACGGTAGCCAACTCTCGTGCATCATTCGGGGAAGGGCAGATCCTGTTGGGGTCATACAGCCGACTCGAGAAGTCGGTACCCCTCCAGTCGGCGGATCACCGGCCCGTTCGACCACTTGTAGAGGACGCGTTCGCGTGGGGTGAGAGCGCCCCACACGCCGTGCGGCTCGTTCGCCGCGATGGCATGGTCACGGCATCGCTGCACAACCGGGCACTCGCGGCAGAACTGCTTGGCGGCGTTCATCGCCGACGGTTCTTCGGAGTCGAATGTCGTCACCGTCTCCGCCGCACGGCACCGTGCTTGAAGTTGCCACTGCCACGAATCCTCTAGCGGCGCCGGTAGCAGCACGGGTTTCTCACGCATGATAAATCCTCTTTCCAGCAATCTGAACAATTACGGGTGGCCGCTAGCGCATTTCGCCTGCGCCCTCGTACGGGTGTTGGCTCAACAGCAGGTCGTTCTCGGCGAAGCGGGAGTAACGAAAATCGTTGGGGTCCACGTTGGGCAACGTGGTGGTGCCGTCGGTGACCAGATCCGCTACGAGCTTTCCGACGGCAGGGGAGATCTTGAAACCGTGGCCGGAGAAGCCGGTGGCAAGGAACAACCCGTCGACCGGCGACGGACCGATGATGGGGTTGTAGTCGGGTGTGACGTCATAGGCGCCGACATACGAGCTCGTCACCCGTGGGTCAGGCATGTCAGGGAGACGGTGGCCCATCTTGGTGACGATCTTTTCGAATGTGTTCTCGTCCGCCCGGTTGATGTAGTTGTCGGGGTCGATGTACTCCGGTGCTTGGTGATCGGAATTGCCGACCAAGAGCTCGCCGTTCGGTTCTCTGCATACATAGGACAGTCCCGCGAGGTCCGAGAGAACCGGGACGACGGGCGTAGGAACGCCCTGATCGATCAGCACGAGCTGCGCGCGCTGGGCTTTGACGTCCAGGTCGAATCCGAGGGGTGCGGTGAGCTGCGGCGCCCACGGTCCGGTAGCGAGAATGACTGTACTGCTGTGGATTTCGTCGCCGTTGGACAGCCGGGCACCGTACACCGCACCGCCCTCTTTGCGGAGGAGTTCGGTGACCCTCGTGGACTGCCTGATCTTGACGCCGCGGCGGCGGGCGGCAGCGCCGTAGGCCATGCCGGCCATGTACGCCTCGCCACGGCCTCCGCGGGGCTCGTAGGCAAAGGCAGCGAAGTCGTCGAGGTGGAGACCCGGCCACAGTTCTGCCATCTTGTCGTGTCCGATCATCTCGACATCGACGCCGAGGCCCTGCATCATCGCGACGTTCTTGTCGAGCGGTTCGACGTTGTTCTCGGCGACGCCGACGACGTATCCGCACTGCTGGAATGCCATGTCGTCGTCGAACAACTCGGTTGCGCGTTCGAACACCTGAACGCCGTACCAGGACATTGCTGCCAACGACGGCGTGCCGTAGTGCGCGCGGACAACGCCGCTGGACTTTCCGGTCATTCCCGAACACAGCGTGTCGCGTTCGACGACCAGGATGTCGGTTTCACCACGATCGGCGAGCGACCAGGCGATAGCCAAACCTTCGAGGCCGCCGCCGATGATCAAGTAGTTGGGTGTGGTCGTGGTCATGAGAGATGTTCCTTCGGTGAGTACGTAGGTTGAGGAGTCCGCGTGATGTGGGGACGGGGGGTGATCGTCCAGGTCCCGCGATCATGTTGTACGAGTAGATGTCCCGATCGATCCAGGACGTGCAGCGCACCATCGGCATCGAGATGGATCGAGTGTGCTCCGGTGTAATGCTGAATACGGCCGTTGGTCATGATGTGTATCGACATTGGTGTTGCTCCCGTGTTCGTCAGCGAGCTGCGAGGTCGCGGAGGACATCCGCGAGGGCAATCGCGCCTGCTTCCGCATCGCTGTCTTCGACGTATTCCTCCGGTGCATGGGAAATGCCGGTTGGGTTGCGAACGAACAGCATTGCGGTGGGTAAATGCGCTGCGAGCACCCCGGCGTCATGTCCCGCTCCGGTAGCCAGGATCGGCGCATTCGGCAGAACGCCGACGAGTCGGTCTCGCAAGAGTGGATCGAACGAGACGGTGGGGGAGATCGATGCCTCGGTCAGCGTCACTGCGCAACCCTCGTCTGCGCTGGAACGGCGTGCTGCGTGTTCGATCTCGGCAACGAGACCGGCGACCACAGCGTCGGAGTCGTGTCTGACGTCGAGCCAGACGTCCACGCGTGAAGCGATGACGTTCGTTCCTCCAGGTATCGGGTCGAGCTTGCCGACGGTTGCTCGGGCGTCGGGCTGTGCGGCTCCGACTTTGCGGACATCGAGGACGGTCCGCGCGGCGGCGATCATCGGATCGTGTCTGTCTGTCATGAGTGTCGTTCCGGCGTGATTGCCCTGACCGGTGAACGACAGTCTCCATCGGCCGTGTCCGATGATCGAGGATCCGATGGCAACGGGTTGGCCGAGATCGATGAGGCCTCGGCCTTGTTCGACGTGAAGCTCGACGAAGACGCCGATGCTTGCCAGTCGCTCGGGGTCTGCCCCCAAGTGCCGGGTGTCGTGACCGTGTGCGGCGGCGATCTCGGCGTAGGTACGTCCGTCGGCATCGGACAGGGCGCGTACCCGGTCCGGATCGATGTCGCCCGTCAGCAATTGGGAGCCGAGGCAGGCCAGGCCGTAGCGAGACCCCTCCTCTTCCGGGAAGACTGCCAGGACGATCGGGCGGGTCGGTACGAATCCGCGATCTCGGAGGATGTCGATGGCTATCAACGCCGTTGCGACTCCGAGCGGGCCGTCATAGGGGCCCCCGCCGGGTACCGAATCGAGATGGCTTCCGGTTGCGACGGCATCACGGAGAGGTAGTCCCGTGGGGTTCCACCATGCCCAGATGATGCCGTTGCGGTCAGTTTCGACATCGAGGGAGCGGCGTCTTGCCTCGGCGACGAACCATTCGCGTAGTTGCATGTCGGCAGCGGAATAGACCGGTCTGCTGTAGCCGCCCCTGGCGAGATCGGCACCGACAGTGGAGATGTCGGACAAGAGGCCGGCAACGGTTGCGGGCTGAGTAAGGGGAGTGTTCACCGTAGAAATCTTTCGTCGAATAGAAGGCTTTCGGAGTGCATGTCGGGCTCGTCGTCGAGTCTGGTGACGCGCACTCGCGCGACGGTCGCAGAAGTGCCGGTGACGATGATCGGCCTGTCACCGATCAAGACGGTGTCGCCGAGCGCGTGCAAGGCGGTGCCGGACACATCAAGTTCTCCGCTCAGCAGGACGAGGGCCGTCACGCGTCGGGGATCGACGATGCGGTCTCCGTCACAGCGTCGGAACGTGAGATCACCCAGATAGTCGGACCGCTTGGTCATCAGGTTCAACGCGGTCCCGACGGCACCGTCGAATCGCACCGAGACTCGAGCTTCACCGGTGAATCGCGCGACGTCGGTGTAGGCGAGCGAACGTCGTCGGCCGTCGATGTCGAGTTCGACCGGCACCGAGCCTGCGACCATGAAGTATCGGTCGTACCCGGCGAATGTCGAGAACGGCGCAGCGTGCTCCAACCTTGCCAAACTCAGTGTCCACAGCGGGTCCTCGCTTGATTGCGGTAAGTGAGCGTGAATCGGCGTGGTGCGCCCGCCGCCGTTGCGCCACAGCTTGGTGGTGGCCTCGGCGATCGGAAGAACTCGGGTCTCGCGGTGCAGACTCATCACTCGCCCGCCGGGGCGTAGGTCGACGATGCCGTTCATGGGTAAAGCCCTCTGAGTCGGTGAGCTTCGGCTACGCGCTGGACGGCGAGCACGGTGGCTGCTTCACGAAGGGTGAGACCGCGTTGCCGCGCGAAGTCGGTGACGCCGGTCCAAGCTTCGCTCATCCGCGCGGACAATCGTTCGTCGACAAGTTCGGCGGACCAGCGGTACGACTGGTTCGATTGAACCCACTCGAAGTAGGACACTACGACGCCGCCGGCGTTGGCGAGGATGTCAGGCACGATGACCACACCGCGCTCGGTCAGCACAGCATCGGCTGCGGGAGTCGTCGGCCCGTTGGCACCCTCGGCGATGACCCGGGCCTTGACACGGTCAGCGTTTCCGCTGTGCAGAACACTCTCCACGGCCGCAGGCACCAGCAGATCCACATCGGCGGTGAGCACATCTTCGGGATCGATTTCCGAAGTGCCGGGGCACTGCACCACCGATCCGGTCGCGGAGGCATGAGCGCGCAGCGCTAGCGGGTCGATTCCGGCCGGGGCCGCCACTGCACCGTACTGATCGCTGACAGCGGTCACGCGGACCCCCGCTTCGCACAGGAAATCGACGACTCCGCCGCCGACCTTGCCGTACCCCTGTACCGCAGCGGTAGCAGTTTCCGGATCGATGTCCGTGCTGCGTAGAGCTGCCAGTGCAACGTGTACGACGCCCCTGGAGGTCGCGCTGGGTCTTCCGAGAGAGCCTCCGAGTGCAAATGGCTTTCCGGTGACCACACCACCGATCGTGTATCCCTGGTTGACCGAGTAGGTGTCCATCATCCAGGCCATCGTCTGCTCGTCCGTGCCGATGTCCGGGGCGGGAATATCTTGCGCAGGACCGAGGATCGGAGAGATTTCGCTGGTGTAGCGGCGGGTGATGCGCTCGAGCTCGGGGTTCGAGAACTTCGACGGATCGATGGCAACGCCGCCTTTGGCGCCGCCGTAGGGCACATCGAGGAGAGCGCACTTCCATGTCATCCACATTGCCAACGCGCGTACCTCGTCGAGCGTCACCGCGGGATGGAAGCGCACTCCACCCTTCGCCGGCCCGCGTGAGAGATTGTGCTGCACTCGATATCCGGTGACAACAGTTGTTTCACCATTGTCACGTCGGAGGGGCACTGCCACGGTCATCTCACGTCTGGGGTGCGCAAGCATGGCGTGCATTCCCTCGTCGAATCCGAGATGGTCGGAGGCGCTTCGCAACTGCGCGCACGCGGCAGCAAGTGGCGAGTGGTTCTCGATCGAAGGAGTGTGGCGTTCGGTGGGGGAGGTCAGCAACGTTGTCATGGGCGTGGCTTCCGCATCGGTTGTTGTGGGGCGGGTTGATGGACATTTCCCGGCTGGACTCAGTACACAGGAAAGATTGTTATGAGTCCAATACATTATTGAAGACAATTGTTCTTAAATCTGGAATAATCGAAGGATGGAGATAAGGCATTTGCGGTATTTCATCGCGGTCGCAGAGGAACTGCATTTCGGTAGAGCTGCGGCACGACTGCATATTTCGCAACCGCCGTTGAGTGTTCACATTCGCGAGCTCGAGACGGAGATCGGTACGAAGTTGTTCGACAGGTCGACGCGTCGAGTCGCGTTGACCGCGGCTGGGTTTGCGTTTCAGCAGCGTGTCACTGTGCTGTTGGCCGCGTTGAACGATGCTGTGATCGAGGCGGGCGATTTCGGTGCAGGTAAGCGGGGCCGAGTGCGAGTGGGTTTCGTCAGCTCTGCGAGTGTGACAGTGGTGCCACGCGCAGTGAGACGCTTTCGGGACGAGAACCCACTCGTCGAGGTGGAGTTGGATCCGTTGACGTCCCGGGAACAGCTGGAAGCATTGTCGACGGGATCTCTGGATATTGCGCTGGTGCGCTCGGATAGCTCATCCGAGGACTTTGCGATCGAACCGTTGATCTCGGAGGAGATGGTGGCCGTGGTGCCCATCCAGCACCCACTGGCCAGTCGAAAATCCGTTACACCGGAGCAGTTGGCTCGGGAGAAATTGGTATTGTTTCCACGAGAGATGATGCCTGGGTTTGTCGGGCAAGTGTGGAAAATACTGCAGCCCTACACGTCTCGTCTGAACGTGGTGCAGGAAGCCATTCATCATGAGACGGTGGTCGGCTTGGTCTCCGCAGGGGTCGGTGTGTCAATTCTGCCGGAGTCGGTGTCGCGTGTTCGAACCCCTGATATCGCGATCGTCCGCATCGAGGGTGCGCCCCGTACTTCGTTGATGGTTGCAACCCGGACCGGAGAGGACTCGGTCGCAGTGGCCGAGTTCCTCCAGTGCCTTCGGGCGACTGTCCCAGTTTCGGGCCGGTTGTGAACGGTGGGCGGCGCGATACGGCAGCGCCGCCCACTGAGGCTCAACCGACTCGACCGGTCGCAGTCGAAGAATTACCAACCGCGTTGGACACGGGACCGAGCGAGGCGCTCTCGGCCAACGACATCCCGCGAGTCTCCGGCGCCCAGAAAATCGAGACGACGGCTCCCAATAGCGTGATGGCACCCGCGATGAGCATGGTTGGTCCGATGCCGAGACCGGAGAGAGACAGAGGTACCAGGTATGTACCCACAGCGGCACCGATCCGGCTCAACGACGATGCGAGACCTACTGCTGATCCGCGAATCTCGGTAGGGAACAACTCGTTCGGGTACACCCATTGAAGAATCTGAGTTCCGCCGATCAACACCGCATAGAGGGCGAACAACGCCATGATGATCCAGGTCGGAGCACCGGGGAAGATCCCGAGCAGCAGCATCGCCAATCCGGCCCACAGGAAACTGTGAATGATGAGCGCTCGCCGTCCCATGCGGTTGACTACGACCACCGCGACGATACAGCCGACCAGAAACATCACGGTGATAAGTGCGGAACCGACATTGGCAAGCGCACCCTCGAGGTTCAGCGCCGAGAGGATGGCAGGAGCGAACGCGTAGACCGCAAACAGCGGCACGACCGAGCAAGTCCAGAAGACGGTGATGAACGCCATTCTCTTTCCATACCCCGACTTCACGAGAGCGCGAATGTCGATGTTCTCGTTCTCTTCGACCGGCAGGTCGGCGACGGACACCTCGGGTCCGAAGACTGTGCGCAGCACCTGATTGGCCTCGTCGATGCGACCTTTCTTCATCAGCCAACGGGGTGACTCGGGTGTGCCCAACCTTGCAACGACGATGATCAATGCCGGGACGGCGGCGCTGGCAAGCATCCAACGCCAACCGTCTTCACTTGCCCGCAGCAGAACCTCGCCGACGATGTAGGCGACAGCAGCACCCACGAACCACATGGTCACGAAAGCACCGAGCAACGGTCCTCGATATTTGCGTGGGGAGAACTCGGCGAGCAACGAAGTCGCGATGGGGTAGTCCGCGCCTACCGCCATGCCGATCAACAGTCGAAGAACGAACAGCAGGACTGCTTCCTGGACGAAGAACTGGGCCACCGAGCAGATGATGATCGCGGAAAGGTCGATGGTGAACATTGCCTGGCGGCCGAATTTGTCGGTGAGCCAACCGCCGAGGAAGGCTCCCAGGAAAATCCCGATCAACGCGGACGCGCCGATCAGACCCTGCCATGACGAGGAAAGACCCAACTGTGGCGTGATCTGAATCATCGCCACTCCGATGATACTGAGGACGTAGCCGTCGAGAAACGGTCCGCCTGAGGCAAAGAGCGCTAACTTCTTGTGAAACGTCGACAGTGGGGCATCGTCGAGTGCGTTCGTGGTCATGGCTTCTCCTGAGTGGTGGGTCAGCGACCCATGTAGGGGTAGGTCCAGTCGGTAGCAGGCGCGAAGGTCTCCTTGACGAAGCGCGAATTGACCCAACGTTGCAGTGCAAGAACCGATCCGGTTTTGTCGTTGGTGCCAGAACCTCGGCCACCGCCGAATTGCTGCCGGCCCATCGTGGCGCCGGTGGGCTTGTCGTTGATGTACGTCATGCCTGCGGCGTCACGCAGCACGTCGAGAGCTTCGGTGATCGCCTCTCGGTCGGTGGAGAAGATCGAGCACGTCAACGCATATTCACTGGTTCCGTCGACGTGATCGAGCGTGGCGCTCCAGTCGTCGTCCTCGTAGACGTGGACGGCCAGCATCGGTCCGAAGAATTCCTTCTGCATCACGAACGAGGTGGGATCTTCGGTGACCACGACGGTCGGGTCGACGAACCATCCGGTCTCGGAATGGGACGTACCGCCGGCCAGGATGGTGTGGCCGGGAGTTGCCGAAGCCTTGTCGAAAGCGTCCTGCAGACGACGAAGTGCGGCCTCGTCGATGACGGCACCGACGTAGGTGGCGTGATCGGTGGGATCACCGACGGGCAGCGTCGCTACGGTGGTGGCGAGGCGATTCTCGATGAGGGTCCAGATGCTGCGGGGAATGTAGGCGCGTGATGCGGCCGAGCACTTCTGTCCCTGGAATTCGAATGTCCCACGGATCAGGGCGGTGAACACTGCGTCGACGTCGGCGGTCGGGTGAGCGACGATAGCGTTTTTACCACCGGTTTCTCCGACGATGCGCGGGTAGCTGCGGTAGTTCTCGATATTGTTCGCGACCGATTTCCAGATGTGCCGGAAGACGGTGGTCGAACCGGTGAAGGACAATCCGGCGAAGCTGCGGTGCGCGATGGCGCGGGTGGTGACCTGTTCGCCGGACCCGTGGAGCATGTTGATGACGCCGGCGGGGACGCCTGCCTCCTCGAACAATCGCATCACGACGTCACTCGAGAGTGCCGACTTCTCGGACGGCTTCCACACGACAACATTTCCGGTGAGCGCCTGCGTCGCAGGAAGATTGCCGGCGATGGCGGTGAAGTTGAAGGGGGTGATCGCGACGACGAAGCCCTCGAGACCCTTGTGGTCGAGGTAGTTGACCTCACCGGCGGTGGAACGAGGCGGCTGCGCCGAGTACAACTCTTCGGCCAGAGACGCGTTGTAGCGCAGGAAGTCGGCAAGTTCGTTGACGTCGATTTCCGCCTGGTGGAAGGTCTTCGACTGGCCGAGCATGGTCGTCGCCAGGAGCTCGTCACGGTACTTTCCGGTCACCAATTCGGCGGCGCGGAGGAAGATCGATACGCGTGCGAACCACGGGGTGCTCGACCAGGCCGGGCGTGCTGCCAGTGCTGCGTCGATGGCTGCATCGATGTCGGCGTCGGTGACAGTGGGGATATGGCCGAGGACGTGGTGGTGGTCGTGCGGCGAGACGATCGGGGTGGTGTCGGTCGATTCGATACGCTGCCCGCCGATGACGTGTGCAAGGGTACGAACCTCGCCGGCGACCTTCTCGATTTCCTTGCGGAGAGTCAGTGCTTCGTCCGAACCCGGTGCGAAGTCGCGTGCAGCCTGGTTGATGGGCGCGGGCACATGAACGTTCCCGGTGAGGGTGTGGGGGAGATGTGGCATGGTGATCTGCCTTTCTGTTGAGAGATGTACGTTTTGGTCCTGGTCAGCCCGAGATGAGCGAGCGCAAAAAAAGGAGCAGGTTGGCAGGGCGTTCGGCCATACGCCGCATCAAGTACGGGTACCACTGCGTGCCGTACGGCAGATAGACGCGAACTCGGTAGCCCTCGGCGACGAGCGACTTCTGAAGATCGCGGCGGACTCCGTACAACATCTGAAATTCGAAGTTTCGCTTCGACACTCCGAGACGGGCGGCCGCGGTCTTGACGTGCTCGATACAGGCGTCGTCGTGTGTTCCGAAGGCGGGATCGGGGAGGTTCTGTAAAGCCCATTCGGTGAGATGGCAATACTGTGCTGTGACTTCGTCCTTGTCGCAGACGCATGTGTCGATCGCCTCGGCGTAGGCGCCTTTGACGAGGCGGATACGGGGTTTGACGTCGGAGAACGACTTCAGGTCCAGAGAAGTGCTGCGCATCGCTGCCTGGATTGCCACCCGAGTATTGGGGAACTCCGGCAGCTTTTCGCGAAAGGCTTGCAAGGTGTCCCGGCCGACGGAACTGTGTTCCATGTCGACCTCGACGAGGCTGTTCGTTTCCTTACCCGCGTTCAGCAGTGTGGCAAGGTTTTCGGTGGCCGCATCGGTGGACACGCCGATACCCAACTGCGACAACTTGACCGAGACGGTCGCACCGGGCACGTGTTCGGCAATGGCGTGCAGGACCTCGACGTACTCCTTGGTTGCAACGGACGCGTCCTCGAGGTTGTCCACCTGCTCACCCAGAAGGTCGAGGCTTACGTCGATACCCTCCGATTGCAAGCGCTTGGCGGCATCCAAAGCTTGCTCCAGCGTGGTGCCGCCGACGTACCGGTGCACCAAGGCGCTGCTGAGCTTGTTGGTCGTCACTGCTTGTTCTAGCTTCTTGTTGTCCGCCGCTTTGAGCAGCATTCGACTGATCATGTGGAACCTCACATCCAGGGGTGCGAACGGGAACGTGCGCATCGAGTGGGGCGGGTCGAGGGGCCGCGACTCCGCGTTGGTCTTGGTCTTGGTCGGCAGACGCGATGTGATCTGCATCTCCAGTGACTCTAAGATGTAATTACAAATTACACAATGGGGTGGTGGATCTTTTACATGACTGACATGCATGTAACGTCCTGGATATCGAGTGAATCGGCTGTTCGGCCATGGTCGCCCACATTGACCCGAGGTCGTGTTGAACAGGCTGGATCGGCGTTCAGACCGGCAGAGCCAACTATGGTTGCGGACATGACCCTGCCGAGTGTGCAGTCGGCTCTGCTGACGGACCGTGTGTACGACGCCCTCATGGCTGCAATCGTGAGCGGCGATCTAGTTGCAGGCGCGCGACTGCGGGTGCGCGACATCGCTGCCGAGGTTGGGACCAGCGTCATACCCGTCCAGCAGGCGATAGCTCGGTTGGAAGAGGCTGGCTTCGCTGAACGGGAACCGCACAAGGGCGCAGTCGTAAAAGGACTGACGTATGCAGACCTGGTGCATGTCTACGACGTGCGCCTGGTGCTGGAGTGCGAGGCGACGCGCCTCGGCGCACCCGGGATGACAACCGAGTCGCGCAAGACGATGGCATCACTCTTGAAGCGGATGGATGCGGCCGTTGCTTCGGGCGACGTCACGGGAGCGCTCGACCTCGACGAAGATCTCTTGTCTGTCCTGTACGACGCTTCCTGCAACCCGGTGCTGACCGATATGATCCGCACTCTGTGGCGTAAATGCCGCGCGTACAAAGTGATCGGTGCAAAGCGTGCGATCGAGACCGGCGACCACTCGCTGTGGGACTTTCAGCCGAGGCTGGTGGATGCGGTGGCCCGAAGAGACCATGCCGAGGCCCTCGAGATCACGGCGACGTCGGTCAGCGCGGCCAGAGAGCGCGTTCGGCTTCTACTGGTCGACGGTGCCGATTCCGATGCCCACACGAAGTGATCGGTTGTCAGGAGTTTCTACCGACTTCGATACGGGTCTGCGTAGAAAAGTACCGCAGTCGGTTTGAACCCAGATCGAATTGCCATCCGAGACAACTGATCTTGGTCGACCTCCTTCCATCCAACAAACCACGTATGAGGCTGCGAGTGCAGAAACGTCCCTGACGACACCCAGCGGTAGCAAAGTTCCCGTGTCGGACAGGGTCCCGTGTTCGCCGGCCCTCAGCACCACCCTGACGGCAGGTGCCACTGTCTGGGCGACGATCGCCGTGGCGATGTTGTCGAGGTCGTCGGAACCGACCACGGCAACGGCGAGGGCGCGCCGAGCGCCGAGTCGTTCGAGCAGTCGCCGATCGTCGCCGTGTCCGAGCACGACTGCCGGGATTCGAAGGGCGCGGACGAGTCTCAATCCTGGAGCCTGAGTGTTACGTTCGACGCCGACTACGTCCACCCCGAGCGCCGTCAACTCGCGGCACAGCCTCAAGCCGACCTGGCCCAATCCGACGACTATTACATGGCCCGAGTGAGGTAGGACACGGGCGCCGACCAGTCCGACCAGGCGGGGGCCGAGTATTCGGTCGATGAGCCCCGCCGTGAACATGGCGGTCAGAAGAACGGTCACCAACATTGCGAGCGCCGACATCACTGCGTAGACCCCATGCGCCTCCGGTGCCGGGCCTACAGTCGTCACCACTCGTACCGCGTCCAGCAGCGCAGACTGCGCCGAGTGGTGCCCGCCGAAAAGCAGCCAGGCAAAGTCGGCCGCAATTACGGCCAGAAGGCCGGCCAGCCCGAAGACCAGCATTCTGGTGCCGGTGTCGGGCGTACGCAACAGCCCGCTGGATCTGACGGCGAGAGAGCGCCACAGCGGGCGTCGGATCGGTTGGAAGGGAACCTCTTCGGGTCCTCGGTCGGATACAGCCACCGCTTCCGCCTGGCGACCATGTGTGTGTCGAACGGCGAGTAGCTTCTCGGAAATGCATGATCCCGCGAGGACTGGCGCAGCGAGGTCGGCGGGCGAGGTCACGAAGCTCTGGGGGAGCACCGCTCTCAATCTCGCCGCAATGGTGTGGTCGAACATCGTCACGATGATGGGCGTGGTCGACTGAACACGTGCTGTGGTCAAGGCGTATCGAAGCGCCAGAACATCATCGTGGGTCACAACCGCGATAGCCTGGTAGCTACTGGCCAGCGCTTCGCGTAGATCGCCGTCGCTCGGCGCGGTCAGCCGCACTACTTCATATCCGCAGGACTGCAATGACTCTCGGACGTGCCGGGCGACATTGGACGCACCGATGACCAAAAAGCGCTCAGAACGTGACTCCATCGAGTCCTCCCTTTCGGATCGGGCGTCCGGCGTGGCCGCCTGCTTCATGGGAAAACTGTATGTGCTCAGGAATACCGGTCAGTAGGTGCAAAGTGGTCGACGAATTCTTATCACCCGCGCCGATTCCGACCCTCGAGTACTCCGCCTCCGGTGCGCCGGTCTTGCCGACCACCGAGAGCGGTGCGCCGACGTCCACGCGGTCGAGATTGGTGTTGCTCGTCGCAGTGGCCCCCATCGCTCGGAGGAGGTCGTTGACAGCGAGGTCGCAGGACTATCGCTCGATCACTTCCTGTTCCGTTGTCGTGTCGGTCGGCGAAGCCTCCGGTCTCGAGATTCGCTCGAGTGCCTGCCGGAGATTATCGATTTGATGCGGTGTGAACGGGGTGATCAGGTGCTCCCTCACGGCTGCCGCGTGGATGGGTTTGGCGATGCGTACGACGTCCGAGCCAGCATCGGTGAGGGACACTTCGACGGCCCCGCCGACCTTCTCTCGCGTCACCAAGCCTCGGGTTTCCATGCGAGAGACGTGGTGAGACAGTCGGGTTCGATCCCAGCCCAAGCGCTTCGCGAGATGACTCTGCCGCACAGGGCCAGCATCAGCGACGTGAATCAGTATTGCGACGTCGGGATCGGAGAGACCGGTAGCGGTGTGCACCTCCGCCGATACACGTGCTCGTATCACTTCGTGGGCGCGTTTCCAGGCGAACCACAGACTGCGCTCGGCGCCATCGAGTTCTGAATCGGAAGAGGGGCGCGCAACACGATCGGCTGTTGACATCTCGACAGTTTAGGCGCAGTCTGTTGATATGACAACATCAAACAATTCCCGAACGGAATGCAGTCATGTCGCTGAACACGCGTGAACGCGCCGCGACCCGCGACGAGCTGCACGCCAACCTGGCACTGACGCTGCTCTCGCCTGCCACCATCGCAGCCGAACTCGGCATTAGCGAACAGCGGGTTGTCGCAGCGCTCGCTGTGGCAGGCTCACGCCCAGAGGATATCTGGCTCGTACGCGACTACCTCGACTACTCAATTCGAGCAGGCGGCGCGACTCCACATCCATATTCGTCACTGAGCGAGGACATGAGGGCGGCCGCGCAAACCTGGTTCCCCCTTGTCGACGTCCAGACCATCATCGACGAAAGGTCGATATGAACGACCGCACCGAAGATGCCACGGACCGCCCCACACCGGGCGGCACCTATCCTCTCGCGGGACGAGCGACGCCGCGCATCGGATACGGCATGGGGCAGGTCACCCGTAAAGCCGAAGATCGGGACGGTCGAGCTCGCGCAGTCGATCTGCTCCGCTTCGCGTTCGATCTCGGAATCACACACTTCGACACGGCGCAGTTCTATGGCAACGGACGCGCCAACGAGCTACTGCGCGAGAGCCTGGGCTCGCGGCGCGACGAAATCGTCATCGCCACCAAAGCAGGCACGAAACCTGTTCCTGGAGCGCAGATTCCGTTGACAGCGGCGCAAAAGCCTTTCGAGTTGCGTGCTGCTGTGGAAGACAATCTTCGGTCTCTGGGCACCGATCGCCTCGACGTCGTGAACTTGCGGCGCATGGACTTCACGCCTGGGCTTGTCGCCGACGGCGACCAGATCGTGCCATTCGACGATCAGCTTGCGGAATTGTCCGCGCTGCGCGACGAGGGCAAGATCGTCTCCATCGGTCTCAGTCACATCACCACCGAACAGTTGAACGCCGCATTGCCCGTCGGGATCGCGTGTGTGCAGAACATTTACAACCTCGTCTATCGCGCCGACGAAGCGATGCTGACCATGTGCGAGGAACACGGTGTGGCCTGGGTGCCGTACTTCCCGCTCGGGGGCGGGTACGGAACTCTCCCGAGAGTCGTCGACGTACATGCGGTGCACGAGGTTGCTCGACGACTTGGAGTTACGCCTTCGCAAATCGGTCTCGCTTGGCAACTCGCGCACTCGCGCAACACCATGCTCATCTCTGGGACCAGCAGCGCCGAGCACTTGTCGGAAAACACGCGGGCCGCCGATGTGCACCTCGATGCCGAAGCGCTTGCGGCACTCGATGCGACAGATCAACCGGCGTAGCGCATGTAGAGCAGTCTCACCGAATAGCCGGAATCAGTTCGGGAAGCACGCCCTATCCCTCGCCATGCAACGGGATGGCGAGTCAGCAGTTGACCTTCGAAGGTCGGTTTCACCTCCCGCTCTACTTCTGGTAGTCCGCTCCAATTCCGTGCCGGGCGGCCTCACCGATGTCCTGGACGCGGATTGCCAACATGCTGGCGCGCGAGGGAGGAAGCGTTTCGGATGCGTGCGGTGCCGACACCGGCGGGGGTTTCCGTGAAGACAATGTCACCGGACAGGAGCGGACAGATAGCGGAGATCCTGGCGACGAGTTCGGGTATGGAGAAGATGAGTCCGCTGGTGCGGCCCTTCTCAAAGAGGCTCCGAATCAATCGGTTACGATTACAACTTCACTCGGCAGCGTAGGCCGGACCTGTGAGCGCGTTTCATCGCGGCCGCGAGTTGCCTTGTCTCGATACAGTGAAAGATCAGCCTCGCTCAGCAGATCGGTCAGACAGATATTGTCATGCTCGTTATAGGCGATACCGACACTGAGGTCGACCGAGACGTGGGTATCGCCGAATCGGATCGGTCGACGTGCCGACAAACGCATGCGTTCGACAAGAACGCCTACCTGTGTAGCTGACGTCGGGTGTTTTCCTTGGAAGATGGCCGCGACGAACTCGTCGCCGCCCACTCTGCCGACAACCACGGAGTCATCGCACTGGTCGACCAGACGACGAGCGATTGTCCGTAAAACCAGATCACCGCAGACGTGGCCGTGCTTATCGTTGATTGCTTTGAAGTCATCGATATCGATGAAGAGCAACGAGGTCGGAGAACCCGAGTCGCGACTGAGAACCGAAATTTCGTCGTACAGTGCGGAACGGTTCAAGATCCCGGTCAGATGGTCTCGTCGTGATTTCGCCAGCAAGTTTCCGTACGCACGCACAAGGCTCTGATAACGACTGTCCTGCACTGGAATGTCGCGTAACAGGATGACCACGTCCCCGTCGGTGAAGGAAGCTGTGATCAGCATGAACCTCCCCGTCAGACGCAAGGACCGGCACATCAGCGAGGCGCGACCGCGACTCTGCAGGACGTGCGAATGTAGTTCGTCGATGTATGAGAGACCCACTCGAGGAACCACCGCGTGAATATTTCGACCGAGGAGCTCGATCCGACGAACGCCTAAGTAATTTTCGGAATGCACGTTCAAGTACTGCACCACCATGCGGCCGTCGAGGATGATCAAGCCCGCAGGCACTTGGTCGAGTGCCTTGATCGCCTGTGCATCCGAATACGTCCGAGGGTTGAGGTTGGTCTCCGGTTCGTACCAACTCGCCAACCGGCGGTGTGGAAATGATCTGTCCATGCAAGCTCAGTCCTTGTAGCCCCAACCCCAACTAATTCGATGTATGACTCAGAAACTTTTCGTAGCGAATGGCCGGATCAACCGTCCAAGGGATCACGGTCGTTCAACTGCTCGAACTCGCGCTGCCAAGAGTTGTAGGCGACGTTGAGTTCTCCGTCGGCGAACTACTTGGCGACGGGTGCGTCGGTCCAGTCCAGCACCTCGGTGAACGGGGTGTGCCAGTGCAGGCGGCGTGCTTGCTCGGCCCAGAACGCCAGAGGATCCTTCTCGGCTTCGGCGTAGAGGTCAGCCGTGGCGTTCGCCTGCGCGGCGAACTCCGCCGAGGGTGGATATACGGCGCATTCGTACTCGTCGATGCTCATCCGATTTTTGTCCATGAGGGCTCGAGACGGACCAGCGCGGTCCTGAGATCGTCACTGGTGTCCAAGTCGTTCAGCATCTCTCGAATTTCGTCGACGGATTGGTGCGCGCGAGCCAGGGCCTTCCGCCCGGCGGGCGTAAGAGCGATGACGAGCTTCTGAGTGTGCGACGGATCGGCTGTTCGTTCGATCAGCCGGTGTTGTTCCAGCTTGGTCACTGTCACGCCCACAGTCGTTCTGTGCCGTCCCAGTGCCCGTGCCAGCGTCACGCATGTGGACGGACCAGCGCGATCGAGAAGTTCCAATACTTCGTATCGCGCCCAGGTCATTCCACTGTGAGCGAGACCAGCGGAAATCTTTCTTCGTGTCGACGACGCGAGCTTCAGTAACAGCGAGGTGGCGTCGAGATCATGCTGTTCTGCCTCGACTCGCGGACGGTATCTCGCCGTGCGGCCGTCGATCGTCCGAGAAATCATTGGGGGTCCCCATGTTCAGAGTTGTGAGAACGCTCGTGTGGCGTTCCGTGCGGATGGGTCCGAGCGTTCGGCGAAGGTGCGCAACGAAGTCGGCGATTTCCGAGTGCGTGCCGGCTGCCAACACATAGAAGTCTGGCCTCGCCAGTACGGCCTCGCAGTCGTGCTCCGAGAACCAACGTGTGTACACCCCGTCGACATCCTCCAGGCCGTTCTCCGACACGTCCCCGATGACACCGCCTACCTGACGGAACCAGTGGGCGTCGTCGTCGGTCAAGCTCTCGATCGGATTCGCAATTCGACTGATCAATTGCCAACCGCCACCTACTATGTCGTCGAACAGGCCCACGCGTCCGTCGACGCGGACGCGTCCTTGAGGTGCGAGTCGCCCAACGGCATGGTGTCCCGAGGCTGATAGCGATGGCTCACCGAGCCGTGGATGCGGCGGTTCCTCGGCGGCGCCCTCGGCGGATCGCGACCGTAGAGCGGCATCGCGAACAGCCGCACGCTCGGCGTCGAGTTCGCAGATCACACGGCCGGCCGCGACGGCCTCGTCGATGATCTCCCGTACGTGACCGGTTCGTTCCGGCCCGTAACTGTCCAGGATGTCAGGATTGGACAGTCCGCGATGAACCATGCTCAACCTCCAACTCAGCGCGCGGGCGTCTCGAAGACCTGCGCACAGGCCTTGACCGAGGAACGGCGGCATCAGGTGGGCCGCATCTCCAACCAGGAAAGCATTACCCTCGCGCCAGGACTCAGCCCACCGTCCTCGAAAGGTATAGACCGCGTGCCGCTCGAGATCTGCGGTGTCCGGCGTGACACCCCACGGCTCCATCAGGCGCCACGCCGTCTCGGTGCGCCCGAGCTGTTCGACGGTCATGCCTTCGGCACGCATGAACTCGAACCGTCGTCGACCTGGGCCGCTGTTGACGGCGGTGGCCGGCTGCACCGGATCGCAATACTGGGTGACGAAGGCAGTCCAGTTCTCCTCGGCGAGGGGCTTGTAGTCCACGACGAGCCAATCGGCCTGAAACCCCGAGTCGCCGACCTCGATACCCAGGTGCGAGCGGACAGAGCTGTTGGCCCCGTCGGCGCCGACGAGCCACCGAGCTCGAACGTCGACAACCTCGTCGACTCGGCTCGTGGATGCCACAGTGGCCCGAACCTGTCCGTCGCTCTGGTCCAGCGAGCGCAAGGCCCAGCCGCGGTGAACACGAACGCCGGGAGTCGCAACTGCGAGGTGTTCGAGTGCGCCTTCGAGGTCGGGTTGATAGAAGCCGTTGGTGTTGGGCCACCCCGACTCGGATGGGCGGTTCCAGTCGATGGTCTGCAGGAGTTCACCCGCACCGTTGCGAAACTCGTAACCGCCGCGTTCACCGGCCTGGAATCCTTCGAAGAGGTCCGCATGGGCATCCATGAATCCCGCCGACTGTAAAATTCTGAGTGCTTCGTGGTCGATCGTGCAAGCGCGAGGCAGCGGATACCGGCTGGATTGACGCTCCACCACCGATACCTGCATCCCGTTCTGGCCGAGCAGGATTGCGGTCAACAAGCCGACTGGCCCACCCCCGATGATGATGCAGTCGACTACCGGCAGTGGGGGAGTATAGGGGCTGGCTTCCGTTCGAGCGCTCATGCGACACAGCCTCTTTCGTCCGGAAGAATGACGCATTTGCCGTGGGACGAGCTGGCCTGTAACTTCCACGCTGTCTGGATTTGGCTCAAAGGATACGTGCGCACATCGACGTGTAGTTCGTTGCGCAAGAGCGCATTCCACAACCATGTGAGCGCCTCGAGTTTGTCCTGCAGTGGCGTGTGCAGGCCGGCGAAACCTGCGAGTGTGAGTTGTTTTCCTCTCAGCAGCCCGGCGGGTATTCTGACGACCGCCCCAGCGGGATTGCCGATGTTGACGATCCGTGCTCGCGGGGCGCAGGAGTGCAGGGCAGCCTCCAATGGCACACCGTAGAGGCCGTCGAGCACGACGTGGACCGGTCCGGCCACCTCCGATATCCGGCCGGCGAGCGTTTCACTGTCTTCGTCGTCTCGCAGTGCGACAACGGCGTCCGCGCCCAGCGCGCTCAGGCGCTTCAGCGCGGAGCGATCGCGAGCCACCCCGACAACTCGTCCGGCTCCCCGGCGATGGGCTATCTGGACTGCAAGTTGGCCGACGGCACCCGTTGCCCCCAGGATGAGAACGGTCTCGTCGCCGCGAAGTCCGGCGTACTCGACCAGCGGCATATAGGCAGCTGTGCCGGAGTTGCCCACCGCGACCGCCTGTATCGGGTCGACACCGTTTGGTAGGGGTGCGAGTGACGTATCGGGAACCAGGACGTGTGTTGCGAAACTGCCTGGATCGGAAGGCGAAGCGTGAGTCTCGGCATACATCCAGGTTCCGGCGGCGTAGCGGTCGGATTCGACTACGACGCCAACGCATTCGCTACCCGGCACATAGGGTGCCTCGTGACGCGCGGAGTGAAAGGTGCCGGATGCGATGACGAGATCCAGGGGATTCAATGCGGCGGCGAACACGCTGAGCACGGTGGTGCCAGGACGACGGGGTGGCAATGTGATCGAACCCAGTCGGGGTTCGCTGCCCGCGGAGTCGATGATCGCAGCTGTAAGTGCGGAGGCAACACCAGTACCCACGGCCGCGCCTCGATCCTGTGAACCGATAAGCCGCACGATTACTCCTTAAAACACCCGTATGGTTTGTATGGTTTAAGCAATTATGGATAGTTTCGTCAAGCGCGTCAAGGATTGACGATGACGGCAGTAGCCGCGGTTGTTTGCAACTCGCGAATCCACGTCTCGACGAGTGCTGTTGACGCCGACGAGGGCAGACCGCTCAGGCGTAGCGCCATGGGTGGACACTGAACGTTCGCTGCAATGGGTACGACGACCGACGCGAGATCGTAGTGCTCATCCGGCTCGAGATCTGTGCCGAAGTGGCCGGCAAGTTCGGAGAATGTTTGTCGCACTGCGATTTCCTGTCGAGGAAGGCGATCGGTTGACTCGAAATCGGCCAGAGCTTCATCCTGGCGTCGGTGTAGTTCCGGTTCCGCGAGGAGAATCGAATATCCGCGCTCGCGGACACTGTCCAACAACTGTCGGTATTGGGCACTGCCCTCGTCGGGTCCGCGTCGAAGCCAGCGATCGACCGACTCGGGCGATGCATGGACGAGGTACGCGGCGCCGAAGGGTGGAATGATGGGTTGCCGGTGACCGAGCGCGACGATGTCACCTTGCGGAGCTCGGCTTGCGCTCAGTACCTGCACCGAGTCGTCTCCGATTCGGGCCAGGACGCTGCAGTTGACGGAGAATCGTGCCGCGATTTCCTCGACCCGGCGGCGAATGATCTGGGCGAGCTGCGCCGCGCAAATGAGGTCGGGATCCGGTGCCGCGATGAACGACTTGCCGGTGAAACGACCGTATCCGCCTTGGAAAAAGAGCAACGGAAGGGCTGGACGTTCGATGTCGTGGCTCTGCACGCGCCCCAGAACTATCAGGTGATCGCCTGCCTCCCGAACGTCTTCGAAAGTGCACTCGACCCACGCCACGGCGTCGTCGAGGATCGGTGACCCGAGTGGGCTCGCGTGCCAACCGACGCCCTCGAACTTGTTGTCCCCGGGTGTCGCCATCTGCCGGCACAGCAGCTCCTGGTCCGACGCAAGTACATTGACGCAGAAGGCTTCGGCGCTTCTGATCTGCGCGAAGCTTCGCGAGGTTGTGGAGGGGAAGAAGGCGATCAGCGGCGGGTCGAGGGAGACGGAAGAGAACGTTCCGACGACCATCCCGGCGGCATTGCCGTCCTCGCTCAGTGCGGTGACGACTGCAACGCCGGTCGGGTAATGACCGAGCGTTTCGCGGAACTCGGCCGGGTCGATGGTCTTGAACATGGAACCTCATCGCGTTGAGTCGGAGCTGCGCGGCCGGACCGGTCGCCGAGCCGAATGATCGGGTGCGCCGGGCCCAGGCAGTGCGAACAGCCTGGAGCCGAGTTCGACGGTTGTCGTCGGCTTTCCCAGCGTCTGGCAGAGGCATTGCCTGTGCGGCGTCTGCGGATTGCTCCATCATCACCATGTCAAACAAATATGTCAACGGTTCGGGTGTTTTAAGTTACAGTTCGACATGCGTCGGTTGAGCTTGGTCGCGCACAGCCCCGCAATTCTTTGCGCTCGGGTGGATCGAGAGCTTGAAACTCTTGCGAAGAAACCAGCCGAACCATTACGTTGTTCAAATCACTGTGGAGGACATCCGATGACACACTCGCATCCACCCGTCGAGCCGACTTACGAGGACGAGCGCACGATCCAGAAATTGCTTGTCGGTGTAATCGGTTTGCTGGACACCTTTTCCGCTGAGCAGCGCACCGCGGCGCTCTACGATTTCGACGATCCACGCCGACTCGATTGGGACATCATTCCCAAACCAGACCGCGTGGGAGTTTCTCTCCATCAGCTCGACCGCCATCAGAAGGTAGTCGTCCTCGATCTCGTCCGACTGACGGTATCGGAAGAGGTGTTCACCAAGGTTCTGGCGATCATGCAGCTCGAGCACCTACTACGTGCACGCGAATCCGATTTCCTCGGTGTCGCCGCGCCGCTGTGGCGGACATCCGATTCCTACTTTCTGACTGTCTTCGGACGGCCCGGATTCGAGGACACCTGGTCCCTACGTTTCCTTGGCCATCACGTCTGCCTCAATATCACGGTCGTGAACCAGCGCTGGATCGTGACCACTCCCAGTGCGCTCGGGCAACAACCGGTCACTGATGCCGGAGTGTTGAATCCGTTGGCCGCAGACGAAGGACTCGGCTTCGACCTTGTCGGGTCTCTGAACGATGATCAGCGTGCAGTCGCCGTCGTGCACGATGTCGCACCGGCCGATTTCGTCTCTCGGCAGGTGCCGCACATCGGCAGTCTCGAGTACCCCGATCACTACGACCTGGGCATGCCACAGTACCGAATTGACAACACCGATCGAAAAGCGCTGGCGCTCGTGCGAAGTGACCCGTCCGGTATCTGCGGAGATCAGCTCGATGGCGACCAGCAGAAGATTCTGCATACGCTGATCGACACTTACCTTGCACGCTTTCCGGCATCACTCGCCGGCGAACATCGCGCGAAGATCGATGCTGACGGCGTTTCGTCAATCCACTTCGCCTGGGCTGGCAGTCTCTCGCGGGGTCTTCCTCACTCCTTCCGTGTTCAGACTGATTCACTTCTCATCGAGATGGTCAACGCGGTCGACAGCGGCAACCACATTCATTCCGTCATACGCGATTTCGACCACGACTTCGCTCATCCGTTCGTTCGCGACCACGAGGCTCGTGTCGCCGAGCACGGAACGCATCTGTCTACGCGAACGACCTCGAGCGAGGGAACCGAACTGCGGGAAAACGACTGGCAGTGGTGACGTACGTGATCATGAAGATCACTGTTGTAGTCATCATTGGTAGGTTCTTTCGGTGAAGCCCATTCCTGCACTGACTCGCGCGCATGTACTCGCGGGTGAACTTGAGAAGCAGATCCTCGACCGGGAATTCGAACCGGGCGAACTGATCGGCACCATCGAGTCTCTGAGAGGGCAGTCCGGGTTCGCAAGATCGACTGTGGGAGAGGCAATCCGACTTCTGACGGATCGCGGCCTCGCCGAAATTCGACCTGGGCGTGGTGGTGGGCTGTTCGCCACCGCGGCCGGGCCCGTGGTCCGAATCCGCCACACGTTGTTGGCAGTGACGGATGCTCCTGTATCGGTCGCCGAGGCTGTGGCCGTACGGGAGGCCCTCGAGCCTCTCATCGACGTCGATGCGGCCAAGTATCGAACGCCGGCGGACAGCGCCGAGATGGCGCAACTCCTCGTGCAGCTGGCAGCGGCGGCGTCGAGAAGCACGTCCGAGTTCCTACTGGCGAACTGGAACCTTCACGAGCGTATTGCTCAGATTTCGCCCAATGGGACCGCATCGGCGCTCTATTTGTCGATGACGCGGTTCGTGCGAGATCATGCGGTGACGGCCGTGCATGACGAGAGCCCGGAATCAGCGGCGGAATGGCTGAATTCCAGGCTGGAGACACACGAGGAGTTGGTGGCCGCCATCATCGCTGGGGACATACCCCGCGTGAAAGCGGCCACCGAGAGGCACGCCGAATCAGTGGCCGACGACTGACGCTCCGTGGCCCGAATACCCGGCCCACGACCGAACTTCCTCGGAATCTTCGTCGAGCGTAGGGGGAGCGCGGTGCTCGGTCCTGGTGGTCTCGCGGCCGTCGGAGGTGAAGAACCGTAACGGTGGTCCCGGAAGATCGAGTACTCCCAGTGTGCTGTGCTTCACCTCGACGAGTAATCCCTGGCTGCGGGTCTGGTCCCACTCGTAAACCTCGTCGATGGACCGCACACGGCCCGAAGGTATACCCAGCGCGTCGAGTCGTTGCAGCAGGTCCTCGGCTGTCCACGTCGAAAAGATGGTTTCGATACGTTCGATCAGTTCCTGGCGGTGAGCGACCCGCTCGGAATTGTCGGTGGTCCCTTCGGCGGATGGATCGAGTCCGAAGCCTGCGCAGAACTTGCGCCACATGGCGTCGTTTCCTACTGCGATCTGTACCGACCCGTCTGCGCAGTGAAACAATCCGTACGGTGCGATCGAGGCGTGATGATTCCCCGCCGCGCGCCCGACCTGGTGAGCGACGGTCCACCTTGTGCCTTGGAAAGCGTGCACGCTCACCGCGGCAGCCAACAGCGAGGTCCGCACTACCTGCCCGCGACCGGTTTCGTGTCGTTCGTGCAGCGCCGCCATCACGCCGTACGCGCCGTTCATCCCTGCGAGCAGGTCGCAGATCGGCGTGCCGAACTTCTGAGGATCGTCAGGGCCGGCTCCCGTGAGCGACATCAAACCGCCTTCGCCTTGAGCGATTTGGTCGTAGCCCGCCCGACCACCTTCGGGGCCATCGTGGCCGAATCCGGTGATGGACAACACTACCAAGCGCGGGTTAATGCGATTCAGCTCGTCCATTCCGAGCCCCAATCGATCCATTACCCCAGTCCGGAAGTTTTCGACGAGCACATCGGCCCGTGCGATCAGCGAGACGAGGACTTCGAGATCGCCGCCCGGTGAGGTGTCCTTCAGATCCAAGCAGATCGATTTCTTGTTGCGGTTGGCCGCCAGAAAGTAGGTCGACTCGACTCCGGTGTCCGCTGCCGAACCTGCGTCGTACGAACCATTGTGCGGCGCGACGAACGGTGGACCCCACCCGCGGGTGTCGTCCCCTGTGCGGGGTGACTCCACTTTGACGACGCGAGCACCGAGGTCGCCGAGCATCATCGTTGCGTGCGGGCCGGCCAGCGCGCGGGACAGGTCGATCACGGTCGTGCCCGAGAGGGGGCCACTTCGTCGGTCCGACTCGGTGTCGGGATACGTGGACGTCACTGGAGTGCACCTGCGTTCGAGTTGTCGCGGACGCGGGAATGTCGATCTGCGTTGTCGACGATGCGATTGGTCAGAATGCCCAGTCGATCGACTTCGACCTCGACCGTATCGCCCGGCTGCAAAAGCCATGGTGGAGTGCGAGAGTATCCGACCCCGGACGGTGTGCCGGTGGCGAGCAGGTCGCCTGGATTGAGCGTGAAACTGTGGGAGATGAGAGACAATGTCTCGCCGACACCGTAGATCATCGACGAGGTGTTCCCGTGTTGGACGACTTCGCCGTTCACCCGTGTCACGACGCGGAGACCGTCGCGTAGATCGCCCACCTCGCTTGCCGGGATCATAGGTCCGAGTGGCCCCGACCGATCACCGTTCTTGCCCATGATCCACTGCGACGTACGTTTCTGCGCTTGGCGCGAGGTGATGTCGTTGAACGTCGAGTAACCGACCACAGCGGCCAAGGCTTCCTCAGGCGTAGCGTCGACCAGCGTCGACCCGACCCAGGCCACTACTTCGCCCTCCCAGTCAAGGCCGTCCTCGCCGGTAGGAAGGGGGACCTCGGCTCCGTCGACGCTCAACGACGCGGACCAACGCGCAAACAACGTAGGGAACTCTGCCGGCTTGTCGTTTCGGAACGAACCCTCGTCGACGTGATCCTGATAGTTGAGCCCCACGCACAGAACACGGGCGCTCGGAATCACCGGTGGTACCAGGTTCTGATCGACCGGGAGTATCGGGCCGGACAAATCCATTTCGTTCAGATAGCTGCCGGGAGAGGCCCAGAACCTGTCGACGTCGGCGAGGACTGTTACGGCGTTGCCTGCATCGTTCAATACTCCGACAAGGATCGGGCCAACGCTTTGACCTATTCCCACGATCCGCATGTGTGCTCCATTGTTGTCAGCGCCTGCCTCGAAGGTTCGGCGTCCTTGGTGGTGAGTGGTGAGAGCTGTTCGCGTCTGGTCGGTTCACGACGCCGTTCGAATGACCAGCATGGACGCCGGCAAGTTGGTCCGGTTCTCGACTGTGCGCATGGTCCCTGGCGTGAAGTGAACCGAATCGAACGGACCGAGTGCTTCTTCGATACCCTCGCTGGCCATCACGAGTTCACCGGAGACGATCACGTAGACCGTTTCCGACGGTTGTGCCGAAAGATTGGCTGCCCCACCGGGTAGGTAGTGCGAGAGTGCCACCGTGAAATCCGTTGTCGGTGATTGTGTTCCGCCCTGAAGACGTACGGGGCCGACATTGTCGTGTCCGACGGGACTGAACGGCTCGGCGTCGCCGATTCTCGTCACTCGCATAGACATGGCGGGAGACCTTCTTTCGGTAACCGGTAGTTTTCGGCGCTCACGAAGGTGCGGCGTCGTGACTTGCACGGTGTCGGGCTAAAACACCCGTATGGTTGATAGGTTTTAATAGTCGCCGTTCTTGGGGGTGGATGTCAAGCATGTGCGCTAAAATAGCCGGGTGCTTCCAAAACCTCAGGCACGCGCGCAGCAACTCGCCACGGCGATCGAGCAGTCCATAGTCGAACGGCAGCTCGTTGCGGGAGACCGTATCGCCACGATGGACGAGCTACGGGAACAAACCGGGTACGGGCGTTCGACCATCGGAGAAACCGCTCGGCTGCTCTCGGAACGAGGAACGGTCGAGGTTCGGCCGGGCCGCGGGGGTGGACTGTTCGTGGCGACTGTCAACGCCGTGGTTCGATTGCGTCGTACGCTGCTCACGGTGGCGAACGGCGCCACATCGGTCGCCGACGCCATCGCAGTTCGCGAGTCGCTCGAGGAGTTGATCGCGCTAGAGGCCGCGCGACATCGCACCGACGCCGATATCGCTGACCTGGAAGAAGCGCTCGCGCACATGGAGTCGTGCTGCTCCGACTGGACTGCGTTCATGGCGTCCAATTGGGCGTTGCACGAACGTATTGCGGCTATTGCTCCGAACGGGCTGGCGCGCGCCGTCTACGTGGGAACCATTCGGTGCGTCGCCGAACTGACGGTGCATGCGGAGTCCGAGCCGCAGATCGACGCCGAAGACTACCTCGCGTCACGAGCTGCTGTGCACGCCGAATTGGTGCATGCAATCGTCGACGGTGACGAAGACCGAACTCGCCTCGCCGTCGAGGCTCACCGGGGAATCTCGATCAAGATGGACGGCTCGGTCGGTCAGCCGGTACCCGTCCTGTAGTCACAGACGATTGCTCTGCTGGAGTTGCAGTGATCTAGAGCCACTGTTTGATCTTGAATACTCCCCACAGTCCGATACCCGTCAGCGCCATCAGTGCGAGCGCGAACGGGTATCCGAACGTCCATTTCAGTTCCGGCATGATCTCGAAGTTCATACCGTAGATGGCACCGATCAGTGTGGGAGTGAACAAGATTGCTGCCCATGCGGAGATGCTTTTGGTCACGTCGTTCTGCTTTTGAGCGACGATCGTCGCATTGAGCGCAAGCGCATTCTGGAGCAGCGAATGGAATGTGTCGGCCCGCTCGGCGACGCGAATGATGTGATCCTGAACGTCGCGCAAGCGACGGTCCAGCTCGATTCCGACTCCGTACTTCTCGCTTCCCCTCAGCAAACCGTCGAGGATCCCGATGAGAGGTCTCGTGGCCTTCTGGAAGTCGGTAACCTCGCTGAACAGTTCGTAGATCCGGCGTCCGACGGCCGATTCGCCGGCGAAGAGCTGATGCTCGATTTCGTCGATATCGTTGTCGAGGCCTTCGATGACCGGGCTGTACGCGTCGACGACGGTGTCGAGCACTGCCCAAAGGATGGCCTGCGGCCCGGTGCTCAGCAGCGCAGGCTTGCCCCTCAGCCGATCTACACTGCGAGCGATGTGTCGGTCGTCGATGTCGGCGACGTGATTGATTGCGATGAAGAAGTCGACACCGACGAAACAATGAATTTCGCCGAATGCGACTTCTTCCTCGGTGTCGAGATAGATCGCTGGGCGGACAACAAGGAACAAAGTGGACCCGTACCGCTCCAATTTTGCTCGCTGATGCCCGTTCTTGGCGTCCTCGATCGCCAACTCGTGCAAATCGAATCTTCTCGCGAGGGAGATGAGATCATCTGTTGCGGCATCGATATCAGGTTCGGAGAGCGCAATCCACGCAGTGCCTCCGGTGGCATCGAGTGCGGCAAACGTCTGTTGGAGGGTGTCGTGGGACGAGTTCAGCACACCGTCGACGTAGACGTCGTTGACCATAAGACCAAGATCTGTAGTGCTCATGGAAGTCTTTGTACCTCTGATCGGCCGTGCATATCGCGCCGACTCGCGAAATGGCGTGGGCCGGTCTGCCTCCACACCTTCGCCCACTTCGACTACTCGTCCGCGCTGACGGACACCGGAACCGTCTTTGCATCGACGACACCTTCAGCGCCTTGCTTGGGCGTTCGTACCGGCGGAAGCGCCAGGAAGGCGACGGCACACAACGCTGCGAGTGCACTGACGGTGTACAGAACGGCCGTGTAACTCTCGGTCCTCTGCACGATGGCGCCCACGCACAAGGGTGCGATGCCTCCTCCGATCACAAAAGCCATGTACGGCCCGGCGAAGGCTTTTCCGAAAGCTGCCAGTCCGAAGTATCGCGATGTGAAGAAACCGACCAGATCCAGTTCGGCGCCGAGTAGACAACCGAGAGCGAGGGCCAGAGCCGGCGCGAATGCGATTCCGCCCACGGCGAACGTCAGAACACCGCCAGCGCACAGCAGGCACAACACTGCGGTCACGACCGTCGGACGCAAGATATCGATGAGCCACCCGATCACAACGCGACTGACGATCACTGCAACGCCGAGAGTGGACGCGATCCCCGCCGCGCCGCCGATGCTCATTCCATCTTGGCGCAGCATCGGAATCAGGTACGGAACGAGTCCGGTGACCGTGATCGCCATGAGCCCGAACGTGAGGATCAGGCGCCAGTACAGGGGATCTCGTCGGATAGCAGAGAATTCGAGTTCGGGTGCGTTGGGTACGGCGCTTTCGCTCGCTACCGGTTCCACTCGGGGAGCCACTGTCAAGAAGAACAGTGAGGGAATGACACCCACAACCGCGACGCACGCCAACGTCAGGTAGCCGAATTTCCAGCCTTCCAATTCGACGACACGACCGATCGTGATGGGGATGATGGCAGTGGCCAGTCCGCTGCCCATCATGGTGATGCCCAGTGCCAACCCGCGCGCTCGGTCGAACCAACTACTCACTGCACGGCTGAACGCGATCGGGCCGGTCCCTGCGCCGAAGAACCCGATGAATGCCATCGTTGTCATATACGCGGCAACGGATTGGACTATAGTTGCCAAGGCTACGAAACTAAGTGCAGCACAGAGAGATCCGACTATGCTGGTGCCTTGACTCCGAACTTGTCGACGATGTGTCCGACTACTGGTGCGGCAAGCGCCATGCCAAACGCCACAAGTGTGATGGACGCGCCGTATTGTGCGGGACCGAGTCCGATCTCCATCGCCAGGTCGGCGGCGAACAGGCCAGCCGAGTAGATGGCAAGACCGGTTCCTCCTACGCCGACGCCGATAACGGCCGCCGCGAGAGTCGGCCATCCTCGTCGAAATTCTTGTGCGCGTGATCTGATCAATGTGGGCTCCTTGCTGATGGGGAGTTCTGAATCGGACGGTCTACTGAACCTCGACGTACTGCCCAAGGGAGCGCGTCCGCTCAGAGCGACAATCTTGTGAGGCCCATCACTTTCCCGGGTTGCGGTGGATCTGGGAAGCAATGAATCGATATGACGAAGATTCGTCCGGTGAATAAGCCCAGATGGGCCGACTGCGAGGTCAGGCGGCTGATTGAGCTGGTTTCCTGAACTCGCAAATTCGATGGCTTCACCAGGCATAGTGGGGTCATCATGAGTCCGAACAACCGTCCCGCCGGCCAGCGCGGCACACTCGACTTGAACCTCGTTCTGTCGCTCGATGCCCTGCTGCGTGAGCGAAGTGTCAGCCGGGCCGCCGTAGCCGTCGGTCTGAGTCAGCCGGCGATGAGTGCAGCGCTTGCGCGTTTGCGACGGTATTACGGGGACCGCTTGTTGGACCGAGTTGGAGTTACGTACGAGCTGACGCCGTTGGGCCACAGCCTCGTCGGCAGGACCGCTGTCGCAGTGTCCGCCGTCGGACGTGTGCTCGACGCAGAGCCCGATGTCGACATCCACAGTTCGACCCGCGAGTTCACACTGTTCGCGTCCGACTACATGGTGGCGACGGTGGGCGACTCGATCGTGCGGGCCCTGTTGAGAGAAGCTCCTGATATCAAGGTCCAGTTCCTGCAATTGAGATCGGAGGTCGTGGACAACGCATCGGTCCAGCTTCTCGCCGTCGACGCGATGATGGTCTCGCGGGGGCCAGTCGACGGATTGCCTTCGATCGATCTGTTCTCCGACCGGTGGGCTTGCGTTGTCGCCGAGGGTAATCCACGCATCGGCACCTCGATCGAAGCCGGTCAGTTGACCGAATTCCCATGGGCGGACTTTCAGACGTACCCCCATGGCTCGGCAACGCCGCTACGTCAGCTCAGGGCGTATGGAATCGAACCCCTCATTCAGGTCGTCGGCGAGAATTTTCTGGCGCTGCCCTATTTGGTTGCCGGCACCGATCGGATCGCTTTTCTTCCCGAGCGCCTGGCAGGTGTCATGGGCGAGCGCATGGGGATTCGAATCGTCGATTTCCCGTTCGAATTGGCGCCACTCAACCACGCGCTGTGGTGGCACCCGATCCGCGCCGACGATCCGGTGCACCGGTGGTTCAGAAGCCGTGTCGTCGAGTCGCTTGCGCGCGAACCTGATTCGGCTTGATCCCAGCCTGGCGGGATAGCGATATTCGCATCGCGCACTTGACAGTGACGACAATCACGACTAATACTCTAGTTACTACCCGAAACATACGGGTGTTTTACGGGACACGTCGTGTGGACGCTACACCCCAAGGGCCCCGAACTTCACGCCAGCATCGTTCGAGCACTGGCCAAACGACTTCAGGAGACGACATCATGATCGAGATCATCGACAATTCCGAAAGGCTCGCAACGGTCCTCGACAGGGTGCGAGTGCTGGGGCCCACGCTGCGCGAACGCGCGCTCGATGCCGAGCGTGCAGGACGCCATTCGTCCGAGACCATCGCCGATCTCGACGCGACGGGTGTCTTCGACATCGGCAGTCCTACGGAGTTCGGGGGATACGAGTTCTCGGTCCGACAGCAGTTGGATGTTGTCTCCGAGGTCGCGAAATGGGACGGTTCCTGTGGGTGGACGGTATGGGTTGGGGCATCGACCAACTGGATCCCCGCCGGTTCCGGCGCCCGCAACGTCGAAGAGGTATTCGGATCCGATTGGATCGGGCCCCGTGTCGCCGCAT
This sequence comes from Rhodococcus sp. G-MC3, assembly GCF_030063335.1. Lineage (GTDB taxonomy): Bacteria > Actinomycetota > Actinomycetes > Mycobacteriales > Mycobacteriaceae > Rhodococcoides. The sequence continues at coordinate 2,100 of NZ_JASISW010000033.1, read as the reverse complement.
CGAGCCACTTCCCGGCATCGAGGGGACGGGCGCAGCGGGTAGAGGGTGGGTGGGAAATCACCGGTGGACCGTGGACCTTCGGCAGTGATTCGTTGTGGGCCCCGTTCACCAACCTCGGATGCATTGCCGACGACGGCAACGGGCCTTACCTCGTGGGCGTTCAGGTCCCTCGAAGCGAACTCGAATTCCATGACGACTGGCATGTCGCCGGGATGCGCGCCACCGGCAGTGTGTCGAGCTCGCTGGCGCAAGGAAAGCTGTTCGTCCCCGATTACCGTGTCGTCGATTTCCGGGATGTCGTGGGCGGAAACCTGGACAGCGGTCTGGCGGGATCTTTGTGGAAGGCGCCGACTCTCGGATGGGCGTTCAGCCTGATGGCCGGTATGTCGGTCGGCATCGCGCGTGGCGCGCTCGATCGTTTTCTCGAACGGTCCAGTGGCCGACCTATTCGCGGCACGACGTACAAGAACCAACTCGAAGCACCGCTCACACACCTGATGCTCACCGAGGTTCACACCAAAATTCAGTCTGCCGCCTTGATGGCGCAGGCAAACGCGATCGAGACCGACCGGCTCGGCGAACTGGCTGCGGCAGGCACACCGGCCGATCCCGATTACCTGCAGCTCTTCAGTACTCGGGTTCTCGCCGAAACCGCATATGCAGCCAAATGGTGCGCCGAGGCGATCGAGCTACTTCAGCGAAACTCCGGATCGACCGCAATCATGGACTTCGAGCCGATCCAGCGCGCCTGGCGCGATGCTCGGATCATCACCCTCCATGGTGCTCTCAACCTGGAAGCTCTGTCGGAGAACTTCGGACGCATCATGGCCGGAACGAAACCGCATGAATTCGAAGGCATCACCACGCTTGATCGCTTTGCACCTGCAGCAGCGAAAAGATAACCACAGCAACAGAGTCGGGCCCCGGTGAGCGTCAATCCGTGGTCCGGCTTCGCTTGTTCACGACCGAAGGGCGCAAGCATTGTCATCCCGACAGCTCGCAGCAGTACACGTCGCTGCCGTGCAGGTCTCTGGGGTCGATGTCGTCCGCGGTGGACGACATCTTCTGTCCGACATAAGTTTTACTGCTCGACCTGGCGAACACTGGGCTCTCCTCGGTCCGAACGGCGCCGGAAAGAGCACGCTTCTGAGCCTCCTGGGTGCCCGAGTGCACCCCACTGGTGGGTCGGTTCACGTATTGGGACATCGGCTCGGACGCGTCGATATGCGCGAACTTCGTTCCTGGATAGGCCATGTCGATCCGCGTCACAGACTGGATCAGCCACTATCCGCGCTGGAAGTGGTCCTCACCGGTCTCACCAACACCGCGGTGCGAGTGACTCGACACGAGCCGTCTGCGGCGCACACGGTGCGTGCACGAGCGTTGTTGACCGCAATGGGAATGGGTGAGCACTCGCACGCGGTGTGGACGACGATGTCGCAGGGGGAGCGCGGCCGAGTACTGATCGCACGGGCCTTGATCTCCCGTCCCCGGTTGCTGTTGCTCGACGAACCCTCGACCGGTCTCGACCTTGCCGCGCGCGAGCAGTTGCTGGACGCGCTCGAACATCTCGCCGCGGCCGACCCCGAACTGACCACTGTGATGGTCACCCATCACCTCGAGGAAATCCCCCCGCACACAACACATGTGCTGATGCTCGGCGCCGGAGTCGTGTTGGCGTCCGGTCCTGTGGACGAGACCTTGAATTCGGAGAGCGTCAGCGAATGCTTCGGCTACCCGATGGCCGTGACTCGCGCGTCCGGCCGCTGGATTGCTCACTCCGAGCGACAAGTTCGAGCATGACATCCTTCGTGACGGCGAAGTGAAATGTGACTCACGGGACAGGCATCCGCGTTGCCCAGCTGCAGTTGCCACCATATGGTTGTAGATAGCAAGTATCAGCTCTCGCTGATTGCTCCTATGTCACCCCCCGGCGGCTGAACGTGGAGCCTTCGAACGCAACCGAAGTCTCCTTGAACCGCACCGGTGAGTCCGGAGACTTGGTTTCGTGTGAGTTCGGTCAGCTCGCGAGCTGATCCGATTGTCGAGTGTAGTGGAGCTGTTCGCATTCGATCGGCGGGATGTCGCCGCAGAATCCGT
>NZ_JASISW010000032.1 GCF_030063335.1 Rhodococcus sp. G-MC3 | reverse complement strand
CGCAGTCGGCACGACCTCGCCCCTCATCAGCCCCGTCATGGCGCAGAAACCGAATTCGTGACTGAACGGCCCACGCTGGTTCCATTCAGGTTTGAGCGAAGCCCCCGAGCCGACCAATGCCGCTTCGAACCCCAATCCACGGTCCCGGGAAGTGCTCGCGGACGTGGGGCCACCGAGTAACGCGACCGCGCGGTGTCCGTGGCGCAGCAAGTACTCTGCAACGGCGGCTCCACCTTCTCTGTTCTCACTGGAGACTTGATCGCAGGAAAGCCCCTCGACTACCCGGTTCACCAGTACAACCGGACTGCGCCGAGCCAATGCTTCTCTCAGCGGTTCGGAGTTCTCGGTGACTGTCGTGAATACCACTCCGTCGACGGATCCCGCACGTATGGCGTGCAAAGCAGCATCATTTCCGGGCCCGTCTGAATTCCACAGTGTGACTTTCTGTCCGGCCGCGTCCAGGGTGGTTGTCAGAGCGTCCAGGATCTCCGGGTAGAACGGATTCTTGAGGTCCGCAACAACAACTCCAACGGTGTCTACTCTCCCGGTCTTCATAGCCCGCGCACCAAGATTGGGGACGTAACCCACCTGAGCTGCGGCAGCAAGGACCTTGCGACGGGTCGCGTCGCTGACTACACCGTTCGCGAGAACCCGGGACACCGTCGCTTGGGATACCCCAGCAAGCTTGGCGACATCGTTGCTAGTGGCCACGGCTGGCAACCGCATTCGAACTGTGCACGTTAAACCGACCAACTCTCTTCGAGCTTCGACCCTGCAAGCATCTATCCTGACACGACATAGCGATTATCCCGCAACCCTCACGCAAGGTCCGTATCCACCTTCGGATCGGGTCCTTCGTCGAAGTAATTTTAACGGTGCGGAAAGTGCGTACTGCAAAGCTGGACTTACCGCGACGATCGAGCCGGATGGCCGCTTGCCTCGGTTCCCGTACGCGGAACAGACCCAGCGGTAGGGTTGGTGGATGCCAGACTCTCCCTCCTGGATCGAACTGATGGGACGCCACGCTGCGTCGGCGACTCTGTCGGTGTCGGCGACGGTGGCCACCCGGCCCGACGGCAACGCGGTCGAGTGGTCGGTGTGGCACGGGCGTGGTGGTCGCTGGCGCGTCGAGCGCGACGGGCAACCGATCTACTTGTTCGACGGCATGTCGGCGGTCACGCGGCACGGCGATGTCATGCATCGGTCGCGGAGCGATTTCCACGCGCCGCTGCTCGGGTCGCTCGCGCCGACGACGTTCTTCGGTTCGGATTCATTGTTGGACAATATGTCTCGGAAACTCGTGCCTTCTACTGCGGAACCGGTGGTCGAGGATGGTCGCAGCGCCTGGGCCGTGCAACTGGCTCACCCGGATCAGACAAGCTCCGCGCAGGTGGTCATCGACGACGAAACCGGAGCGGTTCTTCGCTTCACAGGAGGCGGGCATGACGTCCTGGTCGTCCGGGATCTCCAGATTCGAACCGATCTTGGGATAGATTTGTTCGTCTGGGACGGCCCGGTCGAAGATGTTCCTGGTCCGGACCGCGAGGCGATGCGTCGACGGGCACGCCAGGTTCCTTGGGTTCAGGTGCTGGTGCAGATGGTGCACGGGCCCGATGTGCCGGTCCGCGGGGTAATTCGCAGTGTGGACGAAACGGGCGAACCGCGCAGTACGGTCACCGTGGGAGTTCAAGGCGGGAATCCGATTCCGACCTTAGTAGGGGGCGTGGACGCCGAATCTCTCGCGGTGTGGAAGAGCGGGCAGAGGGTGCGGGTCGAACGTCGCGACGGCTCACCGGTTTTGATCAGCGACGGGGTCACCTCGTGGCGGTTTCGGGAAGGGGAGATGCCGACGACGGCTCCCGTCGACTCAGTTCTGTACCGAGGCAACGCGACGGAATTGTTGGCGCGGCGCCCGGCAGCCGAATGGCTCGGCGACGACTTCACAAAGCCGGTCGGAACGATTGAAGTGATATCAAAATTCGGTCGTGCCGCCTACGAATTCGATCTGGAGCCGCCCGCACGTAAACCGCATCCTGTGCACACAATGGTCGATGCCGAGACGGGAATCGTTCTTTATCAGGGTGTTCCGCACCTGGGTGTGACCAGTGAGTGGACGGAGTTCGAGGTCGTCGACGCACACGACGATGCGTTGTTCACTTGGACTGGCCCGTCGGAGCCTGCCGAGGAGCAGCATCGACGGCAGCGACAGAAGCACGACGATGCTCGGTCGGCGCGACTGGCGTGGTTCTACGCCCAGGTGACCGCCGAGTCATTGGACATCGAGATCACGATCTCACTCGACGTCAACTACGTCCATGAACTGAACGAAAATACCGGCGAGTTCGTCGCGAGTCTCGGTGGTTTCGACCACAACGGGCAGTTGGCTCGACGGGTGCATTCGGATGAACCGTGGTCTCGTGCCAATTTTTCGGGCGCCCGCACCTGGTCGAGCAGCGGTTTCGACTGGGTGCTCGTGGTCAATGGTGTCGAGTTGTCGGACTCCGCCTTCGAGGCGCTGCGGCGTCGGATCGATCGGGAGGCACCGTGATCCTAGGAATCGTCTTCGTCGTGTCCGCCGTGCTGTGCCACATGGTCGCTGCGCGCGGGGTTACACACGAGAACGATGAACTGCCGCTGCCGACGGTCTACAGTGTGAATCTTGTGCGGCCGTCGCGTCGCACCCGCCGCTTCCAGACTGCGGGGTGGATTCTGAGCATCATGGGAGCACTGAGGGTAGGTGAATCGTTCTGGATGCTCACCCCGGGTTGGAGCGCCGTCACGGTGATCGCTCTTTTGTTGCTGATCAACGCGATTCCTGCATTGGTCATCACCCTGGCACACAACCGAGACCACGGTCTGCAGCACTGAACGCTAGCGGCAGCATTGGGCCGAGGACCCCGCGTCGAGCGCTTCGAGCCGAGCTGCGTCGTAGTCGTTGGGCCCGGTCGGAGACGACTACGCCTGCCTTCTCGAGTTGCCCGAGGTGGTGGTTGACCCGGCTACGAGAACTTCACGATCGTCTATCCGGGCGTTCGAATTGGCGATAGTCGTGTCCGGCACCCGTGGGCATTCCGCAGTCGCGTGCATTTGTCAGGGAACCGCGACGGTGCGGAAATGCTGTTCGACGAAATTGTGACGCGCGGAGCTTTCGGCTGCAGATCCGTGCACGGTCAAGAACATCCGCCGGTGTGAAGCCCCACCGATGTCGGAGCCACCCGCTACCGTTCGACACATGCGGCGCGCAGCGGCGGGGTCCAACACGTCGTATCGGTACGAGTGGGCGTCGTTCACCGACTGGTGCGCCGCCGCCGATATGCCCCGTTACCGGCATCGCCGGTGACACTGGCCGAGTTCCTCGCCGACAAACTCCGCCTGCGACCGGGCGCAAATCCGCCGCATCTCGGCAATCACCCGCACCCACCTCGACGCCGGCCACGCACCGCCCGGACGGACCACTGCGCTGCGCTTGGCCTTCGACTCCGCCCGAGCAGAGCGCCGACACCGCAGGGCTCAACGGTTGGCCGCTGCTGCAGCCGACTTACCGACTGTCGGGTCGACCGAGGCGTTGTTCGGTCACCGCGACGCGGTACTGCTGATGCTGGCGGTGCTGAAAGGGAAATTCTCGTCGGTCACCGCACAAAACCTGTAGGTGACAACACGAGACCATCAACTCTCGCCCAAATGTGTGCGAAGACTGCAATTTCCGCCGCCCGAGGAACTACCTACCTTCTTCCCGTGCTTGGGGCGATGAGCGGACCGTCCGGCTGGGCTCCGCGCGATACGAGCAGGACCTTCCGCCGAGTCGCCGCGTGTGATCGCAAACAGCACGATGGTGGCGAACACGGCTTCGGCTGCGGCGATCATGGTTGCTGCTGTGGGTGTCGCCACGGACGCAGTCATGTCGATCGAGTGCGGGCCCCCGTGATGCCCGGCATGCGTGGCGGACGTGTTCATATTCTGGTGGATGGCGATCATGCCGATGTTCATGGCGGCTACTGCTGCCCAGTCGAGAACGGTTGGGTCATTCCACATATGCCATGCGCAGTACAGGCATCCGACAACCATGGTGAGCACCGCTAATGCGTGTAAAGGGCCGTGGCTGGGCAGTCCGACGATGTGCAGAACAGCTGAAACCATGGCCAGGACCGCCCCCGTGCGGCCCACCCATCGGGCGAGGCGCACGGGGGTCGACGTCCTCATCTCTACTCGCCCGTGCAGCAGTGCGTCGCCGTCGACGCCGGCGAGTTCAACGTCGGGTTACGGTCGAAGAACCCAACCGGCTTGAGCTTGAACCCGGCGTAGTCGACGGGCATGACAGGCCAATCCTCGGGACGCGGGAAGTGGGTGAGCCCGAAGGTGTGCCACAGCACAAGATCTTTGCCCTCGACGTCGCGGCCACCGGCGACGAAGGCGGGCAATCCGCTGTCGCCGGGGTGCTGGTTGACGAAATCTCCTGCGGGATAACGCTCATCCTTGGCGTAGGGAGTGACCCACAGATGTTTCGTGGCGAATGCTGCGCGTCGGGCGATCGAACTCGATGGGTCGGCGAGCAACACTGGTTGGCCTTCGGGATGCAGCGCGTAGCCGACGTCCTGTCCGAGTCGGTTCTGCTTTTCCGGGTTGGTGATGTGCCACACGCGGGCCTTCGAGTTGTCGGCCATCCGCTGGCCGTTCGACTCGCTGGTGATGGTGGTCTTCTGCGCTCGGAAGGCGTTGCCCCAAGGGTTTTCCGGCCCCATCGGTACGGGAACCGCGTCGACCTCGGTGACGGTGTTGGTGTTTCCGTCGACTTCCATGTCGAGGCGGGCGGAGAACAGGTGTTGGTGGAACGGTGCTCCGAGCCCGGGTGCCATTTCGGTGGAGTAGCCGTCCTCGCCCCGGTACGCGGAGGTGAAGACAATGCCGGTCGCCTTGGCTTCGAGTTCTATGGTGCCGTCGAGGTAGAGGTACCAGTAGAAGCCGTAGTCGTAGTTCCCGATCGTCAGGAAGAACGAGATGACGAGTCTGCGGGAGCGTCTCGTCTCCGCCATCCCGTTGAACATGTCGGTGTGCTTCCAGAGGATTCCGTAGTCCTCCTCGTGCAAGCAGATCGCGTTCTTCATCAGCTTCGGATGTCCGGTTTCGTCGGCGATGATGACGTCGAAGTACTTGATCTCGCCGAGGCAGTCGCAGCCGAGTTCGAGTGCGTTGGTGTAGCGGCCGAAGAGGTACTCGCCCTGGTCGAAATAGTTCTGCCAGTAGCGCACCGGTGAGGGGTCCGCGTACGGAACCACCATCTCGGCGATCGACGCGCGGTAGATGACGGGGCGCTCGGTTCCATCGTCGGCAAAAGAAAGCTGGTGCAGTGTCAGGCCTTCGCGGACATCGAATCCGAATTTGAATTTCCAGTCCGCCCAGCTGATTTCGTTCCCGTCGACGGAGAAGCTTGCGCCCTCGGGCTGCGTGATCTCGATCGGCTTGAGATCGGTGCGGGTGGGGGATGCATGAGGCGCGGCGTTCCATTCTCCTCGCTCGGCCGGCACCGCAAGTTCGATCTCGTCCACGACTTTGACGACGGAACGCTCGGTCAGGTCCACATAGGCGACGACACCGTCGATCGGATGCGCCCACGGCAAATCTGCTTCGTCCTCCTGGAAGAACGCGAGTACGCGAACGATGCGGTGACCGATTTCGTCTTCATGCCCGAATACGCCCGCCGAGAGTGGGACTGCTCGTACCTTCGCCGGATCGATGCTGCGCTTTTTCATCGCGGCGAGCCATGGCTCGCTGTTGAGCATGAGAGATTCGATGTCCTCGAATTCGGCATCGAGGATGGGGACGTGTCCGTCGTTGGCTGCGTCCAACGAAGTTTGTTCGACGATGTCGTGGGTCGTCACCGAAACGATGTAATCGGTTCCGATTCCGGTGGCACGATCGAGCAGGAGTACGCGTAGTCGACGCTCGATGGCGTCACCCGTTTCGAAGGCGTGAACAACGCTCTTGTCGGGTTCGTCGAGTGCCATGTACACGAAGCGTGTGTCGTCCCCGACGGCGCCGGCCTCGACGAGAACGGTGCGGGCGATGTCGATTTCGTCGGCGGTGAGGGTGCTCAGCGGGTGGTTGACTACTGCGCTGGTGGTGGTGTCGAGGAGCGTCATCGTGCGATCTCTTTCTTTTCGGTGTTGTCGAGAGTTGTCGCTGCATGGGGGCGGATCGCTGCGACCGCGATACCGCCGAGGAAGACTCCGATCAGCAGCACCCCGATCAGTGCGGCGAGTGTGCTGGAGCCGCCCACTAGTAGCGGAAGATTAATGATTGTCATGAAAAGCAGTACCGCCAGACCGATCAATCCCAGGGCGGGAGCGATGATCGTGTTCCAGGGTCGGCGATCGACCCGGGTCCGTCGGAAGTAGACCAGGATCGCGATCGATGTGATCGTCATCAGCGCCACTATGCCCACTGAGGACACGCCGGCGAACCACGCGAACACCTCGGTGACTGGATCGAGACCGGCGACAGCGGATGCGATGACCAGAACCAGGGCGGAGACAGTCTGGACGATCGAGGCGATGTACGGGGACGAGTGCTTTGCATGGGCTTTGCCGCATTTGACGGGCAACGCCGAGCTGTTGGCGAGCGAGAAGATGTAGCGGGAGAGGACGTTGTGGAATGCCAGCAACGCGGCGAACAAGCTCGAGATCAACAGAATTTGGACGAGGTCGCCTGCGACGGCACCGACATATTTCGTGGCCGTTTCGGTGATCATGCCCTCGGGGTTCTCGGTGGCAATTGCCACCGCACCCTCGTCTCCCCAGGCACTGACCATCGCCCAGCTCGAGATGGCGTAGAAGACGCCGATGACGATCAGCGCGATATACGTGGCGCGGGGAATCGTTCGGGCGGGGTCACGGGCTTCGTCGCGGAACACTGCGGTTGCCTCGAAACCGATGTATCCGGCGATGGCGAAGATGAGTGCAATTCCGGGAGCGCCTGAGAAAAATTCGCTGGGATTGAGCGCCACAGTTGACAATCCGGAGTCGCCGCCTTCGCTACCAATTACGGCGGCGTCGATGACGAGCACGATTCCGACTTCGCAGACGAGCAGAACTGCGAGCACTTTTCCGGAGAGGTCGATGTGCCGGTATCCCAGTGTCGCAACAACTGCCATCATGGCGATCGCGTACGCGTACCAGGAGATTTCGGGCCCGCCGTGGGAGGTTACGAAATCGTTGAGCGCGGCGCCGATGTATCCGTATACAGCTCCCTGCACCGCGGTGTAGGACAGCAGCGCGAGAAACGCCGAACCAAGCCCGGCATGTCGACCTATTCCCTTGGTGATGTAGGTGTAGAACGCTCCGGCGCCTGCGACATGTTTGGCCATCGTGGTGAATCCGACGGCGAACAGCAGCAGGACGACGGTGCAGACCACGTACGACGCGGGATACGCGGCACCGTTCCCGACTGCGATACCGAGGGGGACGGTGCCCGCGATGACGGTCAGCGGGGCCGCGGCCGCGACGACCATGAAGACTATCGCGCCCGGCCCGAGCTTGCCGCTCAGTTTACGAGTGTCGCCTTGATGGTCGACGCCCTGTGACGCAGAAGATTTGATGCTCATGTGTTCGATATCTTTCCGACGAAGTGACGGTCGAGAACAACAATGGAGTGCGAACTTGTCGACACAGTTGCCGCCGCATCACAGTTGATCGACAGCAAACTGGAGCGATGAGCGGCGGATTCTCATTCACTGATTTCTCGACGAAACCCGCCGCCCGCCCACGAATTCAGGTCAGAGCGCGATATTGACGGACTTGCCCTGTGTGTATTCACCGATAGCGCCCTCGCCGAGCTCCCGGCCCCATCCGGACTGCTTGTACCCGCCGAACGGCAGCGCGGTGTCGAAAGCATTGTGACAGTTGATCCACACCGTTCCGGCTTTGATCTCGGCCGCCACGTCGTGCGCTTTGGAGACGTCTCGCGTCCATACGCTCGCGGCCAGTCCGTACGGGGTGTCGTTTGCAGCGGCGCGTACGCCTTCCTTCTGTGAGAACGGCACCGCGACTGCAACAGGTCCGAAAATCTCCTCCTGGTACACGCTGAAATCGTTTTTGACGTCGACCAACAATGTGGGCTCGACGTAAAAACCCTGTTCGCCGTGCCTGCTGCCGCCGGCGAGGGCCCGGGCGCCGTCGGCGATGCCAGCGTCGATGTAACCGGTCACCTTGCCGAGTTGTTCGGCCGAGATCAGGGGGCCGATGTCGTTGGTCGGGTCGAGACCCGGCCCGATCTTCTGCGATCGAGCGAAGTCGGCTACACCTTCGGTGAACTCATCGAAAATGTTGTCCTCGATGAGCAATCGTGTACCGGCAGTGCAGGCCTGGCCGTGATTGAACAGGAAGCCGCTGGCAACACCGGGGATAGCGGCAGCCATATCAGCGTCGGAGAAGATGACCTGTGGGCTCTTGCCACCCAGTTCGAGCGAAACCTTTTTCAGATTCCCTGATGCGGCCTGGACGATCTTCTTTCCCACTTCGGTCGAGCCGGTGAATGCGACCTTGTCCACGTCCTCGTGCGAGGACAACGCTGCACCCGCGTCGCCGAAACCGGTGACGACGTTGAAGACGCCGTCCGGTAGTCCGACCTCGGCGATGACCTCAGCGAGAAGCAGTGCTGTGAGAGGCGTCTGCTCGGCAGGCTTAAGGATCAAGGTGTTGCCGCAGGTCAATGCGGGCGCGACCTTGAAAGCGGCCATGACCAGGGGGAAGTTCCACGGCACGATCTGTGCGCACACCCCGACGGGCTCGCGGAGGGTGTACGCGTGGAATCGTCCACCGGGCGCCCACGGGACGGACACCGGAATTGTGCGGCCTTCGATCTTGGTGGCCCAGCCGGCGTAGTAGAAGAAGATCTCGGTGGCCCAGGTGACGTCGACTGCCTGCGCAACAGCGACGGACTTGCCGTTGTCGATGGACTCGAGCTGCGCGAACTGCTCGGCGCGGGCGAGAATACCCTCGCCGATCTTCCACAGAAGCCGCTGCCGCTGAGCGGGCGTCACCCGACGCCATTCACCGGATTCGAAGGCGCGACGAGCTGCCGCAACCGCGCGATCGACGTCCTCGGCTCCGCCGTGCGGAACAGTAGTGATGGCCTGGCCGGTAGCGGGGTCGGCGGTCTCGAATACTTTGCCCGACGCCGAGTCGACCCACTTGCCGTCGATGAACATGCGCTTCGGAGACGAAATGAAGTCACGTACTTCGGCATTGAGGCCGATCGACGAGCTTACGACTGCAGTCATGATTTCCTCGCTATGTGGATGAATGTGGCTATGAGGCAACAAGATCGAATGCGACGCGTAGTGGGCATCCGGTGTGGCCTTGCTTCGACACTAGGTCATCTTGTGGTGCAGGTCACGCTTGCAAACGAATGGATATCGAGGTGCTGGAGCATTCTCATTCGGATGTACGGACATTTCTCATTTGGATTTCGAGAGTTCTCGCATGTGGCCGCCTGTGGCGAAACTGTGTCGCGCGAAAAGCGAAGCAATGAAAGGGTCTGATTCTCATTCGACGAGCTCCGCAGTTCGCCGAGTTGCCCAATGTTCGGCGCCGGATTGGTCTAACGTGCAACGTTGATTCGGGTACCGACACCGGACAGGAACGAGGTGCTCAATGGTCGATCGACCGCCCATCAGAACGACGTCACCCGTCGACGGTCTCGGCCGTGGACGGTTGACCTTCGTTCAGGTCCTTGCGCAGTCCATTTCGGCCGTTGCGCCTTCTGCCGTCATGGTCACCCTTCCCGCTCTGGTCATCCCGGAGGCCGGCACGGCGACGATCGCGGTGTTCGCTGCCGCAGCAATCCTGATGACCCTCGTCGGATACAGCGTCGGCCAATTCGCGCAACGAATGGTCGCCGTCAGCGGTCTCTACAGCTATGCAGCGAAGGGGTTGGGCGCAGTTCCCGGCTTCGGCGCAGGGTGGTCGTTGATCGTCGGTTACGCCGCGGCCGCGATGGCGAGTGTTGTCGGCGCTGCGAGCTACTCTTCCGCGTTGTTGAGCCGGGTAGGTGTTCCGACCGGTACCGCTACTACCGCCATCGCTGCTGCCGCCGTTGGATTGATTGCGTTGGCTCTGATGATTCGCGGCGTTCGGATCTCGACGCGGGTGACCCTGGCAGTCGAAGTCTTCGCGATCATCGCCGCGACTGCAGTCCTGGCGGTGGCATTCGTGCACGCCGTCGGGGACTCCCCCTCCGGGTCGGACCCGCCGGGGGAGCATTCGTCGAACATAGGTTTCGCACTTCTCCTGGCGATCACGTCGTTCGTTGGTTTCGAGAGCGCCAGCACTGTTGCCAGGGAAGCACGCAACCCCCTCACCGCAATACCCCGGGCGGTCAAGTGGACACCGTTAGCGCTGGGAATCCTGTATGTCGGAGCGGCCGCGGCGCAGATGCAGTCGCCGATCGAACAATCGTCGGGTCTGGCGATCGTTCTTTCTCTGCCGGACACAGCTGGCGGGGCATCCGCTGCGCTGTCGATTCTGATGGAGCTGGGAATCACGGCGTCGTGGTTCGCATGTGTCCTCGGATCGACGACTGCACTCTCGCGGACCTTGTTCGCGATGGGACGCGAGGGCGTCATGCCGAGCGCGCTCGGTCGTACTCACGCACGCTTTCACACTCCGCACATAGCGCTGCTGGCGTCGGTGCCCGTCATTGTCGTCGTACCCATCGTGTACCTGCTCAGTGCATCGTCGAGTCGCGATGTACTGCTCGGATTGCTGACCGTGTCCGCACACGGCTATGTCATCGCCTACATCTCGGTGTGCATCGCGGCGCCCCTGTTCCTGCGCAAAATCGGCGAGCTGTCGCGTATGCCACTGCTGGCCGGTGCGGCTGCTGCGTCGATGCTCACGGCCCTCGTCGTCTGGGCGACGTGGTCGCGAACATTCGTCGCCGGGTCAGCCACCGCAGCCTATGTGCTACTGCTGGTACTGGGATACCTGATCTTCTTCCTGCGCGCCCGCCCGGGCAGCGAGGTGCGCGCCCGCGTCGGTGTGTACGACGAAACAACTGCCAGCGACCTACTGGTCGGTTACCGTCCATGGGAGGTCCGGAAGTGAGCGGCAACGAGAACGCGTTCTCAGGGCGCCAACCCAAGGCTGTGCAGAGCGCCCTGCGTGTTCTGGAAGCCGTGGCGCGAGGCGGTACCGGCGTCACGGCCAAAGACGTCGCCGCCGGTCTCGACATGCCGTCGGCAACCACGTACCGCCTGCTCAACATCCTGGCAGGGGAGGGCTACCTGGTTCGTCTGCCGGATCTGTCAGGTTTTGCGCTCGGTCACAAGATCGGAGTGTTGATCGACGCGGCGATCACGCCGACCGTGTGCACCGCAGCGCGAACCGTGCTGGCGGACTTCCGTTTGACCGTCAGGTTCGGCGTGCACCTTGTCTATTTCACCAATGCCGCTCTTCGTATCGCAGACGGTGATCCCGAATACCGACTGCCGCACGACGAATCGTTCCTCAATCGGCATCTTCACGCCGCTGCACTCGGAAAGATTCTGCTTGCCGAGAAAAGCGACCCGTGTCGGTGCTCCCGTCCACCGGGCTCACGGCTCTGACTCGGCACACGATAGTGACCCGAACCGAACTCGAGTCTCATCTGGCCGAGGTCCGAGAAAACGGTTACGCCATTCAGGTCGGCGAGATTGACGATGAAAGCGCGTGTCTTGCAGTACCCATCAGATCGCGGAGCGGGTCGTTGGTGGCGGCAATTGCTCTGTCCGGCAGTGTGCCTCACGCTCCAGCGTTACGTCGGTGTGTACCGCCTCTGCTCGAACAAGCCGTGCTGTTGTCCCCACTCCTGGCTTGATGACGAGAGCGGGATCTGTAAGTTGACCGGTACCGCTTCGGGCATGTTCTAGTCATCAGGCCTGCAACCCAACCCTGAGGTGACGCAACCGGCGTCGACCACAGCGATGCCCGCGCATTGGTGTTCAGAACGCTCAGGGGGCCGGTTCTCCGCCCGGACAACTGGAAGGTTAATGCGACACGACCACAGACGGACTTGTGGGCCGTATGAAACGTCGTGACGACCAGTTCTCCATCGGATGCAAATGGCCGTTTGCGACCTGTCGATAATATGAAATACGTCGCCTAGATCGTAGAAACCGCTGGCCGACATATTCATTCGGATCGACGCCATCAGCCTCGCCGAACGCGCACCTTCGGGCTGACACGCGATGTGCCAGGATCGCAGTCTGACTAAAGGTGGCGTGTGAGTCTGCGACTTGAGCAAAGATGCGTGAACCGTGCGCACCGAATCCAGTGCGCCGCAGCGCTTGCCGGGCCGCGACTTTGCATAAGGTTCAGTATCGGTGGTGAACCGTCGGCTCGTTATTGACTCGATGTCAGAAATTACCGACGGTGCGGTAACTGCCCGAAGCTCCCGATGGGGGTCGCTGCCCAGAGATCGCGTGGATTGCTGCGGAGAATTGGTAGATCGGTCTGGGCTGTGTTCCGGGTGTTCGGTATCGGAGATGTGGTGGTGTCCGGGCCTGCTCGGGTAGGGTCGGGTCGTTGATGCCAGTCCGAGGCTGCTGCGCATGATCGAGTCCGTACCCGTGATGTGACGCGGGGGAGATATCGCTGATACCGGCCGCCAATTTGAATCACTTGACCTCATTGATTTCGGTGGTGTCACCGCCTCGACGTCCCTGGTCTCGATTGCGGCCATATTGCGATGCCGCGCGTGCGGTGACTGATTCGATGGTCTCGTGTAGATGCAGTCGGAGCCGCCGGCCTCGTGGGGCTCGGCGCACCGGGCAGTTTCCGAAGACGCACGTTAGGTTTCGAGGATGGACATCGCCGAAGTGTGGGCTGCGTACATGTCGGTCCTACAGGACAGGGCCCCGGTCACGGCAGCATCGGTTCGCCCACCCCGCCCTGCGACCGACCTCGAGGCGGCCGAACGGGCAACCACCCCGTGGACAGCCGAGCTCCGTGAATTCTTCTCACTCCACGATGGCCAACACATACCGGTCGGCGTCGACTACCACGTGGGGACACTGTTGCCGGACTTGGAGCTGTTGACCCTCGACGGAGTGCACTACGAACATCAGTCCCATCTCGAAATGCTGCATTCCATCGAAGATCTGGGTGAGGAATGGCCGGCCGCCATAAAGACGCAACGCGCCGGAGAAACGGCCTACAAGTTCCTCGCCCCGTATGTTCCGTTCGGCAGGGACGGGTCCACTGGTAGCTGCTACGTCGACACCCGCGACGGCCCGCAGAGAGGGTGCGTGCGCTTCTTCGCTGCCGACGCTGCCGACGAAGGTCAACCCGCCTTCGACTCCTTGACCGACTACCTCGACTCGATCCGGCGCAGTGTTCAGCAAGGTACCCAACACTCCTCACTCATCCCCACTGTCCGAGACGGTGCGCTCGTTTTGGGACTTGGACTTGGACTTGCCACCACCCGCCGCATTGCCGCGGCCGCCGGTCCTGCGACTCCCATTTCCGCCAATAGATTTTCGCCCGTCGCAGGTGTCGGACATCGACGACCTGTTGGACCTTGACCTGGTGAGGCGAACCGTAATGGACACGGCAAGAGCACTCCACCCAGGCTCGGTCGTGGAGGACTCCAGAGCGGTCTACCGGCGCGTGCCCCGCCTACGCGGAGCGAATATGAACTGGTGGGTGTGGATGGATGGCGCGGACACCATTTACACCGCATTCGTCACGGGTGACGGTCACGACGTCATCGTTGTCGAAGCAACCCCCGCCGGTTACACGATCGAAGTCCAAGACTGAGGTTTGCTACGCAGCGGGTAGCATGACCGGACAGGTAGCCCCGCGGCCGTTGGCTTCGCCCATCGGTTCCTCGACTCCGCAGGGTAAATACGTGCAGCACAACTACACCGAGCCCGCCCCCGCTAACTCGAACAGGTTTGTCATCGACGTCGCCGTCGACGCACTCGACATCGAAGATGGCATCGTCCCGCCCCCTGCTGTTGGCTCGGACACCACCTGGCTCCTGAGTTTCTACGTGTCTGATAAAGCTGCGGCGGCCGAGTTCCCGGGACACCCGATCTGGATCCCACGTGTGCAAGCTCTTCGATCGGGAGGGATCACCGCCTACGTCCGCAATTCATCCGGAGAACCGATCGGGGACATGGCCGTACTCAAGGGCACGTTCCGGGGCACGATGCTCGGCGGATCGACACCCGCTGGCCTGCCGGCCACGACCGGTGTGGTGGTGGGTCTGCAGATACGCTCCCAGGTCTATCGCGAGCTGCGACCGCCAGTGGAGTCCGCTTCCCGGCCCCGGCACTCTGCGGCGGGTCCCGGCCAGCCCGAAATGGTTCGACCGAGGCACCATGACGGCCGGCGCGGACTCGCTCATCGACACCGGGTTGATCGTGCAGATGGCCGTTCCTAAAAGCGATCTCTAGCGGCGCCACGGCCGAGAACCTTCGAACAGGAGCACGCCACCGTTGGGGGTGTCCCTATGGTTTCGGTCAAGCTGCTTGAGTTTGCTGGCGCGTCGGTGTCCAATGCGATAGAACTCTGCCAGCAAGTCGTTACTGTTGTGGTAACGGCGGTAGATCCGGTCCCGGCGAATGCCCGTCGCTCCTGCATCTCGCTTATCGACACGGCCGCGTAGCCACGGGGGAAGACGATCCGAGCGCACGCCTCAGCCACCGCAGCAGACATCCGGTCGCCCTGGGCACGAGCCCCAATCACCGTGAGCCGACACTGCGTCCAGCGCGACCACACTGACATATCTCTCGCGGCCCGACCGCGATCCGCGCGGACGCCAGCAAGTTTCGCGTTCGCGGTGACACGGCGTGACCTTGTGTCTCACAACCGATATTGTGCCCATTTGGCGATCCTGAGGAGCCATTAGATAACCCGACGTCGCGAACTACCCGACTCCGGCGACCGGGTTCCAGCGGCCGGCCGGGACCTCGGTGTACAGCGATCTCAGGGTGTGGGCGAGGGTGTTGCGGTTGCGGCCGGGGTGGTCGATGAGTTCTGGGCCGACGGCGCCGGGATCAGCGGGGCGGGGGTAGGGATCGGCGCCGGCGGGGCGTAGGGGGTGCCGGGTGCAGGGCAGTTCGACGGCGCAGTGTCACCGGTGAATCTGTCGGCTATCCAGCCGAGGTACTCGGGTTTGGCGTCCTTCGGGATGGTCTGGTGGGTCGCGTCCTGGTAGACGGTGTATTCGACAGAGCTGCCCGCAAATCCGCAGGCTCGGCTGATGTATTGGGTGGTGCCGTTCGGGTTGACGACGGTGTCGGCGGTACCTTGCATGACCAGTACCGGTGCGGTGGCGGGGACATAGCCGGCGGTGTTTTCGTCGAGCCGTCGCTGCCAGTCGGCGGGCGGCGGCGTCGGCTGCAGCAGCGTTGCAGCGGGATCGTCGATGTTGGACTCGAGCACGTAAGCCAGATGATTGACGCACTGTGTCCCTGCACCGACGAGGGCTTCTTCTCCTGCCGGTGTGGCCATCGCCGATGCCTGCAGTTCTGGGTACGCCGCGAGCAAGCCGCGGAATACATTGAGCTGCAACGCAACGGCATGAGCCGGCGACGTCGAGTCCGAGGTCCGGGGGGAACCTTGCGGGCGAACTGTGGGCCATTGTCCGCGGCCGGGGCCAACGCCGCCGCTCCGACCAGATTCAGCGGTGCGCCGTAGTCCTGGTTCTGGCTCATCCACACCGATGCTCCGCCGCCCTGCGACCACCCGAGGACCGCGACGTCGTCACCGGCGGCGGTGTCTTCGAGGTGCTGCGCAGCTTTGACAGAGTCCCATACGTTGTTCGTTTCCGATTCGAGCACTGTGTACTGCTGAACGCCGGGCGTTGCCAGGCCCTGATAATCGGTGGCGACGACGACGTACCCGGCGTCGAGCATCTCGGTCAGGCCCGGGACACCGACATCTTGCTGAAATGGGCTTTGGTAGGTGAAGTAGTCCACTAAATCGACGGCGGGATCAGCAGCAAGCGACGGTGCACAGTTGCGCCCACCGCCTTCGGTGCCGTGGGCCCACGCCACAACCTTGCGGCCTCCCTCGGGAGCAGGACCGCGGGGGGAGACAACGATCCCAGATGTTGCCACCGGGGTGCCATCGTGCAGCTCGGACAAGTACAACACTCTCCACGCGCGGGCGCCGTCCGGAGCCGGGACTTCTTCAGACCGGATCAGGTCGCCGTGCGTTCCACCCGGGAGCGGATCGGGCGGTGTGTAGAAGTCGGGGATCGCGAATTGCCCATCGGTTGTCTGACTCTCCGAGTCGCCCGCGGTGCTTGCGGATGTGGATGCGGCGGCCGATGTTGTTGTCGTCGAGGTGGCGGGATCGTCGGTCCCACAACCGACGGCCGCCAACACGACCGCGGCAGCCAGAGCGACCAATGGGCGAGAGCGGCGGAACGTCGTGACTGCGCCCGCGGCGCCCGTCGTGATCATGAAACGGAGATTAACAGAAAATGCTGCGCCACAACCGTTTCCGGAAACAAACCGATCAAGTGGAAATGAGGGGGAGAAACCAGGTCGCGGTACCGATCAAATGCGGTTCGGGGGCGTATGCGAAACGCGACGTAGTCGCCAGAGGTGGCTGCCGCGTTGGGCCCAGTGCAATCGCGAAACTGTCCGAGTAATTACAGCAAACACCTGTTTCCCCGACGGCGACACGCGCGGCGAGTGCAGGCCCCGTGGCCCAAGTGCCTGGGCGTTTTCGACGAGCATGGCGTCCGGATGTCCTGACGATGCGGAAATGCTGTTCAACGAAATCGTGACGCGGAGCTTTCGGCTGCGGTCCGTGAGCAGTCAAAAATATCCGCCGGTGTGAAGCACACTCGCGACCCCGTGTGAACCCACCGATGTCGGACCCACCCGCTACCGTCCTACAGATGAGGCGCACGGCGGCGGGGTCGAACACGTCGTACCGCTATGAGTGGGCGCAATTCACCGACTGGTGCCGCCGCCGATATGACTCCGCTACCGGCGTCGCCGGTGACGCTCGCGGAGTTCCTGGGTGACAATCCCGCCGGCGATCGGGTGCAGATCCGCCGGATCTCGGCGATCAACTGCGCCCACCTCGACGCCGGCCAACCGCCGCCCGGACGAACCACCGCGTTGCGCCTGGCCCTCGACTCCGCCCGAGCAGAGCGCCGACACCGCCGTGCTCGGCAGTTCGCCGCGGCTGCAGCCGGCCTACCGACAGCAGGGTCGACCGAGGCGTTGTTCGGTCGCCGCGACGCGGTACTACTGATGCTGGTGGCCGCAGGGCTGTCGTACCACGCGATCGCCGCCCTGGACCGCACCGACATCGAGTTCGACGAAGAAGCCAGCCTCTGGATCGGCGGTGGCCATCGACTCCGGCTGACCGCCGACAGCCCTGCCGGTTTCCGGCCGGCGGAGGTGTGGCCCCGCTGGGACACGGTGTTGCGGTTCGCCGACCGGTATCCCTCGACCACACTGGTGCTCGATCACCTGCGCGGCAACACTTTTCCGGACGTGACTGTGGTGGCCGGAGCGGGCGTGCCCGGTGGCGGTACCGATCGATCGGTGGGGACACCTGCCGTTCCCCGCCGATGCACGCCGCAGGGGTGTTGCGCCGCTCCGCAGTCCCGTTCGGCAGAGGCCACGAGACCGCATCAATGACGCACGTGACCCCAAACAACCTGTGCCCGCGCATGATTCGGCCTTACTCGATACCGACTACTACGAGGCCGGCATTCGGCCCGCCGTATCGCGCACACTGCTGACCGAAGTCCCTGACCTGCTCGATGATGTCGAGGACCGCATCGACGCTCTCCTCGCCCGCACCCTGGGTCTGCTCGAACAGCACACGAGCGAGACCGATCAACCACTTTGACACCGATTCTTCTGGGCAACAGACAGATTGAGGTACCAATCCGTTATCGGGCGCCAACGAACCTCAACCCGACGTATGACCGAGCTATCGGCATCGAAACCTAGCCTGGATATTGCTGATTAGCGCTCGAGCGTGGAATTCGACCGCTAATTTCGGCGCCGTGTCATGTCAGCAGAACCCTCCCACGGGCAGGTTGTGCAGGCGGCGTAGTCGTTGGTGATGTACTCGTCTTGGAAAACGGTTCTTCGGACGGTCTCTGCCGAACATATCCCATCGCAGCCCGGGCATCGACCGTTGAAATCCGCAATCTGTCGGTATTCGGGCGTTGTCACTAAACTCAACCTTCACACCCCGACCTCATCGATCTGCTGGAAGTCCCTCTGCCCCGGTACGTGGCGCCCGGGGGCGCAACTGTGCAGCCCGGCTAGCGCGAGGCTGGGTTCACACAGTGGGGCTGAGCCGAACGCAGTCGTGATGACGTGGTCCGGCGATTTGATCGTTCGGTGGCGGTCTGACCTCCCCAGATCCCGTATGGCTCGCCGGTTCGGAGCGCGTGCTGGAGGCACCTGTCGACTACCGGGCATTGCGCACACACGAGTTTGGCACTTCGTTCCGCGTTTTTCAGTGCGTAGCCTTTGAGGCCGCGGGCTGGGTAGAACATGCTGATCGGCATCGATCGGCAAGCTCCGTTGAGCTGCCATTCCCATTCGCTCACACGTGGTGGGGGCAGCGCAGCGCGGTGTGATTGGTTCACCTCGCGTGACTCCTTGTCTTGGTTCTCTCCGGTGGGCCTGTTTACGAAGCTGGAGCTAGCCCAATCCGCGGTAGACGTGGCTGGGTAGAAGTCGTTCTGAGTTGTCGGCCATGACCTGACGCCATGTTCCCTCGTCCGAGGGTGCTGGTGCCATGTCGATGGCGGCGATCTGCGCCTTCACAGCAGCAGGGGGCGTAAAGCAATAGTCGCTGCCGTAGAGAATTCGGTTTGTTCCCACGATGTGCGCCAGGGTGGGTAGTTGGATGGGGAAGGGAGTTCCGGCGCTGTCATACGCCAGCCTGGACAACAACGTCGCAATATCGCCCGGTTGTCCACCGGCGAAGGCGGTTTGAAAGAGCTCGATGCGGTCGGCAAGGAGAGGGATGACGCCGCCGCCGTGCGTGAAGATCCAGTTGATCGTAGGAAAGCGGTCGAGGTGGTCCGACAGTACTAGGCCGGTGACGGTGCGGGCGGTGTCGAAGAGGAACTCCATCAATGGCCTGGGTCGCCCGAGTGCAACCGCTTCCCAGTTCGGTGGGGAGGTCGGGTGAACGAAAACAGTCGCGTGCCGGCGGTCAAGTTCTGCGAGCAGCGGTTCCAGCCGAGGATTACCGAGATACATTCCGTGGGCGTTGGACAGGAAGGTCACACCGTCCGCACCGAGTTCGTCGAGTGCGTAGGTTGCTTCGATGATCGCACCGTCGACGTCGGGAAGTGGCAGTGCGGCGAACTGGCCGAAGCGGTTCGGTTGGGCGGTGGTGAGTTCGGCGGCGTAATCGTTGACTTCGCGCGCAAGCGCGCGGGCAGTGGCATTGTCTCCGAAATGCACTCCCGGCGAGGAGATCGAGAGAATGGATCGGGTGATATTCGCCGAGTCCATGAGAGCGAGATGCTCCTCGGCGTTCCAGGTCGGCCACGCCGGCATTCCATCGGGATGTGCATGGCCGGCGTGGCTGGCGGCCCTCACATAGTGGTCGGTGACGAAGTGTGCGTGCACGTCGGTCAGTGCCGCGCGGGCGACGGGCTCGCGGGTCGGGCTTTCTGTGCACATCAGATGTGTGCCTTTCGAGTTGTACCGAAGCGAGTGAAGTACTGCAGTGCGGCGGGGTCGTCGATGGTGTCGGTTCCGGCGATTTCGTGCAAAGCAGTCCCCTGAAGCAAGCGTTTGACAGGCACTTCGAGTTTCTTGCCGGTACGGGTATGGGGGATTGCGGGGACTGAGATGATCTCGTCGGGAACGTGCCGAGGGGAGGCGTGGGTGCGGATCGCGGCGGTGATGCGGCCACGCAGTACCTCGTCGAGGGTGCTGCCGGGCTCGAGGATGACAAACAGCGGCATCCAGTAGCTGCCGTCTGAAAGTTCCGCACCGATGACCAAGGCTTCGCGAATTTCGGGGAGGTCCTCGACGACGTCGTAGACATCGGCGCTGCCGAGCCGGACACCGTGACGGTTGAGGGTGGAGTCGGAGCGTCCCGAGATGACCACGCTGCCATGTGAGGTGACGGTGATCCAGTCTCCGTGTCGCCACACTCCTGGGTAAGTAGTGAAGTAGGCGTCGTGGTAGCGAGCGCCGTCTGGGTCATCCCAGAAGTAGATCGGCATGGACGGCATCGGCTCGGTGATGACGAGTTCGCCGACTTCGTCGATGACCGGGACGCCGTCGTCGTTCCATGCGGCCAATGCCACCCCGAGCAGCGGCGCCGAGATCTCTCCGGCCCAGACTGCTGTGGTCGGGGCGCTGCCGGCGAAACCGCTGACGACGTCGGTGCCGCCGCTCGTCGACGCCAGCTGAATGCTGTCGCCGACGTGGTCGTGAACCCACTGGTAGGACTGGGCGGCTAGCGGCGCTCCGGTGCAACCGATGACCTTCAGTGCACGTAGGTCGTGGTCGCGGCCAGGTTCGAGTCCCGTTTTGGCGCTGGTGAGTAGGTAGCCGGGGCTGACGCCGAGAACGCTGACGCGATGTTCGGCGGCGATGTCCCACAATCGCTGTGGGCCGGGATGGGTCGGGCTTCCGTCGTAGAGGACAATGGTGGCGCCGACGAGCAGCCCGGACACCACCATGTTCCACATCATCCAGTTGGGTGTGGTGTACCAGAAGTACCGGTCTTCGGCGCGCAGGTTGTAGTGGAGGCCGAGGAGTTTGTGGTGGTCGAGGGTGACGCCGCCGTGTCCGTGCACTATGCCTTTGGGTCGGCCGGTGGTGCCTGAGGAGAACAGAACCCACAGTGGGGAGTCGAAGTCCACTCGTGTGAACGTCAGTTCCGCGGTCCCGGTCGTCACCTCGTCCCAGGGAACGTAATCAGCTCCGCCGGGGGATAAGCCGAGGGCTGGCACGGTCACCACCGCGCGGACGCTCGGCAGGTTGCGTCTGAGTTCGGCCACTTCGTCGCGGCGGTCGTGCGTGCGGCCGTTCCACTGGTAGCCGTCTGCGGCGACGAGGACCACCGGTTCCAATTGTGCGAAGCGAGAGGTAGCGCCTGCCGCGCCGTAGTCCTGACCACATGCGGACCAGACGGCGCCGATGCTGGCGGTGCCGAGGAACGCCACCACGGCGTGAACGGAGTTGGGTAAGTATCCGACGACGCGATCGCCTGCCGTGACGCCTTGATGGCGAAGCCAGTGCGCGAAGGCGGCCACCTGTCCTCGTAGCTGTTCCCACGTGGTCTCGGTGGTGGTACCGCTCTCGTTGACGGATATCAGCGCAGGTCCAGTGGCAGAACGGTCGCGCAGTGCGTGTTCGGCGTAGTTCAGGCGTACGCCGGGGAACCAGTTCGCTCCGGGCATGGCAGTGTCGGTCACGACGTCGGTGTAGTAGTCGTCGGCGATGATGTCGAAGTAGTCCCATATCGCCGCCCAGAATTCGGCGAGATGGCGTGTAGAGAACGACCACAGGTCGTGGTACTCCGGGTAGGTGACGCCGGTCCGTGCTGAGACGAAGTCTGCGAACTCGGCGATTCTTGTCGAGGCGGTTTCGGATGACCGTGGTGTCCAGACCTGTTCTGGGACACTATCGATCGAGGTGGATTGAACGTTCATCACTGTCCTTGAACCGGTCGGTTGGTGACGGGTGTCGAGATCACTTCTGTTGGGCGATCATGGGGTTGCGGAGGGTGCCGACCCCTTCGATCCAGCTGGTAAGCACCTCGCCGGGGCGGAGGAATTTCTTCGGGTTACGCGCGCCGCCCACACCGGCGGGTGTTCCGGTGAAAATGAGGTCTCCGGGCAGCAGGGGGCATACCACAGACAAGTGTGCAATCAGCTGGGGGATGGTGAATATCAGGTTGGAGGTGCGTCCCCGTTGTAGCACTTCGGTCTCGCTCAGGGCGCAGCCGATCTCGAGATCGTCTCGGTTGGGTAACTCGTCGACTGTGACCAGTTCGGGGCCGGTGGGGGCGAAACCGCGGAAGGACTTGCCGAGCGAGAACTGGGGAGCAGGTCCAGTGAGCTGCAGCTGACGCTCGGAAAGGTCCTGTCCTACGGTCACGCCGGCGATGTGGTCCCACGCGTCCGCCTCGGACACGAAGTCGCAGCGCGTACCGATCACTGCGACCAGTTCGACTTCCCAGTCCACGGTGTCGGCGGGCAATACGACTGACTGGTTGTGGCCGGTCAGACTGGAAGGAAACTTGGTGAAGACCGGCGGGACGGTGGGGCTGGCGAGACCTGACTCCGCGGCGTGGTCGTGGTAGTTCAACCCGATGGCGAAGACCTGTCGGGGCCGGGGGACCGGGGGACCCCAGCGAGTGTCGACATCAACTTCGTTCACCGACTGGGCGTCGATGTCGAGGTGGGCGGCCCAGTCCACGAAAGCAGCCCAGTCGTCGTAGATTGCTTGCGGATCGGGTCCGAATTTTCCGTCGCTCGCTGTGGCTACGTCCACGTACCCGCTGCCGACTGCGAGGGTGAGCCGTTCGTCGATGTTGGCGATTCTCATGTTCGTCTTCCTTGTGATGTGTCCTGGGCTCGGTGCGTTCGTCGGACGTCGTTCCCGGGGCGTAGTAACCGCCGGGTGCGTCCGGATCTGCATTGCGAGATCAAGCGTGGGGTGCGTGTTTACAGCTCGGCGGCGACGTTGTCGGAGTGCACCGGGCGGCTCACGCGATCCGGTGTGCCAGTCAGGACCGCCCAGCTCAGCAGGGACGCTAGCAGCGCGATTGTGGCGAAGACCGAGAAGTTCGTCAGGGCGGGCAGTCCAGCGAGGAGGCCGCCGAGGATGGGGCCGAAGATGCCGCCGATACGGCCCAGCCCTGCAATCAATCCGAGCGCGCTCCCACGTGCTTCGGCTGGGAAATACGTTGCGGCGAAACCGTATACGACTGGTTGGACGCCGACTGATCCGGCTCCGGCGAAGAACAGCGCCGCATACAAGAGTGGCTGGGGGAGCTGGACCGAGAGTCCGAAGATCGCGGCTGCACCGATGGCGAACCCGATGATGACGACTGCCCGGCCGCCGACTTTGTCGGCGATCCAGGATCCTGTCGTGCTCCCGGCCATGGCGCCGATGCTGAAGATGATCAGGAACGCCAGCGACGAGCCGAGTGAATATCCCGACGATTTCATGATCTGCGGGAGCCAGGTGAGCAGGCCGTAGGACAGCAACTGGCAACAGGCGGTGACGACGATAAACGCGACCAGGGCGCGCGCACCGCCGCCTGCGACCAGGGCCCGCAGCGATGCGCGTGTGCTCGGTGTGGTCGATGCGGACGCCGACTGTGCCCCGTCGGGAGCCCACTGTCGTAGCTTCATAACTCCAAGCGGGACGACGGTGAACAACGGTATGACGCCGCCGATGAGGAACACAGCACGCCATCCACCGCCTTCGAGAAAGGCCAGAGCACTCAACGCTGCAACAATGCTTCCGATCGGCAAGCCGGTGAGCATCACACCGTTGATGAAGTTGCGCCTATGTTCTGGTGCGACGCTCATCGTCAGTGCGATGGCCGCCGGGCCGAGCCCTCCCAGGCCAATTCCGGCGACAAAGCGCGCAACGCCCAGCAGTTCAGCGGTCGGTGCGGCGGCGCACAGGATCATGGCAACGGAGAACCATGTGACGCAGGCGAGGAAGAGACGGCGTGCGCCGTACCGATCTGCGAGTAGTCCGGCTGTGATCGAGCCGATGCACATGCCGATGATGGCGGTGCTGGCGATCACTCCGACGCGGGCGGGAGTGAGATCCCAGGTGGGGTAGGCCAGCAGGTCGGGTATTGCGGCTCCGAATATCGCGAGGTCGTAGCCGTCGGCGGAGACTGCAATGAAGGCCAGTACTGCGACACTGATGTACGCGGGCAGGGGTAATCGCGGGTGGGTGGTCATGGGGTCCTATCCCTGGATTCGATGGAGCCAAATGTCATGGGCCGCGAGGTATCGAGCGGTGAGTTGGGGGCGGTCCGGGCCGGGTAGGTCGGGGCCGATGGTGTAGCCGGCTTCGCGTAGGAGTGCGGCGAGGTATTTGTACGGGCGGTCGACCGGGAAGTCGACGTCCGCAAGCGCAGCGATGTTCGCTCCCGGGTTCACCGGGGAGACGACGTCCTTGTAATACAGCATGGACAAGTCAGTGATGCGCCAACGCCCGTCAGCTTTGACGAGCCGTTGGTACAGGCGACCGTGCGAAGCGATGTCCAATTCGACACCTGTGAGGGTTCCGCGTGCGTACACGGTGACCCCTTCGTGCGCCAGGGCTCTGGTGCCGACGATCTCGACGCTGGGCGCCCCGATCATGTGGAATCCGCGACTACCTCGGTCGTACATCTCTTTCGACGCGTCGATGAAGTCGTGTCCGGTGCCGGTGAACCAGCTCAGGCTCACGTGCGCGTCCGGTGCCAGTGCGGCTGTCATCTGGTCCCACTGGGCGGTGTCGCGGCCGGCTCGCTCCTGGAGGACGACCGCGATCACTGCTACTTCGTCGGAGCGGGAGGAATAGGGCAGAGTTGCTGCTGGATCAGACTGTGTCGCATTCTGGTCCGGGCCCCGTGATTGTGGCATCGTAGTCCCTTCAGCTCGTTCTGGGCGAGGTATCGTTGCGGGTTGCGGGAGTGTGTTCGACTCCTGCGCACCAGATCTGGGTGATGTTGCGGGTGGCCCGGATGTCGGCGATGGGGTCGCCGTCGATGAGGACGAGGTCTGCGCGCATGCCGGGTTCGATGACGCCTCGGTCGGTGAGACCGAAGTAGTGGGCAGGCAGTGCCGTTGCCGCCTGTAGTGCGTCGGTGGTGGACAAGCCTGCGGCGACTAGTAGTTCGAGCTCGTGGTGCAGGCTGTCTCCATGCACGACGAGGTGAGGCAAACCCTCAGGTGGCACCGAGGCGTCGGTGCCGGCCAGAATCGGCACACCTGCCCGGTGTAGGTCGCCGACGCTGCGCGATGCTGCAGCAAACGAATCAATGTTTCCGCGGTGGTCTGCAAGCGCGTGCATCATCGTCAAGGTGGGGACAGCTACCTTGGCCTGGGCGAGCATTGTGGCCACGATGTCCGGCCCGAGTGCATCACCGTTCGGAACGTGAGTGATGAAATCGGCGCCGATCTCGAGGGCCAAGGCGTACGCGCCGACCGAGGAGGCGTGTGCGACAACCTTTTTGTTGTACCGATGCGCAGCGTTGACAGTTGCTTGGGCGACTGCCGGTTCTGGTCCGCCGGCGCCGGGCGCTTCGAGCACGATCTTGATGTAGTCCACGCCCTCGGCTATCCGGGCGGCAACGAAGCTGTCCGCTGCGTTCGGGTCGGATACGACAGCCTCGGGCGGCATCCCGAAATGCGAATGCGGGCCGGCGGGGCCGATCACGGGTAGCCCGGCGCTGCGGATGTCGGTCAACCCGTCGACGCTGCGGAGCGAGTCGACGAGGTTCGCAGGCCAGGTGGCCATGTCCAAGCCTGTGGTCACTCCCCATGAAGTCAAGTGTTCCAGGGTCTCGACCCCGTGGAGGTGAATGTGGGCGTCGATGAGTCCGGGTAACAACACTTTTCCGTCTGCGTCGACGCTCCGGGCACCGGTTGCATCGGTGCCGATCACCTGGCCGTCGAGGACGACTGTGCGGGGTTCGGACAATCGGTGTCCGTCGAATACCCGGACGTTGATCAGCGCGGTCCGTTCGGTCGTGAGTGTCACTGTGGTGGGTCCTTTTCCGGATTGGGCGAAGAGTGGAAGAGCAGCAACGTCCACAGCGGGGCCGAGTCACGTCGGGACCAGACTGTGGAGGTCAACGAGTCGATGTCGTGCAGACGGTTGCCTACTCTGACGACGGCGCGCAGGTGTCCGGTGGTGACCGCAACATCGCCGACCAGGTCGACTTGGTTCAGGCGGTGTTCGATCGACTCGTAGCGCAACCCGTCTCTCGATCGAGTGAGAAGGCTCTGTTTGTCGTCCCGCCATCCGTTGGAATGGGTGTAGATCAGCCTGTCGTCGTAGATGTCGGCGACTTCTTCCAGGCGGCCGGCTACCAGTGCCGCCGTGCGATGCGCTTCCCTGTCGACGATCTGGGCGCGGAGGTTGTTGGCGGAGTCGGTGTCGGCGTTCATGCGTGATCTCGACGCTGGTGCATGAGTGAGGCCGGGAACCGGGCGGTGCGAACCGGCCCTGTAATGCTCGGTCATGAGACTGCCGCAACCATGGGAAGGGCTGCTTGGATTCCCAAGGTTCGTCGGCTGTAAACCAGTGGGGTGTTGTCCAGGCTCGAGCAGGTGTGGACCTGGCCGAGGATCAGGGTGTGGTCGCCACCGGGGATTTCAGCGGTGACCGTGCAGTGAAGCCAGGCACTGCTGCCGGCGATGCGCGGCACACCGTTCGTGAATTCCCATGCTGTATCAGCGAAGCGGTCATCTCGACGACTGGCGAATCGTGTTGCTGTGTCGTGCTGGTCCGCGGCGAGCACGTTGACCCCGAATTCGCCCGTGCGGCGCACGATGCCGAGGAGCGCCGAGGCTTCGTCGAGAGCAATGGTGATCATTGCCGGTGTCAGAGACAGCGACGCCAGAGAGCTCACGGTCGTTCCGTGCGGGGTGCCGTTGTCGTTTGCGGTGACGATGGCGACCGGTGCTGTCACTCGTGCCATTGCCTCTTTGAACAGGTGTGGATCCATGTCGGGTTTCTCCTCAGATCGTGAGCCGGGGGTGCGGTCAGCCGTGCGTTCCGGCCATCAAGCCGGCAAGGTCTTCGGGTGCGAGGAACGATGGCGGCGGTGGAGGGCCCCAGTTGAACAGAGCGCGTGCGCCTTCCCAGTCCCGCGGCGTCCACAGTTGGTCGTCGACGATGCAGTCGAGGTCGGAGTAGTACTCGCTGAAGTTTCCTGCGGGGTCTTTCAGGTACCAGAAGAAGTTGGATCCGACGTGGTGACGGCCGAGACCCCAGATGTGACGGTCCGGGTCCTTCTCCAGCATTGCGGTGGCACCGCGGCCGATCTCGTCGACGTCGTCGACCTGCCACGAGCTGTGGTGCAGCATCGTCACCGGGGCGGCCTGGACCAGAACATTGTGGTGGTCGGTCGAGCACCGCATGAACGCTGCCAGTCCGGGGATGCGGTCGCTGACCTTGAATCCCAGGCCTTCGGTGAAGAATCTCTCGCTCGCCGGTTGATCGGTGGACCCGATGACGACGTGTCCGAGTTTGCGGGGGCGCACACGTCCGGTGCGTTCGATGCCGTCCGCGCGGGTTGCATCGCGGGCGATGTTGCCGGGCGAGTTGTAGGCGGGAACGACGAACGGGGTCTGCACGATTCGGCTTGTCACAACGACTCGCACGAGAACGTCGGTGCCCGGGTCGGTGACGGACAGATCGGTGTCGGTCCGCGTCGACATCAGGCCGAGGGTGTGCAGGTTGTGTGCGATGCGGTCGAGGTCGTCAGTGTCGTCGACTCCGACATCGATTCCGATGAGTCGGCGCCGACCGGGAACGGGGACCAGTTCGAGTTGTTCACCGCCATCGACAGTGGCGAAGGTGACCGAGTCGGTTCGGCCCGATCGGGTTCCGGCGGTGCGGGTGAGCCCGAAGTCGTCGTAGAACGCTGCGGTTTCGGCGACGTTGGGAACCCCGATGGTGACTCTGGAGAGGGTGTGCAGGGCCATGATGTATGCCTGACTCTTTCGATTGCGAGGTCACCGAGGGGGGTGGCCGAGTGAACATTGAGGGGAGCGTGCGGATCTGGCCGACGAGGCTGGCTACGGTCCGTTCTTGGGTGACGGCCGGGCCGCGAGGTCAGGCGATGATCAGCGGTAACCCGTGGCTTCGGGCGAAGCCCACACTTTCGGTGGGGTCGAGCATGCGGGTGGGGTCCGATACGGCGACCAGTTCGGCGAATACGGCGCCGGGCCGAAGCCCCGCGTGCAGGATCAGTTCGAGAGCAGTTGCGGCGGCAGTTGTGGGCGCCGAGCTGTCATCGGGTCCGACGGCGACGGGCACCAGGTGCCCAGGTCGGGTGAAATCGCCGGGTGCAGCGGTAGGTGCCATGAGTGCGCGGGCTGTGGTGGCGCGGTCCGAGGCCGAGATTCCGGTGCCGGTGCCGGTGATTGCATCGACTCCGACGCACATTCGTGTCCTGCTGGTGTCGAACGGATTCATCGGCGGAAGTACCAGCGTCTGACACGAGGTGTGCGGCAGCGCGATCTGCAGAAATCCTGACGAGTGCCGAATCATGAAAGCGGCTGTCGCCGTCGTCACCGATTCTGCTGCAGCAACCACGATTACGCAGTCGGAGTCATGCGAGCGGGACACCACAATCGGTGCCCCCGCGGCAAGGCGGAAAGAAAGGTCGTACTGATCCAAGCCGAACGTGGGCGCCTGGACATCTGATGTCAAAGTCATGACAACTCCTGCCGATGGGTCGAACTACGGGCGTCGCGACTAGATGAACGGGGACACCTGCTCCTCGATGCCGAGCAGTGCGCGGCCGTAGATCTCTTCGTTGATGTTCAAACTGATGAACGCGTGACGCGAACCGGTTTCGAGGTCGCGCCAGATCCGTTGCAGGGGGTTGACTTGCGCGAAGCTTCCTGCGCCGCCGACGTTGAGCAGCAGTTCGACGGCCTCGCGGCATCGTTTAGCTGCGTGTGCTGCGTCCATACGGCATCGCGCTCGTTCGAGGACGCTCATCTGTCGCCCTTCTGCTGCTGCGGCGTCGACTTCATCAGCGCTCCGGAAGGCGAGCAGCTCGGCCTGATCTATCAGAGATCGCGCCTCTGCCATAGCCAATTGGGTGGAGGGTGCGTCGATCGAGCGCTCGTAGAACGAGTAGGAAATGGGCTTGTTCTTCTTCAGCGTCGCCATGACGGTGTCGTAGGCTCCTTCTGCCATGCCGAGCACCGGGCCCACGAGCACCAGAGCCAGTACGGGAACGAGTGCAGACTGGTACAGCCTCTCGTCCTGGAATTCCGTGGGAGTGATGCCTTGCATGGCGTCGATGACGGACAGCACATGGGAGTCGGGGACGAACACCTCGTCGGCGACGAGGGTGTTGCTCCCGCTGCCGGACATACCCGCGACATACCAGGTGTCCTCGATCGTGAGATCCGACATGGGAATCAGGGCCATTCCCGGGCCCAGAGCCTCGCCGGACTCGGTGGTGATCGGTATTCCGACATTGGCCCAACTGGCGTGGCTCGAGGCGGAGGCGAATCCCCACCGGCCGGTGACTGTGTACCCGCCCTCGGCGCGGACCGAGGTGGCGGTGGGTGTGACCACACCGCAGGTGGCGATGTGCGGATCTGCTCCCAGGACCTCCTGTTGCACCGCTTCGGGGAAGAAACCGAGGGTGTACGAGGTCACGTTGCTCAGCGTGGCGACCCAGGCTGTGGAACCGCAGCACCGCCCGAGCTCGAGTACTACTTCGAGGAAGGTTCGAAAGCCCTCCTGCGACCCACCGAACCTGGCTGGTTTGGTGATGTCGAACAGTCCGGCGTCACGTAGTGCGTCGATGTTGGCTTGCGGTACCCGGCGATCTGTTTCGGCTTGTGCTGCGTTCGAGAGCAGGAGAGGTCCGAGGTCGCGGGCTGCGGCGACAAGACGGTGTTGTTCGGTTTCCGGTGTCGTCGAGGGAGCGGCGGTGTCGAGGAGAGTCATGGTGAATCCTTTGTTCGGAGATCTGTTTCCGGCGCCGCGGTTCATGG
The DNA here is from genome assembly GCF_030063335.1 of Rhodococcus sp. G-MC3. Lineage (GTDB taxonomy): Bacteria > Actinomycetota > Actinomycetes > Mycobacteriales > Mycobacteriaceae > Rhodococcoides. Next base: position 12,818 of record NZ_JASISW010000032.1, on the reverse strand, counting down.
TGCGCACCGTGAACTGCGAATAAATCATGATTAATTGATAGAGTGATGTGAAAGCCGTCACTTGTCAAGCGTCAGTGCCTACTGAATCTCAGGTCCGGAAGGGGAACGATGAGCGAGAACCACACCAACGACACACCAGGGGCGGACGAGACCGAAGAGTTGGAGGGACCGGCGGCCTCGCGGGATTTGTGGCTTCCACCAGCAGAGATGCCGACTCGGGTGACAATCGGCGGTTCCCGAGCGGAGACCGCAGCCGGCCAGATCGCACGATTGGCGGCCACCGCGCAGGCCGGTGAGCGCATCGGCAGCAAAGACGACTTGCGGAAGCTCTGCGGATTCTCGGTGGGGACGATGAACGAGGCGATCAAGCTTGCGCAGGCTCGCGGAGTCATCACCTCACGGCCGGGGCCCGGTGGTGGCATCTTCGCCTGCGATCCTTCGCCGCTGTCCCGGATGAACGGATGGTTCAGAGCCGCCGCAGACGACAGTTATGCGTTCGCCGAGGCCGTACAGATTCGCGACGCCATCGCGCCTTTGCTGGTGGACGAGGTGTTGCGGCAGATGACGCTGGACGACCAGGACGTTCTTGCCGAACGACTGTGGGAAGTACGCCGAGCCCGCAATTCCCTGGCGGTGTCGGACTTCATTTGGGCGTGCTGGGCACTACACCAGTACGTCGCCGGAATCGGCAAGAGTCAGCTCCTCGATACTCTCTACCTCAGCATCATGGACGTCGGAACGTCCTACCTCCGTGCGGTATTAGAGGCGAGAGAGTCCCGAGTCCACCTCGACGGGCTGGCCCAGGTAATGGAGGACCTCGTCGCCGCCCTTGAACTTCGAGATCGCGACGCAGCCATCGATGCCCTGCACCGCACCGATCCGACCATGATCCTCAACCCAGCCTGATCAGCCGTCGCTCTGAATGACACCCGCCCGACGACACGCGTGACCGGGTGCGCGCACCGTCAGCACCCGGTCTACTGAACAGTTTCAAGATCCAGGACAAACTCCGGCGTCGAGGCTATGCGCGTCGGGAACGGTAAAACGATGCCGACGGTGCGCCAAGTCCCCTGGGCCCGCCACGGTGCCGGGCATACCCGCGCTTTCGATCAGCAGGTCGCGTGGCTGGCCACCCAGTGCTCCAAGAAGGCAATCACCGAATTGATGCGGATCGCTTGGCGCACAGTCGGATCGATCATCGCTCGGGTGTGGGCCGACACCGCCGCCGGTATCGATCCGCTGGCCGACCTGCCAAGAATCGGGGTCGACGAGATCTCGTGCAAACGCGGTCACAAGTACCTGACCGTTGTCGTCGACCACGACACCGGACGCCTGGTGTGGGTCCATCCGGGCCGAGACCGCGCGACCGTCCGCTATCTTCGACGCACTCGAGTCCTCGGGTGCGGGAAGGTGCGCCCGCGTTACTCATGTCACCGCTGACGTGGCCTTGTGGATCTCCGATGTGGTCCGCGACCGATGTCCCCGCCGCGATCCGCTGTGCCGACCCCTTTCACGTCGTCGGTTGGGCTACCGAGGCACTCGATACCGTACGCCGTCAGGCATGGTCCAATGCGCGCCGCGGGAACACTCGATTGCACGGCTGGATCAATGGACGACGCTCGACCGTGTCCACAGGGCCTGCCCGGGCACTGTTTCGTTCCCGCTATGCGCTGTGGAAAAACCCAGAAAACCTCACGGGCCGTCAACGCGTGAAGCTGCGCTGGATCGCAGCCACCAATCCGCGTCTCTACCGCGCTTACCAGCTCAAAGCAGGCTTAAGAATGGTCTTCAAGCTCCCGGTCGACCAGGCCGCCGATGCACTCGAACGCTGGATCCAGTGGGCACGACGCAGCCGCATCGAATCGTTCGTCACCCTGCAACGCCGTGTCACCGCACACCGCGAACAAATCCTTGCCGCAATCGAACACGGCCTGTCCAACGGACTCGTCGAATCCATGAACACCAAGATCCGACTCCTCACTCGCATCGCATTCGGCTTCGTCCGCCCCGAAGCGCTCATCTCCTTGGCGATGCTCAATCTCGGAGGGCACCGACCGTCGCTACCAGGTCGCCAATGACCCCACACATCAGTCACACGGGCCACCTTTCTTGACGGTGCGGTAACTGTCGACTTGCGGGTTGTGTTGGATGCACGCCGACTGCCGGGGAGCGGTGCTGCCGACCATCACGGACGGTGCCGTGACCGCCGCCGGTAGCGGGAAGTAAGAACGACTGCAGCGGTAGCGGCCGTGAGGACCGCCGAATCGCGACTGCTGGATGCTGCAGCAACAACAACGAACAACGACAGCGCGCGGACTGCGTCGAGTGCGATCCGCGTGTTTGGTTCGTCGAGGAGGTTCGGCCGAACCGAATTCACCGATGCGACGTCGGGTGCGTGGTGCACACTCGGGGTGTCGGATCGGCGACCCAGAACCGCGGGGGAGCGCCAATGAGTTCGGCGCCACCCTCGACGAGCGTTCGTTGCCAACGAGGGCAGGCCTGTTCGGTGACAGCGAGGATGTCGTCGTCATCGGCGAACACTAGCGTGCCGCCCTCGACGGCGACTGCCCATCGGTGCGGCGCTGCCCAATCCCGTCCGAGCTTGTCGGCAGGCACCAGGAAGTCACCGAAGTCTTCGACGACGGTCCCCGTTACGACGACCCCGCGGCCCACCCGCAGTTGTACGGTGTCACCGACTCCGCACTCAGGCGTAGTGACATCTCTCGAATCGCTCACAGCGACAGTAGAGCAGACACTCGCCATCGCTGTTGCACCCGTATGCGGTCTACCCGCGAACTCTGGAACGCACGAGCGTCGTCGATGCAGCGGCTGACGTTTTTCTGCCTCGTGTGCGCGGGTCACCGAAAGCAAGTCCACTACAAGACATCCGACCGCCACGCAGACAGTGTGCTGAGCAGTACCCGGCGATGTCGGTGTCACCCGATACCGAGGGCACCTGCAGTACGCGGCGGCCACCTCGTGAGCAGTACGTACCGGTACGAGTGGCACTGTTCACCGACTGGTGCCTCGCCGCCGATCTGACCCCGCTGCCTGCATCGCCGGTGACCCTTGCCGAGTTCCTCGGTGACAATCCTGCCGGGGATCGGGTCCAGATCCGCCGGATCTCGGCGGTAACCGCGCCCACACCGATGCCGGCCACCCGGAGCCCGGCCGCGTCACCTCATTGCGCGTCGCCCTCGATTCCGTTCGGGTCGAGCGTCGGCGCGGGCGTGCCCGACGGTTGGCCGCTGCCGCGGCCGGTCTGCCGACGACGGGGTCGGTGGAGGAGTTGTTCGGACTCCGCGCACGGTCCTGTTGATGCTGGCAGCGGCCGGGTTGTCGTACCGCGCGATCGCAGCCCTGGACCGCACCGACATCACCATCGCCGAAGACGAGAGCCGCTGGATCGGCGGTAGCCATCGACTGCGACTTACCGCAGATAACCCGGCCGGATTTCGGCCCGCCGACGTTTGGCGATGCTGGGATACGGTGTTGCGGTTCGCCGACCGCTATCCCTCGGCCACGCTGGTGCTCGATCACCTGCGCAGCAATGCTTTTCGGACATGTCCGGGTGGCCGGATCGGCCATGCCCGGTGGCGCTACCGATCGACCGGTGGAGACACATGCCGTTCCCGCCGGAGTCCCGTTCGGCAGAGGCCCCGAGGGCTCAACGACGACACTCATGACGCCGCACCATCTGTGCCGGAACATGATTCGGTAGAACTCGATACCGGCCATTGCGAGGTCGGCATTCGGGCCCGCCGTACCGCGCACACGCTGCTGACCGAGGTCCCCGGACTGTACGACGGTGTCGAGAACCTCATCGACGCTCTTCTCGCCCGTACCCTGGGTCTGCTCGCACAGCACACGGGCGAGACTGACCAACCGCTTTGACACCCGACGTACGGCGTCACCGGTCGGTTCTACTGGTCTCGAAATGGGCGATTAAGGTAGCGGCACAATGCCTAGCTGTGACTGAATCAGTACATGCTTGTGCCCGTCGGCCGTATGGGAGGGACGATCAGGAACGACGCTCCAGGACGCTGGTGGAGGTAGGACCGGCCGGGACTCCGCATAGTTCGCGGCCGATGTTTTCCATCCAGGTGTCGAGATTGTTCGCTGCGTGCAGGCTCCCGGCGCGACAGTTACGTGCGATCAGCTGAAGTGGAAGTCGCTTGCTGATCGCCGAGGCGCCGGATGCGTGCAGCAATGTCTCGATCGCGGTCGAGCAGGTGTGCCAGATGTAAGCCACATCGGTGTGCAGCTGGGTGATTTCGTGCTCGGCCGGTTCCGTATCGTCGGCTTGATACCGGTCCAACTGCGCTACTGCTGCGTCGGCCACTCGTCCTGCTGCTCGAATTGCGGTGTGTGCACGACCAACGGTGTGGTAGGTCATCGGAGCGTCGATTTGGTGCGCGTACGGGGAATAGGGGATGCTGCGCTTGTCGACTCCGGTGAGAAATACATCCAAGGCGTGGTCGGCCATCCCGAGGGCAATGCCGGTGCTCGTCACGAGCGAGCGGGGGAGGCCGCCGCGGCGTGGTCCTTTGCCTTTCTCGGTGAGTTCGTCGATTCGCGAGGCAAGCACTGCCGGGGTGCTGAATCGTTCGTCCGGCACGAACAACTCTCCGTCGGTGGCAACGGTCTGGCTGCCGGTTGCAGCCATTCCCATTGCGTCCCAATCATCTCTGCACACCAGAGAGTTCTTCGGGACGAGGGTCATAGCGACTTTCGAGTCGTCCGTGTCATCGTAGAATACGGCGAGATAGCCGTGCGATGCGTGAATGCTCCCCGTCGCGAAGGGCCACACCCCTGTGATCATCCAGCCTCCATCGACCTGTCGAGCGGTACCGGACATGCGCCGGCTCGTACCGCCGACCGCGAACGTCCGGTTTCCAACCCAGGGTGAGTTGTACACCGGGGCCACCACATCGTCATCAAAGGCGAAGCTCCAGAGGTTGCCACCTGCGGTTGCCCACACGACCCAGGCGCTCGCCCCACAACCGGCACCGAGCGTTCGGTAGATGTCGTGGACCTCACGGGTGGTGAAGTCGGCTCCGCCGAAGCGGTTCGGCGTAGTAACACTGAACACTCCGCCCTCGTCGAGGCGATCGATGGTCTCCTGAGGAATTCTGCGTTGCGACTCCGCGAGCGACTGGTTCTCACGCAACCATGGCTGCAGTTCTGTAACGAATGACAGGATTTCGCGGGCACGAATGCGCTGACTGTCTGTTGCGACTTCGGCAGTGTCGATATCAGTCATCATGCTCATACTCTTTCAGTCGTGATCGATGGTGCTGCGAACTCGGGACCGAGGCGCCGTTCGCCTAGGGCTCGCGCGTCAAGGCGCACGCGATGTGTCTACTACCTCAGCTCGGGTCATCGATGTACAGCACTTTCCTTGCAGTCGGATCGTTCTGCGCGGCAACACCGCCTTGATAACACGTAACTAGTTGTGCGCCGGAAGGGCCGGACGCGAGATCGCATTCTCAGGCGAGTCGAATGCTCGCGGTCCTCGTGGCGACGGCATGAACATGAACGTGATCGCGGAGACGACGGCCAGTGCAGCGATTCCGTAGAGAGCGACGGTGTATGTGCCTGTTCGGTCCACCACGACGCCGACGCCGAACGGTGCGATCGCTCCACCGAGAACAAAGGCCATATAGGGCCCGGCGAACGCTTTGCCGTACGCTGCGAGCCCGAAGTATCGAGATGTGAAGTATGCAACCATGTCCAGTTCACCGCCGAGTAGGCAACCGAGTGCTATGGCCAAGACCGGCGCGTACCCGACCCCGCCGACGGCGAAGAGCACGACGCTCGCGGTGAAGATCAGCAGCAGTCCTGCCGCGACGGCCGTTGGCCGGAGAATGTCGATCAACCAGCCCACGCCCAGTCGACCGATCACACCGGCGAGTCCCATCAGTGACGCCATGGTCGCGGCTTGACCCGCACCCATTCCGTAGTGCCTGAGCATGGGGATCAGATAGGCGACGAGTCCGGTCACAGTCATGGCCAGTAGCGCGAAGGTGAGGATCAATCGCCAGTACAGAGGGTCACGTCGAATGCTCGAAAAATCTCTACCGGTGAGGGCCGGTTGGGCGGCGGCACCAGATACCAAGCCCTCGGCCGAGCGCGATCTAGTTCTGAGGAACAGCAGGGACGTGACGACTCCCACCAGTGCTACACACGCCAACGTGAGATATCCGCGTTGCCAGCCGTAAAGCTCGATCACTTTGCCGATAGTTATCGGAATGATGGTGCCTGCGAGACCGCCACCCATCATGGTGATACCGAGCGCTAACCCGCGGGACCGATCGAACCAACTGCTCACGGCGCGGCTGAACGCGATCGGTCCGGATCCAGCCCCGAAGAAACCCATCGACGCCATGGCCGCCATGTAGGCAGGAACAGAATGAACAATGGTCCCCAACGCCACAAAGGTCAGCGCGAGAAACAACGCTCCCGTGATCGTGGGCACCTTGACTCCGACGCGGTCGACGACGAAGCCCACCACCGGTGCCGCGAGCACCATCCCCAGCGACAGAAGGGTGATGGATAGCCCGTAATCGCCAGGGGTGAGTCCGATTTCACGCCCCAGATCACCGGCAAACAGTCCAGTCGAGTAGACGGCGAGGCCGGTCACGCCTGTTCCCACCCCAATGGCAGCTGCGGTCAAAGTCGACCACCCATCTCGAAACTCGGCCATGCGTGAAGTCGTCAATGGGTTTCTCCTTCGATTGTGAACAAGGACCGATCCGATTGCGGGCCGGGCGATCTTGCCGGGCAGGCCCACGTATCGAGGGCTGATGGGAAGCGGTCGGTAACCTCCCTCGCGAGTTTCAAGAGGTCTTCGTGCTGCGTGACGTTTACGGGTTCACCGGGTCTGCCACGGCTCGACCGTTGAACATTTCCACCGTGGCAATGAGGACTCGGTTGCACCGAGCCCGGACGCGCCTACGCACCGAGCTTTCGAACCTGTGAACCAGGGAACCGGCTCGTCGCTGAGCCAATACGCTCGCACTCTGATCTCGCAGCGTCGCTGACCAAGTTTTCCGAATGAGGTGCGGTGCACTTCATTCGGCGTCGCATGAGATCCAGTCGTCGCCTGACTTCAGCCGGTGGTTTACAGGAACGTTGAGCATGGCTTCTGCAAAGCAACCACGGGAAGCCGCTGCGATGAGTGCCTGCTGGTCTGTCATCGGTGAGGGCGAGTCGATTTCGATATCCAAACAAACCGATCCTGACTTCGCCGTATACGGCTCGCGCGGACTCGGTCCCGGGATGAACTTCCATTCGAAAGAACCCGCAACGCTCAGACTGTTCACATGAACCCCCCGCTGCCGGGCGAAGTTTCTGACTTGGGTCATGAAGCACGTTGCTACTCCGGTCGCGAAGATGCTGAGCGGCATCGGTGCTGTTTCTTCACCGCCGATTGCCGACGGTTCATCGCTGGCCAATTCCCACTCCGGACGCGCCCAGGGCTCTTCCATACGCACCCGTACATCGTTGCGGCGCTTCCCGCTGGACACGGCATCCAACGAGATGACCACGGAGTGAGCCGCTTTCGGCAGAGTGACCTCATATTGGTCCAAGTGTGCGCCTACTGTCGCACCCGGCTGGACAGGAGAATTCTCCACGAAAGTACGTCCTCTCAACTCGTCTCGGCGATTGCCTGAAGTGAACCAAGTCACTTTTAAACACCCTAAACGTACGGGTGTTTTAGCGCAATAGCGGCGGGCCGCGCCGGCTCGGTTGTCAGTCCACTCGCAGTCGCTTACGGATCTGCGATCTGCACCCGCCCCTGATCAGTAGAAATCCGGAAGGTTCGAGCGGACCCATTACGGCATTCCGTCTGTGGATGGCGAAGTCCAATCGCGCGATACCGGACGCGAGTTCGGGATACAGCAGGCCGCGACGGCTTTCGGCATCGTTCAGCAAACTATCGAGTTGACGACGAGAATCGGATCGTGGATTCCGCCGATGAAGATAGCTCGTTGACCGGCAATCGCAGCTCCATCAAGTTTGAGCGTCGGGTGATCACGGTGGGCGGGGTCCAGAGAGTCTCCACGTCTGTGATGACAGCGACCTCGTAACCATCTTTGCTCAAGGCCCAATGAGAACGGCACCGTCTCATTTCCCAATGCCTACCATCTTCGTGCAGTCGCCTACGCGAACGCCACCCGGTGCCCGGCGTGCGCGGCCGCGACACCGAGCGAAGTCGCGGGGTGAGTTTTGCCTGTGCCGGCCCGAGGAGGACCACGTTGCGGGCTTCGGCGAGCCACCCACCGGCTTCGAGTCGGGCGATCTGCCCGCGGTCGACACCGGGTTGGGCTATGAAGTCGAAGTCGGTGACCGTTTTGATCGCCGGGAACCCGGCGCCTCTGATGCGCAACCGCGCGCCGGACTCGGCGCGGGCATTGGATTTGGCGGCGAGGACCGCCGCGAGGTAGTCCTCGCCGAACGCAGCTCGACGCGCCAAATATGACACGCCCCCGAGCCTAGGGGTTGACAGTGACGGCAATCACGACGGAAAATCAAATACCCGAATGTTTCGGGTGGTATTCCCGTAATGCGCGAGGTCTCATCTTGGTTGACCGGGAAGTACATGTGCACCGAACCCGGTCGTCGACTCAAGTTTGAACGTGAATCGGAGCAAACCGTCACCAGGACAGCGACCGCACCGACGCAGCAGTGCCGGTCCGCGCTCGAAGTACGACCGAACCAGGAGAACCTCTAATGCAGCCCAACACCTCGCCCTCGCCGATCGGGACAGATGCCGAAACCCGTTCTCATCCCTGGGTGATCGTGCTGTGCATGTTCATCACCGTCATCGAAGGCTTCAACCTCATCGTCTACGGATCCGTGATTCCCCTTCTGCTCGACGACACCGCACTCGGTCTCACCGACCAGACCACTGGATTGATCGGCGGCCTGGTGTACATCGGTGCGATAGTGGGGTCGGTGGCCGCGCCGTGGGCCGCCGACAGACTGGGACGAAAACGCGTGCTGCTGTTCGCAATCGCACTGTTCGCCGCCGGGGCGGTGCTGACCGGATCGGCGATCAGCGTTCCCATGCTCGCGGCGGCGCGTTTCGTCACGGGAATCGGCATCGGCGGTTCGTTGACCACCGCGATGACCGCGGCCCGCAACAGTTCCTCGGCCCGACGTGCCTCGCTCGTCGTGACGATCACGATGGCGGGCATTCCCCTCGGCGGTGTCGTGGCGTCGCTTCTGGCCATCCCCATCCTGCCCGCGTTCGGGTGGCGGCCGATGTTCTTCGTCGGCGCGAGTACGGCCCTGGCCATCATGGTTGCTGTCGCGCTCATGACAATTCCTACCGACACGCCGCAGGAGATCGCCGGGCGTCTGTGGTCGACCGGCCGGAAGTTGCGGGTCATGTTCGTCGGACGCGGGCTCGTAGCCACGCTCGTCATCGCTGCCTGCGCTATCGCGAACATGGTTGCCTGGCAGGGTCTCAACGTGTGGGCAACGCAGGCAATGGTCGATCTCGGCTACTCACTGCGCGTGGCGCTGTTACTGACCTTCACCCTCACCGGCGCTGCTGTCGCAGGGTCGTTCGTTGCGGCGTGGGCCGCAGATCGCCGCGGATCGTCCATCGTGGCGGTAGCGACGAGCAGCTGCACCTTCGTAGGTCTCGTGGGAATTCTCGTGCTGCCGCTGTCTCTGCCAGGAACCATTGCTTGCGTCGCGCTGACGGGACTCGGCGGACACTCGACCATGAACCTCGTGCACACGACGACCGCAGACATCTTTCCGCTCTCCGTCCGCGCGACCGCGCTCGGATGGTCCAACGGAACGTCGTTCATCGGCGCATTCGCCGGTCCTGTGTTGGGCGGCACCGCGATCGCGGCAGGCGGTGCGCACGAGCTGCTGTCGGTGTTCGCGTCGTCGGCCGCGGTGTGTGTCGTCGCCGTCCTCGGGTTGGTCTGGGCGGGTCGTACGTCGGCGGCCGATGCGTCCGTTCAGCGTGTGATTCCGGAAGCGGACCCGATGCGCGGATTGACGCGCCGCAAAGCGTCGACCGCTCGCTCGAACTTCTCACGGAACCGTGCAGTCGGCAGCACGATCGACACCGCCTGAAGGGCACCGGTCGGGCCGACGAATCCGGTTTCTAACACGCAGACCCCGATGTCACGCTCCTCGACATCAACCGACTAATCCAGGCCGACGCAGGTTCGGCGGCGACAAGGGCCGTGATGACGGTTGAGTGCTGATTCTGGACGCGTGGGGACGGCAGTGGATGCGCGTTTCATAGTAAATCAGCAGTTTCGCCTTGTATGCGCGCACTTGAGTCTGACCGAGTGGTGCAGTGGCTTTCGCGGGTATTGCGTTCAGGGTTGCTGGCTGTTAGCCAGAATTTCTGTCGGTTGCTTGGATCCATATGGACTGACGAGGCGCTGGGTGGACGGCACGGCCGCGGTCGGTGACATGCACGCACACTCGCCGCATTGGAAGGCGTGACACTCGGTGCGGTCAAGTGCGCCGATTTCGTCGTTCGGAAGTGTCACGAGGGTGTCACAAGTCGTTCCGGATGTACCTGGATTGCTGTGGCCGCGGATGGACCGTTCGCGCTGGTGGGGCTGCAGTAGTGGTTCCAGGTGGACCCATAGGAAGCCATCGCATCTAGCTGGGGGTCAAGGGGTCGCAGGTTCAATTCCTGTCAGCCCGACACAGAAATCCAGGTCAGAGGCGGTTCCGGAGAGATTCGGGACCGTCTTTTTCGTGTGCATGACGACGTTGTCGAAACTAGTCCGAACGCGGCCTTTGAAGGCATGTTCGAGACGTCTATGGCGATCCCAGGCATATAGGGTTACGCAATTTGCGCTCTGGACTGCCCGATAGTCGCCCGAAGCTCGGTCCAGTCCCAACCATTGATGTCGGTGCTCTGTGCGACTCTGCAAGGCATGGCGATGTGCATGGCGTGCGAGGTGGAAATGCTCGATTCGGTGGGTTGCTCATGGCGGCCCAGTCGAATACCCAATGGGAGAGTCAAGTGTCACGACTGTGCTGCACCGCCGGGAGCGCTCCACCATCCTGGCTGTGACGGTGAGCGGTGCCGGTGTGGCCAGATGCTCTCCTGCGGCAGCGGATGCGCAGTGGACGAGTGCGAACGTGAAGACGGACACCACTACGTCGATGCCAGCTGTAAGTGGTGTGGGCAAGCGTTCGGACCGCTAAGCGGCGTGGGCGGCCGATGACTGTGTGGGCAGGCATTACCTTGCGTGTCGATGGTCGGCGGAGCACCTACAGCCACTCGCTTGAATTTGGAAATACCGAATCCCATGCGAATCCGGGAGGTCGCAACCTGTTGGTCGAGGAGCCCGAGTATGCGCGGTCACTTCTCGGGCGGTTGCTCGATGACGCAGACGGCTAAAGGGCCAATACTTCGAGACCGTCGACCTGGCGCTAGGGTAGTCGCGGACACTGTACGAGGGGGGGGCTATTAGCCGGTGTTCTCACCGGACGGTTCGACGGTCCCATTCAACAGTGTCGACGGGATCAGCGTGATGAACTTCGATGACAGTGACGTTCGGCTTCTGTCCCGCCAAGACAGCGTATTCGGTGCGGTCTTCACACCCGACCGCGCCGGCGTGGTGTTCGTTATCGTCGGCTACATCGTCGCGGTGCCGGTGGTTGGGGGGATCGACTGTCGTTTTGCGAGATCAGTTTTGGAACGCCGATCCCGCCTTCTCTCCCGACGGCACCACCATGGTTTTCCAGCAGTCGTGGTGGCCACCACGGATCCGAGCTGTATTCGATACCCGCAGCAGGCGGTCCGATCAGTCTTCTTCTGAAACTGAAACTGACATAAGCAGTCCGCTGACCAGCCTCGCGGCGTCCTGGTTGATAGCGCTCTAAATAATCCATGTTTGATCGTAGAATCCGAGACAAAGGGCCGCAGGTGGACGAAAACCTAAACGGGTACGTGCGATGCTCCACGCGAGCGCGGTCGGCGTCAGGGTCGGGCTCGGCCTCGTAGAAGCTTGGTGATGATGGCCGTGACCAGGGCAGTGCCCACCAGGAAGCCTAATCCACCACCGACGATGGCACCTTTGGAGAAGCTCCCCACCAGCACGGTGATCGCCATCCAGATGAATCCCGAGATGAACCCCGCGAGCAACGCGCCTTTGATCAGTTCGTGATTCCGGTCCGCTTGTGTCGTCATAGAAGCGGATCCTATGCGACCAGGACCACGACCACATTGGTATCGCACGCCGTTCGACCCCGGACGAATCGCTTTGATCAGCGACAATGTGAACAAACACTCCGATCGCGCCGCGCAGGTGATTTCAGCAGCACCATTCGCCCAAAATGCGTTGCTGCGCATCCTGACAGCGCCTGATGGCCGCCGGGTCGTCCGAACGATCTGCTGAAAGACAACAGGATCTGTGAGCGACGGTGCCATTGGCCGCGCGCGGTCGGGCCCATAGAAATGTCCACAGGCGTCGATGACGCGCCCATACAATGCGTAAGCATGATAGGAAAACGCGCCATCCAGACCTCAGTCGTTGCTGCTTTGGCATTGGCGAGCCCGCTGCTCGTTTCGGTGGCCCCAGCCTCCGCGGCACCCACGACGATCCCGTTTCAAGTCAACCCACAGTACATCGGTGACCTGCAAGGGGCACGGTTCGGAGCGGTAGTGGGCGTCGAGCCCGGAACGGCGGAGTTGTGATCTGCCGCGGGGATTTCGGACACTGGAGATGGTTAAATTCAGGCCGCGTTGTCGTGCTGCCGGTAACTGTAGTGGACATCGTTCGGGGCTTGGTAGTCGAGAGCTGAATGCCTGCGTCGAGGGT
>NZ_JASISW010000031.1 GCF_030063335.1 Rhodococcus sp. G-MC3 | reverse complement strand
GTATTCCGCTCCGTGTGCTTCCAGCAACCGCAGGGCCCTCGCACGGACCTCTGGATCGATTTTCTTGGGCATGTGCTCATCCTTCCTGACTCAGAAGGAAGCGGCATCAAACCTAGGGTGATTCATATCGTCATCGGTGCGGTCTCGTCGTCACTGGCAGGGGCGCTGGGTATTGGCGCGTTTCCTTTGCTGCTCATGGCAGTTTTCGTTGGGGTGTGGTCGTCCTTTCTGTGGTTCGGCAGCACACGCGTCCCGCTGCGTCCGATGCTGTGGGGCGTCATGACCGCGAACGTGGTGGTGGCCGGTTTCGTCGTTGGGCTGGCCTTTGTAGTGCCCAATCTTGTACTGGTGGTTGCGGTCGTCGCTGTGGCAGTCGAAATGGTGGGTTTTGCCGTCAGCCAGGCCTGTGCACTGTGGCGTGTGACGGCCTGACCTCCCGCGGCCGCTATCGAGCCCACAATCAAAACCCAACAGGGCTGCTGAGTACAGCTGGAACCCACAACCAGCCCATGATCCGTCAGGGATCAGCGGCGGTTCCGTTCTTGGTGATCCCTGCCGGTCGGTTTTCGAGCCTTACGTCGTCCCTGGTTCGGTTTTACGTGAGGGGAAACGCAGTTCGGGTCGTCGAGCTGTCAGGTCCATCGGTGCGATCTGCAGGGCGGACGGTGGTCGGATGACTCAACCCCTGGCCGCGACCAGATCCAGTGCGATATCGGTGATCAGATCTTCCTGTCCGCCCACGAGCCCTCGTTCACCGACTGCGAGCAGTATTGCGCGAGTATCGAGTCCGTACTGTTTCGCTGCCGCTTCGGCGTGACGTAAGAAGCTCGAGTACACCCCGGCATACCCGAGGGTGAGAGTTTCACGGTCTACCTGAACCGGGCGGTCCTGCAGCGGACGCACGATATCGTCCGCGGCGTCCTGCAAGCCGAAGAGATCGCAGTTGTGCTTCCACCCGTTCAGGTCTGCGACGGCAACGAACGGCTCGATCGGACAGTTACCAGCCCCCGCTCCGTGACCTGCGAGCGACGCATCGACCCGCATGACTCCCTCTTCCACTGCCACAACCGAGTTGGCCACCGACAGCGACAGATTCTGGTGAGCGTGAATACCGATTTGGGTATCGGCCTCGAGCACGTCCCGATAGGCACGGACGCGGTCACGGACACCATTCATCGTCAGCCGGCCACCGGAATCAGTGACGTACACACAGTGCGCGCCATATGATTCCATCAATTTGGCTTGCTCCGCCAGCTGCGCCGGCTCGGCAAGATGAGACATCATCAAGAATCCGGATACATCCATCCCCAGCTCGCGGGCTTTGCCGATGTGCTGAGCTGAGACATCGGCTTCGGTACAGTGCGTCGCCACCCGTACCGAGGTGACTCCGAGCTTGAAGGCGTGCTCGAGTTCCTTCACTGTCCCCACGCCGGGAAGCAACAGTGTCGTCAGCTTCGCCCGATTCACCACCGCAGCAGCGGCTTCGATCCACTCCCAATCGGTGTTACTCCCTGGGCCGTACGTCAGACTGTGGCCCGCCAAGCCGTCACCGTGGGTGACCTCGATGGCATCGACACCGGCATTGTCGAGGGCGCTCGCAACGCGCGCCACGTTCTCTGGGGTGATGCGATGCCGCATCGCGTGCATGCCGTCGCGCAATGTGACGTCCTGGATGTACAGGGCGGCACCGTCGGCCGCGTTCGGACGTGTCTTCTCGGTCATCGTGCTGCCTCCAGCGTCGTGTTCTGGGCGATTCTCTCCGCGACCTGCAGTGCAGCGGAGGTCATGATGTCGAGATTGCCCGCGTAGGCCGGCAGGTAATGGGCGGCGCCTTCGACTTCGAGGAACACCGATACCTTCCACAGGCCCGGGCCCTTCTCCACTCCTCCGGTCAGCGTCGCGACCGACTCGGCATCGTCGAGTTCGGTGAACTGCACGTCCTGCTTGAGCCGATAGCCGGGTACGTATGAGGAAACCTTGAAGACCATCGCCAGAATCGATGCCCGCACCTCGTCCTGGTCGGGATTCGATACCAACGCCAACACGGTGTCGCGCATGATGAGCGGCGGCTCCGCCGGGTTGAGGACGATGATCGCCTTGCCGTGTTCGGCGCCGCCGACCTTCTCGATGGCTTCGGACGTCGTCTCGGTGAATTCGTCGATGTTCGCGCGTGTGCCGGGCCCTGCGGACTTCGAGGCGATCGACGCGACGATCTCCGCGTAATGCACCGGCGTGACTGCCGAAATGGCGGCGACGATCGGGATGGTCGCCTGACCACCGCACGTCACCATGTTCACATCCGGCGCGCCCAGGTGTTCGTCCAAGTTCACCGCAGGCACCACATACGGCCCGATCGCCGCGGGCGTCAGATCGATGAGCCTTTTGCCGTACGGGCGCAGAGCTTCCTCGTTCGCGACGTGCGCTTTGGCGGAGGTGGAGTCGAAGATGATGTCGATGTCGGCGAAATCCGGGTGATCGATCAACCCTTGCACACCGGAATCGACTGTGCTGATGCCCATCCGGCGCGCTCGGGCGAGTCCGTCGGATGCCGGATCGATGCCCACCAGAACGGCGATCTCGACATTCTCGGCGATGCGTTTCAATTTGATGACCAGGTCGGTGCCGATGTTGCCCGATCCGATCACCGCTGCTTTGGTCCGGCTCATGTTGTCCTGCTTTCGTTTCGACGAAAAGAGTGTCAAGGGGTGAAGGTCGCGGTGACGTCTCCGATGCCGGAGATGGAGGCCCGGTATGTAGATCCCGGCGTGACGGGCACCATCGGTCCCAGCGCGCCCGAGAGGATCACTTCGCCGGCTCGAAGTGGCGAGCCGTAAGCGAGGCTGGTGTTCGAAAGCCACGCGAGCGCCTCCCATGGACTCCCGAGGCAGTCCGATCCCTTACCAGCAGAGACTGGTTCGCCGTCAGCTGTCATGGTCATGGTGACCTCGGCAAGGTCCGGGGCGTCGACCCGAGGCAGCGAGTCGCCCAGCACGTAGAGACCCGAGGACGCGTTGTCGGCGACGGTGTCTGCGAGACTGATGTTCCAGCCCTCGATACGGCTGTCGACGATCTCGAACGATGCGAAAACCTGATCGACGAACGCCGGGGCCTGGGCTGCTGTGATTGATTCGGTGATGTCTGCGACCAAGGTGAACGCGATCTCTGCTTCGATGCGCGGCTGCAGCAAACGTGAGGTGTCGACCGCGCCGTCGCCGGAGCAGTCGAAATCGTCGAGAAGCACACCGAAGTCCGGCTGATCAACGCCCATCTGCTTCTGCACCGCAGGCGAGGTGAGTCCGATCTTCCGACCGACAACTCGGCGCCCGGTTTTCAGAAGCAACTCGATGTTGATCGACTGAATTCGGTA
Organism: Rhodococcus sp. G-MC3; assembly: GCF_030063335.1. GTDB lineage: Bacteria > Actinomycetota > Actinomycetes > Mycobacteriales > Mycobacteriaceae > Rhodococcoides. The sequence goes on along the minus strand of NZ_JASISW010000031.1, from coordinate 51,577 downwards.
TGCGGCGTCGATGTCCTCGCGGCCGATGAGATCGCGGACCGGTGTGCAGGGGGTTGCAGTGTTCGCTGCCACCCGGAGCCGGTCAGCAGCCGTGCTGATCACGTGTTCTTCCACCGTTGTCATGCGTAGAACGCTAGGCGTCCGGCACCACGCGGCCTAGGATCCATCCCATGAAACGGGATGATATGTCGTTGCTCGAGCGATACACCCTGATTCTCGACTCGTTTCCAGCAGGTGATGCACTTGGTCTTGACGACATCACCACGAGAACGGGTCTGCCCCGTTCGACCGTGCACCGGATGTTGGTCGATCTGACTTCCGTCGGTTGGGTTCAACGTACGGACAAGAAGTTCGAACTGGGAATCACCCTGTTCGAACTCGGTGAAAGAGTGTCGATCAAACATCGACTGAGAACAGCGGCAATGCCCTTCATGCATGATTTGTATGCGGTAACCGAACATACTGTGCACCTGGCCGTCAGAGACCAGATGGACGTCGTCTACGTCGAGAAACTGCAAGGCCACACACCGATGGCGCTCCCCTCTCAGATTGGAGGCCGCTTGCCACTCACGTGCACAGGAGTCGGGAAGGCGTTGCTCGCATTCGAAAGTCCGGAGTTTCGCGACGCGGTTCTCGCCCGACCCCTGCGCTGTTACACACCACACTCGATAGCCGATCCGAAAGTACTCGCTCGGCAACTCGATGAAATCCATCGCACCGGAGTGGCAATCGAACGCGAAGAAGCTGTCGAAGGCGGATGTTGTGTAGCGTCACCGATTTTGCTCGCCGGTAAGCCGGTCGCGGCGATGTCGGTATCGGTCCCCACCGCCGGTTTTCGACCTGAACTTCTGGCACCGGCGGTCAGAACCGCAGCCCTGGCACTTGCCCGTTCACTCTCCAGGGCGAATGTGCGATCCGACGGTTGAGATTCGTTCTTGCGCGCACAGTCGACTGTTCACTCAGCCGCAGACACTCGTGATCAGGCAGCGAGTGTGTGCCCGGTCGCACCGGATCCGCGAAGAATTTGCTGCCACTGCACCCGAGCAGCGGCAGGGTCGGCGTCGACGCCGAATGCAGTTGCCTGGGCGAGTAGTTCGAGCGCAGCGCCCGCGGAGATGAGACCGACTCTCTCTCGGTGGGAGATGGCGGTGAGCTCGGCTCGGGCGTGAGCGGGGGAGTAGCCGCACAGCTGGACGAGGGTGTGGACGTCGGTGTCGATGTGGCGGGCATAGGCATCGGACATGGTGTCTCCTCTTCCAGTGGGGTCCGTCCATCCTCTGCCACCCGGCCAGTGATGTGAACGGTTGCGATCACCGTGATTTATGACCGCTATATGTCCGTGGGAGCAGAGGCCGATCGGTGTGCGCGTCGACCACGAGGTCAGCCGGTGCCCGTCACGTGCAAAAACTTTGCAGGTTGATCTCACACGTAATGGTGACGGTGATTTCTTACATGTTTTTTCGTCGATGCCGTGGTCTCTGCTTGACTGGTCGTGTCACTGCGGGCGCGAGGGGGTCGGCTCGGTAGACGTACCGGGCTGCGGTGACGCTCGATCTTGAAGAAGGCGCGCCCAGACCATGCGACAGTTTTCACGATGGTGGAACCACCCTGCCGACTACGACTGGACCGTTGCGTATCACCGCCGGGATCCTCTGCTGCGCTACATGCATGTGGCGCTATGGTCGTGGTGCTGGTTGTATGCCGTGCTCGCTCTCCTGGCGGCGCATACGCCTGCCGGCACTCCCGACGGCGTCGGTCGAGTGATCGCGTACGCGCTCGCCGCTACCGCCGCCGCCATCGGATTGGTATGGCTGCGAGGACCATGGCCGTCCCGACTCCTGTCGCGGGTGTTCGTGGCCTACCTCGAAATCGGCGCGGTCGTGCTGCTGCTGTTGCTTCACGACCCGTTCGTGGCGCTCCCGTGTTCGGCGGCACTCGGCGTTATTGGCAGATATATCGTGACGTTCCACAGTCCGCGGATGTTTGTCGCGCATCAGGGACTGTCGGTGACGGCTGTCGGTGTCCTGTTCTTCGGTGCTGTCACCGCTCCCGACGCCGATGTCGTGCTCGCTTGCGCGTACCTCGTCGTACTGACGCTCGTGCTGTTCTCGGCGCCGATACTCGCAAATTTTGTCCTGCTTCTCCTGCGGCGCGACGCTGCGTCCGCGTCCTACGACCCACTGACCGGCCTGCTGAACAGGCGTGGATTCGATGTTGCGATCGCCGAACGGTTGCGCGGCCCCGCCACGGTGATGGTGATCGATCTCGACGATTTCAAGCTCGTCAACGACGAATTCGGGCACTCGCACGGCGACGTGGTGCTGAGGGAGGTCGCGGATGCTCTGCATTCGGTGTTCGGTCCGCCTGCTTTCACCGCGCGAACCGGCGGCGAGGAGTTCGTCGTGCTCGATCAAGGCACCGCTGCCGAGGCGATCGAACGTGCGCACCGGCTTCGACTGCGTTTTCACGATCGCGAATCCGGTGGAACGACGGTGAGCATCGGCGTCGCCCATATCGGTGCGGACGCGTCCATCGGCGAATTTCGACGTGCCTGCGACAGGGCCGATGCTGCGATGTACACGGCGAAACAAGCTGGCGGCGACTCGATTCACGTCGACGACATGCATGAAAACCTCGGTGAGGGCCAGTCGTAGCACGACCCGCCCGGTGGGTCGCTGAAGATCCACCGCAGGACGTACGTGCCTGCAGCCCTTGGCTTCAAGGACCACCGAGACGATGACGGGCTAGCCAGGCAGCTTCGCGACGGTCAGCAACACCGTGGACGCCTCGATCGCTTCGAGCGCATGTCGGGAATTCGGGACGACGATCAGGTCTCCACCGGAGCCTTCCCACGCGTCCTCGCCTGCGGTGAGACGGACGCGGCCGTGCAGAACCTGAAGCGTCGCCTCACCGGGATTCTCGTGTTCGCTCAGGGTCTGACCTGCAGCGAGGGCAATCATGGTCTGACGCAGAACATGTTCGTGCCCCCCGTACACGGTGTGAGCGCTGCGTCCACTGGACGCGCGTTCGGCACTCGCGAGCTGTTCGCGGGCCAACGCCGTCAACGACATTTTTTCCATGTGAACTCTTCTCTTTAGTCGATGAAGCTGTATTACAGGGACTGTCTATAGCCGAAGAACTCGTGGTCTTCGTTGTAGCCGCCGAAACCGCCACCGACAGAGTCGAAGCTGGCGACGAACTCCACGCCTTTGATCCATTTGACCTGTTTGAACCCGAGCTGTGTTTCATTGCGCAGCCGCAGCGGCGCTCCATGTCCGAAGGACAGTGCCTCACCGTTCATGTCATAGGCCAACATCGATAGGTGGTACGCCATCTGATCGATTGGGTGGGTGTCGTAGTAGACGCCGCCGTCCGGGCCGTCTCCAAGAGAGTAGAACACGACCCACTTAGCTTCGGGATGTGGGCGGACTTGGTCCATGATGGTCTGCATCGACACTCCACCCCACTTCGCGACGCCGGACCATCCTTGGATGCAGAAGTGCTGGGTGATCTGTTCATGGGAGGGCAGGGCGCGGAGTTGTTCGAGGTCGAAATCTCGAGGGTTCTCCACGAGACCATTGACCCGTAGCCGATAGTCGACGAAGTTGTTTTCGCGTAGAGCGTGAAACTCGTCGGAGTCGGGATAACGTCCGTTGTGCCAGAAGTACGGCGAAATATCGGCTTCGGTGTACTCGCCGGGCCTGGCGTCGACATGTTCGAACAGGCGCTGAACTGGTCCGATCAACGCGAACCCGACTCGCTGCACGAGTCGCGGATGTCGCAGCGTGATGGGAGTTGCTGCAACCCATCCCGCGATTACGACGACCATCGATAGCGCGAAGATACCGAGGCCGACCCAACTCTGGTCATCTCGTGCGGCGTATATGTGATTGAGGTTGCGGAGCAGACCGGTGGCGAAAACCATCGCGACATGGACGACGATGAAGATCAGGAACCAAATCAGCACCAGGAAATGCAGCGAACGGGCAGTTTGGATGCTGAATATCTTGCTGATTCGGCGAAACCGAGTGGACAGTGCAGGCGACATTCCCAATCCCGTGATCATCGCTGCCGGCGCTGCGACGAATACCGTCAGGAAGTACGCCAGCAGTTGCAGGCCGTTGTAGGCGACCCAATGGCCCTCGAGTGGCCAGTCCAGCGACAGGTACTGAATGAGCACGGAGACGGCATTGGGGAAGACGTCCCAGCTGGTCGGAATCAAATGCCGCCATTGCCCGGTCGCGAACAACAGCACATAGAAAATGACACCGTTGAGCAACCACAGCATGTTGGTGCCCAAATGCCACCACCGCGCCAAACCGATCGAGTGCCGAATTCCGGGTAGTCCGACATTCCCCGGCAGGGAAATCGAGTCTTGCTTCGCAGTCCACAACGGATCTGGAGGAACGGGCTTCTGGATTCGGAACCAGTCGCGGCCCGGGGTGCTGTTGCGGGTCCAGTAGAGCCGCGGGTGATCGGTGAGGATCTGCACTCCCGACCGAATGATGAAGATCATCAGGAACAGATTGAGGAAGTGCTGCGCGCCCACCCACGCGGGCATGGCCGAGGCCTCGCCTGGCGCGGCCTTGGAGGTGCCAGGATACTCCTCGATGAAATGCTGTCCAAAGTCATTGCTGCGCAAGCCTTGTGCTGCGGCCACCGCCGCGATGAGGACTACGAATCCGATCGGCAGCAACCACAGCAAGTTGAACCAACGGTTGGTACCGATCCGCATCCGTGGAGCGACGCCGCTGGCCGGCTGCACCGAACCAGCCCAGGTGGACGGGTCGACCAGATCTTCACCCGACGTCAATTGGGAGCGAAAGCTCTCGTGGTCCTGCGGCGGCTCGATCATCAGCGCACGTCCAAACGTTGCGAGGAAAGGTCGCAGATGTCGTCGCCTACAAGCCCCCCTCGATAGGCTCACCCTAGTCTCGTGAGCTGACTCTCGCGCCGTGGCATCTATTTGCGTGACGACCATGTATTTGAGTGACGCCCATGGACACGCGCAAGCTGCCATCCACGTGGCAACTCCCGCATTTCGAACACCACACATGTTGTCTCTACGGCAGTGGGTCTGCCGAAATCGGTAGGGCACTGAGGGTCCGTACCACGGCGTCGAGGGCGTCTGCTTCGACGTCGGCGCGGGTGAACGCCGGCGTGCGAACATGCCCTGACCGGGATGACCATCCGGTGATCACGTGATCGATCTGCTGGTCAGTCAACGCCCCGCGCGTCTGCGCTCGTAACGCCGACGCTGCGATGCGATCACCCGGGGCGCGCAGCAGCCACAGTGATGGTGATTTGATCTGGAGGCGGGCTCTTTGTCGGGTTCTTCGAGCTCCATCGGCAGGGGTGTCACCCGCAGCAGTCGCAGCGGTGCTCATCCGATTCAGCTCGCTCGGCTAACGGCGACGCGCAGCAGGTATCTCCCTTCCAGGCATTCACACCCTCCTTCGTGGCGAGACCGGCAATGACCAGGGCCGCCAGCGGGTCGGCCCACGACCAGCCGAAGAGACTGTTGAGGAGCAATCCGATCAGGAGGACGGCCGAGAGGTAAGTGCACAGCAAGGTCTGCTTGGAGTCCGCAACGGCGGTGAGGGAACCCAACTCGCGTCCAGCCCGGCGCTGCGCCCATGACAGCGTGGGCATGATCGCCAAACTAACTGCAGCAAGCGCAATTCCGATCGGTGAATGCTCGGCGGCACCGAGACCGAACAGTGCGCGCACCGCATCGATACTGACGTAGGCGGCGAGCCCGAAGAACGAGAACGCGATGATCCGCAGCGCGACCTTCTCTCTGGTCTCGGGGTTCTTGGCGGAGAACTGCCACGCCACAGCCGCTGCAGAGGACACTTCGATGATCGAGTCCAGGCCGAACCCGACCAGCGCGGTGGACGACACCCGAGCACCCTCGCCGATGGCAATGACCGCTTCGACCACGTTGTAGAGGATGGTTGCGGCGACGAACCAGCGTATTCGCGTGGACAGTGCAGCGCGCCGCTCGGCGGAAGGCGGACCCACCGTCGAAGACATGTTCAGGTCGGCGGGCATCAGCAGCAGTCCTCGCTGGTCGATGCCGGGCAGCAGGTTGGGTCGACAGCGAGGACAACGTGCAGCAAGTCGTCCAGCGCCTTCCCGATGTTCGCATCGGCCAATTCGTATCGGGACCTACGTCCGTCCGGTACGGCAACGACCAAACCGCAGCCACGCAGGCATGCAAGGTGATTCGACAACTTCTGCCGCGTCACGCCCAGCGCGTCGGCCAGTTCGGCTGGGTATCTCGGCGTGTCTTTCAACGCCAGCAGTACCTGGGTTCGGGTTTCGTCGGACAGCGCGTGGCCGAATCTCGACAGCACCGAAACGCGGGTCATCAAGTCCATAGCCGAGATAATACATTGAAAGCTGTATTCAGGGAATCGTGAATCCTTCATGTCTTCGGGTGGCCGAACTGCCCGGCCTGTCCGGCGGACGAGTTCGCGCTTGCGGCGCGGCCACGCACATCACGTCGAGGTCCCTTGCGGACACCGCGACTCCTGGTTGACGTCATCGAGCAAGGCAAGCAATCCAGCCGAGTGGGTAAGCTCCCCAGGGTGACTGCGACCGCTGTTCGACGCCTACTCGCGTCCGTCACCATTGCCCTCGGTGCTTTCGTCGCGACGCTGGCGCTGACGACGATGGTGTCGCGTCACTTGATTTTCGTGCCCGACAGCAATCGCTTCGATGTCTTCTTCTCGGGCGCCCGGTCGGCATCCGCGCTGGGTGCGATTGTCGCAGTTGTCGTCGCGACTACGGTCAGGAGTCCGAGAAATGTTTTCGTTGCACTGGGATTCGGAATCACCCTGCTGCCCATCACTGTTCTGCTCGAGACCTCCTCGCAATTACATCAGCGCGGACTCGCCGGCGGACTGATGCTCGGGGGCTGCGCAGCACTCACCGGCACGCGCGACCGTCGTATCCTGCAGTGTGCCTTGGCGGTCGGCGTCGTGTCTGCGTTCACTGCGGCAGGGCCTCTGGAGTTCAGTCGAATTCCGGAACGATACGCCGACTACCTGGAACCAAGTCCCCAGATCTACCTCCTCGTCTTCTTGGGTGTCTTCGCGGCCCTTCTGGTGCTGTCGGGGGCGCTGTCGATGTTCGACGCACCACTAGTCGAGAGTCAAGGAACCAGCCGGGTACTGCTGATAGGCATCACTGTTCCCGTCGCATGGCTTGTGCTGTATTGGCTGTCCGTGCGCGCGGTAGGGTCGGTCGGCTCCGGCGGGGCGATACAGGATCGGTGGTTGCTCGGACTGGCGATCATCCCGCTGCTCGTCGGCGCGGCTTTTGCGCTTCCCGGTGTATCGGGCTCCGTCGTCCTTGCAGCCCTTGCCTATCTGGCGACATCTTCGACGACGGCCTTCGGAGCGTCGGCGGCCGTGGCGTCCATCGCCGCGCTGCTCGCCGGTGCCGCCGTCGGGTGGCGTCGGCTATCGCCGTTGACGGGAATGGGTATTCTTGCGTTGGTCGCCGTCGCCGGAATATTCAGCGGATATCCTCTCGACGTGATCGACGGGGTTGCGAATATTCTTCTTCTGCCCTTCGCAACAGGGTTGATCTTTGCTTCCTTGGTGCCGACGACGTCGCCAGCGCTGACGATTTCGGTGACGACTCCGATCGTGATATCCATCCCGATCGGCGGCGACTTCGGTTGGACCGCCTACACTCCGCTTACACCGATCGAACGAACCTTCTGGCCGAACACATGGCAATGGGCGTCGTCGGGCGTCGCCGTTCTGTCGGTCCTGGTCGCGGGAGCTGCACTCGTTCTCTTGCAGAGACTTCGAGGGCGTGAGTCGGCCGCCGCATGAAGTACCGAGTGGCACGACCTGGATACAATAACCACGACCCTGCACATCCCGAGGCGCGGTGAGTGCATCGCGTCTTGAGGTGAGGTTGCTCTAGGGTCGAGACATGGAAACCGAGGTCGAGTTGGCCTACGCCGCCCGGGCGGTTGAGTATGTAAGCCTTTTCGATTCGATGGACTCCGTTCATCCATCCGATCGCCAGGTGGTTACAGATTGGGCAACACAGCGTGACGGTCCCCTGATCGATGCAGGCTGCGGCCCTGGCCAGTGGACGAACTATCTGTCAGGCCTCGGATGTGATGTGCGCGGAATCGATCTGACTTCTGGGTTCATCGAACACGCTCGTAAAACGTATCCTGACAGGCGCTTTGACGTAGGGACGCTGACCGCGCTCGATACTGAAGACCGCAGTGTGGCCGGAGTGCTTTCCTGGTACTCGCTGATTCACCAGGAACCGGGCAACGTGCAGGATTGCCTGGTCGAGTTCGCCAGGGTGATCCGAACGGGAGGCGGGCTCCTTGTCGGGTTCTTCGAGGGACCATCGGTGGAGAGCTTCGATCATGCCGTCGTGACCGCATATCGTTGGCCCCTGCCTGTGATAGCCGAACTCGTGGGGCTCGCAGGCTTCGAGGTTATCGAAACCTACACTCGCACAGAGCCAGAACACCGCCCGCACGGTGCTATCAGCGCGATTCGCCAGTGAATGCCTGAGTCGCATAGGACCATGCTGGTTTCCTGATCGGCTCGTGATCGCTCGGTCGGCGCCTCCTCGCGCTGACCGCGGTCACCGCTACTACTGCGGGGTCAACCTCCGAACACCCCAGTAGCCCAGCAGTGCAACGGCTCCGCTGACCAGCAGCATGAGCCCGGTCTCGGTAGCTTGGAAGCGCCAGTAGCTACTCTCGGCGTGATACTCGATTTCGAAACGATCGATACCCTGGGCGCGGATGCAGTTGTCGAAGGCATCGGATTCGGCTGCGTATTCCGCCTGGAGCCGGCTCTTGTACAGCTCGTCGTCCTCGCCTTCTCGCTGTGTGCGGTCCGACGGTTCAGTTGCGCAGCTATCGAAGTCGGCTTTCATTCGTGAACCCGCGGCGTCGACGTAGCCCGCTTTCACCACCCACGTCCCGTCGTCCGTGTAATACGGGTTCGGTGGGTATGACGACGAACGCGAGAGTCCGTCGATCGGTTCGGCCAGGGCGACGGGTTCCGCATAGTCGTCGCGCACCACCAACGTCAGCACCACGGGCACTGCCAGGAACACGAAGAACGTGGCGAGCATCGCCAGGATGACGTGGCGGAACAGGATCGCTGCGGTGCTGGCCACCAGCAGCGTCAGCAACGTGTACCCGCCGAGGGCGAAGCCGGTGGTCTCGAAGTGAGGAAAGTCGAACAGCGAGAACTGAATCGAATGCATCGGATCGTCGGCGCGGTAGTCGCGGGAATTGGGTCCGACGGTGGATGCCAACCTCAGCGCCATCCCGAGCCCCACCATCGCCAGCGAGATCGGCACGAACACGACGGTCACCCGGGTGAGGTACCACCGCGCTCGGCTGGTCGATTGCGTCAGCCCGACAACATGAGTCCGCTGCTCGATGTCTCGGCCGAAGGTCGGCGCTCCGACGAAAATGCCGAACCCCAGAGGCAACAGCAGTGCGAACAGTGTGGTCAGGGTGAACGCCGTCTCCGATCGGCACGGACCCACATCGTTCCATCGCGAACAGATACTGCCGAATTCCCATGACTTTGTTTCGTTCACGGCAAATGTAGAGGCGATCAAAGTGACAGCGATCATCACTGCGACGATTGTCAGGGAGACAATCAGAGCGCTCCGATGCTGCCGCCACACCGACCAGATCAAGGTCGGATCCGCCTCACCAGCGGAACCGATGCCAGGGTCAGAACGATCGAGAGCAGCAGGCACAGTGCAGCTTCGGTGAGTTGGAATCGCCAGAACAACCGATCCTCGTGGTAGCGATTCTCGAAGTGGTCGATGCCGTTGGCCCGCAAGCATTCGACGCGGGCCTGCATGGCCTCGCGGTTGGCTGTGCTCACCCGATCATTATATGCAGCAGTAGTTTCGGTGTCGTTGGGCTCGGGCCATTCGTTGGGCAGTGAGGTGCAGAAGTCGTAGTCGACAACGATCGTCCGACCTTCGGTGTCGACGAAGTCGGACCCGACCGTCCACCGAGGATTGTACGAGTTGAACGAGGACGAATAGTTCGACGACGAGTAGCCATCGGCGGAAAACCTCTCCTCGAGCGTGAGCTCTTCCACTTGCGTTGTGGCGTAATGCTGCCGAATCTGAACCGGAAACAGGATCAGAGCAGTGACGATGACGACGAGCGTCGCGATCATCGCCCCGATCGTGTTGCGCAGCACCAGAGCCGCGGTGCTACCGATGGTCAGGCCCAGTGCTGTATAGCCCGCGGGTACCAGTCCCGACATACTGAGCGACGGGAACTCGAGCCTCGAATCCGTGTACCCGGCGAATGTGAATCCGCCCGAGAACGAGTGGAACTGCGACCAATACGCCACCAGTCCCAGGATGAGCATCGCGAGAACCACCGGGGAGAATACGACGAGTATCCGCGTCCAGTACCAACGCTGCCGGCTCACGGACTGGGTGAGGCCGAGGACGTGAGTCCGGCGCTCGATGTCTCGGGAGAACACCGACACCCCGACGAAGACACCCAGCATGACAGGCAAGGCGATCGTCGCCAATTTCGAGAGTGTCAGCGTCGATCCGAGCAGGCACTGCGTCGTCGACACACCGAAGCAGTCGAAGAGCCCGAATCCACCGGAGCGGTCGCCGAGGGCCAACGTAAATGCGGCGATGACGAGTGCCAGCAGTAGCGGCGTCAGCACACCGGCAAGGATGGTTGCGCGGAATTGCCGCCACGTCACCCAGATCACGAGCCGCTCCCAGCGCTGAGATGGGCGAGGACGACGTCGTCGAGCGTGGCACTGTCGATCTGCCACCCAGTGGTGTGCTGCGGCCGCACCCCTCGGACGACCACTGTCGTACCTCCAGTCCCGAGTTCTTCGGAGATCACCGTGCCCACTCCGACGACTGTCGACGGGTCGCCAGTGCCGGACAGCACGTAATGCTCTGCGGTCAGTTCGTCGAGGGAGCCGGACAGTTGAATTCTTCCGCCCTGCAACAGCATCAGTTGATCGGCGACGTCGGCCAGTTCGGCGAGAACATGAGAGGACATCACGATGGTGGTTCCGTTCTCCGCGGCATCGCGCATCAACGTCTGCGCGACGGCGCGTCGGGCAACAGGGTCGAGATCGGCCAAGGGCTCGTCGAGCAGCAGGACTTCGGGTCGACGGCCCAGCGCCAGAGCCAGGGCGACGCGAGTGCGGTGGCCGGGGGACAGCGATTTGATGCGAGTGGACTTCGGTACCCCGGCGGCATCTACCAGTGCCGTCGCGTAGGCGTCGTCCCATTGCGTGTTGGTTGCGCGTCCGAACCGCAGCGTCTCGGCCACCGTGAACCGTGCATAGAGCGGCTTGTGCTGCGCCAGATAGGACAGCCCGGGTGCGATTCCCTGCTGGCCGACGGCATGTCCGAGCACCGAGATGGATCCACGGTCCGGCATCAGTAGTCCGACGGCAAGCGACATCAACGTCGATTTGCCTGCACCGTTGGACCCTACGAGCGCGGTGATGCTGCCTCGCTGCACGTCGAAACTGCAGGCATCGAGCACCTTTGTTCTCCGAAACGACTTGTCGACGTCCGTCATGGACAGGACCGTGTCGGTCATCGTTCGCCAGCTCCTTCGGTGTCATGTAGAGCGGGGGGATGTAGAGCGGTGTCATGTAGAGCGGTTGGGTACCGGTTGTCGAGTGCGGAGGCGACAAGCGCCTCGAGATCGGATCGGTCCAGACCTGCTGCGTCGGCGTGTGCGACCCACCGATCCAGTTCGCTTTGTAGTGCGGCCTTTTCGGCCATGCCCGGTTTGGCGAGCGAGGTGACGACGAATGTCCCGATCCCTGGCCGTGGTTCGACCAGCCCGTCGCGTTCGAGTTCGCGATATGCCTTGAGCACGGTGTTCGGGTTGATCGCGAGGGCGCCGACGACGTCCTTGGCGGTGGGCAGCTGGTCACCGACCGACAGTTCGCCGAGGCGCAGTGCCTGTTTGGTCTGCAGGACGAGCTGAACGTACGCGGGGATGCCGGAGCGCCGGTCTATCCGGTACGCGACCATATGTGCACCATTCCACTAGTGGGTTAGTGGAATGACTGTAAACCAATCGGTCGGGTTTTCTTAGTGTTCCCCCGGACCTTGGGCGGCAGGTTCGGTTTCATCAGCCCAAAGACTGACTAGCGATGCGTAATTCGTCGAGCGCGGCCACAGTGAACGGTGCGAGAGCGGCGTCGGGGCTGTGGTCATCTTTGGACCACTCGGCGTACGCCCGCTTGAACGCGAGGACGCCCATTTCGGCTGCGAGGTGCGCGGTGGCCTCGGGCACGCCCCGGGCCACGAGGGCGTCCGTCATCGCAGTCGCGAGACCGACGCTCTTGAGTGCGTCGCGTTCCTGAAGTTCGCTGCTCGCTGCGATGGCTGCTTGCAGTCGAGGGGCGAGTTCGCGGTTCATCTGGCCCATCGCGCTCGATGCGCGCTCCAGTCCAGAGGCCACGGCGTCCAATGGACTGGCGCCTGCAGGTGCTTCGCCGACGCCCTCGGCGAGCAGTGTGCTCAGTGTTTCCTGTCCGGCGACGAGCAATTCGCGCTTGTCGGGGAAGTAGCGGAAGAACGTACTTTTCGTGACGCCGGCACGCTCGGCGATCTGCGCGACGGTAGTGGCGTCGTACCCCTGGTCGGCATACAGATCGACTGCCGCGACGACGAGACGCTCGCGTGCTCCTGGTTCCCATCGTGCCATGGACCGATTCTAAGCGATGGGACAAGAGTCCCATCGGGTGCTACGTTGATGGGACATAAGTCCCATCACTTTCTCGGAGGATCCTCATGCGCGTATTTGTCACCGGAGGCACCGGTTTGATCGGATCTGCCGTCGTCGCCGAGCTACTCGACAACGGCCACACTGTCCTGGCTCTCGCCCGGTCCGACGCCTCGGCCAGTGCGGCCACCGCGGCAGGCGCGGAGCCGCTACGGGGAGGGCTTGCCGACCTGGAAGTGCTTCGCACCGGGGCATCCAAGGCCGACGGAGCTATTCACCTGGCGTTCAGTAATGACTTCAGCACCGCCGATGCCGTCGCCCGTTCGGTCGCCGAAGAGACCGCGGCCATGATGGCCATCGCCGAGGAGTTCGTTGGCAGCGATCGCCCGTTCGTTACCGTGTCCGGTACACCGTGGATACCGGGCCGTGCCTCGATCGAGAGCGACCCATTGCCGATGGATGGACTGGTCGGCGGCCGTGGTCGCACGGTGACGGCAGTGTTGGACTTCGCCTCGCGAGGTGTTCGTGCCTCGGCTGTGCGAATGCCGCGGACCGTGCACAACGAGGGCGACGGCGGATTCGCCGGTTTGCTTACCCAGAATGCCCGTCGAACAGGTGTTTCCGGCTATCCGGGCGATGGCACTCAGCGTTGGCCCGCCGTGCACGCGCTCGACGCGGCAACTCTCTTCCGGATTGCGTTGGAGCAGGCGCCTGCCGGTAGTGCGTGGCATGCCGTCGCCGACGAGGGCGACGCGGTGCGGGACATCGCTACAGTCATCGGCAGGCGTCTGAATCTTCCGGTCGAATCGGTCGCGGCAGAGGTCTTCGGTCCGCTTGGCGAGATCTTTGCAACCGACCAGCCGTCATCCAGCGCTCACACGCGTGAGGTTCTCGGGTGGAAGCCGATGCACCCGAGCCTGCTAGCAGACCTCGAAAACATTGCGCCCTGAGTGCAGAATCGGAACCCACGAGCTCTTCGCGTGAGGTCGGGCGCTGCGCGCAACGTGGCCGTGGGGGAGGCCGACAGCGCCGCCATGGTGTCGGATAAGTCGCGGAGCGGACGCACGTGAGGGTCGCAGATTCGGGCGATCTTGCCAGCGGCAACCGCGCTGCCCGCGTTCAGTCAATTGGGCATGGCGCAGATTCTCATGGCTATTCGACACGATTTATGCAGCGTCGGCCAGACCTGCAGTCTGCACGGCGACTTGTAGGAGAGATTTTCTGCTTGGTGCTTGTTTATCGTCTGTTCATGCCTCGTTGCCCCAGCGGCGAACTGGTGATTACTGCTCGGGTGTGTGAGACCGACAAACTGTCTATCCGGTGGTGAATGCCGCCGCGCACGTTATCGCCGTGCGTTCATCGGAGCTCGAACAACGGCTATCCACCGCTACCCTTTGACGGATCGGATGTTCGGTTTCGAGTTGGTAGGGACGGGAAGACAACGCTATGCGGATCACTGTGTTCGGGACCGGCTACCTCGGCGCGACCCATGCTGTGTGCATGGCCGAGCTTGGGCACGACGTACTCGGAGTTGACGTCGACCCGGCCAAGCTTGCCAAGCTCGAAGCCGGTGAGGTTCCGTTCTACGAGCCCGGGCTGGAAGAGGTTTTGCAGCGCAACATCGCCGCGGGCCGTCTGCGCTTCACCTCCTCTTACCAGGAGGCAGCTGACTTCGCCGATGTCCACTTCCTGGGCGTCGGCACTCCCCAAAAAAAGGGTGAGTTCGCTGCCGACATGATTTATGTCGACTCGGTCATTGAGACTCTGGCACCTCTGCTTACCAAGCCTGCCGTCATCTTCGGTAAATCCACCGTCCCCGTCGGCACGGCCGCGCGTCTCGGCGTGATGGCTCGCGAACTCGCCCCTGCCGGCGAGGGTGTGGAAATCGCCTGGAACCCGGAGTTCCTCCGTGAGGGCTATGCAGTCAAGGACACGCTGCATCCCGACCGTCTGGTCCTGGGCGTAGACAAAGCGCGGCCGGGCAGGGCCGAAATTCTGGCTCGCGAGGTCTACTCGCAGCTTCTCGACGAGAAGATTCCGTTTCTGGTCACCGATTTGGCGACTGCAGAGCTGGTCAAGGCTTCTGCCAACGCATTCTTGGCTACCAAGATCTCGTTCATCAATGCCATCGCGGAGGTCTGCGAAGCGTCCGGTGCCGACGTGAAAATCCTCGCGGACGCGATCGGCCACGATGACCGGATCGGCCGCAAGTTCCTCAACGCGGGTATCGGATTCGGTGGTGGTTGCCTGCCGAAGGACATTCGCGCGTTCATGGCTAGAGCGGGTGAGCTGGGCGCCGACCAGGCACTCACCTTCCTTCGCGAGGTCGACAGCATCAACATGCGCCGGCGCACACGGATGGTGGAACTCGCGCGCGAAGCCTGCGGTTCGCTCCTAGGCGCTCGCGTTGCCGTCTTGGGTGCGGCGTTCAAGCCAGATTCCGATGACGTCAGAGATTCACCCGCTCTCAACGTCGCCGGTCAGATCCAACTCCAGGGCGCCGCGGTCAGTGTGTACGACCCGAAAGCTATGGAGAATTCGCAAAAACTGTTTCCCACGCTCAGCTACAGGTCGTCTGTGTTGGACGCGTGTGAGGGAGCCGATGTAGTGCTGGTCCTAACCGAGTGGGCAGAATTCAAGGCACTGAAGCCAGCTGACCTCGATGGTGTGGTTCGGGTCAAAACCCTGATAGACGGGCGCAACTGCCTGGACCCGGAGGAATGGCGGGCCGCGGGATGGACATATCGCGGTCTTGGGCGTCCGTGACGGGTGTGCTGCCTGCTTGACTTCGTAAAACAGTTGGTGACGCTACAGCGTCGCGCAAAGAGATCTATTGTCGTTCAATCGAATTAATAACCAAAGTCGCGCCGCTGAAATCCATGAAAAACCGTCAGAATGACTGATTGACAATACCGGCCGAGCGTCAGGTGGGTTTCGCAGTATCAATAGGACGATTATGTGAATATCGATCGATCTTTCTTGTTTCCGTCAGGTAAACGATCGCGGCAGAGCCGCCGCGGTTGTGAGCAAGTGCAGAAAACTGTTGCCGTGCAGTGCTATTGAACAGAATATACCCCAGCTGTTGAGGCTGTAACGAAAGTCGAATTCTGTCGATGCACTTTGCGTTGGGAATTCTCTCCAGTACGCCTTCACGCGTGTTCGTAAGTGTGGTAAACAAAGAGGGGTCGACGTAATCATTCTGTGATGTGAACCACTTGGTGAGTCGTATCCCGGTCGACGTGAGAAAATTTGAATGCTCGAGTAGCGGACGAGGGACCGGTCTCTTCACGTCAATGCAGATGTGGCTGGAGAAGGTTCGAAATCGAACCACGACCGACGGTCGCAAACTGCCGGAGTTGATCTAGGAGGGGGAGTCGGTGGCAACACTCGGATCAGTGCAGCAGACTCCGCAGCGGTTGACTGCTGAGAAGCAAGCCTGGCGCGTGCGACGCCTGACGTCTCGCCGCGTGTGGGAAGACCAATACATCGACAGGCTTCGAGTGACGGACGTCGTCGCGATCGTGCTGTCAGTCGGTTTCGCGCAGATGGTTCGCTTCGGCGAAATCCAGGCCGACGGCATCAGAGCAACGATGAGTTACACCGGAGTGTCCGTCGCGCTGGCCGCACTGTGGATCGCATTTCTCGCGATCTTCCGCACCCGTTCACCCCGGGTCATCGGAAACGGTGCCGAGGAGTATCGCCGAATCGTTTCGGCGACGTTCCGCCTCTTCGGCGTCATCGCCATCCTCTCCTTACTTTTCAAAGTCGACATTGCCCGGCTGTACCTGGCCATCGCACTACCGGTCGGACTTCTGACCTTGCTTCTGAGCCGTTGGCTTTGGCGCAAGGGTGTGGCGTCGCAGCGAAGCAAGGGCAAGTACCAGACAGCTGTCCTCATCGTGGGTAGTCGCAAGGCGGCTGTGTCGATGGCAAAACAGTTCGAGCGATCTCCCGCGGCCGGTTACAGCGTCGTCGGGATGTGCCTGCCAGGTTACGAGCCGAAGCGTGACTCCGTATTCGTCGACGGATACGCGATCCCCGTGCTCGGCGATGAGCACAGTGTGGTCGAGGCCATCGAGGCTTCGGGGGCCGACACAGTCGCAGTGACAGCCACAGAGCATCTAGGCACCAAAGGCATTCGCAAGATGGTGTGGGACCTGGAAAAGAAGAACGTAGACTTGGTAGTTGCACCAGGTGTGGTCGATGTTGCCGGCCCCCGCTTGGTGATGCGTCCTGTGGCGGGCTTCCCTCTCATTCACGTAGAGAAGCCTCAGTACAACGGTGCTACCCGCTTCAGTAAGACTGCGTTCGACTTCGCGTTTGCTGCTGCGGTAATCCTAGTCATCTCCCCGGTGCTGCTGTTGACCGCACTTGCGGTGAAGGCGACGAGTCGCGGGCCGGTCTTCTACAAGTCGGAACGTATGGGCATCGACGGCAAGCCGTTCCCGATGATCAAGTTCCGCAGCATGGTGCAGAACGCAGACAAGCAGGTCGACACGTTGCTCGCTCAGAACGAGAGCGAGGGCGGCGTTCTGTTCAAGATGCGTGATGATCCTCGGGTCACGAAGGTCGGCAAGTTCATGCGGCGCTCCAGCATCGACGAGCTTCCCCAGTTCCTCAACGTCCTCAGACGTGAGATGAGCGTTGTCGGCCCAAGACCGCCCTTACGCCGAGAGGTTGAAACGTATGACGGAGACGTTCGTAGACGACTTCTTGTCAAGCCAGGTATCACCGGACTGTGGCAGGTCAGCGGGCGTAGCGATCTTTCATGGGAAGAGACTGTGCGATTGGATCTCTCGTACGTCGAGAACTGGTCGATGGTCGGTGATCTGCTGATCATTGCGAAGACACTGAAGGCCGTGGCAGGTAGTGATGGCGCGTACTGACCGGGTCTGATTTCCATATCTGGTGGCAGTTCGGTAAGACAGAAGGCGAGCCAAATTCTCAAAGGTAGGAAGGTTGGGGCGTTGAAGAAGAAAACCATCGCGATCATCGGCAGTCGGGGGTACCCGAGTTATTACGGTGGATTTGAGACATTGGTTCGTCGACTTGCGCCCTATTTGGCAGATCAGGGTTGGCAGGTGGCAGTGTACGGACGAAAGGGTGCCACTAGGCCTACAGATCCGTTGTTGGATCGCCGAGTCAAGTCAATCTTGACGCCAGGGATCGAAACCAAGTCATTGTCGACCCTATCGTCTGGACTGGGTTCGAGTTTGCACGCCGCTTGGGAAAAGCCCGATGCAGCTTTAGTTCTTAACGTCGCGAATGGGTTTTGGCTACCGGCATTGAAGTCTCGTGGAATACGAACAATTGTCAATGTCGATGGCATGGAGTGGGAGAGAGATAAATGGGGACGTACAGCGAAGAAGGTGTTCCTCGCTGGGGCGAAGTTTACCGCGCGTTATGCAGATGAGGTAATTTGCGATTCGATCGAAATCCAGCGGCGTTGGGATGACGAGTTTGGCCGCAAGGGGATCTTTATACCTTACGGGGGCGATACACCTCACGAAAACATAGGTGTCGGAGCACTTCAACCGAGAAAATACGCCTTGATGGTCGCACGGTTTGTGCCCGAAAATACTGTCGCGGAGTTCATAACTGCCGCCGAAAGAATCAGTCGTAGTCACGATGTAGTAATCGTTGGCAGCTCCGGATATGGAGGCGAATTGGAAGAACGTGTCAGGCAGTTAGATAAAGAATCAAACCGAGTTCATTGGATGGGCCACCTCAGTGATGACGAGAAGCTCTTTTCACTATGGAGTAATGCTGGCGCCTATTTCCATGGGCATAGTGTGGGCGGGACCAACCCCGCGCTTGTGCAGGCTATGGCATGCGGAGCGCCTATTGTCGCCAGGGACACGGTCTACAACCGCGAAGTAATCGGATCGGCTGGATTATTTTGCCAGCCACAGCCGACCGAGATTGCTAGCACCATAATAACGCTGTTGGGTGACTCAGATCAGCAAGAGAAACTGAGTAGTTCTGCGACTCTGCGCGCAAACACGGACTATTCTTGGGATGATATATGCCAAAGATATGACTTGGCCATAAGCGACTTGCTCGCAACGGCGCAGGGACAGTATGCATGAGCGTGGTTGATCGACTTGCGGGCAGACTAATTTCATCCGTGAAAGGCAAAGACTATAAGGTTGACTCTGGTATCGAGCCTTCCTATCTGCTTCGAATCCTCGCAAACCGAGCGCTAATGAGAGCCAATGGTATACGTTTATTCCGGAGAACGAAAGATGCTCCATTCGTAGCTATTAGCGCGCGGATAATCGCGAAAAAGAAGATTAGAGCACTAAAGAATGTAACCTTTTCAAGCGGATCTTTTGTCGATGCGATGTCTGTATATGGCGTCCGACTTGGCAGTAATACCACCATCGGAAAAAATACCCGAATTGAGTGCACCGGGAGTCTGCAACACCTCGGGAGCGGTCTGATTGTTGGTGACAACGTCGGATTAGGTACCGATTCGTTTTACGGTTGCGCTGGCGGAATCGAGATAGGCTCCGACACAATTGTCGGAAATAGCTGCTCGTTTCATTCCGAAAATCACATCTCTACATCACTCGACGCGCCAATTCGAGAACAAGGTGTTAGTCACAGCGGTATACGGATCGGGTCTGGTTGCTGGATCGGGGCGCGGGTAACAGTGTTGGATGGAGCGCAAATAGGTGATGGATGCATCATTGCCGCTGGCGCAGTGGTAGTGGCCGGTGCGTATCAACCGAACTCCGTATTCGGTGGAATACCGGCGAAATTGTTGAAGACGCGCTGATGGAAACCAAACGCTCTCTGAAAATACTGATCTCGCATCCGTCCCCCGATTTGTATGGGTCAGATCTCCAGCTATTGGAAACAATCGAGGGTCTGACTCATGCAGGGCACGCTGTGCACGTTGCGCTGCCTGCCTCAGGTCCACTCGAAACGCTTATTGCCGAGCGTGGAGGAGTGGTCAAACTTGTAAAATTCCCTGTAAGCAGGAAATCGCTACTCAGCCCAAGAGGATTACCAAAGTATTTTATTGATACATTTATTTCGCTATTTGCGATCTGGCGGATGATGCGAGCAATAAAACCCGAAATCGTCTATGCCAACACGCTGACTACCCCGGTTTGGTTTCTTGCCGCAAAGCTATACGGAGTACCGTTGGTTTGCCATGTGCATGAAGCAGAAGAATCAGCACGCAAGTCGGTTGCGTTACTATTGACAGTACCTCTTTTGCTTTGCAATGCTGTAATTGTAAACAGCAAGGCTTCTCGGCAGGTCATCGAAATGGCCGTCCCGAGACTTCGGTCTCGTATCAAGCTCATCTACAATGGAATTCCCCATTCGGGGCAAAAGCCCGCGCCGGTGGGTAACGGTTTCGCCGGCCAAACAAGAGTGGTCATGGTTGGCCGACTATCTCCGCGAAAAGGAACCGATGTCGCCCTGGAAGCCGTCGCGAAGCTGGTTCAAACCGGCAACGACGTATCACTCACGCTTTGTGGCGACATATATCCGGGGTACGAATGGTTCGCAGCTGAGCTGGAACGCAGAGCGAACGCGCCTGATTTGCAGGGCCGCATTAATTTTGCTGGCTACAGAGATGATGTCGCGAACCAACTGGCGCTATCCGAAGTTGTTATAGTGCCTTCTCTAACTGAGCCGTTTGGCAATGTAGCCGTTGAAGCGCAACTTGCAAACCGGCCAGTGGTTGCATCAAACGTGCAAGGATTGGCTGAGATTATTACTGACGGGTCAACCGGAATCTTGAGCGAACCTGGAAATCCAAGTGCTTTAGCAGACGCCATCTCCAAATTGATGACTGATCGTGACCAAGCGCAGAGGATGGCGGATGCCGCGTATGCATCAGCAACAAGGCGGTTCAGCGTTGCGCGATACCAAGCCGACATCGTTGAACTATCGGAACAGACAGCTTCTGGCAACTCAACCGGTGGTATAAGGCGGGCTAAATGAAAGAGACGATGGCTGCTAATGCAAAACCCAATTCGGGGCTGCCGCTAGGCGCTGAGGGTAAGGTTTCCGTCTCAGTGGTTATGGTCACCTACAACAGCAGAGCGTTGCTGGAACATATTTCCGCTGAACTGTTTGCCACCACCGGAATTGAAGTCATTGTGGTCGATAACGATTCTCAAGATGGTTGTGCTGATTTCATACGTACAAACCTTCCTGCTGTGCAGCTTATAGAAAGCGGCGCTAATCTAGGATTTGCCAAAGCCGTGAATATCGGAGTTAAGATTGCAAAAGGCGAAACGATCGTATTGCTCAATCCAGACGCGTCAATCAGCCCTCATAGTATTCTAGCTTTACATAATTTATTGAAAATTGACCCTGAAATTGGTGCCATCGCCCCCTTGCTTCACCATCCAGGCCGGCAGTTGGCTGTCCGAGAAGCAGGAATGAAGCCGTCGCTTTGGAGAATGTTCTGCCACTATTTCGGTTTATCGCGACTCGTCTCTGGTAATAGATATTTCCGCGGTATGTACATTCTTCGTAGCCAACAGTTTTCTACCATAGACGTGGACTGGGTATCAGGTGCGTGTGTGGCTATTCCGGCCCAGATTTGGAAAGAGCTCAACGGCTTGACGGAGCGCTGGTTTATGTATGCCGAGGATGTCGAGTTCTGCCTTCGAGTCAAAAGCTCCGGCCGGAGAGTCGTCTTGTCTGCCGAAATTCAGGGGGACCACGGTTTGGGGCAGAGCAACAGTGAGTCAGACGAGCGTCCAGGTTCAGAGTGGCTGGTTAACCTCTACGATCTGTATAAGACGGATATTTCCCGATCGAGACTCCAAAACGTGGCGTGGAAGTATGTATTCGCAACCGGCATGATCCTACGAGCGGCGGGGCACGCGGTCCGCGCTATATTGCAGCGAAGATCATATTTGGAAAATTCGGACTATATAAGGTTCGCTTTTTATAGCACAGAGGTACTTAGGCTCAGCTCGAAGGCTGGTCGACATGCCTAAAGTTGGCTACACCAGCATTGTTGGTCAAAAGAAGTTGATCTTCCCATTTGCGGGTGCACTGGTAATTCTGTTATTTATTGTCCCACTATTCTTGGGGTACATTACAGTGTTGGCATTGCTGGTGACCGCGACCCTTTTCTTGTTATCAACGGTCCATCCGAAATTTGCTATAACCCTTTGGCTGGTCGTATGTGCTTTCCTACCATTTTGGTTCGGAATAAATGACCCGTTCTACATGCCGGCGAGTTCTATTGCAGGCGTAGTGGTTTTAGGCGGCGCATTTCTAGGAGAGCGGTGGACACTATCCCGTATCGATCTCTCTATATATATATTCTGCGCGTTGTGCGTGGCGTGTGGCCTGGCTGGTATTTCTCGGCCGGGTGACGTGACCAACGTCGTGACACAGTGGTTGTTGTCTTATCTAGTTGGGCGGTTGCTAGTCCAGAGGGCTGGTCTTGAGTTCACATTCCGCGCAATTGCGATCATTTTTTCGGCAGCGGCATCATTTGCAATTCTAGAATTCGTTTTCGATTGGAATCCTTATTACAGCTTGGTAGTTGACAACACGCAGTATTTAGCTTGGGGGCATGAACAGGACCGGGGTGGCATTGTCCGAGCTGAGTGGGCCTTCGGCCACTCCATTGCATTGGGATGTTCGCTATCGCTCGCAATTCCGATTGTATTTGCCGCAAAGTTCCGCCCGCTCTATCGCGCGGCAATGGTTGCAGTTCTCTTGGGTGGGACGGTCGTATCATTCAGTCGATCAGGTATGTTGAGTGCCGTACTGGCAATCATATTGTCATTATTCTTTTACAAGAGTGGCACCCGGTCCAAGGGCAAAGCAGCATTGGTTTTTGTTTTCGTAGCGGTCGCGTGGTTTACAATCCCGAGCATCGTAAAAGTGTTTGGGGCGGAAGGTCGCCGCGCAACCATCTCATCGGATTACCGTCTTACTCTAATAGACTTGATACCATCGATGAATCCGTTAGGGCTCGCCAATGGGTATACGGAGCCGTCGCAGGGAGAATTCTATTTTCAAGGATATCAATCAATTGACAGCACGTACGTTCTGCTTGGAGTTAGCTTTGGATACGTAATCGCGGCGCTTGCATTAGTGGGCACAGGGTGGTTGTTGTGGAGCGTGTTGCGACGAACTAAATCCGCTCCGGCTGTATCTCTGGTTGCGGTCACACCCGCCCTATTTACCGTGGCTTTGATTACTCAATTCGGGTCCTTGGTGTGGTTCTTTGTCGGCATGGTTTCACTGGTCGACCATCTGGGGAAGAAAGAACTATCCCGTAACCCCGAGATTTCGTCAACATTAGCTAAAGCTGTTAGTTCAAAGCAGTCGATGGTTCCCTCAGCTATAAGCAACGCTTCAGTAGGAGACGGTAATGCCAATAGAGAATAGAACGCGTGTCCTCGTGCTATGGGCAGATCCGCGCGCAGAAAACTTGGGATTGCAAGCTCTCGCGGCGGGGGCGGAAGCTGTTGCAGGCAGGGTGTGGGGACCGTGCGAGGTCATCTTCCACACACACAACTCCGTTGGAACGCCACTAACGAAGAGGTCGGTAATGCGCGATTTCGGACGGCGAAATGGTGCGATTACGGCGATGTTTCGCGACTTCGATGTTATTCTCGATACCGGAGGTGGGGACAGTTTCACCGATATATATGGTATTCGTAGACTGCTTCTGATGAGCTATGTGAGAAGGGCCGCCGCGAAAGCTCGGCGACCACTCGCTATGACACCGCAAACAATCGGGCCCTTCGAGACACGGCTTGGTCGCATAGTCGGGGGTCTGATGCTGCGCAATACAAAGGTGGTGTGCACACGGGATCCGGAGAGTAGCAGCTGCGCGAGATCGCTCGGCCGAGACCCTGATGTCGAGTCTACGGACATGGCTTTTGCCCTCGGTGGTGTACAACGTAGGCAACAATATGACGTAATAGTCAATGTGTCGGGTTTGCTTTGGAATGCAAACCCACATGTTGACCATCTTAAGTATCAGAATGACGTGGTTAGTCTTATACAAAGATTAGTCGCTGCTGGTCGCAGAGTCAGTCTGTTAGCTCACGTTCTGGATTCGCCGTTGTTGGACAACGATGTTCCAGCCGTCAGAGAAGCTGCGGACGCTTGTGGTGTGCCGGTGGACGTCCTCATTCCCGGAGGCTTACAGGAAGTGCGAGAGATGTTGGCGCAAGGAAATGTCCTGATTGGTTCGAGGATGCACTCCGCGATCAATGCTCTTGGCGTCGGCACTGTCGCGATATCATGGTCCTATTCGCGTAAATTTGCGCCACTGATGAAGGCCATAGGTTGGGATCACACAGTGGACCTAGCGTCCGTCGCGGACCCTGTTGGTGTCACGCTCGAAAAACTGGAGCTAGCTGAGTTCAGTAAGATGCAGCGCTCTGCAGCGTTGGTCGGTGTTAGCACTGCTTCTCGTATTGACACACTCGTGAATTACAAGGGGTGGTCCTTGATGTCTAATCCTGATCATGCATCCCGATCGAGTAGCGCGTCATGATGAGGGGTATTTCGTCCAAATATCTTCCTTATCAGTCTGTTTTCGGCCGTTTGATTGAGCGACTCTATGAGAAATTGCCACTTCGATCGAAACTGCTTCAATTGGTGGTTGGTATGGAAGGTGGTCAGATGTATTCGGCGACTTTGCGTAGGATTCTTTCAAGGTATTTCGGTGTTGAGGTAGGTAATTATAGTTACGGATCGTTGCTCCAGCCTGGCAATGCTGACCGATTGACGGAAATCGGTCGCTATGTATCAATTGGCCCGGGAGTGCGCAGAATCGGCGCGGCGCACCCGCTTACAGACATAAGCATGCACCCGTTTTGGTATAACGCAGCACTGGGTTTCGTCGATTCGAGTGCGGATGTATATCGCTCTAAATGTTCGGTAGGGCATGATAGCTGGATTGGTGCAAACGTGGTCATTCTTCCAGGATGCACATCAATCGGAATTGGTGCGGTGGTCGGAGCGGGATCGGTTGTAACTCGCGATGTGCCGGCGTTCACCATAGTTGCGGGTAATCCGGCCAGAATAGTTCGGTCTCGGTTCGACTCCCAAATCGTGGATCGTGTTTTGGCTTCAAACTACTGGGAGCTTGAGCCTGCGTCGGCTCAACAACTTCTGGCGTCGTTAGCGACCAGTGGCGAAACATCGAAAGGCTAGCGCGGTTACCGTGCCCAGCTTGAGTGTAACGCGGTTTAATTCGCCGCTCCTGATATCCGTCAGCCGTGTGTTGATGATGTTGATTGCCCTTGCGACGGCTCCGATCATCTCAAGGGAGTTGGGGCCCTCAGGTCGTGGGATTTACGCTTCGTGCTTGGCGGCGCTTAGCCTTACCCCGGTAATAGTTGGTCTTGGTGTACCGATGGCCGTGCGTCGAATGGCATCGGTGAGCGATGTGCGGCCAATTCTTCGAGTTGTGTACAGGGTCGTCCTATTGTTGGTATTCCCCGCGTTCGCGCTCGGCGCGATCTCGTCAATTTTCTTGATTCCAGGACTGTCAATGGTAGAGCGCAGCTGGTTTTTGGCGGCTGCTGCTTGCTCTGCGTTTTTCGTGCTCGTCCTGTGCGTTCAGAGCATTTTGATCGCACAACACAGATTTGTCGAAATCGCGTGGCTTCAATTTGTGCAACCGGGCGTGATTGCGATTACTGTCCTTGTAGGATGGTTACTGTTCCATGTTTCGTTGCAGCTTTTGCTGGTTGCATACATTGCCGGAACTTTGGTTGCTGCTTTGTCGTCCATTTTGCAGGTCAGGGTTTCCTTTTTTGGGAGTCGACTTTCGATGAAAACCCTGAGTGTGGAGGGGGTGCGATATGCGGGAAGCCAAATCGCGGAGACCGCGAGTAATACGGTTGTATTACTGTTTGCAATTGTAGCAATGGGCGCTGCCCAGACTGGATTTCTCTCGGTTGCGATTACCCTTGCTTCGCTCCCTCTTGCTGGTGGTTACGCGATTGGGTCTGGGGTGTTCAAAAGTGTCGCGTCGGCGACCCCGGCCGGGCTTCTTTACGTACGCGCTTTGGCGGTTCGAACAGCGGCAATAGGCGGTATGTTGGTCGCGTTACTATTAGTTCTTGTAACTCCATTTATTGTGCCGTTTTTATTTGGATCGGAGTTTGAGGATGCTGTAATTCCGGCGATGGCGCTAATATGCTTTTCGCCAATCGTTGTGGTGAACTACGTTGCGACTCAGGTGCTGGGCGCGGAGGGGCGTGGGGGCCAGATGAGCACATGGCAAATTTTGGGTGCGGTGTTAAGTGTTTTGGGATTGTTTCTCTTCTCGCCAGCTTTCGGCGCACTTGGAGGCGTGTTCGGTGTAGCTAGCGGGTGGTTGGTGACCTTCTGCGGTACCTTGTTTGCACTTCGAGTCGGCCCGTCAGTGCTCAGATTTCGAGTCGCTGATATCAAGGCGAGCTTTGATCTGTGCGTAAAGGGTAAGGTATAGATGGATAGTTCGTCAGTCTCTTGTTTGGCGTGAACGTATGAACGTACCCGCGGCCGCCCGAGCTATCCGTCTCTTGGCTGTGAAAGTGATTCTAATTAGCGAGTAACCGCGATATACGGGTATCCGCTTGCCTGCGAGCCGCCGGCCGAATAGACGTCCGGCAAGTGTCAATTTGCGATCAGTCTGGAGTGGTTGTACGGCAGCAGCAGCATGTAAGTCCAGTGGTGATCGTGAAATGATTCCTTCAGATGCCGCGAGTTCTAGGATTTCGGCGCCTCTTTTCGTCCTCGCTATCACTACCGATCTGCCTTCGGCATTTTCGAACACCGGATACCCTCTGCTATCTACATCCCAATAATCGCCAACTGCAATGTCGGAGTGGCCACCTGTACCGTCTACGCAGAGTTTGCAACGCCATTGAACTGTTCGGCCTAGGTATGTTCCCCAGGACTCGTCGTAGGACATTGTTCGAGTTTGTCCATTCCGGAGCCCGATACGAAATGTGCCTGGCCAGCCGTCGCCGCGGTATTTTAGGGAGGTAATTTCAGGCGGTGGTGCTTGCAGGAGTTCTGCCAGAGAGTCTGTTGCAAACTGGCTGGGTGTTCCCGCGCAAAAGAACGACAGTATAATCGGGCGGTCGGTAGGGCTGATTTTCATGGCGTCTGACAGCTGTACGATCGCTGAGGCCTCGCATGGCTTCCCGACAATAGTAGTTTCTGCAAGGAGGTTCATGTTCAATAATGGAGTATTGGCTACGGGGGCATACCGGGATCCGGCGGCCGCTAGTGCCGCATCGCGAGACGTGATGTTCAGTGGAACCGTTCTCCGGGGGTCTGTCTCGTCACCTTTACTGGCTATGACTGTGGTTGAACGTTTTGTATCAATTAGCCAATTGCTTAAGGCGGTAATAACTCCTGCGCTACTGCCGGCATTTCGTACTTCGGGATCGATGGCCCATGCGACCCAGCTTGAAACATAGGGCCCGAAAACGTCATCCTGTCTAAGATTCGCGGATTCCGGTGCGATCACCCTAATGCCAGGGCACATTTTTTTGAAGATGGCAGCCTCGCGAATAGCATTCGCTCCATCGGCATCCTGCGGCGCGAGTTGAGGCCGTAGAAA
The DNA here is from genome assembly GCF_030063335.1 of Rhodococcus sp. G-MC3. GTDB lineage: Bacteria > Actinomycetota > Actinomycetes > Mycobacteriales > Mycobacteriaceae > Rhodococcoides. Next base: position 24,248 of record NZ_JASISW010000031.1, on the reverse strand, counting down.
TCCATCTTTGGCGATTTCGAGACTGATTCGAGTGGAAACCAAAGCGCATCCACCGCATCCACTGCAATTGTCATTTTTGAGTACTGTGGCTACTGCAGATGCGAGTGGGTCGGTATTCAAGTTTAACCCCCTGGGACGTAGAATTGATTTCGCGCGGGTTCTGAGAGTGTACCTTGCAATGCGACTTAGTGGCTCGGTGCCCGACCTTGTTGGTTGGGGCATTGCTCTGTTGGTGGAAGATGATTTGCGTGCTTATTTGGCCGGGGGAAGCGAAGTCCCGCGAGGTCTGGAAGACTGCTGTCTCATGCGGGGAATCATTTTGGCGGGCGGGACAGGTTCGCGTCTTCATCCGATCACGATGGGCGTCAGCAAGCAGCTCGTCCCGGTCTACGACAAACCAATGATTTACTATCCACTCTCGACGCTGATCCTGGCAGGCATCCGCGACATCCTGATCATCACCACACCCCAGGACCGCGACCAGTTCCAGCGCCTCCTCGGCGACGGCTCCCAATTCGGCATCAACCTCACCTACAAGGTCCAACACGAGCCGAACGGTCTCGCCCAGGCCTTCGTCCTCGGCGCCGACCACATCGGCACCGAGGGTGCCGCGTTGGTGCTCGGCGACAACATCTTCTACGGCCCCGGCCTCGGCTCACAGCTCGGCCGGTTCAGCGACATCGACGGCGGCGCCGTGTTCGCGTACCAGGTCAAGGACCCCTCCGCGTACGGCGTCATCGAATTCGACGCCGACGGTACAGCGATCTCGCTGGAGGAGAAACCCAAGGTCCCCAAGTCCAATTTCTCCGTCCCCGGCCTGTACTTCTACGACAACGACGTCCTCGCCATCGCCCGCGACCTGCAGCCGTCGGCTCGTGGTGAATACGAGATCACCGACGTCAACCGTCACTACCTCGACGCAGGCAAGCTCACCGTCGAAGTCCTCCCCCGCGGCACTGCCTGGCTCGATACCGGTACTTTCGATTCCCTGCTCGACGCCTCGAACTATGTACGCACCATCGAGCAGCGCCAAGGCATGAAGATCGGCGCCCCGGAAGAGGTGTCGTGGCGCCGCGGGTTCATCACCGACGACGAACTGCGCGAACGCGCGGAGAAGCTGGTCAAATCCGGATACGGGCAGTACCTGCTCGAACTCCTCGATCACGGTAAATGAGAGATCTGTTTCGATGACTTTTCGTGAATTGAACATCAAAGGTGCCTACGAGTTCACTCCCCGCCAGTTCGGGGACGATCGAGGTGTGTTCTTCGAGTGGTTCAAATCCTCCGCCTTCGCCGAAGCCGTGGGACATGAGCTTGAACTGCAGCAGGCGAACTGCTCGGTCTCCGCAGCCGGAGTGCTGCGCGGCATCCACTTCACCGATACCCCGCCCGGGCAGGCGAAGTACGTCACCTGCGTCAAGGGCGCGTTTCTGGATGTGATCGTCGATCTGCGCGTCGGGTCTCCGACGTTCGGGCAGTGGGACAGTGTGCTCATCGACGATGTGGACCGCCGCGCGGTCTACCTCTCCGAAGGCTTGGGGCACGCGATCTTGTCGCTCGAGGACGGTTCGACGGTGATGTATCTGTGCTCGATCGAGTACACCCCGACCTTGGATCGGGATGTGAATCCCCTCGATACCGGCCTCGGGATCGACTGGCCCACCCTCGCCCTCGACGGCAGCCCCCTCGAGTACCAACTCTCCGACAAAGACCGCGCTGCGCCGTCACTGGCGCAGGCCATCGAGGCCGGCTACCTGCCGAAGTTCGACGGCTGAACAATTCCGAATTGCAGCGTCCGTCATGCCGTCCGCCCGGTGGTTCCGAGGACTGTCGGGTGACAGGTCCGAACTTAACCTCGCGCTGATCGACTGCTCATTCGCTTGAACAAGAAGTCTTTGATTCCCTGTGCAAACGCATGTGCGTTTGCACAGGGAATCGGATCAGCACTGCGGAACGTCGACCATCACCGTCGGCGTATCAATGAGCGGCTGGACCGGGACAACCGCTTCACCCGGCACCGAGGGCTCTTCCAATTCCCAGGTGACAGTGGATGATTTGCCGGGAGGGATGGTGAGGTACGCAGCCTTGACGGGACGTCCGAGTTCGGTTCCGCCCTGGACCGCGAAGGCATTGACGCCGTCGACCGACATCTTCGTGATCTTGGCGCCCTGCGTTCCATACAGGTACGCGATCGATTCGTTCGAGCCATAGGGAACACCCGGCTGGAAGGTGCTGGCGACGTACTGGGTTAGCCCATCGGGGTTGACGTTGTTGGTCAGCGTGGCCGTCACCGTCGACTTGCGGGTGTCGCCGGTGCAGGACTCGGCCGTATACGAGATGTCGCGTGTCAGATAGTAATCCAGCTTGTTACCGCCAGCATTGTTGACGATCACATTTGCGTAGGGCGCTGGGTCTACGGGCAGTGTATGGCCGACCTTGGTGTCTGCGAGGATCTCTTGCTCGGCCGGATCTGCACTCCAGACCGAAAGGCGGCCCTCACTCCCGGCGCGGCCGACAGCGTCGAGCAACTGCCTGGTCGGGGCGACTCCGGTGGTCATCTTCGTGACCACCGCGGCCGCGATTTCCTGCAAATATGCTTTGCGAGCGACCTGGTCGTCACCGAATCGTGAATATGCCGTCGACAGAGTCACTTCCACCACATTGTCACCCGAGATAACCTCGCCGTCGGCGAGAGTCACCGGCCCCGTCGCATCGAGGATGTAGCTCAGCGCGACCGGATCGGTGGCGATGGCGCCGTTCAGTTGCTCACCTGTCTGCTCCGTCCACATCGACGACCAGATCTGGCCCGCATACGGAAAGTTCGGGCTCGCATTGGAATTGCGGAAATCTACGGTCGTGTTGCGCGGACCCCACAATGCTCTGTACTCGGGTCCGAGGTCGATGGGTTGTTTGGCGAACTCGAGCTCGTTGTTGCTGCCGAGCGTATCGACGCGCGCGGTGCCGTTCTCGGCGCGGATGATGCCGTATCCGCCGAGCAAGCCGCCAGTCCCTCGGGCCTCGGCATTGGTCTGGAACGCCAGGAAGTACGAGCGGGGACCGTTCGCGCCCATCATCGTCGGAACAAGACGACTGGCGGTGTAGGTATTGGTGAGCAGGCCGGCCACATCGTGTGTCTGGTTCTCGAGCTGCACCCGAGCGTCCTGAACGACGCCGAGGTAGGCCGGATCTTCGATCGCCTGAGCGCGAGCGTAGAGATCCTCGGCAGCAGCCGATGTCTGCGCCAGCACAGGTTCTGCATCGATGAGGGCCTGAAGGTTCACGCGCCCACCACCTTCGATGACGGAGTCCGGCGAGATCGACGCGCTGGCCTCCGACGCGGGCTCGAGAACGTCGACGGCGAGGCCCTTGACCACATCGCTGATGTCGGCGACGGTCTGCAGTGGGCTACCGAGGAACGGGATGGAAGCGGCGATATCGAACGGGATCGAGGAGGCGGCGTCCTGCGCCTTGGTTGCCGACGCGATTGCGTCCGCGGCCGCCGCCTGGGCTCCGGGGACATCACCGTCGAGCAACGCGTTTTTGGCCGATGTCGCGGCATCGCGCGTCGTCTCCAAGTTCGATTTTGCAGTCAGCGCTTCATAGCCGAGCCACACCACGAACGCGATCAGAATCAGTACGACAACCAGTAGCGTCCACAGAATGGGACGCTTCCTGCTCTTTCGAGGCGCCGGATGAGTGTCGGTACTGGTAGTCATGTCGCCTGGGCTCCTCAGGGTGGCCGTCGCTCGACGGTTGCTGCGTACTGATTGATCTTGCTCGTGGAAGAGTAGTGGGTCGCGGCCGAGAAAGCGCGGATGAGGTCTATGTAATTCACATGAATGACGTCTTCCGGAGCGAAACCTGCAATTGAATGAAAGCCGACCGACAAGTAGCGAAATCGTAACGTGATGGTGTCTGCAGTCGATACCAAGTAAGTCGTGTTGCGATATATCGACACCATCGAAGACTCGAGTGCGAACGAGGGGAATGAGTGGACGTAGTTGACGGCTCGGCCGATTCCGGAGACTCCAGAATTGGCTTGAGTGCCGCGGACAGGGCTGCGAAGGCAGCGTTCGACCGTGTAGTGGCGGCATCTACCCTGCTCGTTCTTGCGCCGGTCCTGCTGGGCTGCTGGACCTGTGTGAAGGTGCAGAGTCCGCGACGCCGTGCCGTCCGCGCTCTCCCCCGAATGGGTTTCCGAGGTCGGCAGTTCGGCCTGTTGAACTTTCGCGCGCCCGGCCCTGACTGCGACGACAGCCACATGACCCGCCATGGCCTGGTCCACCTGCCGGAACTGCTGAATGTGATGCGCGGCGACATGAGTCTGGTGGGCCCACGACCACGGCCGGTGAAGGCACCTCGTTCCGACCGTTCGGCAAGCAGTCGGTCCTCGACCGGGCACAGACCGACTGGGGTAGATCTACGGCCTGGCATGACCGGACTGTGGATGCTGATGGACCGCACCGAACTGACCCCAGACGATCTCGCCACGCTCGATCACGAGTACGTAGCGTCGTGGTCGCTCGCCCGCGACATTCGTATCTTGAGACTCACTGCGGCGAGGGTTCGGTACCGAAGAAAACCCAACTGACGCGTCTGTGCGAATAGCGCAAAACATGCGTCCAGACCTTTTTCTGGACGCAATCCGAGATATAGCCGAATTGGCGACGTTACATAGTCGAAATATATCCGGACCATTTCCGGCAAAGTGGAGCAGAGAGCGCCTATCCACTAGTTTGTACCGAGGGGGCGCTGAGATCAACGGTGCTGAGCGACAATCGGTGGAACCACCATCAACCCGTCGTCGGTGACCGTTGAAGAGGGGTAGCAGGTGCCAGAGGTAAGAGCGTTCGGTTCGGGTCATTCTGCAGGTTCCACTCCTGCCGGTCCCGACATCGACCACGGCTACTTTCCGCTCTCCGCTGCCCAGATGAACATCTACTTCGCGCAGAAGCTCGCTCCGGAAGTACCGTTCACCGTCGCGCAGTACGTGGAAATCCACGGCGACATCGACCCCGCCACGCTGATCCGCGCCACCGACATCGCCTGCCGCGACCTCGAGTCGCCCGGGGTGCGGCTCACCGAGATCGACGGCCAACCACTGCAGCGATACGACGACAACGTTCCCTACGCCATGACCTACCGCGATCTACGAGGCGAAGTAGATCCCGTCGCCTATGCGCAGCAGTACATGGACGAGCACTACAAAAAGCCCCTCGACCTCGTTCGCGATCAACTCATCGTCTCCGAGATCATTCAGGTCGGTGACGCGCACTATTTCTGGTACAGCCGTGCGCACCACGTCGTCATGGACGGACTCGGTGCGATTTCCGTGCAGGAGCGCACCGCAGCGGCTTACACGGCGATCGTCACCGGAACCGAGCTTCGCAAGACACGGGCTGTCAGTGTCCGCGAGATCTACGACTACGAGGTGGCCTACCCTGGATCCTCGCGTTACGAGACCGACCGCCAATACTGGCTCGGCCGCCTCGATGGACACTCCGAAGCGCCGCGACTCGCTGGAACGCCGCGATCCGGCGCCGTCCCCAGCAGGGTCTCGGTGAGCGTCGGCGACGTACTGGACCCCGAGATCTCCGCGGCGATGGCTGACGTTGCCCGCCGCTACAACTCTTCGGACGTCCCGGTGGTGCTTGCCGCCTTCTCGCTCTACCTCGCCAGAATGACCGACACCGAGGACGTCATGCTGAGCCTGCCCGTATCGGGCAGAGCCACAACCAAACTGCGCGACTCCTCCGGAATGATGTCCAACATCGTGCCACTGCGCATCGGCGTCGAGTCCGGCGTGACCGTCGAGGAACTTCTACGACGTATCCAGGTGGAACTCACCGGAGCCCTGCGGCATCAGAGGTTCCGCGTCGAAGACATGCAGCGTTCCGCCGGAAGCAGTGTCAGTAGTGCTGCTGGGCGCGGAGTATTCGGTCCGACGGTCAACATCATGATGTACAACAGCACAATTCGGCTCGGCGACGTCATCGGCGAGTACCGTGTGCTCTCCAGCGGACCGATCGACGACATGATGGTCAACGTCTACCCCGGAGTTGCAGGCGCCAGCACCCGCGTCGACTTCCTCGGCAACCCTGCCGTGTACAGCACCGAAGAGCTAGCAGCGCATCACGCTCGCTTCCTGGATCTGCTCCGCGCAGTGGTCGAGGCGCCAGACGGACTGTCGGTATCGGACCTGCAGGTGCAGGGCGCCGTGCCTGCGGACATCGAACTGGCCGACACCCGCACCGCCGCTCCTCAATTACTGACGACTCTGCTCGCGAGCACTGCCGTCATCTGCGCGGATGGCGTCGACCATTCAGCCTCCGAGTTGACGAACGTGTCGAAAGACGTTGCTGCCCAGCTTGTTGCGCGTGGCGCTGCTCCCGAGGTGCGCATAGCGGTGGCGCTCGACCGTTCGTATCACTCCGTGCTGGCCATGTGGGCCGTCGCGACTGCAGGCGCATCGTTCGTGCCGATGGACCCGGCGGATCCCGCCGATCGCATCGCATCGCTGATGCGGGATGCGAACGTAAGGTTCGGGATGACCAGCCGGGCAAAGGTCGAAGCACTCCCCGGTACCTGGATCGCCGTGGAGGATCTTCTCGCTGCCCAACCTGTCCTGAATGAGCATCAGCTGCCGGAAGTCGATCTCGACAACGAGGCCTACGTCATCCACACCTCCGGTTCCACCGGAAAACCCAAGGCCGTCAGCATCACTCACGACGGGCTGTCTCAGCTCGCCGCAAACGTGATCGAACGGTACGGGGTGACCGGGCGGTCGCGCGTGCTACACCTCGCGTCCCCGGTGTTCGACGCGTCCGTGCAGGAAATTCTGATGGCGTTCTCGGCGGGTGCAACGTTGGTGATCGCTCCCGCGGACGTGTACGCCGGTCCCGCGTTGGCCGAACTACTGGCCAGCGAGCGCATCACGCACCTCGTGACCTCGCCGACGGTGTTGGCGACCCTGGCCCCAAGCGACCTGGATTCGGTTGAAGTGTTCGACGTCGGCGGTGAAGAATGCCCACCCGCACTCCGCGACCGATTCGCCTCGACCGAGCGGACCATGCTCAACGCATACGGGCCCACCGAAGCAACGGTCGTGGCGACGGTGTCGGCGCCGATGGCTGCCGGGGAGCGCATCACCATCGGCGGACCGCTGCCGGGAGTGCGCGCTGCGGTACTCGACTCCCACCTGCGGCCCGCGCCGAGCGGCGGAATCGGCGAGCTCTACCTCGGCGGCGACGGCATCGCCCGAGGATACGACGGCCAGGCCGGTCTCACAGCGGAGCGGTTCGTTGCCGGCCCAGGTGGTGTGCGGCTGTATCGAACCGGAGATGTTGTTCGACGGTCCATCGATGGAGTCACCCTCGAATACCTCGGCCGCAGCGACTCGCAGGTACAGCTGCAGGGCCGCCGCCTCGAACTCGGTGAAATCGAAGCGGCAGCAACAAGTTTCTCGGGCGTGACCGCTGCGACGGCCGCGGTCCGTGAGGATCGACTGATTCTCTACGTCACCGGCACGAGTGACGGCCTGGACGCACACCTGCGTGACCACCTTCCCGGATGGATGGTTCCACGCCACATCGTCGTACTTGCAGCGATGCCGATGACCGCGGGCGGAAAGCTCGACAGACGTGCACTACCGACGCCGTCCTTCTCGGTGGCCAGAGAATTCGTCGAACCCCGGACCGACACGGAACGTCTGGTCGCAGCCGTGTTCTCGGAGGTTCTGGGTGCCGAACGTGTCGGTCGCGAGGACACGTTCTTCGAACTCGGCGGCGATTCACTGAGCGCGACGCGCGTACTGGCGAGGCTGGGTACCGCGGTGTCGCTACCCGCGCTGTTCGACGCTCCGAGCGTCGCAGCGGTGGCGGCCGCGATCGACAGTTCTCTGGCCCAGCCCGTGTCGCTTCAGCTATTGGACACTGTTCTGCCCGAGCGGATACCACTGTCCTACGCCCAGCAACGGATGTGGTTCCTCAACCAGTTCGACGCCAGTTCGCCCGCCTACAACATGCCCGTAGCGGTGCAACTGCAGGCACAGGCCGATCCGGTACTGGTGATGTTCGCGCTGCGCGACGTGCTGGAACGTCACGAATCGCTCCGCACCTACTTTCCCGACGACGGCAACGGGCCACGCCAGGTGGTGCGCCCGTCGGATTCGGTTCTCGTCGACATTCCCACGCAGACAGTCACTGATCTCGATGACGCCATCGACGCCTTAGCGGCAGCGGGATTCGACGTAGCAGCCGAAGTGCCGATCCGCGCAGCCATCCTCGCGCCCGAGGGGCGAGCAGAGATTGTTGTGGTCATCGTTCTTCATCACATCTCGATCGACGGTTGGTCGATCGACCCGCTGGTGCGTGACTTCACCATCGCGCATGCTGCCCGCAGCGCAGGGCACGCGCCGACGTGGCCGCGTTTACCCGCTCAGTACAGCCAGTACGCGGTGTGGAACCGGGCTGTAGTCGACGCCGTTGCGGACGAGCAATTAAATTATTGGACAACGGTATTGGGAGAGCCCGGCGGGATGCTGGCAGAACTGCCGACGGACAGACCGCGTCCTGCAGTGCAGTCGATGACCACCGAAGGTGTGCCATTCCGTGTCGATGCCGACCTTCACGAGCGCCTCCGCGACGTTGCGCGGACGTTGAACGCAACCACCTTCATGGTGGTCCACGCCGCGTTCGCCGCTGCGCTGAGTCGTTTCGGAGACTCGCCAAGAACCATCGTCGGATCGCCCTCCGCGGGCCGTGGACACGAGGCGCTCGATGACATGGTCGGCATGTTTGTCGGCACGGTTCCACTGGCGGTGACGGTGAATCCGAACGGCACCTTCACCGAGCTCGTCGCGGCCGTGCGGCGCACGGACCTCGATGCCTTTGCGCATGCGGACCTGCCGTTCGAGCGGATCGTCGACGCGCTTGCAACCGACCGATCCCTCGACCGACACCCGCTGTTCCAGGTCATGCTCGCGTTCGACAACGTGCCCCACCAGTCGGTGGAGGATCTGCCGGTCTCGGTACTCCCGGTAGAGACGCACACCTCCGAATTCGACCTCAACCTCGTACTCACCGAAACGGCCGACGGCATGGCCGGGCAGATCGAATACGCGGTCGACCTGTACGACCGGAGCACTGTCGACGGTTTCGCGAAGGTATTGCTCGGCGTGATCAGCGCCGTTGCCGAGAATCCTGATGTGATCGTCGGCGATCTGGCAGTGGCAGAACGGGAACGTGCGCCTGCCGCCGCGCCTCGCGGAACTCTGGTGGACGTACTCGGGACTGCTCGAGATGTCGCGCTCGACGGCGTCGAGCGCGTGACGTATCACCAACTGGACCAGCGCTCGAACAGGCTTGCACGCCTGCTCATCTCGCTCGGTGCCGGGGCGGAAAGTCTCGTCGCGTTGTCTCTGGAGCGGTCGGCCGACTACATCGTCGCATTGTGCGGCGTCGCGAAATCCGGTGCAGCGTTTGTCCCGATCGATCCGCACTACCCCACGAGCCGAAGAGAACTCATGCTCGACGGGATCACACTCGGGTTCGGCGGCACCGAGGCCGGCGTCCGCTGGATCAACGAGTCCGACGCCGCGGAATTCAGCAGCGAACCCATCGCCGATGGTGATCGCACGGCGAACCTGCTGCCCGAGCATCCGGCGTACGTCATCCATACCTCCGGCTCCACCGGCACCCCGAAACCGGTCACCGTGACACACGGCAGCGTTCATGCGCTTGCCGAACAGGTTGTTCCGCGCTACGGCGTGACTCCGGATTCTCGGGTGCTGCAAGGATATTCGACCAACTTCGATGCAGCGATTCTCGAACTCGTTCTTGCCTTCGGGGGCGGGGCCACCATGGTGATCGCACCACCGGAACTCGTCGAGGGCGACGCCATTGCGAGCTTCCTCACCGAGCAGTCGGTGACGCACTACCTGTCGACGCCTGCGGTGCTGGCCACCGTCCCTCCCGTCGCGGGTATCACCACCATTGCGGTGGGAGGCGACGTACTCGGATCGGACGTGGTCCGGGAGTGGTCTCCGGGTCGCCGAATGTTGAACGCCTACGGCCCGACCGAGGCAACCGTCGTCGCGACGTTGACCGACCCCCTCGATTCAGCCGGTCCGGTGACGATCGGGCGCCCACTCGATCACGTGTCGGCCCAGGTGCTCGACCGCAGACTGCAGCAGGTTCCGGTGGGCGGTGTCGGCGAGCTGTACCTGGGAGGCTCAGGGCTGGCACGCGGCTACGGCACCGGAGCCGCGCTGACAGCTGAACGCTTCGTGGCCGCGCCCGGCGGTGTGCGCGTCTACCGTACCGGCGACCTCGTCCGGCGCGGCGCCGGCGGTGTGCTCGACTACCGCGGCCGCATCGATACACAAGTCCAGATACGGGGCGTGCGAATCGAACTCGGCGATATCGAAGCTGCCCTGGCCGCGCATCCCGACGTGCGCGGCGCAGTCGCATCAGTGAACGACAACAGAATCCTCGCCTGGGTGGTGGGCCTCGACGAACAGGCCGCCAAGCGGTGGCTTCTCGAGAAGCTGCCGCTCGCCATGGTGCCGTCCGTGATCACACCGATCGATCGGATTCCCCTGACATCGAACGGGAAGGTCGACGTTGCAGCATTGCCGTCGCCGCTACCGGCCACAGGAGATCCGACCGCAGTGCGGACGCTGGCCGAAGAGGTCATCCTCGGCATCTTCGCCGACACCCTCGGTGTGTCCGATCCGTCCGCGGACTCGAACTTCTTCGTCCTCGGTGGAGACTCACTCGTGGCCAACCGCGCCGCCACGAGGATCGGCGCGGCACTGGGAACCCACGTTCCCGTGCGAACGCTCTTCGAATCACCTACCGCGCACCTACTCGCCGCCGCCGTCGAGAAGCTGTCAGAAGAATACGTACCGCTGCCAGCGTTGGTGCACGACGTCGGAGCCCGAGCTCAGTCGCTTCTCGCGCCCGCCGAACGCCGACTCTGGGTGCAGAACCGGTACGACCCGACCTCGACGGCCTACAACATCGCCTTCGAGCTGCCGCTGCCGCCCGACACGGACCTCGATGTCCTGCGCACCGCCATCGCCGACGTCGTGGAGCGGCACATCCCGCTACGCACCGTCTACCCGTCGACCCCCGCTGGGCCCGCCGCCGTGCTGATCGACGCGGAGACGGTGGTCTCTTCGATGAACGAGCGGCACTCGGATGCAGCAGCGCTGGTGACCGAAGGATTCGACCTGACGGTCGAGCCGCCGGTGCGGATGGCGGTGACCCGGCGCGGCGACGAGTTGCTGCTCACCGTCGTCGCGCACCACATCGCCGTCGACGGCTTGTCTCTCGCTCCGCTGGCTCGTGATGTCGACGCAGCGTTGACTGCCCGGTTCGCAGGGGTCGTCCCCGAGTTCACCCCGCTTGCAGTCGATTACGCGGACTACCGAGTGTGGCAGCAGGACGTCCTCGCCGCCGTCGCCGCAGAACAGCTCGACTATTGGCGAGTTGCCCTCGCCGGCCTGCCCGAGTACCTCGATCTCCCGACGGGTACCCCGAATCCAGCTGAGGACGCCACACCGATCGAGTTCGGCGTCGACGCCGACACTCTCGCCGGCATACGGTCCCTGGCCCACCGGCTGGGAGCTACCGTCTTCGTCGTGGTGCATGCAGCCCTTGCCGCCGTGCTGGCCGAGGCGAGCGGAACCCAGGACATCGCCATCGGTACGCCCGTGTCCGGAAGAACCGAATCGGCGCTCGACGACCTCGTCGGAATGTTCGTCGGCACTGTCGTATTGCGAACCGCCGTTGCGCCGACCATGACGTTTGAAGAGTTTGTCGTCGAAGTCCGAGATCGCGACCTGGACGCATTCGCCAACGCATCGGTGCCGTTCGAATGGGTCGTCGATGCTGTGAATCCCGCGCGCACCGTGGACAGCCACCCGCTGTTTCAGGTCCTGCTTGCATTCGGGCAGCTCGACTCACCGACATTCGAATGGGGCGGCGATGCCTCGACACCGCGTCGAATCGAAATCGCGTCAACGCAATTCGACCTCGAAGTGGTCGTCGAAGCCACTGCCGACGGCCTGTTGGGACGACTCGGCTACTCCGGGGAACGGTTTTCGCGTTCTGTCGGCATCGGCCTTGCCGAGCGGTTGACGGCAGTGCTCGAACTGATCGCAGTCACACCCCAGGTCGAACTGGGAAGCGTCGACTTCGTCGTAGCCGACCGAAACGCTGTTGGCCATCGCGACGGAGCCGACGAGTACTACACCCTCGGGGCGCTGTTCGGGCGGGCCGCTGTGCAATGGCCGGACAATGTCGCCGTCATCGACGGCGACATGTCGATGACCTACAAGGAGCTTGATCGTCGGTCAACATGCTTGAGCAACAGTCTTATTCGGGCAGGTGTCGGATCGGGCAGTGTGGTAGCGGTCGCCCTGCCGCGGTCGGCGGAGCTACTGATCGCACTCTGGGCGGTGGCGAAGACCGGCGCAGGGTATCTGCCGATCGACCCGACACAACCCGCGGCCCGAGTCGAGGAAATCTTGACGCATGCTCGCCCTGCTACCGGAATCGCATCGGCAGGTTTCGCGTCGGCGCACGAGGGCTGGCTGGATATCGCGGGCCCGTCGGAGGGTACGCCTGCGACGTCCAGTCTCGTCGAGAACCTCTCCCTACCACAGCTTCTCGACAGTGTCGCCTACGTCATCTACACCTCGGGATCAACTGGGGTACCCAAGGGTGTGCGGGTGACGCACCGAGGAATTGCCGACCTGGTCCAAAGCCAGCGAGAATTGTTCGACGTCGAACCCAGCTCACGCGTTCTCCACTTCGCATCGCCCGGCTTCGATGCCTCCGTGTTCGAGATGCTCCTCGCCGTCGGGGCAGGCGCGGCGGCAGTGATCGTGCCTGCCGAGGTATACGCCGGACGCCAACTCGAGGCGCTGATCGACAAGCATTCCGTCACCCATGCGTGCCTCACGCCGACGGTTCTGCAGGTGACCGATCCGAACGCCACCCCGTCCCTCCGCGTTGTCATCATGGCCGGCGAGGCCGTGAATTCGCAGCTGCTGCAGCGTTGGTCGCCCGGCCGAGCAGTGTTCAACGCCTACGGCCCGACCGAGACAACGATCATGGGTACCTGCACGACGAAGCAGCCGCGAGGAGGCGTCGTGACCATCGGCGAGCCCGTGCGAGGGTTCGATGCCGTCGTTCTCGACGCTCGTCTGCGTCCAGTCGGTGCCAACGTGGTGGGTGAGCTGTTCCTTGGCGGTGCAGGGCTCGCGCAGGGGTACATCGGTCAGCCGGGTCTGAGCGCAACGCACTTCGTGGCCAACGCACTGGGAACGCCTGGCGAAAGGCTGTATCGCACCGGCGACCTCGTTCGTTGGATCGAGATGGACGGACGCTCCGAGCTCGAGTTCGTGGGCCGGGCAGACTCCCAGGTGAAGATTCGAGGACACCGCGTCGAGCTCGCCGAGGTGGAAGCCGCCGTGCTGAGGCATCCTGATGTCCAGCAGGCCTGCGTCGTCGGGCATGCAGGAACACTCGCGGCGTACGTCGTCGGGGATGCGGAACCGCGCGCCGTGCGAGCCTTCCTGGCTCGGACAGTGCCTGCGTTCATGGTTCCCAGTACGGTGACGGCCGTCGATGCTCTTCCGATTACGCTGTCCGGCAAAGTTGATGTGGCCTCGTTGCCGACGCCGTCGCTGCCGTCGGCGGAGTGGATCGCGCCGTCGACCCCGCTCGAACTCCTCGTTCGCAGCGCCTTCGCCGACGTGCTCGATGTGCCGGTCGGCAACATCGGCGTCGACGACAACTTTTTCGATCTCGGTGGGCACTCGCTGTCTGTAGTTCAGGTGACAGATGCACTGGGGGAGGAGCTCTCACGCCCCGTTCCCGTCAGCGCACTGCTGATGTTCCCGACGGTCGGGGCCCTTGCGTCGAAGCTGGAGGCGGGAGCGGACGGTGTTGCCGCCGATAGTGATCTTACGAGCGGTGTCTTCGACGTTCTGTTGCCGCTACGCGCTGATGGCACAGGAGCGCCGCTGTTCTGCGTGCACCCCGCCATCGGAATCGCGTGGAGTTACCTGGCTCTGCTCGGTGAGACGGATCGCCCCGTGTACGGGCTGCAGATACCTGGCATCGCTGACGACGAGCAATCTCCTTCGTCCATCGAGGAATTCGCGAGCCGGTACGTCCGCGAAATTCGGGCCGTTCAAGCCCACGGGCCGTACCACCTGCTCGGGTGGTCGCTCGGCGGCGTCATCGCACACGCCGTGGCAGCGGAATTGCAAGCCGAGGGTGAAGAGATATCGATGCTCGTGGAAGTCGATTCACTGCTGTCGGCGCCCGCAGATGCGGCAGAGTTCGGCATCGAAGATTTGGCTTCTCAACTCGGAGTCGCGGGCAGCTCCTTCGAAGGCATTGCGGCGCAACTTCGTTACGACAGAAGTGAACTCGGATTCCTTGGTGCAGGTCACCTCGAGAAGATGTACGCCCCGGTCGCCGAAGCGCCGAGGTGGGTGTCGTTGTATCGGCCTCGGGTATTCAAGGGCGAAATGACCTACATGGCCGCCCGGGACTCGATCGGTGCGGGCCAATGGAACGACTTCGTCGACGGGCCGATCACGGTCCACCGCGTCGACGTCGAGCACGAGGACATGTTGGGTGAAATAGGCGCCCGCGCAGTAGGCCGAGTAATCGGCACAGTAGCGGTCACGGAAGGAGTGGCACGATGAGAGCTCTCGAACCGTACGTGGAAAACGTGCAGGCTCACTACGATCTGTCGGACGAGTTCTTTCGACTTTTCCTCGATCCGAGCATGACGTACAGCTGCGCGTATTTCGAACGCGACGATATGACGCTCGAAGAGGCGCAGATTGCCAAGATCGACCTCGCTCTCGGAAAGCTGGATCTGCAACCGGGCATGACATTGCTCGACATCGGCTGCGGCTGGGGAGCATTGGCGCAGCGGGCGGTAGAGAAGTACGACGTGAACGTAATCGGTCTGACGCTGAGCCAGAATCAGTTCGACCATGCTCGCACCGTCTTTGCGGACCAGCCGCGCACCCGAACCGTCGACATCCGGCTGCAGGGCTGG
This sequence comes from Rhodococcus sp. G-MC3, assembly GCF_030063335.1. Taxonomy (GTDB): domain Bacteria; phylum Actinomycetota; class Actinomycetes; order Mycobacteriales; family Mycobacteriaceae; genus Rhodococcoides. The sequence continues at coordinate 9,158 of NZ_JASISW010000031.1, read as the reverse complement.
GAAGAATTCGATCAACCGGTGGACCGCATCGTCAGCATCGGTGCGTTCGAGCACTTCCGGCGGCAACGGTACTCGGCATTCTTCGAGAAGTGCCGCTCGGTGCTACCGGCGGACGGCCGAATGTTGTTGCATACCATCGTGATGAGACCCATCGCGGAGGTACTGGCAAGCGGGGTGGTCTTCACCCGAGACGACGCGCACTTCGTGCGTTTCATCATGCGGGAGATCTTCCCCGGCGGCCAGTTGGCGCAGTCCGACATGGTGGTCGCCAAGTCCGTGGAGGCAGGCTTCGGTGTCGAACGCCAGCATGCACTCGGCCCGCACTACGCGCGCACGCTCGACGAGTGGACCGAGAAACTGGTCGCTGCTCGCGAGGATGCGATCGAGCTGTCGTCGGAAGAGAACTACGACCGCTACATTCACTACCTCACCGGATGCTCGTCGCGTTTCAAGGACGGCCGGATAGACGTCGTGCAATTCACGCTGAAACCGGAGTCGACGAGCATGAGTTGACGCACCGAGAAGGCCGATGCATGTAACGATAGAACAGCTTACGAACTCATTAGGGAGCCCCAAGTGGAAATCCAGGACTACCTCCAGATCCTGCGAACACGATGGATGATCATCGTCGTAACGGTTGCAGTCGCGGTGCTGGGGGCACTCGCTGTTTCTCTGCTCACGACGCCGACCTATCAGTCGTGCAGTCGAGTCTTCGTCTCGACGTCGGGCGGATCGACCGTGACCGAGTCCTACCAGGGCAACCTGTTCTCGCAGCAGCGCGTTGCGTCGTACTCCGAGCTCGTTACCGGTGAGACGCTCGCCGCACGGACCATCGACGAGCTCGGTCTCGACATGTCCCCGTCTGCGCTTGCCTCGAAGGTGACGGCGAAATCCACGCCGGACACCGTGTTGCTCGACACCTGCGTCGTCGACGATTCACCCGCTGTGGCCCGTGACATCGCCAACTCCCTGGCGACCCAGCTGACCACTCTCGTGCGTGAGCTGGAAACCCCCGAGGACGGCGGATCACCCGCAGCCGGAGTCCGGCTGGTGGAGCAGGCACAGGAATCGGCGACGCCGATCAGCCCGAAGACCACACGCAACCTGGCACTGGGCGCGGCTGTCGGCCTGCTGCTCGGCATCGCTCTGGCGGTGCTGCGCGATCGTCTCGACAACACCATCAAGTCGCGTAGCAAGCTCGAAGCCGTCGCCAAGACACCGCTCGTCGGATCTCTGCCCTTCGACAAGACGCTCAAGGAAGCCGCGATCGTTCAGTTCGGCGTCGCGCACTCGCCGAGCGCCGAGGCATACCGAGAGCTCCGCACCAACCTCCAGTTCCTCGAAGTCGATCACCCGCCGCGCGTCATCGTCGTCACCAGCGCTGTGCCTGCCGAAGGCAAGACCACCGTGGCAGTCAACCTTGCGCTCGCACTCGCCGAGGCCGGACACCACGTTGCGCTCGTCGAGGGCGATCTCCGACGCCCACGCGTCTCCAAATACATGGGTTTGATCGGTTCCGTCGGCCTGTCCACGGTTCTCGCCGGTCAAGCCGGCCTGTCGGACGTGATGCAGCCCACCAGTTTCGAAGGCCTGGAGGTGCTCGCGTCGGGTCCACTGCCGCCGAACCCGTCCGAGCTGCTCGGCTCGGAAGCGTCGAGGCGGATCATCGAGGAACTGCGCGGTCGCTTCGACTACGTCATCGTCGACGGCGCACCTCTGCTGCCCGTGACGGACTCTGCGCTGCTCACCACCCACAGTGACGGCGCGCTCATCGTCGCGCGATTTGGACATACGAGCGAAAGCGAGGTCGCCCGGGCTGTCGGAAACCTGGAAACGATCGGCGCGCACATCCTCGGCGCCGTGTTCACGATGATGCCGAGCGGGCGCAAGGGCGGCGACAACTACTCGTACTACTACGAGACGGACAAGTCGATCCCTCGTCAGACACCCCATCCTGTAGCACCGGGAACGGTGTCGACAGCATGGGATGGAACCAGTTCGACTCCGGAACCCGCTGCACCCGAGGCACCCACCGCGGCGCATGGCGCCGCAAGATCAGCGGCCGGTGCCGCGTCGACGTCGGTCTCAACCCGCACGTCTGACTCGACGCCGCAGAATGGCACCGCACCCACGTCCAGAAGATACAAAGAGTGAGAACTGCGGCAATAGTTGTCGGTGTTGCGGTCGTCGGCATCGCATGTGCGGCGCCTGCAGCCGCAGCACCGAGTGCAGTGGTCGGGCCCGGAACGGGATACGTCACTACCGGAGGGCTCGACGACTTGACGGCATGTTCCTTCGCCGCAGTCGGATACGACGCCGCAGGCCGACTCATCGGACTGACGGCAGGGCACTGCGTGCTCCGCCCCGGGCTGCCCGTCACGCTGATCGGCAATCCGGGGGCAGGTCCGGTAGGAACCACCGTCTCCGCGCACTGGGGTCCCGACTACGGCGTGATCGAACTGGACCCGTCCAAGGTGATCCCGGTGCCGTCGACGGGAGGAGTCACCGTCACCTCCATCGGTGATGCTGTGCCGGGGCAACCTGTGTGCAAGAGCGGTGCAGCGACCGGAACCACCTGCGGCACCGTACTCGAGGTGCGGGCGGACAGTGACATCCTCACGGCGACGCCGACACTCTGGGCAGATTCCGGGTCCGGCCTCGTCAGCGGTACAACGTTGGTGGGTATCGCCAGCCACGCGGATTCGGTACCGGTGCTCAGCCCGACGGCCTATGCATCGGCGTCGGCATCGTTGGCGCAACTCAACTCTCGGGGCGGAGTGGGAGCGGGATTCGTGCCGGTCGGGTAGTGCGCTTACCGGCCATACCCCAACGCCCGCCGAACAGCGAGCGCCGCATCGAGGCTCGGATGTTGGGGGTGGCCGGGCAGCGTCAGATAGATTCCGCCGTCGACCTTCTCGATCGAGACCTCGTCGGGCATTGCCCGACTGTCGAGTTCGATGTCCTCGCTCAGATACGTCAGCCAGCCGACCGGGATTTCCCGGTTGGCCGCCCTGTGCTTCTGTGCCCGCAGGAACCTCTCGGAGACGGTGGTTCCGTGCTGGGGCTCCCAGCTCGACACGACGGCTTTCAGTGAGCCCGAGACAACCGTCGTCGACGGTGAATCGTGCCGATCACCGAATGGGGAGTCGGCGAGATCTAGGGAAAGATGGTTTCCGCGCCGAGAGGTGACCCCGCAGCTCAGTGAATAGGGGAGCGGACGGTCGTGGTGCAGCCGGATCAGGCTGGGGCTGAAACCACCGCCCGGCACGACACCGGCAGAGCGGCCGCGGACGGCACTGGCTTCGACGAGCGCGGTGAGGCCGTCGAGATCGCCCGTGACCGGAATCAAACCATCGCGGCCGGTGATGTTCTCCGGCATCGTGAACCAGCCGGAACAACCCGCAGCCTTCGACGGGATGTCGCGAAGCGACTGCTGCAGACGCCGGGCGCAGCCGCTCGCAGTCTCGGCCCTCGACGCCCAAGAGGCAGTCACAGCCAGCGATTCGACGTTCACAATTGACTCACAATCGGTTAGACGCGCCACCGGCCCAATCGGTTCCATCCGCCGTGGATCGTTAGCGCGACGTTGTAGATGCGGCGAGGGGCAAGTGAAAGTCGATGGAACCGATTGCCCTCCTGGTGCGTCGAAGCTGTATGTAGGGGCGGTGACGGCGCCAACTGCGATCGAGGGAGCAGAATGCTGAGAGTCGACTCGGATTCGTTGCGTGCGCTGGCGTCGGGACTCACGGACCGAGCCGACGACATCAGCGAACTGGACCCGGTAGCCGTGGTCGAACCCAGTGCCAACGCAATGCCCCAGTCGGCGTTCGGCGCCGCGGCGGCCAATACTGCTCTCCCCATTCTGGCCGCGTACCAGGCGATGGCCGAACGCATCCAGAACATGGCCGACGCCGCGACGGTCAGCGCCCACAGTTACGAGCAGGCAGAAGCTGCATTCCGCGCGCAACTGACGCAGTACTTGAACGGCAGATGATGGCGGCCTCGGTCTCACAGGTGCGCGGATGGACCACGTCCGTACTCACCGAGGTCGCTGCAGACGTCGTCGACATCAACGAGAGGTTCGACGACACCGTGAAACACGTCGAATCGGTCACGTGCGACACTCTCGCCAACTGGGAAGGGGACGCATCCGTCGCCGTCGCCGCACGGACACTCGCTGAACGTATGGCTGGCAGCTACCTCGTCGCCGCCGTCGACACGTACTCCAAAGTGTTCGGGAGCGCCGCCCGAGAGCTTGGCTCGATACGAGATTCCGTGGTCGCTGCAGTCGATACAGCCCTCGCTGAGGGCTTCGACGTAGCCGACAACGGACACGTCATCGCGCCGACCAGCGCCACCGGCGATATTGGCCTCGACGTCGTTCTACAGGCAAGTTTCGACGACAGGGCGCACGGCATCGAGTCACTTCTGCGGCCGCTGTTGGCGGACGCGGCCGTCATCGACTGTGCGTGGGCGTCGCGGCTGCAGGACGCCGTCGATGCGATCCGCACTCTCGTCGACGCGCCCGCTGCCTCCGAGGGCTACAGCCGGGCGGTGCGAGCCGTGCTCGACGGTGATACCCCGCTCCCCAACGAACCCGCAGCGATGGCCGAGTTCTGGCGTGGACTGACCGACGCCGAGAAAGACGGTCTCGCCGCCTGGGACCCCACCATCGGCAACCGCGACGGCCTACCCGCCGTCGACAAATCGCGCTACAACCTCGCGCACCTCGGAACCCTCGTCGACGATGCCCGGGTGCATCTGAACCTGATCGAGTCTCGCCACCCGGACTGGATGCGAGACGAGAACCTGCCGCGGCGGGGGGAGCGAGCGGACGAATACTCTGGGTGGCTCGACGAACGCGAGGCCATGGCCGGGAGCATCGCAGGCTACGACACCGTCAGAAGCCACCTCGACCGCGCCGGCGTCGATACCTTCCTGATGAACATCGACCACAACGGCAGGGCTGCACTGGCATTGGGCAACCCCGATACCTCGGGCAACGTCGCCACATATGTGCCCGGCACCTCGTCCTCGCTCGCGACCATCGGCGGCGACATGAGCCGCATCGCCGGCCTCCTCGACAGCTCCAACGCACACAGTGCGGGCCCCAATTCCGTTGTCGCGTGGCTCGGCTACACCGCGCCACCCGATTTGGTCGACACCGTCGCCGAAAAGTACGCCGACGCCGGAGCGCCCAGACTCGACAGGTTTCAGGACGGCCTGCGGGCTGCACATTTCGGGCCCCCGTCCCACAACACCGTCATCGGACACGACTACGGCAGCACCGTCATCGGACACGCCATGCGCGACAACGCATCACTCGCCGTCGACAACGTCGTATTCGTGGGAAGCCCGGGAGTGGGAGTCAGGCGCGTCGACGAACTCACCCTCGACGGAGTCGACCCCTCCGAGAACGGCCGACGGATATTCGCCACCGCCGCGGCAGCGGATCCGGTGACCTGGGGGGACGAACTGATGCCCGAAGCGCACGGATTCGACCCGACCACACCCTATTTCGGAGCAACAGTGTTCGACAGTGAACCGGGAACATCCTTCTCGATACCAGGGCTCGGAGACATCGACTTCTCACCGTCGCTGCACAGCGATTACTTCGAAACCTGGAGTCCGAGCCTGGACACGATGGGCCGCATCATCGCCGGCCGAGGACCTGCCCGATGAACGAGTCGTTGACGTCGAACGTGGCGCTGACAGAGTCGATTCAGACGCTGGCGAGATCGTTGGCCGCGCTTCCTGTAGGCGTATCCCTGGTGCGCGTGCATCCCGAATTCCCGCACGCACACATGATGTTCGGACGATTCGAGCCGTGCTACGACGACAATATGACCGTCGAAGGCCCGGTACGGTTCACGGCCAGGTTCTGGGTGACGGGCAACGCTGGGCCAAGCAATGCGCAGGCCCTGCTCGACCGCTGGCGTGAATGGGAATGGGACGTCTACGACTCCGCCGAAAACGGCCGCGACACCACGCGCGTGGTGTCACCCGAGGGTTACAAGGTGATCGCGCAATTGAGCGTCGACGGCCACCTCAGCGTCGGAGTGTCCTCGCCCTGTTTCCCGTTCGAGAACGGTGAAAACCTCGACAATCCCGGTGCTCCCGCCGCCATCGAACGGCGATGAGCCGGGGGGATAGCTAGTTCTCGGTGAGCCGGATCTTGACGAGCACCTGGTTTCCATTCCTGGTCGCAACGGCATGCCCTGATCGTTGGACGCCGTCGAGTTCGATACTGATGGGCCCGCCTTCCGGATAGAAATTGCGCCACCAGGCCTTCTTGTCCGGAAAAGCCACCGCTACAGACACCTCGTCGCCGCGACGTTTGTAGCTGATGGGGATGCTGAACGTACGGCCCGACTTCCGGCCGGTGTAGGTGATCTCGGTGATGGCACCGGAGATGTATTTGCCGATGATCGGGGCCTTGAGCAGAGGGCGGACGAGGGCGTTGAACCCGACGGCAGCGCGTTGGAATGTGTTCATGGGTCGATACTGCCACCCGGTGTGGTGGTTCGCGTAGGGAAGGAACTGCGCGGTATGTTCAGTGTCTGCTCGGTACCCAGAAGGGGTGAGAATGTGAAAAAGCTCGTGACCGCGGCACTTCTTCTCGCGCTGGGCGCGGCGGGCCTGTTCAACGGCATCGCCCTCGTTTCCGACCCGTCGGGCGGGACCCTCGGGCTGAGCGTGGACATGTTGCCCGAGTGGCACACATGGGACTACCGGTACTCGGGGATGTTCGTGCTCGTCGCGCTCGGACTGGCGCCGTTGGTGTGCGCGGCAGCAGTGATCGTTGACGTCCCGCGGTCGAGGGTGGGCGCAGGCATGATCGGCCTGGTGGTGATCGGGTGGATACTGTGGCAGATCGTGGTGCTCGACGTCGATGCCCCGCGTGCGCAGATCACGTTGACAGCGGTCGGTGTGATTCTGGTGCTCGGTGCCGCGGAGTATCTGAAACGCTCCGACGATCGGTCCTAGGGCTCCGGCTCGAACATATCCTCGATGGTGCAGCCGAACGCGTCGGCTAGACGGAATGCGACCGGCAGGCTCGGGTCGTAACGTTCCTTCTCGATCGAGATGACGGTCAACCGCGTGACGTCGATCCTCTCGGCGAGTTCGGCTTGAGACCAACCCTTTTCGGCACGCCGGCGTCGTACATCGTTCTTCATGTCTGGGTTGAGAGGGTGCGGCGACGCTGCAGCGTGTACCTGGCCGTGGCCGAGGCGAGGGCGCAGAGCAGCAGTCCGATCAGGAGGAGTTGTGTCGGCGGTTCGGCGCCGGTGACGGACACAGCGGCCAACGTGAGGCCGATGGCGCAGATCAAGTCGGTGGCGGTTCCGCTCATTGCCGTGTTCAGCCATCTTGATTCGACGTCGTCGTCCGACGGCCCCTGTCGCGGAGTCGTTCTCGGAGCGACAAACACGATCCACCCGATGGCGAGGCCGGCCGGCACAGTGCAGATACCGAATACCGCCGCAGGTAGGGCGGGGGCAACGGGCGTGAATAGCCATGTGGCAGTGGCTATTGCGGCAGCGGTCGAGAGCGCGGTCAGTAATGCGCAAATCCAACGGATGGTCACTGTTCCCCCTATGTATAGTCAGCTATACGTATAGTACCCTATACACAGGGGCATGGTGCACTGCTCAGTGAGCGCCCTTCGGTGGCCGAGCTTCCATGAACATCTGGAGGAACGACGACTCCGCGGCCGCACGGATCTCGATGTGTTCGTCCTGGTCGGCGAGCTGATCGTCTGGTGACCGCTCCTGAGGTGTCATCGGCCGGGGAGGTGGTCGACGATCAAATCCTGGGCGCCGAGAGCTTCGAAAATCATGCGTACGGGGCGGGTGGGAGCGAAGATGCGCACAACGGTTTCGGACACCGATGCTGCGTCGATGACGGCGTTTGCTGCGCCGGAATACATGAATGCCACGCCCGAGAGGTCGACCACGACGTCGGCTCCGAGGGCAAGCAGTTGCTCGAGTTTGTCCATCAGTGCCATCCGTGCGCTCATGTCGAGGTCGCCGGATGCGCGCAGGATGGCAAAATTGGGGGAATACGATTCGATATCGACCGTGTAGCGGTGGAGCTGATCCATCGACATCGCGACGGGGTGGACGGACAACGGATGTGTTGCGGTAATCATCGGCTGGTCCTTCGTGTCGTGAAGTTGGTGCCGGTTTCCTGCCGGCGAGATCAACTCTGTCAGTCGAAGGTAACTTCGGAATCTCGTGTTTCATCACGGTGATGCAACCGAAAGGTAACGAGATGATAACGGGCTATGAGATCGGTTTGTAGTGCAAAGCTTTCAACCACAGTCCGCACAAAGGTCGGCGACGGAATCCGACGATGTAGCAAGGTTTCCCTCGCAGGTTCTTCTCGCGCGCGAGAACAGAAGGATTGTGCGACCAGGACCAGCCTCGTGTAGTCGAGACAAGCTGAGCTGCAAGCTTTTCGACGACTGTGTCCGCATCTGCATTCACCGGTACCTCGCCGGTGAATGCGCCGAACGCCCCAGACAAGGAACAGCCCAAGTGCAGTGCCAGGCTTGTCGCCCGAGGTAGGACGAAGTGCAGGTGAGTGGCCGACGACGTCCGAGACAGAGCCTCGAACACCTCGGCCTCCCAGTTGTCGTCTTCACCTCCCGCGGTCAGCAGTACCGCTGCGATTGCAGTGATGCTCCCAGTCGCGGGGAGTGTCGGCACGGCGTGCGCGTGAGCACCGAATTCCATGGGTCCAATAGTGAACCATCGGACCGGACTTGGTGTGAGATTGACTCGAGCGGTTCTTGTCGGTGGGGCGTTGTAGCTTCCTACCCATGCAGAAGTTGGGGGACTACCGCAGCGCCGACACGCTCACCGATCAGGAAATCAGCTCCGCCATCGTCGAGCTCACCCACACCGAAAACCGACTCGCAGCAGACAAATACACACTGCTGGCCCACTTCGCCCGCCGCGGCCTCAACCTGAAACAAGGACACTCGAGCCCCGCACACTGGCTCGCCACCGGAACCCGAGTGGCCCACTGAATCACCCTAGGTTTGATGCCGCTTCCTTCTGAGTCAGGAAGGATGAGCACATGCCCAAGAAAATCGATCCAGAGGTCCGTGCGAGGGCCCTGCGGTTGCTGGAAGCACACGGAGCGGAATACGC
>NZ_JASISW010000030.1 GCF_030063335.1 Rhodococcus sp. G-MC3 | reverse complement strand
GATCAAAAACCCTTGATCCAGATTCGAAGGTCGGTAATCGCGCGCCACCACACGATTATCTCAAACCCGCACCCACCAGCACTCGAGCGAAACACCCTCAATTAAGCAACAGGCTCCAGGGGACGTATTTCCACTCACATGCGCGGAGCGCCTACAAACCCAAATCCCGGCCGATGAGTTCCTTCATGATCTCGTTCGAACCGGCCCAGATCTTGGTGACGCGTGCGTCTTTCCAGGCGCGGGCGGCGCGATATTCGTTCATGAATCCATAGCCGCCGTGCAGCTGCACGCAGTGGTCGAGGATTTCGTTCTGGACCTGTGAGCTCCACCATTTCGCCTTGGCCGCATCGATGGCGGTGAGCTCGCCCTTGCCGTGGGCGACGATGCAGCTGTCGATGTATGCCTGCGCGACATCGAGTTTCGTGACCTGTTCGGCGAGAAGGAATTTGTTCCACTGCAGCGATCCGATCTGCTGACCGAATGCCTTGCGGTCCTTCGCATACTGAATCGTGTCCTCGAGAATTGGCCGTACGTGTCCAAGGTTCGCGACCGAGCAGCTGATGCGTTCCTGCGGGAGGAGCTGCATCATATGGATGAAACCGCCGTCGAACTCGCCGATCATGTTGGCTGCGGGTACGCGCACGTTCTCGAAGAACAGTTCGGCCGTATCGGATTCGGGCTGCCCGACCTTGTCCAGCTTGCGTCCGCGAGAGAAACCTTCGGTTCCGTTCTCGACGGCGAAGAGCGTGATTCCCTTGGCCTTCTTCTCGGGCGTGGTGCGGGTGGCGACGATGATGAGATCGGCACTGTTGCCGTTGGTGATGAACGTCTTCGAGCCGTTGATGATGAAGTCGTCGCCGTCCTTCACTGCGGTGGTTTTCAGCGCCGCGAGGTCGGATCCACCGGACGGCTCCGTCATGGCGATCGCGGTGAGAAGTTCGCCGCTGCAGAAACCGGGGAGCCAGCGCTTCTTCTGCTCTTCGGTGGTGAGCTTGACGAGGTAGGGCGCGACGATGTCGTAGTGGATGCCGAAGCACGACGCCACAGCGGCGCTGGATCGGGACAGCTCCTCGCCCAGGACTGCGTTGAAGCGGTAGTCGTTGGCTCCGCTGCCGCCGTACTCCTCCGGCACCTCGAGGCCGAGGAACCCGTTACGGCCTGCTTCGAGCCAGATGTCCCGGTCGATGAAGCGCTGCTCGACGAGCTTTTCCTCGCGAGGGGTGATCGTGCGAGTGACGAACTCACGAACGGATTCGCGGAATGCGTCGTGGTCCGCGTCGAACAAGCTGCGCTTCATATACATGTTCCTTCAGGTAACGGGTAACTTTGCTGCGAACAATACTCGCCGGTAACCAGGCCTCGTGCAGCGTATGGCACGCTGGCACTCATGGCTGACCAACCCACATCCCTAGTCAGGTACAAGACGGAGGCCGGATCGGAGGTGGCCGTGCTCACCTTCGACCACGGACCGCTCAATTTGTTCGACCAGGCCATGTTCGATGCCGTGGTGGACAACGTCGCGGACCTGACTGCCAATCCTCCTCGCGCGGTCCTGCTGCGGTCCGAGGGGAAGGTGAACTCGGCCGGGGTCGACGTCCACGTGTTCGACGGGTTGAGCGCCCAGCAGGGTGCCGATCTGTGGCGACAGCTGTTCGAGGACATCGCCCATCCGATCGAAGCGTTGCCGTGCCCGGTGATCTATGCGGCGCATGGACTCACGCTGACGGCCGCGTTCGAGATCTCCCTCGCGTGCGACATCATCCTGGCGGGTCCGCGTGCGAAATTCGGCCTTGTCGAGATCGTCGTCGGCTTGACGCCGTCGATGGGCGGACCGCAGCGTCTCGCCGAGCGTGCGGGGTCGGGTCGGGCACGCGAGCTCGTCATGACCGGGGATCTCTACGACGCACTTACCCTGAAGGAATGGGGTGTGGTCAATGCAGTGCACGACGATGTCGACACCGCGGCGAAGGCGCTGACCGAGCGTCTCGCCGACGGCCCGACGGTTGCTCACGCAGCCACGAAAAAGATTGTCCAGGCGTGGCGCTCCGGCGGAATCGCGCATGCGGATGAAATCACCTCGGACGTCTCGGGCGCACTGTTCGAGACCGAGGATCTTCGCGGAGCGGTGCAGAGTTTCCTGACGAACGGGCCGGGAAAGGCGACGTACAGCGGCAAGTAGAATTCGTTCGATGAACTCCCCGCTCGCCGAATTGCACATGCACATCGAAGGTTCGCTCGAACCCCCGCAGATCTTCGAATTCGCCGAACGCAACGCAATTGTGTTGCCGTATGCCGATATCGACGAGTTGCGGGGGTTGTACGAGTTCACCGACCTGCAGTCGTTCCTGAACCTGTACTACGCCAATACCGACGTGTTGCGGACGGCGGAAGATTTCGCGGACCTGGCCCGTGCCTACTTCCGTCGGGCAGCGGCAGGCGGCGTCACGCACGCGGAGATCTTCTTCGATCCGCAGGCACATACGTCCAGGGGTGTGCCATTGGAGGCCGTTGTCGAAGGGTTGGCCGATGCAGCGGCGTCGAGCGAGCGCGAATTCGGAGTCACCAGCGGGTTGATCGCGTCGATCCTGCGCGACAAGCCCGTGCTGCATGCCAACAAACTGCTAGAAGATCTACTGGCGATGCAGGCGCCGATCATCGGTCTCGGCCTCGATTCCGCCGAGGCCGGCTTCCCGCCGTCGTTGTTCGTCGATGTCTTCGCGAAGGCCCGCGCCGAGGGGCTTCACGTCGTCGCGCATGCCGGTGAAGAAGGTCCGGCGGAGTACATCTGGGAAGCACTGGATCTGCTGGGGGCCGAGCGCATCGACCACGGAGTCCGCTGCCTCGAGGACGACGCTTTGGTGAATCGGCTTGTCGAGGAAGAGATTCCGTTGACGGTGTGCCCGTTCTCGAACGTCAGACTCAAGGTGATCGACGCTCTCACCGATCACCCCATTCGGCAGATGATCGAGCGAGGACTGGTCGTCACCGTCAACTCCGACGACCCGGCGTACTTCGGTGGTTACGTCGACGACAATTTCGCTGCATTGGAAGCGCAACTCGGCCTCACCGAGCGTGAACGAGAAATCCTGCACGACAATTCGATCAAAGCGTCCTTCAACTGACCGTCACGAAGGCTTTCGGATAGCCCGTAGCGCCGTCGGGGACGGTGTCCGCCGTCATTGACGTTTGGATATCGCCGTCGCCGTCGGCTGCGCGAGCTCGGATGGTGTGATCGCCGGGAGATGCGTCCCATTCCAGACTCCACTGCCGCCAGGTGTCCTTCGAGTACTCCTCCGACAGTGTCGCCGGAATCCACTTGCCCTCGTCGATCTGCACGTCGACGCCGGAGATCCCGGTGTGCTGCCTCCAGGCGACGCCGGCGATGACGACCTTTCCGGCTGCGATGTCGCCGCCCGATCGCGGTGTGTCGATGCGCGCGGCGGTCTTGATGGGTCCGAGTGCGCCCCAGCCGCGGTCGGTCCAATAGGCGGTGACTTTGTCGAACCGCGTGATTTCGATGTCGGTGATCCACTTGGTCGCCGAGACGTAGCCGTAGAGTCCCGGCACGACCAACCGCGCTGGATAGCCATGCTCCACCGGGAGTGGTTGGCCGTTCATCCCGACGGCAAGCAGGGCGTCGCGGCCGTCGAGCAGCACCTCGAGCGGGGTGCCCGCGGTGAAGGCGTCGTGACTCGACGACAACGCCATGTCTGCACCGTCTTGGATGCCTGCTTCTTCGAGAATGTCCTTGAGGGGGTAGCCGATCCACGTGGCGTTGCCGACGAGGTCGCCGCCGACAACGTTGGACACGCATGTCAGCGTCACCGTTTTTTCGACGGCTTCCCGCGATGCGAGGTCCTCGAAGGTGATCTCCAGTTCGCGGTCGACCATGCCGTGGATGCGCAGCGTCCAGTTCTCCGACGAGACCTGCGGCACTACCAGGGCGGTGTCGATGCGGTAGAACTCGTCGTTCGGTGTGATGTACGAAGACAACCCGTCGACCTGTAGATCGGCTCCTGTCGGAATCGGGGGCTGAGGCGTCGGGGTGGGGAGCATGAAGCCGAGACGATTGGCGGTGATGTCACGCGTCTGTGAGATCAGTCGACCGGCGGTCCCGGCGGCGACCGCTACGATTCCGGCCGTAGCGGCGAGACCGAGAAAGCTGCGCCTGCTCACGCCGGCGGCGTTGTCGGCCGGTTCGGTCGTGCGAATCAGTGCGTGCAGCACGACGATTCCGACCGCTACTGCGACGATCGTCGGGAGTGCGGCGAACGGTGTTGCGGTCGAGCGGGTGACGGCGGCGAGCACCCCGATCGCGCCGAGAATTCCGAACAATACGGCGCCGAGCGGTCGCCGTAGCATCCCGGCGCCAGCGGCGATCAGTGCGATGACGAGCGCCATTCCGACGAAGAGTGCGGTCTTGTCCGAGGTGCCGAAGGTGCCGATGGCCCATTCGCGGACGGTTTCCGGGGTGTTGTCGACCACCGCCGACCCGACGGCGTAGAACGGCGATGAATTCGCGCCGAATGGTACGGAGACGAGTTCACCGACTCCGAGGATCACTCCGGCAGCGATGATCCCGGCGAGTGCGCGTTTCCATCTAGTTCCAGCAAGCATCACTCCAAGATAGGCGGCTCCGCCGCCGGTGCGCGTTTCGTGACCCGGGGGTGTGCTTTTTCACGCACGGGCGGCGAAGCCCGCACCCCCGAGAACTGCGCCCAGATATTCGTTCCCGAACACCCTGCCGGGGTCGAGGGCGTCGCGCACCGCACAGAAATCGTCGAAGTGTTCGTAGACGTGGGCAAGGTCGTCCGAGGTCAGCGAGTGCAGCTTTCCCCAGTGCGGTCTGCCGCCCACGCTGCGTGCAATGGCCTCCACTGCGTCGAAGTACTCCCGATGATCACGACGGTGGTATTGGTGCACTGCGATGTAGGCACTCGCGCGACCGTAGGCCGTGGACAGCCAGATGTCGTCGGCCGCGGCGAATCTGACTTCGACGGGAAAGGCCACCGCGAAGCCGGACGACTCGAGCCATCGATCGATCTCGCGCAGCACATGGGTGATCGACTCCGCGGGCACCGCGTACTCCATCTCGCGGAACTTGACGGTGCGCGAGGACGCGAAGACACGGTAGCTTCGGTCGGTGAATTCGCGTGCGGACAGCGCTCTCGCCGAGAACGCGTTGACGCGAGGAATGGCCTTCGGATAGCGAGTGACGACGCGGTTCACAGCTTCGAAAGCGGTGTTCGAGAGCAGTTCGTCGTCGATGTACCCCCTGATGCGGCCGAGGGGTGCCAACGGGGTGTCGGCCGCGAGCCTGGTATTGCTTTTCGTCAGCACCCGGTCTGTGTGCGGAAACCAGTAGAACTCGAAGTGGTCCACCGCGGACACTGTTTCTTCCAGCTCCGCGAGTGTTCCCGTCAGCGAAGCCGGTGCCTCGACGGCATGCAGCGCGAACGCCGGTACGCAGTGCAGCGTCACCGCGGTGATGATCCCGAGTGCACCCAGACCGACGCGGGCGGCGTCGAACACATCCGGCATCTTCTCTCGAGAGCAGGTGATCGTTGTACCGTCGGCCGTGAGAATGGTCAGGGCATGGACCTGGGTGGAGATTCCGCCGAAGCGTGCTCCTGTTCCGTGGGTACCTGTGGAAATGGCGCCCGCGATCGATTGTTCGTCGATGTCGCCGAGGTTGGTCATCGCCAGCCCGTGAGCCCACAGCACGGCCGTCAAATCCCGAAGCCTGGTCCCAGCCCTGACGGTTACCAACGCCGAGCCGTCGTCACCGGGAACCACCGATTCGATGCCACTCAGCCGGTCGAGACTCACCTGGATACCTTCGGTGACGGCAATCGAGGTGAACGAATGTCCGGCGCCCACACATTTGATCGTGGTGTCGGCGCGTATCACCAGAGCTCGCAGCTCGTCGACGGAACCTGGCTCGGCGTACTGCACCGGGTGTGCGATCTGATTGCCTGCCCAATTACGCCACTCGTGCCCCGTCATCGTTCAACTATGGATGCGCTCGTCCGGCACGGTCAATTCTCGTTCCAACGCAGCCGCACGCGCCTAGTATCTATGCCCATGCAGACCCGGCTGCCCGTAGATGTGCGTCGCGCGCATCTGGTTACCGCCGCGTTGAATCGTGCGGAGCGTCTGGGTATCGACGCGTTGACGGTGGGCGGCGTGGCAGAAGAGGCTGGGGTGCACCGTGGTGCGGTGTATTACTGCTTCGAGTCGAAGGAAGCACTGGTCATCGCCATGGGAGAAGGTCTCGTCGCCGACGTCACCGCTGCCCTGCAGGCATCTTTTCAGGACGACCGGGTAGTTTCTGGAATTCGAGGACTCCGCACGTTGATTCACAGTGGTCTCACCGCACTCTGGCTGCTCGTCGAACGGACGGCGGACCGACAGTTGCTGTCCTACGAGATCAAGACGTATCTGCTTCGCCATCGCGCACTCGGGTCCGAGCACGCCGCCGCCATTGCCAGTGGGCAGTACCGAATCCGCGACTCCGCGTCGCGGGAGTACTTCGAGATGTGTGCCAGGGCGACCGGAACGCAATGGCTGGAACCGATCGATTCCGTCGCCCGATTCGGGATGGCAACGGTCGACGGACTCATTCTGCGCTGGCTCGTCGACCACGACGACATTGCGGTTATCGCTGCTTTGGACGATCTGTCCGGGCTGATCGCATTGAAAGCGGTCGAGATCTGACGAAAGCGGGTCCAGGTGATTGACTGGTGGGACCGGATCGTCCACGCAACGAGCTAAGGAAGTACAGCTGAAGTGACGTCACTACTCGGTCGCATCTCGCATGGCACGGCTGTACTCGACACCGCCGCTGCACTCGACCGCATCGCCGAGCAGACCGCGCACCTCGAGCCCCCGTTCGCAGCGGTCGATGCACCAGCTCTCGCGGCCAATGCGACCGACCTGGTGCGGCGCGGAAACGGGACGCCGGTACGGGTGGCGAGCAAGTCGGTGCGCTCCCGCAGCGTCCTCGAACGAGTGCTCGGCTCGGAACTCACTGCAGCGCAGGGTTTTCAGGGTCTGATGACGTACTCTCCGGCCGAGGCGATCTGGCTTGCAGGCTTGGGCGCGCAGGACGTCTTGATGGGCTACCCGACGGTCGACAAGGCTGCTCTCGCGGCCATCACCTCCGACCGAGTCCTGTCCGGACGCATCACCTTGATGGTCGACGACGTGGCTCATCTCGAGTTGATCCGGGATGCTGCCGGGTCGGATCTGGTCAAACCGCGTGTGTGCATCGACGTCGATGCGTCGTTGCAGATCGGGCCGGTACATCTGGGTGTGCGACGGTCGCCGCTGCGTGAACCGGCGCAGGTCGCCGAGTTCGCGCGCGTCGCCAAAGATCGAGGATTTCGAGTTGTCGGAGTCATGTTCTACGAGGCACAGATCGCGGGCCTACCGGACTCGAACATTGCGGTCGAATTGATCAAGAAGGCGTCGGCCTCGGAATTGAGCACGAGGAGGACGGCGGTGGTCGACGCCGTCCGCGCTGTGGTCGGCCCGCTGGAAATCGTCAACAGCGGTGGAACCGGATCGTTGGAAATCAGCGCGGCAGACCCGTCGGTCACCGAGGTCACCGCGGGGTCAGGACTGTTCATGCCCACCCTGTTCGACAGGTACAAGGCCTTCACACCAAAGCCTGCGCTGTACTTCGCATTGCCGGTGGTTCGTAAGCCGACGCCCATGGTCGCAACGGCGTTCGGCGGCGGCTACATTGCATCGGGTCCTACATCGAAGTCCCGTGCCCCGTCGCCGGTTGCGTTCTCGAATGCACTGCGCGGGGTGGTGCGTGGTGGTCTGAAGCTCCTGCGCAACGAAGGTGCCGGGGAGGTTCAGACTCCGGTGGCAGGCACCGGAATCGAGATCGGCGACCGCATCTGGTTCCGGCACGCGAAGGCAGGCGAGCTGTGTGAGCGGTTCGAGACCCTGCACATCGTGGAGGCAGACGGCAGCGTCACGACAGCTCCCACCTACCGCGGCGAAGGTAAGGCGTTCGGCTGATCAGTGCTTTCCCGATGCCCGGCACTCTCCTCGGTGAGCGCCATGAATGCGCCGAGAGTCTCCAAACCATCGGGAGTGGCGGGTAGGTAGTGGGTCAGTGTGCGTGCCTGCACGAGCAGTGCCGCCCACTGACCACGCGAGATGGCTACGTTCAGCCGATTTCGTGACAACAGGAAGCTTGCGCCGCGTGGCGAGTCACCGAGGTTCGACGCCGTCATCGAAACGATCGCGACGGGTGCTTGACGGCCCTGAAACTTGTCGACGGTTCCGACGAGCACATCTTCCAGGCCTTTCCGCCTCAAAAGGTCCTTGATGAGGTCGACCTGAGCGTTGTACGGGGCGACGACGAGGAAGTCGCTCGGCTCGAGCGGTCGCACGCCGTCGTGGGTATCGGGATTGGTCCAGGGCAAGCCGACGAGCCCCAAGATTCGGTGAAGGATCTCGTCGGCTTCCTCGGGCGAGACGGTGGTGTTGTCGTGGTGGTCGACGACGATCGAGTGCAGTCCCGCGTCAAGCCCTTCCAGCGAGCGACTCAGTGTGGCAGCCTCGTTGGAGAACAGCTTGCCCTCATACGACAGCGCGGACACCGGCGCACACAGATCGGGGTGCATCCGCCAGGTGCGACTCAGGAAGTACCCGCGGTCCGCCGGCAGCGCCCCGTGCCCCGCCGCCAGCCAGCCCAGTGCTGACTCGTCGACAGGTTCGGGGTGCGTGCCCTGGCTGACCTGAGGGAGTTGCTGTGGGTCGCCGAGAAGGAGAAGGTTTCGGGCCGAGCTTGCGACCGCGATGGTGTTTGCCAGCGAGAACTGTCCGGCCTCGTCGATGACCAACAGATCGAGAGAGCCAGGAACGACGCGGGTGGAATGTGAGAAGTCCCAGGCTGTCCCGCCGATGACGCATCCCGCCGACGCGCCCGCGACGAAACCTGGATATTCGGTATCGCGGAGCTCGGTCAGTTCGGTTGGCTTCTTCTTGCCGATCAGTGCTGCATCGACACCGGCTTTCGCGATGCCCTGCAGGAGGTTGTCGACTACCGAATGCGATTGTGCTACAACGCCGATGCGCCAATGGTGGTCGTGAACCAAACCCGCGATGACTCGCGCGGCAGTGTATGTCTTTCCGGTGCCGGGCGGTCCCTGCACCGCGAGGTAAGAGCTGTCGAGGTCCAGCAACGCGGCAGTGATAGCCGCCGCGTAGTTGTCCTCGGCCACGGCGGGAAGTGGTCCGCCGGAAATGGTTCTCGGCGCCGAGAGTGACGTCAGATCGGCGACCGAGGTGCGGGGTAGCTCGGGCAGCGTCGACCCAACCTCCTGTGCGGCATGGCCGATCGCCTCTTCCAAGCTGGCGGTGCGGATCGGTGCATCGGGGGCAAGCGCAATCGGAAGTGTCACATACTGCTCGGCGTCTGCTGCAAGCTTTTCCTCGACGATCACATAGTCGTCGCCGACCTCGGCGACGTCCCCTCGGCTGGACGCTCGGTAGCTGGGGTGAGGCTGGTCGAGGCCGTCGGGCGCGGGCACGTCGTAGAGCAGCCGCACTGATTTTCCGACGCCTCCGGTTCCGGTCAGCCGAAGTCGCCGACGCAGGAGCTTTTGCCGTGGAGTGGTTTTGGCCCACTCGGTTTCGATCAGACCCGAGTCCACCTTCCAGACGTCGCTCGCCTCGGCCCATTCGTCGACGGGGCTCTGCAGGCGATCGAAATGGGCCCACCAGAACGGCTTTCGCTCACGGCGGTGATATCCGATCGATCCCGCGTACAGCGCGACCGACTGCTGCACGTCAGTTCGTTCGGAGACCGGACCGATCCCGACGAATTCTCGGAGCGAATCCTCTAGCGGGCTTGTCTCGTCCTCGATGTCCGCTGCGATATCGGCGGGTGGTCTGAGCTCGACCCCATGCTCGGACGCCATGGCGTGCAACCAGTCTCGTAGGCGGAGGGTCGAGACGCAGTCGTAGCGGTTGTAGTCGGCGATTGCACCGAGCAGTGCATCCGCCTCCTCGGTGCGGCCTTGGTCGCGGAGGTCGCACCAGTTGGCGTATTCGACGATCGACGCAGCAGCATTGGTGACCTCCCCATCGCGGCCGGTGGGCATATAAAGAGGTTCGAGCTTCTTGATGCTGTAGGAGCGAGCTCCTATTCGGAGCGATCCCTTGACCACGGGATACAGGTCGACCAGAACGTTGTCGCGAAGTAGATTATCGACGATTTCCTCGCCGACGCCGTAGCGACCGGCGAGCCGTAGCAGAGCGGTCTTCTCGTAGGCGGCGTAGTGGTAGACGTGCATGCCGGGGAACTGTTTCCTACGTTCGACGATGTAGTCGAGAAATGCAGCGAGCGCGGCTCTTTCCTGTGCGCGGTCGTGTGCCCAGAAAGGCTTGAACGTGTTGTCGGTCTCGAGTACGCCGAACAGATACTCGATTCCCCATTCGGAGGAGCCGGGCTCGGCCCATAGCGGATCTCCCTCGAAGTCGAAGAAGATGTCGCCCGGATCGGGCACCGGAAGTGCGCCGAGGGCGTCGGCGTCGAAGATCTCGTATTCGGTTCGGCCGCTTGCCTTCTGCGCGATCTGCAGTGTGGCCTGCGATTGCAGATTTCCGAGAATCCGCGCAGAGATGTTCTCGACCGGGCCGCCTCCGGCTGCCAGTGCCGTGGTGGTGGTGATGCCTGCCTCGATCAGGTGACTACGGTGACCTCTGCTCAGACCGGCGACGAGGAGTAGATCGTCGTGGGCGAGAACCTGTTGCTCACAGTGCTCGCACCGACCGCAGGCGGTGAACCTGGAGTCGCCCCATCGCGCGGGTTCGACGTCCGTCATGTGTTCGTCGAGTAGATTTTCGAGGTGTGCTCGCCGCCTGCGATAGACCGGCAGCAGGTTCTTGGTTGCGTGGTCGGTGGTGCTGCCGTCGCCGAGCATGAGGTGGAGATGGTCGGCTACCTCGATGCCGCTTCGCTCGAGCGCGTCGGCATAGGCGGCGAGTTGAAGCAGCGCGGGCACTCGTGCGTGCCTCGACAGCTTTGTGTCGTACACCGAATAACCGTGGCCTTCTTTCACCAGAAAATCGCAGTATCCGAGGAACCGGCCGTCGAAGAACGTTGCTTGGTAGAGAACGTCGTAGCCCCAGAGCGCAGTCTCGATTGTGGCCGCGTTGGCATCGGTGAGTCCCTGAAGCGTCCGCTCCGGACGCTCCATGACCGACACTCCTTGACCGAACGTCGATTGGAACGCCTCCAGCTGGCGCCGCTCGTGAGCCAAACCCAGCGCGGACGTCCGCTCGAGCATTGGATCCGGTTCCTCGCGAACCCTCTCGATTCTGCCGAGTTTCGCGTCGAGTGTGCGCAGCAGCGCGTACTCGCAGGACGCGGCGGCCGACAGATCGCTGGCGCTGTAGACGACTCGCTCGTTCGACAAGAACACGCGCCAACTGTAGGTGAATGCAGCGACATCTCCGCGGAGCAGGCAAAATAATCCAATGCCGTTTTTCGAGGGAGTCACGGGTGCCGTCCACTACCGGTCATGGACGACGCCACATCCATCACTTGTACTGCTGTTTCTGCACGGATTGGGGCAGAACAGCGGTCACTACCATCGGTTCGCGCGGATGATGAACAACGAGAACATCGATGTCTGGGCAGTCGATCACGTAGGTCACGGACTGACCGAGGGCGACCTGTCGGATGCGTCGCAGATCAGCGGACTGGCCGACAACGCGCTGCAACTCGCGGAGATCGCCGGGTCCGAGCGCGCTGGCGTCCCGATGGCTCTGATGGGGCATTCCCTCGGAGCGGCGACGGCCATCGCGGCGCTCGTCAAGGACCCGAGCAGCTTCACCTCGGCTGTCCTGTGCGGGACACCGAAATCGACGACGGGTAAGCCGACGGATCTCAGCGATTCGGCTTTGCCATTGCTTGCACTTCACGGCGTCGACGACCGTTTGGCTCCGATCGACGCCGTTCGCTCATGGATTCCGAACGTGCCAGGAGCCGTGCTGCACGAGTTCGAGAATGCGGGTCACGACCTGCTGCACGAAAAGGTGCACCGCACCGTCTCTCTCGAAGCCGCAGAGTTCATGCTCTCGCACGTGTGACGTGCTGTGTTCATGCTCTCGCACGTGTGACGTGCTGTGTCATGCTCTCGCACGTGTGACGTGCAGGGGCGAGGCCCCGCACGTCACACGAGAGGATCAGCCGTAGATGGAGGCGATCTCGGCGCCGCGCTCCTGATGGATGATGTTGCGCTTGAGCTTCATCGTTGGAGTGAGTTCGCCGGTCTCGACGGTGAAGTCGTGCTCGAGGATCTTGTACTTCTTGATCTGCTCGGCGTTGGACACCTTCTTGTTGGCGTCTGCCACTGCGTGGTCGATCTCGGCGATGAGATCGGCGTTCTTCTTCAGGTCCCCGAAAGCGATGTTCTCGGCGATACCGTGACGCTCTTTCCATCCGGGGAGTGATTCGGGGTCGAGCGTGATGAGTGCACCGATGAACGGCTTGGCATCGCCGACAACGAGGCACTGGCTGATCAGTGCATTCGCACGTAGGGCATCCTCGAGGACCGCCGGAGCGACGTTCTTCCCGCCTGCGGTGACGATGATCTCCTTCTTGCGGCCGGTGATCGAGACGTAGCCGTCCTGGTCGATGGCACCGAGGTCGCCGGTGTGGAACCAGCCGTCGATGATCGATTCGGCTGTCGCCTTCTCGTTGTGCCAGTAGCCGCTGAAGACGACCGGGCCTTTGAGGAGAAGCTCGCCGTCCTCGGCGATCTTCGCCGCGTGGCCGTTGATCGGCTTGCCCACGGACCCCACGCGCTGTTCTGCAGTGGTGTTCACGGTGACCGCTGCACTGGTTTCGGTGAGTCCGTAACCCTCGTAGACAGGGATACCGACACCACGGAAGAAGTGGCCGAGACGCGCTCCGAGCGGCGCTCCACCGGACACGGCGCGATCGCAGTTGCCGCCGAGTGCGGCACGCAGCTTGGAGTAGACGAGTTTGTCGAACACTGCGTGCTTTGCGTTCAGCACCAGTCCGACGCTGCCCTTGTCCTTGGCCTCGCTCCACGCGATCGCGGTGGCTGCGGCCTTGTCGAAGATGCCGCCCTTGCCGCCGTCGTGCGCTTTCTGCTTGGCCGAGTTGTAGACCTTCTCGAACACGCGTGGGACCGAGAGGATGAAGTCCGGCTTGAATGACGCAAACTGGTCCAGCAAGGTCGAGACGTCGGATGTGTGGCCGACGGTTGCCTTGGACTCGAATGCTCCGAAAGAGATGGCGCGCGCGAACACGTGTGCCATCGGCAGGAACATCAGCGTGCGGTTGCCTTCCTTCATCGAGTCGTGCAGGGCGATCTGAGTCGCCTGGACCTCGGCGTAGAAGTTGGAGTGTGTGAGTTGGACACCCTTGGGGCGCCCCGTGGTCCCCGAGGTGTAGATCAAGGTGGCGGGGGAGCTCGCCGTCACCTGGTGGCGGCGAGCGTGTAGCTCCTCGTCGCTGATGCCAGCGCCCCGCGTGGTCAGCTCGTCCACGGCGCCTGCATCGATCTGCAGGACCTCACGCAGTTCGGCAGCGCCTTCGGTGACCTCTTTCATGGCTTCGGCGTGGGCGGGGGTCTCCAGGACCAGCAATGTGGTCGCGGAGTCCTCGAGGATCCACTGCGCCTGATGAGCCGAGGACGTCTCGTAGATTGCGACGGTGCACCCGCCGGCGGTCCAGATGGCGTAGTCGAGTACGACCCATTCGTACCTGGTCGAGGACAGGATTGCGACACGATCGCTGAGTTCCACACCGGAGGCGATCAGGCCCTTGGCGACGGCAGTGACCTCCTTGGCGAACTGGGAAGCCTTGACGTCTGTCCAGGTTCCACCGATCAGTCGTTGAAACGGAACGAGGTTGGGGAACTCTTTCTCGTACCGAAAAACGGTGTCGGCCATCGACGCGTCGTCGGGAATGGTGAATGACGCCGGTACAGAATATTCGCGCACTGTAAGACCCCTCCGGGAAAATGACGTATCAGGTGTGCATTTCATCACATTCCGGGCCGCGTTGCATTACCGAGGGTGTCCGGTTTGCGAATTTTCGACCTGTCCTGCGGAGTTATGTGTGACTCGGAGTGCACCTTAACTGTCGCCATGGCCGCTCTCCGGGTCAGGTGTCGTAACCATCACACTGCGTGTCCTTGGTCGCGCGCACTCTGCAGTGCCCGCGACAGCTGGACGATGCGCCGTTGTCATGTCGTCGTGGGCAGCGGAAAACGGATTCTCGGCACTTCGGTCGGCCGGATCGGCCACAGGTACTAAACTCTGCTGTATATGAGCACTACAGAGCCGAATCAGGATGCCGCCGTGAGCACTGACGAGTCCATTTCGAACGGGTCGGCATCGGCGACCCCCACCCCCGACGCTGCTGCCCTCGACGGTGCTGCCCCCGCAGCGTCCGCATCCGAAGGGTCTGCACCCGCAGCTTCTGCGCCCGAAGAGCGCGCAGAAGTGACATTCGCGGACCTGGGCATCGACGAGAGGGTTCTGAAGGCTCTGCACGACGTCGGCTACGAGACCCCGTCGCCGATCCAGGCCGCCACAATTCCGCCGCTGATGCGCGGAAGTGACGTCGTCGGGCTTGCCCAGACCGGAACCGGAAAGACGGCAGCGTTCGCGGTGCCGATCCTGTCCCGCCTCGACGTTTCGCGACGAGTGCCGCAGGCGCTCGTGCTGGCGCCGACGCGTGAGTTGGCGCTTCAGGTCGCCGAGGCGTTCGGTAAGTACGCGGCCAACATCCCCGGCCTGCACATTCTTCCCATCTACGGCGGCCAGGCCTATGGCATCCAGCTCTCTGGGCTGCGCAAGGGTGCGCAGATCATCGTCGGCACCCCCGGTCGTGTGATCGACCACCTGGAGAAGGGCACGCTCGACCTGTCCGGTCTTGAGTACCTCGTCCTCGACGAGGCCGACGAGATGCTCAAGATGGGGTTTCAGGAGGACGTCGAACGCATTCTGTCCGACACTCCTGAGTACAAGCAGGTCGCGCTGTTCTCGGCGACGATGCCCGCTGCCATCCGTAAAATCTCCAAGCAGTACCTGCACGACCCGGTGGAGATCACCGTCAAGACCAAGACCTCGACGGCTCCGAACATCACGCAGCGCTACGTGCAGGTTGCTCACCAGCGAAAGCTGGAGGCGCTCACGCGGATCTTCGAGGTCGAAGAGTTCGAGGCCATGATCATGTTCGTCCGCACCAAGCAGGCGACCGAGGAACTGGCCGAGAAGCTGCGCGCGCGGGGCTTCTCCGCTGCGGCGATCAACGGCGACATCGTTCAGGCACAGCGCGAGCGCACGATCGGTCAGCTCAAGAGCGGCGCAATCGACGTTCTCGTCGCCACCGACGTTGCCGCTCGTGGTCTCGACGTCGACCGCATCTCGCACGTCATCAACTACGACATCCCGCACGACACCGAGTCCTACGTTCACCGCATCGGTCGTACCGGCCGCGCCGGGCGAGCGGGCGAGGCGTTGCTGTTCGTGGCGCCGCGGGAGCGCCATCTGCTCAAGGCGATCGAGCGGGCGACGCGTCAGCCGATCACCGAGATGCAGTTGCCGAGCGTCGACGACGTCAACGCTCAGCGCGTCACCAAGTTCGGTGACTCGATCACCGAGAGCCTCGGCAACGAGAACCTCGCGCTGTTCCGTCGTCTCATCGAAGACTACGAGCGTGCGCACGACGTCCCGCTCGCCGATATTGCTGCAGCCCTGGCGGTCCAGTCCCGCGACGGCGAAGCGTTCCTGCTCAAGCCTGAGCCGCCGGCCCCGCCGCGTGCACCCCGGGAGCCACGGGCGCCGCGCCCCGAGCGGTCGTTCGATCAGGATGCGGCCGATTCGCACCATCGCAAGACCGGCCAGGACATGGCAACGTACCGCATCGCCGTGGGCAAGCGTCACAACGTTGCGCCCGGCGCGATCGTCGGTGCCATCGCCAACGAGGGTGGTCTGCGTCGTAGCGACTTCGGGCATATCAGCATCCGCCCCGATCACTCGCTCGTGGAGCTGCCCGCAGATCTCGCGGACGAGACGGTGGAAGCGTTGCGCCGCACCAGGATCAGCGGAGTATTGATCCAGTTGACGCCCGATTCCGGCCCTCCCGGAGGCCGCGGCGGCCCGTCCCGCGGTGGCGGCAAATTCGGTGGCGACAAGAGGGGCAAGCGCCCACGCAGCTGACACGGAGATAAAGCCCTGCTCTGAGGAGCGGGGCTTTTTCGTGCCCTGACGAATTCCTCTGCGGCGGCGTGACTCGGCGCGGCATGATCGACCCGTGATCGCGCAAACTAGATACGGACAGGTCGAGGGAAGTGTTTCCGGTGGTGTAGCGGTGTGGAAGGGCGTGCCGTACGCGGCCCCTCCTGTGGGAGACCTGCGATTGCGAGCGCCTGTGGAGCCGTCGCCGTGGCCGGAGGTACGAGGGGCGAGAGAGTTCGGCCATATCGCGCCGCAGACCGAGCATGGACCGTTACCGATCGATCCCGGGCTGACGATCGACGAGGACTGCCTGACGTTGAATGTTTGGTCTCCTGAAGGCGCACGAGATCTGCCGGTCATGGTGTGGATTCACGGCGGCGCGTACTACCTCGGGTCTTCGGCGCAGAGGATGTACGACGGCCGCAAGCTCGTGACCGAAGGTCAGGTGGTGCTGGTGACGGTGAACTACCGGCTAGGGGCGCTCGGCTTTCTGGACTTCTCCTCGTTCGGAGACTTCGACAGCAATCTCGGTTTACGTGATCAGATCGCTGCGCTCGAATGGGTGCGAGAGAACATCGGCGGCTTCGGGGGTGACCCGGGGCAGGTGACGTTGTTCGGTGAGTCTGCAGGCGGAGGTTCGGTCACGACCCTGATGATCTCGCCGGCCGCCGCAGGATTGTTCCACCGCGTCATTGCTGAAAGTTCTCCTGCCACTTCGGTGTACGGCGCAGCAAGGGCGGAGAGTATCGCGGAACGGTTCCTCGAACTCGCGGGCGTCGACGCCTTGGGTTTGCGGCAGCTTCCGGTGTCGGAGTTCGTCCGGGTCTGCGGAGAGCTGGTGCAGGAAATTCCGGCAAAGGTGCCGGGAACGTTGGCCCTCGCGCCGACCGTCGACGGCGATATCGTGCCGCACTATCCGGTTGCTTCGTTCCAGAGGGGTCTGTCTCTTCCTGTTCCGCTGCTGATCGGTACCAACCATGACGAGTCGTCGATGTTCAAGCTGATGAAATCTCCGCTGATGCCGATCACGCCGGACAAGGTGCACGAGATGTTTCAGGCGATCGCCGCGGAACATCCCGAGATGAATCCGAACGAGGAAGCCGAGGTCGCCGCCGCCTATTCCGACTACCCGAAGAAGCGCTCGGCGATGGAGATCTCGCGCGACGCCGCGTTCCGGATGCCGACGCTGTGGATTGCCGAGGCGCACAGCAGGCTGGCTCCGACATATCTGTACCGCTTCGATCAGGCGACGCCATTCCTGCGCCTCACCAGGCTGGGAGCCATGCACGGAACGGAGGTGCCGTATGTCTTCGGCAACTTCGGCGTCGTTCCCAATGATCCGACCTTCAAGCTGGGTGGACGTAAAACTGCCGATGCCGTCCGCGCCCGCGTGCAGGGGCGATGGGTCGACTTCGCGTATGGCCGCGACCCGTGGACTCCGTACGACGAGGAGAACCGGACCACGTTGCTGATCGACAAACACGACCGAGAGGTCGACGACCCGGACCGTGAGCTTCGTCGGGCCTGGGGCGAGGAGATCGTGGGCTTCACCTGAGCCCATCGTGCACATGCACGTACCTGCGCCCAGATGCCGAGGGTAGCCTCACCTTCACTGCCCGCCAGGGGGTTTGAGAGTTTGATCGATTCCGCGGCGGGTACCCGCATCCGCATGACCCGAGTGACCCTTCGCGTGAACGACGTCGACCATGAACTCGACTGCGATGTCCGCACCACCCTGCTCGACGCCCTGCGAGAGCATCTCGACCTCATCGGCGCGAAAAAGGGTTGTGACCACGGTCAGTGCGGTGCGTGCACCGTGCTGGTCGACGGCAGGCGAATCAACAGTTGTCTCGCTTTCGCCGTCGGATATCAAGGTCGCGATATCACCACGATCGAAGGGCTGGCCGACGGCGACACTCTCCATCCCGTGCAGCAGGCATTCGTCGACAACGATGCCTTTCAATGTGGCTACTGCACCTCCGGTCAGATCTGCTCGGCAGTCGCCGTCATCGAAGAGGTCAAGCAGGGTTGGCCCAGCGCGGTGACCGAAGACGACCAGCCGAGTCTTACCCGCGAGGAGGTTCGAGAACGCATGAGCGGAAATCTCTGTCGATGTGGCGCCTACGCGAACATCATCCCTGCAGTTCTGGAGGCCGGAGAATGAAAACCTTCACCTACGAGGTCGCGACGGATGTCGACGATGCAGTCGGCAGGCTGGCTTCGGATCCGGATTCTGCATTGCTCGGCGGCGGGACCAACTTGGTGGATTTGATGAAACTCGGTGCTGCGCAGCCATCGTCGCTCATCGATATTTCCAGGCTGCCCCTTCGCGACGTCGAAGTGCGGGGCGATGGATCGCTGCGGGTCGGTGCCGCTGTGACCAACAGTGATCTCGCGGCGCATCCCGTCGTCCGAGCCAGGTACCCGGTGCTGTCCAAGGCGGTGTTGTCCGGCGCGTCCGGACAACTGCGGAACATGGCAACAACCGGTGGAAACCTTTTCCAGCGCACTCGGTGCGTGTACTTCATGGACGCGTCCAAGCCGTGCAACAAACGCGATCCGGGGTCCGGCTGTCCCGCGATCGAGGGGGAAAATCGTAACCTCGCAATTCTGGGCGCCTCGGATCGGTGCGTCGCAACCCATCCCTCGGACATGGCAGTGGCGTTGACGGCGCTCGACACTGTCCTGGACATTGCGGGTCCCCATGGCGGTCACCGTATGCCGATCCTCGACCTCTACCGCCTGCCCGGTCAGGATCCTGATTTGGACACGAACATCGGTCACGACGAAATCGTGACGGGTCTCGAGATCCCCGCTCTGCCGAGCGGCGCGGTATCGACGTACCGGAAAGTTCGCGACCGGGCGTCGTATGCCTTTGCGCTCGCGTCGGTGGCCGCAGTGCTTCGAGTGGAGGACGGACAGGTGACGGAGGCGCGTATCGCACTCGGCGGTGTTGCCCACAAACCATGGCGAGCGATCACCGCCGAGGGGGAGTTGCTTGGGAGGTCGGCTACGCACGGAGCGTTCCGGGAAGCGATCGATTTGGAGCTGCAGGCTGCTCAGCCGTTGCGTGACAATGCATTCAAGATCCCGCTGGTGCGCAATCTGGTGACCGAGACGTTGACGGAACTGGCACAGCGGGAGATGTTGGCATGAGCACTGCATCGGTCGGATCTCCGATTCAACGTACCGAGAGCATCGAGAAGGTCACCGGTCGGGCGCGCTATGCCGTCGAGCAACAGTCCGATAGCGCACCGGCGTACTGCTGGTACGTGCCCGCATCCGTTGCGAAGGGGCGCGTCGTCGACGTGACATCCAACGACGACGCACTCACCCTGCTGTGGCACGGAAACGCCGAGAAACTGAGCGAGATCGAGGACACCGAGCTTGCTGTCCTGCAGTCGGATCGCATCGCATATCGCGGACAGATCGTCGCGGCTGTCGTTGCGGATTCGCTCGAGGAGGCCAGAGAAGCAGCCTCTCGGGTTCGGGTGACCTACGCAGACGGCGGCAAGCCCGACAATGGGCTAACGAGCGATCACTCGACGCTCTTCGCGCCCGAGTCCGTCAACGCCGGGTTTCCCACCGACGTGACCATCGGAGATCCAGAGGCAGCGCTGGCCTCGGCTGTCCACACCGTCGACCACTGGTATTCGACGTCTCCCATGCACAACAGTCCGATGGAACCTCATGCGACGACGGCAGTGTGGTCGGAAGGTGTTCTGACGGTATGGGATTCGACCCAGGCGCCGTCCGGTGTACAGGGGGATCTCGCGACGGTATTCGATCTCGATCCGAAGAACGTCCGCGTGGTTGCCGAGAACGTAGGCGGGGGTTTCGGCGCCAAGGGAAGCACCAGGCCCAATGCTGTTCTTGCCGCGATGGCAGCGCGAGCGACGGGGCGGACGATCAAGCTCGCACTACCGCGTCAGGCGTTGTTCGATCTCGTCGGTTATCGAACTCCGACCATCAATCACGTGCAACTCGGCGCCGACGAGCAGGGCATTTTGACGGCGTTGGCGCACGACACCTTCCAGCAGACTTCACAGATTTTCGAGTTCTGTGAGCAGACGGCGGAGCCGTCCCGTCATATCTACGCCTCGCCGAATCGCCGTACGACGCACCGACTCGCCGTCCTCGATGTCCCGACGCCTCGCTGGATGCGAGCTCCGGGGGAGGCGCCGGGGATGTTCGCGGTGGAAACGGCAATCGACGAGTTGTCCTATGCGGTGGGGATCGATCCGATCGAGCTCCGGGTCCGCAACGAGCCCGATGTGGATCCGGCGAGCGGGAATGCGTTCTCGAGCCGGAGCGTCGTCGAATGCCTTCGCGAGGGTGCCGAGAAGTTCGGCTGGGCCGAGCGCGACCCGCGGCCCGGTCATCGCCGTGAGGGACGAAAACTGATCGGTTCCGGGGTGGCCACCGCCAGCTATCCGGTGTTGATCAGTCCCTCGTCCGCGTCGGCGAAGATAGCCGCGGACGGATCGATCACGGTGTCCGTCGCAGCGTCGGACATCGGGACCGGAGCCCGAACGGTGTTGCGGCAGATCGCCGCTGATGCGCTCGCGGTCTCGGCGGATCGCGTCGAGTTGAAGCTGGGCGACAGTGCTCTACCCACAGCGCCTGGTGCAGGGGGTTCGTCCGGTACGTCGTCGTGGGGATGGGCGGTGACGAAGGCATGCCGTGCACTGGTCGACAAGGTTGGGAGCATCGACGATGCCACCGGGCCGGCGGAGGTCACCGTCGAGACGTCCGAGGAACTCGAGAACCAGAAGGATCTTGCGCGTATGGCGTTCGGCGCACAGTTCGCCGAGGTGGAAGTAGATATCGACACCGGTGAAGTGCGGGTGCGCCGAATGCTCGGAGTGTTCGGCATCGGTCGGGTGATGAATCCGAGATTGGCTCGCTCACAGCTGATCGGCGGTATGACGTTCGGCCTGGGCATGGCGTTGATGGAGGCGGGTAACACTGATCGCGAGTTCGGCGGCTTCTCCAATCACGACCTCGCCGAATATCACGTTCCGGTGTGCGCGGACACTCCTGATATCGAGGCGGTGTGGGTCGAAGAGATCGACGACGAGCTCAGTCCGATGGGCGGCAAGGGTATCGGCGAGATCGGCGCGGTCGGGTCGTCCGCTGCTATCGGCAACGCGGTCTACCACGCGACGGGTGTGCGGGTGCGCGGTTTACCGATCACGCTGGACAAGGTGCTCCCGCACATGTGAGTGCGAATACGTCCCCTGCGACGTATTTCCACTCACGAGGCACTCAGGCCAAAATACGCTGCAGGAACTGCCTCGTGCGCGGCTCGGACGGATTCTTCAGCACATCCGCCGGCAGTCCGCGTTCGACGACGACGCCGCCCTCGATGAACAGGACCTCGTCGGCTACCTGTTCGGCGAAGCGGATTTCGTGCGTGACGATCACCATGGTCCAGCCTTCTGCGGCAAGACTTTTGATGACGGCGAGAACCTCGCCGACCAGTTCGGGGTCCAGTGCGGACGTAGGCTCGTCGAACAGCATCAGCTTGGGCCGAAGCGCCAACGCCCGCGCTATTCCGACGCGTTGCTGCTGGCCACCGGACAGCTGGAACGGATACTGATCGGATTTGACGTCGAGTCCGACCTGATCGAGCAGCCGATGCGCGTCGGCGATGGCCTCGTCCTTGCCTCGCTTCTGCACAATCACCGGACCCTCGATGACGTTCTGCAGAACAGTCTTGTGTGGGAACAGGTTGTGCTGCTGGAACACCATGCCGCTCTGCGCGCGGAACGCACGAAGCTGGGCGGGCGAGACCTTCTCGGAGAAGTCGACCGTGACGTCTCCGATCCGGATGACTCCGGCGTCGGCCGGGTCGAGGGCGTTCAGTGCCCTGAGCACCGTCGTCTTGCCGGATCCCGACGGTCCGATGATGACGGTGACCTTGCCCGACGGGACGGAGAAGGAGATATCGGTGAGGACATCGATCGGGC
Organism: Rhodococcus sp. G-MC3; assembly: GCF_030063335.1. Taxonomy (GTDB): domain Bacteria; phylum Actinomycetota; class Actinomycetes; order Mycobacteriales; family Mycobacteriaceae; genus Rhodococcoides. The sequence goes on along the minus strand of NZ_JASISW010000030.1, from coordinate 34,055 downwards.
CGAACGACTTCTTCAGCGACTTCACTTCGAGGAGATCGGTCATTTCGCCACATACCTGTCGAGTCGGACTTCGAGTTTGCCTTGGAAGAACGAGAGAATCATGCAGATCACCCAGTAGTAGAGCGCCGCAACGCTGTAGAGCGCGAAGAAGTCGAACGTGGGTGCAGCAGCGAGTTGGGCGACGCGAAGCAGTTCGGTCACCAGAATGGTCGAGGCGAGCGAGGTGTCCTTCACCAGCGAGATCAGGGTGTTGGACAGCGGCGGAACAGCGGTGCGCAGTGCCTGCGGTAGGACGATGCGCTGCAAGGTTGTTCGATAGCCCATACCAATGGTCGCCGACGCCTCCCATTGGCCCTTCGGCACACTCAGAATCGCGGCGCGAATGACTTCGGCGGCATAACCACCGACATTCAACGAAAATGCGATCACTGCCGCGGGGAAGGGATCGATCACCACTCCGAATTGCGGCAGCGCGTAGAACACGATGAACAGCTGCAGCAGCAGGGGGGTGCCACGGACGATCGAGACGTAGAACCGGGCGACCGAGGACAGTGCCTTCTTCGACGAGATACGTGCTAGTGCAACGGCAAGCGCGATGACGAGACCGACGACGAAACTGATGGCGGTCAGTGGAATCGTCATCGTGAGAGTCGCTTTGAGCATCGGCCACAGGTTGTCGAGAATCAGATCGAGCTTCGACGGGGCCACCGAGGCTTCGGCGTCCGATGTCGGAGCCTGAGTGTCGGCGGTGGGGGCAGCGACGTCGGAACCGAAATACTTGGACGAGATCTGCGCCAGCGTCCCGTTCGCTTGGAGCGTGTCGATGGCAGCGTCGACCTCGTCCATCAATCCGCTGTCCTTGCGGGCGGCGAATGCCTGGTAGCTGGTATCGCCGGTTTCGGCTGCCACCTTGACCCCGGTATCGCCGGTCTGCTTCAGGTACTCCGCGATGGCCAGGCTGTCGTTGACGGTGGCGTCGACGCGCCCGTCCTTGACGAGGGTGACGGCTTGAACGAAGCCTTCGACGGCTTCGACTTTGGCGCCCGCATCGGATGCGACCTCGGCCCAGTTGCTCGTCGACGACTGTGCGGTGGTCTTGCCGGTCAAGTCTGCGACGGACGTGATGGAGGTGTTGTTCGCCGCGGTGAGGATCTCGCCGTCGGACACGGTGTACGGCTTGGAGAGGTCGTAGGCGCTCTGCCGCGCCGGATTGATGGTCACCTGGTTGGCGATGAGGTCGAAGCGTCGCGATTCGAGCCCGGCGAAGATGGAGTCGAACGGCGTCTGGACATATTCGACGCGCACGCCGAGCTCGCCTGCCACAGCGTTGGTGACATCGATGTCGTAACCGGTGAGCTGGCCGTTCTCGCCCTGATAGCTGAACGGGCTGTAGGTTCCCTCGGTGCCGACGACGAGGACGCCGTCGTCGTTGATCTGATCGATCAACGGGCCCGAGGACGATCCACAACCGGCCACTGCCAGCAGCGCGACAATCGCGGCCAGCAGGGCAAGGATTTTGCGGTGCATGTGGGGCCTTCCTCAGCCTTTAAGAGATCAGCCGTCGATTTCGATCTCTGCAGATACAACCACGGCGTTGTTCATCGGGAGAGCTGCCGCCCCGATTGCGCTCCGGGCGTGCGCCCCGATCTCGGGGCCGAAGACCTGAAGAACGAGGTCGGAGAAGCCGTTGATGACGGTGGTGGTCTGCGTGAATCCATGATCGGCGTTGACCATCCCCGAGGCGGTGACGAACGCGCTGATCCGGTCGAGATCTCCGATTGCGCGGCGCACACTGGCGAGAACTGCGAGTGCTGTGTCGCGGGCGGCATCCGTTGCGACGTCGAGCGGCACCTCCGACGGCACTGCACCGAACGGGCCTGCCAATGACCCGTCGGGTCGCTGGGGCGAGTGGCCGGAGACGTAGACGCGGCTTCCTCGCACCCGCACCCATTCGAAGGAGAACTCGAATCCGGGAGGGGCTTGAGGCTCCTGCGGCAGGATGAAGCCAAGTTCTTCTATCCGTCGTTCGATGTGCATCTCACCACAGCCTTCGTGTCGGAACCCCGTTGATCGTTTTCACAGTCCATGCGGTGCCGTCATGAACGAGCGTCGACACGCCCGCGTTGAGAATTCGCGGCGACGGCACCCCGCGGAGCGCATCGAAGATTCCACGGATGATCCCGCCGTGCGCCACTGCGATGACCGAGGAATCCGGATGCGCGACGGCGATGGCGTCGATGGCGCGTACTCCACGGATGATCATCTCGCGGCGAGCTTCCAGCCCTGGATACATGCCGTGAGGCCAGCGGGAGTACGCGTCGTAATCGGTGAAGCCCTCGGCGTCGCCGAAATGGCGTTCGGCGAGATCCGGGTAGGTGGCCGTACGTGTGATGCTCAGGTGCGAACCGATGATGTCCGCAGTTTCGGAGGCGCGGGACAACGGGGAACTGACGAGCAGATCCCACGGGTGGTCTTCGAGCTCATATACCGCCTCACGTGCCTGCGCGCGCCCCGTGGCGTTGAGTGGGATGTCCGAGCTGCCCTGAAGCCGCCCGTGCAGATTCCAATCTGTTTCGCCGTGCCGAACCAACGCCAGAAAAGTCATAGTCAGCGAAGATTATCGTAGTTACCAGGGGGTACGGTCGAGAAAGACATAGTGGTCGAAAGCGGAGGGACCTTCAATGAATCTTGCCCTGTCAGAAGAAGAAGAAGCATTTCGCGACAAGATGCGGACGTTCTTCACCACCGAGGTTCCCGCGGATATCCGCGAGAAGAACCGTGTGGGCATCGAATTGAGCCGTGAGGACATGGTGACGACGATGCGCATTCTCAATGAAAACGGTCTTGCTGTTCCGCACTGGCCTACCGAGTTCGGGGGTCAGGACTGGACACCGGTGCAACGTCACATCTGGCTCGACGAATTGCAGTTGGCGTCGGTACCCGAGCCGCTTGCCTTCAATGCGTCCATGGTCGGTCCAGTCATCGCGACGTTCGGTTCGCAGGAACAGAAGGAGAAGTTCCTGCCGAAAACGGCGAACCTGGACATTTGGTGGTGTCAGGGATTCTCCGAGCCGGAAGCAGGTTCCGACCTCGCATCGCTGCGGACGACGGCTCTGCGAGACGGTGACGACTACCTGGTCAACGGTCAGAAGACGTGGACGACGCTCGGGCAGTACGCCGATTGGATCTTTGCGCTCGTGCGCACAAATCCGGATGCACCGAAGAAGCAGGCAGGTATCTCGTTCCTGCTGATCGACCTGTCGACTCCCGGAATCACGGTGCGCCCGATCAAGCTGATCGACGGCAGCGTCGAGGTCAACGAGGTGTTCTTCGAGAACGTGCGCGTTCCGGCGGAAAACTTGGTGGGAGAGGAAAACCAGGGTTGGAGTTACGCGAAGTTCCTGCTCGGGAACGAGCGCACCGGAGTTGCACGCGTCGGGCACACCAAGGTGCGCCTCGATCGGGCAAAGGAATACGCGGCCGCGACGGCCGTCGGCGACGGCACGCTGCTGGAGGACCCGCTGTTCGCGGCCCGTTTCGCCGAACTCGAAAACGAAGTTCTCGCACTCGAACTCACCCAGCTGCGACTGGTGTCCAGTTCGGCCGACGGCAAGCCGAACCCGGCGTCCTCGATTCTGAAGTTGCGTGGTTCGGAACTGCAGCAGTCCGCAACCGAGTTGCTCATGGACATCGCCGGACCCGATTCGCTCCCGTACGAGGCAGGCGAGGACATCGACAGTCCCGGCTGGGCGCAGCGGTCCGTCCCGACGTACCTCAACTACCGCAAGGTGTCGATCTACGGCGGATCCAACGAAGTGCAACGGCAGATCATCTCGTCGACGATTCTTGGATTGTGAGGTTTCAGACATGGATTTCGAACTGAACGAAGAACAGAAGCTGCTCCGCGACACCACTCGTGAGGTGCTTTCCCGCGCGTACGACACCGAGAAGCGCAACAAGATCGTCGCCGAGGAGCCGGGTTGGTCCGCGGACGTGTGGAAGCAACTCGCCGAGGTAGGTCTCCTCGGGCTCAGTTTTGCCGAGGACGACGGCGGTATGGACGCCGGCCCGGTGGAGATCATGGCCGTCATGACCGAGGTTGGTCGCCGCCTCGCACCGGAACCCATTCTCGATGCCGTGTTGGTCCCCGGTGGACTGATTTCCGCCGTCGGCTCGGTCGATCAGCGTAAGCGTGTACTGCCGGGCGTTGCCGAAGGAAGCACGCTGCTTGCGTTCGCGCACAACGAAACCGGCAGTCGCTGGCCGAACATTGCAGTCGGGGTGACTGCAGTCGAGGATGGTGGTTCTTGGTCTATGAACGGCACCAAGAACCCGGTCCCGCACGGCGGAAGCGCCGATCTCCTCGTCGTCAGCGCGGCGTTGCCGGGCGGTGGTGTCGGATTGTTCCTGGTCGACGGTGACGCGAACGGGCTGGAGCGGAAGTCCTACCAGACCCACGACGGCCAGCGCGCGGCTCAGATCACGTTCGCCGATGTCGCAGCCGAACCGCTCGGCGAGGGTGCCGACGCAACGGCCGCGATCGTGGCATCCGAGGTCAAGGCTCAGGCAGCCCTGAGCGCCGAGGCTGTCGGGGCGATGGAAGAAGCCCTGCGGCTGACGACGGACTACCTCAAGCAGCGCAAGCAGTTCGGGGTTCCGCTCGCGAAGTTCCAGGCGCTGACGTTCCGTGCAGCAGACATGTACGTGTTGCTCGAACTGGCACGAAGCATGGCCCTCTACGCGACGATGAACCTTGCGGACGGCGTCGTCGATCCGAAGGTGGCCTCGCGGGCGAAGCTGCAGATATCCCGGTCGTCGCGCAAGATCGGCCAGGAAGCGATTCAGTTGCACGGCGGCATCGGCGTCACCGCCGAATATCCCGTCGGGCACTACGTCAGCAGGCTCATTGCCATCGAGCACACCCTCGGCGGTGTGGACGAGCATCTGCGAGTGCTGTCCAAGTAACCCCCTCTTCAGACCACGGCCGGGCGCCCGCTACAGCGGGTGCCCGGCCGTACCTACAGGGTCAGGACGCGGCTGCACCTTGCGTGAACGGACGTGCTTTTGCACAAGGTCATGGAGTTCTCGCGGTGTTTGCTCGCCGTACCCGAACAGTTCCTCTCAGGAGGCTTGGCTACTGTGAACGGCGAGGAACACGCGATCAGCGTGACCATTGATAGCCGATCGGAAGCGAGATACCGATGAAGGCTCGGACGGCGGAGTACCCACGCCCGAATCACTGTCTTCTTCATGTCAGCGATACACACCTCGTGGCACAGGGTGATCTCTACGGCGCAGTGGACAGCACTGAGCGGCTCAGTCGCGTTCTGTCCGACGTGATGGCTTCAGGCGTCCGTCCCGATGCTCTGGTGTTCACCGGAGATCTGACGGACCGCGGGGAGGCCAGGGCGTACGACGCGCTGCGAAGCCTTGTCGAACCGGTTGCGGATGCATTGGGTGCTCGGATCATCTGGGCGATGGGAAATCACGATGACCGGGCCACGTTCCGCGTGCGCCTACTGGACCAAGAGCCGTCGACGGGGTCGGTGGATCGAGTGCACGACATCGACGGTCTCCGTGTGATCACCCTGGATTCGACTGTGCCCGGCCAACACCACGGTGCGCTGTCGAGTGACCAATTGGATTGGCTGACGGAGGTTCTGGTAACGCCAGCCGAATTCGGCACCATTCTTGCCATGCACCATCCGCCGGTTCCGGCGGTGCTCGATCTTGCCGTGCTCGTCGAGCTACGCGACCAGAAGGATCTTGCCGACGTGCTCCGCGGCACCGACGTCCGTTCGATCCTGGCCGGTCACCTGCATTACTCGACGACGGCGACGTTCGCCGGAATTCCGGTGTCCGTGGCGTCGGCGACCTGCTACACCCAAGACCTGAATGTGCCGTCCGGTGCTATCCGTGGCCGCGATGGTGCACAAGGATTCAACCTCGTACACGTCTACGACGACACGGTTGTCCACTCGGTGGTTCCCATCGGTACTTACGACACCGTGGGCGAGTACGTTCCGGGTGACGAGGTCGCGCGTCGTCTCGAGCAGTCGGGCGTCCGAATCGCCGACAGCACACGGCGTTCTCGCGTCAGCTTTTAGCTCTCGCGAGCCTTAACTCTCCCAGCCTTAACTTTCCCAGCCTTAACTTTCCCAGGGCGCGACGATCGGAAAGTACCGATCCAGGAAGTCCGTGACACGCCTGGTGCGGACTTCGAGGTCCACCTCGGGGAAGCTTCCGTCGTTGAGGCAGAAGAAGTCGACTGCACGCTTGGGGAGCAGGTTTTCCATGGCATGCAGCCCTGCGTGCGCGGTGGTGTCGATGTAGGTGACCCTCGCATCCCGCTGTACGACGGCGCGGCCGCTCATCAACGCGTAGTAGTGGTACAGCGAGTTGGTCACCGAGATGTTGGTACTCGCGCGGAACACACTTGCTGCGGTGGCGGCGAATTCGTCGGGGAATTCGTTTTCCATTTCCTGCATGACACTCTTGCGCAACGGTGTCGCCGCGTGTTCGAGATGGCGGGTGGTCATGAGGCCGAATCGATCTTGCAGGAGTCGACGATTGACTCGCGCAGCATTTTCGAAGCCACTTCGATCGGCGTCGTTGTATCCCAGTCCGATTCGCGTCGTCGCTTCGATGAACATGCTGATTCCGCCGGGGGAGAAGAACATCTGTGGTCCGACTGGTCGGCCGAAGAACATGTCGTCGTTGGAGTAGAGGAAGTGTTCGGACAGCCCGGGAATGTGGTGGAGCTGGCTTTCCACTGCCTGCGAATTGTGCGTCGGAAGAACCGATTTGTCGACGAAGAACGTCTCGCTCGGAACAAAAGTCACGCGCGGATCGTCGGCGAGCCACGATGGTCGATCCGAGTCTGTGGCGACGAAGATGCGCCGGATCCACGGTGCGTACATGTGAATCGACCGCAGTGCGTATTTGAGTTCGTCGATCTGGCGGAAGCGCGCGGACGAGGCGTCACCATCACCGACCACATAGTTCTGCATCCGCCGTGCCCGTTGTGCCTGGAACTCGGCGGAGGAGCCATCGACCCAGGAGAAGACGATGTCGATATCGAAATTGATGTCCGAGGCGTGGTCGGCGAACATGTTCTCGATCGTCGGCCACGTCTTACCGAATCGCTCGACAGTGCCCCGTACCGCCTCTTCGGGCCTGATGCTTCTCCGTGTGAGCGAATTCTCCACCGGCAGCTGAATTTCTGTCGGTGAGATCGACCACAGTTCGATCTGGACGGCGGTCGAAGCGGCGTAGTGCAACCCGCTCGCAGGTTCGACGCGCGGACGGAAGAGTCGGAAGATGCGGGCATTGGGTGCATCGGTCAGGAGGCCGTCCGCAACGAGAACAGCTTTCCCGCGTTTGACGTCAACGGTCTTGCAATAGAAAGGTTCTCGGGTGCACGCCTGGACGAGGGCGGCTCTCAACGCTTCGCGAGAGAGATCGTCGACGGCCACGACCGGGCGTTCGTCGTTGCCGCGCACCAGCAGGTAATTGATCTCGGCCTCGTCGAGAACTGCTCGGATGAAAAGAAGGTCTTCGACCATCGCCTGGTGCGGAGTGGTGGAGGTGATCTTCAGTGCAAAACGGCCGGCGAAGGGCATGACGTCGGATCGGTCGGTGAGTCTGGCTATCGACCCTGCCGATTCGCCCAGCACAGGGTCGTCGGAATCCTGCTCCGGTGGAACAAGGTAGATCTCGTGGGGCGGCGACGAGGTGATGATGATCCTTCCGGAGGGGGCCAGCGAGCCGAGAACCCCCGGAGCGTTCCAATCAGTGTATAGCCGTCCGGTCCGGTGCAAAGCGCACGGCGACGAGCAGGCCCGCAGCGACTCCCGCGGCGTCGAACAGTGCGTCGAGTGCGGAGCCGCTGCGGCCCAGCGGGAGAACTGCCTGCAGCATTTCGGACACGATGGCGAATCCGACGGTCCACAGCGCCGTGGTTCTTGTGCTGATCGCCGCGATCCGCGAGCTGTACGCGAGTGCGGCGAACAGTCCGAAGTGGATGATCTTGTCGCTGTGCTCGAATCCACTCGGTACTCCCGACGCCGGGGTGAACAGGATGATCAGCGCGGCGACCATCGAGACGGCGAGCGGGAGGTAGGACTTGCGCGGTGGTGACACCGTTACGAGTTTATCGGTTCACCTCCGACGCAAACCTACTGTCGACGAAGTAGAACAACAGTGTCGATGCGCTCGCCGTGGCTCCCGTCGGGGTTGTTGCCTGCTCGCACGCGGTCCTCGGCCACGACCGTCGTCCACTGGTCACCGTCGAACAGGGATGTGATCGAGTCGACGCCGAACAGCATTTCGGCATGCTGGTGTTGTGAGGCCATCGCATCGTTGGGGCTGTGGCCGACAATCAGGAGGTGCCCGCCGGCGGCCACAGCGTTGCCGAAACGAGTGAAGGCTGGACCGACCTGCAGTGGAGGTAGCTGGAAGAAATGGGCGGTCACGAGGTCGTAACTGCTCTCGGGAGCCCATTCGAGCAGGTCGCGGTGCAGCCACTCGATCGTGCGTTCGCCCTGTGCTTGCCGCGCACGATCGAGGGCGACCACCGAGATGTCGGATCCCGTCGTTGTCCAGCCGTTGTCAGCCAGCCAGAAGGCGTCGCCGCCCTCGCCGCTGCCGATGTCGAGGGCGGTGCCTGGCTCGAGCTTGGATGCCTCGGTGACGAGAACCGGATTGGCGTTGCCACTCCAGCGCATCGCGCGCTCGGTGTAGAGGTTGTCCCAGAACGGTTGGTCGAACACGGTGGGGGCGTCATCGTGAGTGGTCATGAAACTCAGGGTGCCGGGAAACTTCCGATTCCGCAATACTGCTTGCCGTTTTAGCAATACGGCCAGGCGCCCGTGAGCGGGTCTGTGACCTTCCGGCCGTCACACGAAGTGCTTGGAGCACGTTGCCGGTGGTCACCGAACGTCGATGAGAACCTTTCCGACAGTGTTGTTCTCGACAGCGGCATGAGCTGCGGCAGTGTCGGCAAGCGGGAATCGATGCAGCGGCAGTCCCGCGTCCTCGCCGACACCCAGAACTCCGGCGCCCGCCGCGGTGTTGACGTCCTCGGCTGCGGCATCGAGCGCCGCGACCCCGACGGTGTAGAGCAACACGAACTGGTATCGAATGTTCGACACCATATTTGGGCGGACGTCCAATGTGATGCTGTCGCCGCCGTTGTTGGCATAGATCGCGATCGAGGCTCGTGTCGAGGCGACCGCTATGTTCAGTTCCGCATTCTGGGCCGGTGCGACCTCCACGATCAGGTCGACGCCGTCCGGTGCGACGGCGCGAATCTCCGCTACAGCATCACCGGCGGTGTAGTTCACAACGTGGTGGGCTCCGGCGGCCGAGGCGAGAGCACCTTTCTCGGGGCCGCTGACGGTAGTCACGACGGTTGCTCCGGCCCATCGGGCCAGCTGGATCGCCGCGTGCCCGACGGCTCCAGCGCCACCGGCCACGAGCACTGTCTTGCCGCGGAGAGCACCGGGAGCGAGTCGCGAAGGTCCATCCTCGGATACCGTCAGGGCGCGGTGTGCAGTCATTGCGGGCACACCGAGGCTGGCGCCGACGTCGAAGCTGACGTTTTCGGGTAGCCGGACGACGTGTTCGGCGAGGACGACCGTGTACTCCTGCGCTGTTCCGGTCGGCCGCTGGTACTGGGAGAGGTAGAGCCACACTCTGTCGCCGACTGCGAGACCCTCGACTCCCGGACCCGCGGCGTCGATGATGCCTGCACCATCCTGGTTGGGAACCACTTCGTCGAACGCGATATCACCGCTTCCCCCGGATCGGTTCTTCCAGTCGGTGGGGTTGACGCCGGAAACGACTACCTTCACTCGCACTTCACCTGGGCCTGGTTCCGCTACGTCCCGATCCACGAAGTCGAGTACGGAAGTATCGCCGGTCCTGGAATAGGTAATTGCTTTCATGGTTGGTTCAACGGGATCGAATACGCTGGAAATTCCATGGTGCGGCGCCAGTCGCAGAAAGGATCACCCACCCATGAATCACGTTGCAGTCCTCGTCGAAGCATTCGAGCGAATCAAGGGCGTCGTTCACGACACCCTCGACGACATCCCGGCCGACGCGTTGACCTACCGACTCGATGCCGAAGCGAACACCATCGCGTGGCTGATCTGGCATTTGACGCGGGTACAGGACGACCATGTCGCGGGAGTGGCGGGTGCCGAACAGGTCTGGACCTCCGATGGTTGGGAGGCCCGGTTCGATCTGCCGTTCGACGGCGCGGCCATCGGTTACGGACAGTCCGCCGCCGACGTCGCTGCGGTCACCACCGGAGCCGACCTTTTACGGGAGTACCACGACGCCGTCCACGCCAGGACCGTCGCGTACATCGAGTCGCTGACAGCCGAGGATTTGGACCGCGTCGTGGACGAGAACTGGAATCCGCCGGTCACCCTGGGAGTGCGGCTGGTGTCCGTCGTCTCGGACGATCTCCAACACGCGGGGCAGGCTGCGTACGTCCGCGGTGTTTTCGAGAGAGCGTGAAACTTTCTGATGTCTCCGTGACTGTCAGGCGTAATGCTTCTGTAGGTTTTCCAGTGTCCGACGGATGTTTCGGCGCTGAAACTGCGGGAATGTCTTGCCGCTGGTGACGATTTTGTCGAAGACCAATGCCAGTGCGTCCGGCCACTTTCGACGGTCGTCCGTCCAGGTCTCGGTCACTGTCGTGCCGCCTGGGGCGGATTTGAAATCGTATCGCCAGGTGGCGTTCGCGCCTTTCAGGCTCGGCGACTTCACGCCGATGGCGTGGACCCGGAACTCGAATGCTGTACCCGGATCCGCGACGGTCACCGTGCATCGGGTTACCCAACGTGCTCGTCCTCGTTTGTTGCGCCCGTCGAACACCATTCCCACGTAAGCTTTGTCGCGAGGTTCATGCACCACCGCGCCGAGGTTTTCCGGACTCCACGAACCCATCTGCGTCGGGTCGCTGATGGCGTCGTACAGCGTTGTCGGGTCGGTGTTCACGACAAGACTGTCGGACACGGTCAGTTCACGATTCATGGCATTCCTTTTTCGGTCATTTCTTCAGTCCGGGATGAGTGCGAGCAAGAATGGGCACCAACAGTTTTCGAGGTGTCACCGAAGCAAACACCGACGCGATGCGATTGACCGTACCGGGAATTGCGACCATCTGGCCCTTGGCCATGCCGTCGACGGCAGTTTTCGCGACGGCCTTCGCGGTGACCCACATGATCGGCGGAAGCGCGGCTTCGGCGTCCTTTTTCGAGAACCCAGCCGCTTCGCCGAACCCGGTGTCGACGGGGCCGGGGCACAGTGCCGTCGCGGTGACGCCTGTGCCCTTCAATTCCCCGGTGAGGCTCTGGGTGTAGGACAGCACGAACGCCTTGCATGCCCCGTATCCGGCTTGTCCAGGCAGTGGCTGGAACGCAGCGGTGGACGCGACATTGAGCACCGCTCCCCGTCTGCGAGAGGTCATCCCCGGCAGGAATCGAGTGCACAGGTCGGCAACGGAAGCGACGTCGACCTCGATCATGTTCAGTTCGGCCTCGGGATCTGAAGACGCGACGGGTCCGAGCGTCGACAAGCCCGCGTTGTTGACCAGGATGTCCGGAACCAATCCGAGTGCCACGATGCGGGGGAGCAATTCGGCTCTGGCAGAGCGGTCGGACAAGTCGGTCGCCAGCACTTCGGCGCGGACACCGAGGGCAGTCAACTCCTCGGCCAGCGCAGTCAACTTGTCCCCACGCCGTGCGACGAGGGTGACTCCATGCCCCCTGCCCGCCAGCTCGCGCGCTATCGCTTCCCCGATTCCCGAGGAGGCGCCGGTGACGACGGCGGTGCGGTCGGGGGCCGGGCGGGGAAGAGGCACGCGTTCCACCGTAGCGGTAGCCAAGTGTCACCGCGTTTGAACTTCAATACAAGGTTAGCCTACTCTTACTTTAATTCGGCTAGGAAAGGTTTTCGATGAAACTCGCTTGTGTCCGTCGCACCGTGGCGTTGTCCGGGGTCATGGCAGCGGTTCTGGTCGTCGCCGGCTGCAGTACCTCGTCCGAGGAAGCCGATATATCCAGCAGCGACTTCGAGACCGTGACGATCGATTCCGCACTGGGGCAAGCCGTGATCGACAGCAAGCCCGAACGCATCGTCACGCTCGGCATGGGATCGGCAGAAACGGCGATTGCTCTCGGGACGGTTCCCGTCGGCATCGAGGAGTATCAATGGGGCAGCGACGAATCCGGCTACCTTCCGTGGATCGACGATGCGATCACAGCGTCGGGAGTACAAGCCCCCGAACAGTTCTCCGGCGGTACCGAACTCAACATCGAAGCGATTCTTGCGCTCGATCCCGACCTGATCCTTGCGCCGTGGTCCGGCATCACGCAGCAGCAGTTCGATTCACTGAACGCTTTCGCGCCCGTGGTGGCCTACGAGGAACAGCCATGGACCATTACGTGGGAAGACCAAATTTCGGTCATCGGCACAGCGATGGGGGAAGAGCAGAAGGCGGCCGACGAGATCGACAAGATCAAGACGCAGTTCTCTGACGCCACCGCCTCGCACCCGGAGTACAAGGACGTCACGTTCTCGTACATCTACAACACAGGGCCCGGCACTCTCGGCGTCTTCCTCGCGGACGAGCAGCGTGTTGCGATGGTCCGCGCGCTGGGGCTACAGGTCGACCCGGTCGTCTACAGCCTCGACGAGACCGAAGGCACCGACTCCGCGGTGATCGGGCTGGAGAATGCGAACCTGCTGAACGACTCGGATCTGATCTTCACCTTCTACTCCGATCCCGAGAACCGCACCGATACCGAAGCGCAGCCCGCGTACAAGTCGATTCCGGCGATTGCGCGCGATTCCGTTGTAGCCCCGACGGATCAGCCCTTCGTCACCGGATCCTCGATCATCAATCCGCTGACGGTTCCGTGGGCACTCGAGCGCTATGTGCCCATGATCGACGACGCCGTCGCGAAGCTGCCCCGCTGACCGGCATGAATGCGCCATGGCAAAGGCTGGACCGTTGCCATGGTCCATTGATGCCAAACTACTGGGCCCTCGTGCTCAGTCCCGCGAAGGCGCCGCACGCCGAAGGTTCCGCCTAGGCAATCGAGACTGTCAGAACACTTCGCGATGCGCCTCTTGCTCCAGTACCTGATCCAGATCAGGCAAGCGGTTCATCGATGACACCTGCCGCGCCGTTCGGTGGTTCTGCGCCAGCCGATCACGATGACGGTGCACGAAAGCCCAGTATCCCGCAGTGAACGGGCACGCGTCGGCGCCGAGCCGCTTCTTCGGGTTGTATTCGCATCCGCCGCAGTAGTCGGTCATTCGGTTCAGGTACGCACCGCCCGAGGCGTACGGCTTGGTAGCGATCAGCCCGCCGTCCGCGTGTTGGCTCATCCCGATCACGTTGACCGGCATGACCCACGCGAAACCGTCGACGAAGGCCGTCGCGAACCATTCGGTCAACGCCTTCGGGTCGTAACCGCGCTGCAGTGCGAAGTTCCCGAGAATCATCAGGCGCGGAATGTGGTGGACCCAGCCTCGATCACGCACCCCGTTGACGGTCTCCGACAGGCATTTCGCGATCGGTGTGTCGCCGTCCAGTTCAGTCAGCCACGTGGGAAGTGGCTCATGGGCATCGAGCTTGTTGTTGTCGACGTATTCGGGCCCGAAGTGCCAATACAGATGCCACACGTATTCGCGCCAGCCCAGTATCTGCCGGATGAAACCTTCGACCGATGCCAACGATGCGTCGCCGGATCGCCACGCGTCCTCGGCGGCCACTGCAGCGTCCAGTGGATGCAGGAGCCCGAGATTGAGCGGTACCGACAACAGCGAATGTGCCATGGTCCAGTCCTCGGTCATGACGGCGTCCTCGTACTTGCCGAAATCCTGCAGTCGGTAGGACACGAAGTGATCCAAAGCTTTGTGCGCCTCGTCGGCCGTGACAGCGAACAACCGCTGACCGTCGGATCCGACGGTGTCCAGTTCCATCGCATCGATGTCCTCGCGCACCTGCTCGTCGATCGAATCCTCCGACGGCCACCACGGCGGATCCACACCTAGAGTCAACTGCTTCTTGGGCGGTGGTTCGCGATTCTCCTCGTCGAGATTCCACTTTCCTTCGACCGGTTCGTCGCCCGACATCAGAATCTCGAACCGTCGGCGTTGATCTCGGTAGAACGTTTCCATCCTGAACTGGTGCCTGTTGCCTGCCCACTCGGCGAAATCCGCCCGGCTGAGCGCGAACATCGGCGTCGGTAGGACGTCTTCGACGAGTCCCTCCTGGACGAGCGTTTCGGTGAACTTTTCCGCAGCGTGCGACGTCGGTTCGAACACCACCACCGGCCTGCCGAACTGCTCGAGCCCCTCACGATAGGTCTCGGTCCGTAGATAGGTCGCACGATCACCGAGTTCTTCGGCGAGGTGACGCATACCCGATACGACGAGATGGAGCTTCTGCCGGTGGAATCTGCGACGGCGAAACACCCGCGCGCTCTCGATCAGCAGTACGTCACGGTCGCGGTGCTCGTCGGTGCTGTGGAAATGAGGACCGAGCTGATCGCCGAACAGCCACAGTGGGGAGCTCATGTCAGCAGTCATAAACCAGGGGTGCTCAGATCGATACCTGGGCAAACCCACTGTGCACGCACCGTTCGGCGGTCGCGGGAAAGTCCCTGTCGAGGCCCCCGGATTTCACGCCACGTCAGCGAAGTCACGTCACCGCGGTCCGTACTCTCGGTGAACATTCACCCACGCTGGCCAGCCTGACTTGACCGCGGCACAAAGTTCGCATGGACTGGCACAGTGGTTGTGAAACAGGGTGTCTCCCGACGAGGGTTTCTGAAGTCTTCGTCCGTCGCGGTCGCAGTGGCAGGCGCGGCAACGACCCTGCCCGCTCTCGCGCAGGCACAGGCCGAAGGATTCGAGCCTTTCCAGCACGGCGTCGCATCGGGTGATCCGACGCCGGAGGCAGTGATTCTGTGGACCCGTGTCACTCCTGCACCCGGTGCGCTTCCCGGTTCCGGTCTCGGCCCTGACACCTCGGTACGGTGGCGGGTCGCCACCGACCCAGAACTCACAGCACTGGTCCGCAGCGGCACCGTCTCGACGAGTACCGACGTCGACCACACAGTGAAGATCGACGTCGACGGTCTGCTGCCGTCGACCACGTACTACTACAGCTTCGAGGTCCTGGACGGGGAGGGATCCGGCGGTCAATCGGTGGTCGGCACCACTCGGACGGCCCCCGCGAACGACGCTGACATCGACCGCGTCAGGTTTGGAGTGGTGTCCTGCTCCAACTGGGAGTCGGGCTATTTCGGCGCGTACCGGCATCTGTCGACCCGCACCGACCTCGACGCGATCATCCACCTCGGTGACTACATCTACGAGTACCGGACCGGTGAATTCGCCGGCAAGAACGGCGTGGTCCGCCAGCACGATCCAGTGCACGAGATCGTGACGCTCGCGGACTATCGGACGCGCCACGGCCAGTACAAGTCCGACCCGGACCTCGCGTCCGCACATCTCCGAGTTCCGTGGATTTGCACGTGGGACGACCATGAGAGCGCTAACGACGCGTACGACGGCGGTGCGCAGAATCATCAACCGGAGACCGAGGGTCCCTGGAACGTGCGCAAGGCGAATTCCGTGCAGGCCTACTACGAGTGGATGCCTGTACGCGCGGCAGGAACGCCGCAGAACAGACATCTGTACCGGCGACTTCGTTTCGGGAATCTGCTGGAGCTGTCGATGCTCGATCTGCGTACCTACCGCACGAAACAGGTGTCGCCGACCCAGGGCGCCGAGGTCGACTCCCCGAACCGCACCATCACCGGCACCGATCAGATGCAGTGGCTCACCGACGGCATCGTGTCATCGCCGACCCGGTGGAAGATCGTCGGGAATCCGGTAATGATCACTCCTGTTCTGCTGCCGCCGCTCGAAAGCGAAGCCTCACGGGCACTGACCGGTCTGCTCGGAATCCCCGAAGCAGGCGTCCCGTACATGGCCGACCCGTGGGACGGGTACACCGCGGATCGGAAGAAACTCCTCGGTGCGATCGCGGACAACGGTGTGAGCAACACCGTCTTCATCACCGGCGACATCCACTCGACGTGGGCGTGCGATATTCCGCTCGACGCGGCTCGCTACTTCGAAACCGGGGGAGTCGCGACAGAGCTGGTGGTCACGTCGGTCTCATCGGCCAACGTCGACGACCTGACGCGGACGCCGCCACACACCCTCGGCAGGGTTGCCGAAGCAGCTTTGATGACGCTGAACAGGCATATCAAGTTCGTGGACCTCGACAGTCACGGCTTCGGGGTGTTCGACGTGACCCCGGCAGGCGTGCAGATGGACCACTGGTTCCTCGACGCCAAGGAAGACCCGCTGACCGGGGTGTCCTGGGGCGCGGGCTTCACTGTCGCCGACGGGGCACCGAGGGTCGAAACAGCTCCGCTGCCCGTCCGCTGACTTTTCGCCCCCTGGTCGTCGTCGAACAGAAGGTCAGACGGCATAATCACGGTATGGCAGTACCGAAAATTGTCTTGTTCTACGTCTTCACCCCGCTGCCGGACCCGGAGGCCATCCGGCTCTGGCAGCTCACCCTCGCTGCGTCGAACAATCTGAACGGGCGCATCTTGATCTCGGAACACGGGATCAACGCGACGGTCGGCGGCGAGTTGAACGACGTCAAGAAGTATGTTCGAGGCACCCGAAGCTACGCGCCGTTCTCCGGCGCCGACATCAAATGGTCGGAAGGTCTCGGCGAAGACTTCCCGCGGCTCAGCGTCAAGGTTCGATCGGAGATCGTCACGTTCGGCGCACCGCAGGAACTGAAGGTCGATGACGCAGGCGTCGTGGGCGGCGGCGTGCATCTCAGTCCGCAACAGGTACACGAACTCGTCGACGAGCGCGGCGACGAGGTGGTGTTCTTCGACGGACGCAACTCGTTCGAGGCTCAGATCGGCAGGTTCAAGAACGCGGTCGTACCCGACGTCGACACCACCCGTGATTTCGTGACGCAGCTCGATTCGGGGGAGTTCGACCACCTGAAGAAGACCCCGGTCGTCACCTATTGCACGGGGGGCGTTCGCTGCGAAGTGCTGTCCGCACTGATGAAGTCCCGAGGGTTCGAAGAGGTCTATCAGCTCGACGGCGGCATCGTTCGCTATGGCGAGACGTACGGCGACGACGCGCTGTGGGAAGGCTCGCTGTACGTCTTCGACAAGCGGATGAAAATAGACTTCTCGGACAAGGCATCGGTGATCGGACGATGCACCGCGTGCGCGAATCCGACGTCGCGTTATCAGGATTTCGACGACGACGAAGGCCGTGGTCTTCGCCTGGTGTGCGTGGACTGTGCTTGATCCTCTGCCCTTCAGGAATGGACTTGCACCGCTGCGTCTGAGGCTTCCGCACGGAGATGCGGCCGTAACGCTGCTGGACTTTTTGGAGCGCGAGTACCCCGAAGACACGTGGGCGGTCTCGATGGCCGCAGGCGAAGTCGTCGACGAGAAGGGTCGACGGTGGGATCGCGAATCGCTCTATTCACCAGGGCGTTTCGTGTATTTCTACCGAGAGCCTGCGCCCGAGGTTCCGGTTCCGTTCGAGCTCGACATCTTGTACGACGCGGACGGCATAGTCGTTGTCGACAAGCCGCACTTCCTCGCGACAATCCCGCGTGGCATGCACGTCACCGAGAGTGCAACGGTGCGGCTGCGACGCCTTCTCGACTGCCAGGATGTCACTCCGGCGCACCGCCTCGATCGCGCCACGGCGGGGGTGCTGATCTTCACCCGCACCAAGGAACTGCGGCGGCCGTACCAGGAGCTGTTCTCGGCGCGTTCGGTGCTCAAGGAATACGAGGCCGTCGCAGGCTTCGATGCGTCGTTGGAGTTTCCGATCGTGGTGCACAGCCGGATTCTGAAGGATCACGGTGTGATGGTTGCCCGCGAGGAGCCGGGTGAATCGAACAGCGAGACTCGGGTCGAGCTGATCGAGCAGCTCGGATCCTCTGCGCGGTACCGGTTGTTCCCCAAGACCGGAAGGACGCATCAGTTGCGAATCCACTTGTCGTCGTTGGGGATTCCGATCAAGGGCGATCCGTACTATCCGGTGTACACCGGGACACCTGCGGACGACTTCGCCAATCCGCTCCAGTTGCTCGCGCGGGCAGTCGAGTTCGACGACCCCATCACGGGCAAGCTCCGACGGTTCGAGAGTCGCCGCACTCTCGCCGGTTGATCCCCGCCGTGGTGAGAAACGACCGCACCCCCCGACCGCAGTGGCCAGGGGGTGCGGGTCGATCACGCGATCACGCTTGGGCGCGCGCCATTCCTCGCTCGACTGCGGCGATGAGCTGCGGTCGTAGTTCGGCTGCCGGGACGATCTTGTGCACCGATCCGACTTCCTGCGCACGCTGGATGTTGTGGATGGCCTCGAACTCCTGCGCCACCTCGCCGAGCTTTGCGTTGCGCACGTCGGCCTTCGCCGATGCCAGCTCGACGCGCAGGTGAGCGCGGTCGGCGTCGGTCTCGGCTGCGGTCAGCTTGGCTTCGAGATCCTTGACGATCGGGTCCGCAGCGGTGCGGGCGTTGACGTCGCGGGTGAAGACGACGGCAGCAGCGGGAGCGCCGCCGAGTACCGAGGCGAAGGATCCTTCGACCGCGAGGACTTCCATGTTGTCGTTGAGCGCACCGGAGAACACGACGAATGCTCCACCGTGGTAGCGGGAGACGACACAGAACACGACCGGGCCGTCGAAGTTGACGATCGCGCGGCCGATCTCGGCGCCGTACTCGAGCTGGATGTTACGCAACGACTCCGGCGAACCGTCGAACCCGGACAGGTTCGCAAGAACGACGATCGGACGAGAACCGCTGGCCGCGTTGATAGCTCGGGCGGTCTTCTTCGACGAGCTCGGGAACAGTGTGCCCGACGTCCACTGATCGGGTCCATCCGCCGGGAACCAGCCCTTGCGCGGAATGGCTCGCGACTCGATGCCGATCACACTGACCGGAATGCCGGCGAGGTGGGCGTCGAACACCACCGAGGTATCGGCGTCGGCCATGTCGGCCCAACGCTCGAGTACCGAGTGATCCTGATCGACGACGGCGCGCATCACGGTGCGAATGTCGAACGGCTTCTTGCGATCCGGGTTCGTCACCTTGGAGAAGATGTCGCCGACGGTGGTGAAGTCGCTGGACGGGTGCACGTGCGGGTAGCTCTGCACATCGCGGTCGGCCGGGTCGGCAGTGACCGCGCGACGCGGGAACCGCTCACCGGGTGCGGTGTAGGCATGGTCGTAGTGACCGAACAGCACATCGACTGCGGCACGAAGGTTCGGCGCCCAGTACTGGGCCTGACCGTTCGGTCCCATGACGCGGTCGTAGCCACCGATTCCGAAGTTGTCCTCGGCGGAGACGCCACCGGAGTAGTCGAGAGACTGCTTTCCGGTCAACACCATTGCGCTGTCCGGGGTCATCACGAGGATGCCCTTGGTGTGCGTGAGCATGGTTGCTTCGGCGTTCCAGTACGGCTGTGCGCCGACGTTGATGCCTGCGACGATGATGTTGATCTCGCCGCCGCCCTGAGTGAAGGTGATGATGCGGCGCAGTCCGCGTGAGACCCAGTCCATGTTCTCGGTGCCGGTACTCATCGAGATGGTCGCACCGGAGGACAGTGCAAACCATTCGACGGGTGCACCGAGACTTTCGGCCAGATCGATTGCCGCTACGATGCGCGAGCATTCCGCTTCGGCGACGGTGCCCAGCGCCTTGGTGGGGTCACCGAAGAGCGCGACGCGGGTGACTCCCTCCGGGTACCGCTCGGTCGGGGTCGTCACCTTGCCCACGATGATGCCCGCCTTGTTGCGGCCATAGGGACGGTCGACAGGCGCCAGCACGCCGGACTCGTCGAAGTCGTACTCGGTGAACGATCCTCGTGGGCCGGTGAGCATCGGAATCAGCTCGTACGGGTACATGGTTCCGCGGGCTTGCGAACGCTGGACCTTCTGGGTGTACTCGTCGATCGGACGCATCGGTTCGGTCGGTCTGACCGTGACCTTGGCAACGACGCCGGTGCCGGATCGGTACGAGAAACGAATCGCAACGTCGCGAGGAGCAGACCCGACGCCGTCCTTGACCCTGGCGATCATCGTGATCTCTTCGAGGCCTGCACCGATGGTCGATGGTGCGATGTGCCGCGCGATGGCCGCGAGGCGATCCTCCGGCACGTCCAGCACCGGCCAGACATAGAGCGTGACGCGGTTGGCGTCGAGGCGTTTCTTTCCGCGCTGGGCCTGAGTGCGACGGATACCGTCGAGGCAGGCAGCGACGGTGCGTTCGATCTCGGGGACCGCGACGACGTTGCCGTTGTCGTCGAGCTGCGTTGTGACGCCGCGGATCTCGGCGAGTGCCATGAGGCGCTCGTCGGAGGGATTGTCCTTGGCCTCGAGGTGAAACAGGTAGGTTCCGGCAGTCGCGGGCAAACGCTTGCCGTTGAAGTTCTTCAGTCGCCACAGATCGAGACGTTGACCGGTGAGCGGGTGCATGTCGCGGATGATCAGATCCTCGACCAGCGGCCCTTGTCCCTCGGCGGTGCTGTTGCCTTCGGTTGCGGTACGGCGGAACGTTACTTTCCGAACTTCGGTCCCGCAGACGGTTATGGTCACGCGGCGCCAACCGCGGGTGCGTGGGTGTTCCGACAGGACCGAGTGAATGGTCGACGAGATTTCGTCGCCGTCGGCCGGAGCATCGGGCCAGGCAAGGTAGAGATCGACCGCGAGGTGCTCGGGAGCCGGACCGGCGATGTCGTCGATCGCATCGAGTGCAGCGGAAAGCTCGGCGAATGTGGTTGCTGTGGAAACCAACTGCAGACGCTCACCGGCGAGGTCGAAGTTGCCGGTCACGAAGTGCTTGCCTTCGCGGTCGAACGCTTTGACGTCCTCGAGGGTACGGATTTCGTAGTACTGCCGAGTGATCACTTCGAGCAGTGCGCCTGGGTCGGAGATGCGCGAGGCAAGCAGATCGATCAGCGGCTCGGGGGTGGAGACGAGCGCGTCGATTCGCGCCGAGTAGTCGGACGCATCCGGGTTCTCGGCGAGGTATTGCAGACTGCCGCGTACGCCGTCGTAGACCTGGTCACGGGCGCGAGCGATCTGGGGCGCGTCGAACAACCGGAAGCGCAGGTTGCGCGCAACGTCGCCGATGACGGGGTACCGAGCCTGGGTGGCCACGATCAGACGCTCGAGCACCTCGCCGACAGCGGATGCCGATTCGGGCTGTGATGCCTCGTCGGTGAGCCACTGATCGAGCAGGGACGCGATGACCGGAACTTGATTCTCGATGCGCTGGAGCGCGAGGAAGACGCGGTACACGGCCTCCTCCAACTCGGGTCCACGTTCGAGGTCATCGGCGTCGTAGTGCGCAAGAGCGCGAGAGAGTTTGCCGCGGAACGATTCCGGAAGTCCCTGAATGTCGACGTCGAGCGAGTGCAGGAACGAATGGAAATGCTCACGCGGGGAGTGGACAGCCTCGTCGGTGTGCTCTTCGTCCATGGTCGGACGATTACGCGACAGTTCGCAGATGTCGGCGAAGGTGTTGAGCAGTGCCAACTCTGCGGCGAGGACGTCGCGGTCGTCGCGCGGAACCGCGCTGCGGAGCGTCTCGTATCCGGACAGCAGTGCGCGTGCTCGTGTGGCGCCGACATCGAATCCGGTGATGAGAGCGGACAATTCGCTCAAACGTGCGAGGGCTTTGCAGCCGGCCGATTCGCCTTCTGGGCTCGGCGCGGTGCGGAACTCGACCCGTGCGGTCTGCGAGGACGCCTTCTGCTCTCCGGCCTGATCGACGCGCAGCAGAGCTGCACCGGAATCGACCTGGCCGTTGACCGACGCCAACACCTCCCGCACCGTGCCGGCGTAGGGGGAGCGGACCGCGGTTTCCATCTTCATCGATTCGAGGACGACGAGCGTCTGTCCGGCTTCGACGTCGTCACCGACCGCAACGGGGACGGCGACGACGACGGCGGGTGCCGGGGCGCGGACCAGGCCGGCTTCGTCCTGGCTGATCTGGTGACTGATTCCGTCGACCTCGACGAGGAAGTGGGCGGCCCCAGCGACGGTGACGACCTGGTAGCGGCGGCCGCCGAGGACGAGGCGGCTTTCGTACTGCCCCAGCCGTTCGAGATCGACCTGCAGGTCTCCGCTGTCTCCGTCGACCTGGTAGCGGTGGGGTCCGATCTGACCGACCCCCAGCTTGTAGGCCTGGCCCTGGTAGCTCAGTTCGACGGTACGACCGATGGTGTGGCTGGCACGCGGCCGTCCTCCGCGAGCGGAGGACAGGAACGCTGCACGTTCACGGGCTTCTTCGGCGTCGTAGGCGTCGATCGCGGCGGCGATGATCGCGATGTCGGCGAATGCCGTCGGACCGGTCGCAGTGCCTGCGTCGGTACGGTCGAGCCAACCGGTATCTGCCGATGCCGTGATGACTTCCTCTTTGTCGAGCAGGCTGAGCAGGAATGACTTGGTGGTGGTACCGCCGTCGATGACGACGGTGGTCTCGCGCAGAGCGTTGCGCAATCGGGCGAATGCCTCGCTGCGATCGCGTCCCCACGCGATGACCTTGGCGACCATGGAGTCGTAATCGGGGGGGATGACGTCACCTTGTGCGATGCCGGTGTCGACCCTGATGCCGGAGCCGAGCGGGAACTTGAGCAGGGCGACGCTTCCCGGCGCCGGCGCGAAGCCGTTGTCGGCATCCTCGGCGTTCAGACGAGCTTCGACGGCGTGGCCGAACTCGGTGGGGCATTCGCCCTCGAGGCGTTCGCCGTCGGCGACGAGGATCTGCAGCTTCACCAGGTCGATACCGGTGGTGAACTCGGTGATCGGGTGCTCGACCTGCAGGCGAGTGTTGACCTCGAGGAATGTGAAGATCTTCTGCTCGGGCTGGTACAGGTACTCGACAGTGCCCGCGCCCACATACTCCGCAGCACGGACCAGTTCCGCCGACACGCTGCGAAGGTGATCTGCCTGCTCCTTCGTCAGAAGCGGCGAACTCGACTCCTCGATGACCTTCTGGTTGCGGCGCTGGATCGAGCAATCACGAACCCCGGGGGCCCAGACATTGCCGTAATTGTCGGCGATGACCTGAACCTCGACGTGGCGTGCGTCGGTGACGAGGCGTTCGATGAACACCACCGGATCGCCGAAGGACCGCTCGGCCTCGCCCTGGGTTCGTTCGAGAGCGAGCTCGAGTTCGTCCTCTTGAAAGACCTTGCGGATTCCGCGGCCGCCGCCGCCACTACGGGCCTTGATGATGAGGGGGTAGCCGATGGCCTGAGCGTGGCGACGGGCGTCGGCCCGAGTCTCCACTGGTCCACCGCTCCACGGCGCCACGGGAACTCCGACCCTCTCCGCCAGCAGCTTTGCTTCCACCTTGTCGCCGAGCAGGCGCATCGCGCTTGCCGACGGACCGATGAATGTGATGCCGAGCTTCGCAACGATGTCGGCGAAGGCGGGGTCCTCGGCTACGAAGCCCCAGCCGACCCACACCGCATCGGCACCGGATGAGATCAGCGCGCGTTCGAGCTCGGCGTAATCGAGGTACGCGGAGCCGACTGCGGGCTTACCGAGTGTGACGGCCTCGTCGGCTTGACGCACGAACATCGCGCGGCGCTCCGCGTCGGTGTGGAGTGCGACCGTCCGGATGCCGTAGTCGTACTCGGCGTTGAGTTCCTTCACAGCCCTGATCAGCCGTACGGCCGCCTCGCCTCTGTTGACTACTGCAATCCGCTTGAACAACGTGTCTCTCTTCGTCTCGTCTGAACATGAACTTGGTCGCCCCGTCGGGTTCTAACAGATCTTCGTCTACCTGGAGGGTGAATTCGGGTTATGACTTTCGCCGAAACAACTGGTCTCGGCGTTGCCTCGTGTTCTGCCGGCACTCACTGTGCCTGTGGCCACGCCCGAATCTCCGATCTCGATTGCATTTTCCCCGGTTGCCCCGTCGGTGCCGGAGGGGCAAGTCGATGCGTCGCCTTATCGTAGCCGCTCACAAACGAATTGCCATGTCAACGACCATATCTTCAAGTGTGACAGAAATCGCTTCCATCAAACATCAAGTAACGCAGGGTGTTTCACCGATGTTCAAGGAAACGGTTGTGAAATGTCACGGAAGGCTTGACGGCATACTGGTGAGTAGCGTTGCTGGAATTGACAATTGGTTGCTCTGGAGTCCAGTTTCTTACTGGCCGGTACATTACCGGCTGGTACTGCTCGATGGTTGACGCTGACGGGTTGGGCGTCGGTGACGCGCGCCTGTGCCGACGCTGTGAACAGCGGTGCGAGGACGCTGTCAGGGGCGCACATTGGCGACGGCGGTCATAGGCCGGCGGACACTGTGTTGTGATTTCACACCACTGGTGAGTCCAGAGGTTCGGACACGGTGACCGTATCGGTCTCTAGGACTAGTCTGACGGCTGTGTGCAATCGCACGCCCTGTTCTGTAGATGGTCGTTCGAGGATTTCAGAGGTTCAACAGTGTCGACTTCATCGGTTTCAGGTCGCGGACACGACCGCGATCTCGCGTCGCAGGCTGTCGAGGGGCGGGTTCTTCGCCTCCTGCAGTTTCTCCGAGAGATCGTGACTGTTCGCACCACGCCGGTACTGCAGTACGACGATCACCTGCGAGTCCAGTGGATCGACGGCGAGTCGGGCGCCGATCGTGTTCATCGTCGGGCAGCAGCGGGCGACATACTTTTCCGAGCGGGCAGGGTGGCAGTGGACGATCCGCCTGCGCTGCCGCAGGTGCTCGCGGGTCGCGTCGATGCCGCTGTGTTAGCGGACAGTCGGTACCAGGGCCCCGAGCTGATCGAGTCCGATCGCACCTCGTCACCGCTCGACGCAGAGGACGCGGACGTCGACTTCGATGTCCGCAAGGCATACGAGATTCGTCAAACCTTTGCGGCATACTCGGCCACGTGGCGTCGTTGGGCCGATGCGGATCGAAAGCGCAGGCCGCAGGCCTCGCTCTATCAGAGCTTGCAGTTGATGATGCAGGAACTTGCCTCCCGTCCCGAGTCGATCGAGGTCGTCGCCGCATCCGGACTCCTGATGGTGCCCGCAACCGACGTCACCGCCGAGGTCCGCACTCATCTACTTACTCAGTCCGTCACGATCGAGCGAGATGTGCGGACCGGCGACCTAGTGGTGAAACTGGCAGCGAGCGCCCAGCCTCGTATCGAGGACACTCAGCTGCTGGCTGGGATGGCCGGATTCGATGCATCGAGCTCGGTCGCGCTCCAACAGGCAATTTCGACCACCATCAGCTCGCCACTCGACCCCGCAGCGCCACCATTCCTTGCTCGGTGGGCTCACCAGGCATTGGGCACTGATTTCGACGTCCCCGACGTCACGGATCGGCCGTCCACGTTCGGCGCCTCAGCCGGTCCGACCATCCTGTTCGCCCCTGCGCTTGTCATGCGCAAACGAGATTCGTTCGCCCTGCTTGAGTACTACGAAAAGATGATCGCGGATCTGGAAGCGCCGGGCTCGCCGATCCCGCTCGGGCTCGCTCAGCTGGTGGAGGCGATCGAGCCGGAGGACCGACTGGCCTGGCTCGCACGCACCGGGGCCGCGGACGCGAGGGACCTCGCCGAGGATCCACTGTTCCCGCTCCCCGCGAATGCCGAGCAATCCCAAATCGTTCACCGACTCGGGCGTGACAGTGGAGTTGTGGTGGAGGGCCCTCCCGGGACAGGCAAGACGCACACCATCGCCAACCTGGTGTCCTCGTTGCTGGCGCGCGGGCAGCGTGTATTGGTCACCAGCGAGAAATCGCAAGCTCTGCGTGTGCTTCGAGAAAAACTTCCTCCGGAGTTGCAGGAACTCTGTGTGTCCATCACTGATCTTTCGCGTGGCGGTTCGGAGGAACTCAGCCGCAGCGTTGCTCGGATAGCAGATCGCAAAGCGGCGTACAACGACGTCGACGAGCTGGAGAAGATCGAGTCGCTACGGACTCGGCGCGACGAGGCGGTGGCCAAGCGCGCCGGGTTACTCGATTCGATCGCAGAGCTCAGGGCCTCGGAAACTGTTGTGCATCAGTACATTTCCGACGGATTTGATGGAACCGCCGCGGCGGTGGTGCGCCGGGTCGTGATGGCCGAGGAAGCTCACGAGTGGCTCCCCGGCCCACTGTTCGCCGACCGTCCAACGCTGCGCGGCACCGATGTGGACCGGCTTCGCAAGCTGATCGCCACGGCTCCCGAAGGACGCGCAGAGCGTTCGCGGCAAGCGCTGCCTGCGCTCGATACCATGTTGCCGAACTCGGCCGAACTGAAGTTGCTGTGCACGCGGGCCAGTGTCGAGTCATCGGAGACGACCGAACAGACTTCGCAACTCGTCGAATCTCTCGGCGGAGTCGATCCCTTCGAGGCATATGGCATTCGACGACTGTGCGAGGCGCTCGATGCCCGCGTGCGAGAAGTTCAGGAGTTGGACCCGGTCTATCGAAAGCTGACCGACTCGGTGCTGTCGGGCGAGGCAGCTCACCTGTGGTCGCGAGTGAGCGGCATCGTGTCGACGGTCGACGTTGCGGCCCAGTCGGACCGGTTCGTCGGAGCACACGATGTCCACAGCACCATGTCCACCAACGCTGCGCTGCACGCCATGCAATCGTTGGCGATGGCGATGGAGTCCGGACTGGAATGGAAGGTGCGATTCCGCAAGAGCGATCAGCAGCGGGCTGTCGAGGATCTGGGAATCGTCACCATGGTTGACGGTAGTCCGGCTGTCTCGGCCATGGCTGTCAGGCTCGCCACCGAGCACATTCGTGCATTGGACATCGTCAACACGGCGGCTGTTCTGCTCGGCGATCTGGACATTGCGGTGTCGACGGACGGATCTCGGTCGAGGCAGGTGAATGATCTGCAGCTGGTAGCGAACAAGCTGGTACGCGTGGCGGCCGTGTTGCATGCCCGAGATGCTTTGGTGCAGAGACTGTATGCAGTTTCTCCATCCGCTCCCTGGATTCGAAGTCTCGACGATGCTACCCAGTTCGCCGGAGCCGCCGGAGCGATCGCCACGCGTATCGACGCCAACGTCGCTCGTGCCGAATTGGATCGTGTGCTCTATTCTGTTGCAACAGAACTCGATTCGGGTCCGTCCCCGGAAGGCAATGCTCTCGTTGCCGCGTTGAGCAACGCGGATGCGGATGCTGTCGCGACGGCATCCGGCCACTACGTCCTTGCCTGCCGGGAGCAGCAGGAGCAGCGAGACCAGGACGAGCTGTCCGCGAAGCTGTCGGAAGCGGCACCCGCACTCTACGAGTTGGTGCGCGAGACGGCAGGCGACTCCGAGTGGGACGAGTTGAGCTGGCAGATGTCGAAGGCCTGGGCGTGGCGCCGCGCGCGCGAGTGGGTCAGCGAGCAGCATCAGGAGGGGCTCGAGCACCGGTTGGACGCGGAAATCGATGCCGTGGACGCCGATCTTGCCTATCTCACCGCCACACTCGGTGCGGCCATGGCGTGGCGCGACTGCCTCGAACGCATGACGGCAGTCGAGGTCCGCGCGCTGCAGACCTATCGTGAGCACATCTCTGCCATCGGCGCTGGCGCAGGCAGATACGCGGAAACTTTTCGCAGTGCGGCGCGTTCGGCAATGCGTGACGCGCAGAGCGCGGTTCCCGCCTGGGTTATGCCACTGCAGCAGGTACTCGCCTCGATTCCACCCGTGGCAGACAGTTTCGATGTGGTGATCGTCGACGAAGCCAGCCAAGCCGATATCAGCAGTCTGTTCCTGCTCTACTTGGCGCCGCGCGTCATTGTCGTCGGCGACGATCGGCAATGTGCGCCTGCGGACGTGCCTCAGACGGGCACCCTGGAAGACGTCTTCACCAGGCTCGACATGTATCTACCCGACCTTCCCGAGCACGTTCGGGCGACGCTCACCCCGCGGTCGAGTCTGTTCTCGATGTTGAGGACGCGGTTCGGACAAGTGGTCAGGCTGCGTGAGCACTTCCGATCGATGCCCGAGATCATCAACTGGTCGAGCCAGCAGTTCTACGGGGATTCACCGCTGGTGCCCGTCCGTCAGTTCGGCGCGGACCGTCTTCCGCCGCTGCGTCATACTTTCGTGCCGGACGCGACTGTCGCAGGCAAAGGATCCTCGTTGGTCAACCATGCCGAGGCACTTGCCATCGTGGGGCAGGTCGTCAAGTGCCTGGCCGATCCCCAGTACGACGGAAAGACATTGGGTGTCGTCGTGCTGCAGGGCACGTCGCAGGTGGATGAGATCCGCAACGAATTGATCAAGCGAATCGGTATCGACCAGTGGGAGGACCGGCGCCTGCGGGTGGGAACACCGCCGGACTTCCAAGGTGACGAACGCAGCGTTGTGTTTCTGTCGATGGTCGTCGCCCCGAATCAGATCTTCGTTGCGCTGACCGCCAATCAGTACAAGCGACGGTTCAACGTGGCCGCGTCCCGTGCCCAGGATCAGCTGTGGCTCTTTCACTCGGTCACCGTCGATCGGCTCAAGCGTGCGGATCTGCGCAATTCGCTTCTCGGATACATGACGTCGGTGTCTCCCCTGACCGCAACCCCGATGCCGACCGACGTGTCGAGGGATGCCCGTCACCAGGATTTTGCGTCCCTTTTCGAGCAGCAGATATTTTTCGAGCTGCGGGAGCGTGGATACCACGTCAACCCGGGCGCCCTGATCAACAACCGTCGCATCGATCTGGTAGTGACGGGAAGCTCTGCACGGCTGGCAGTCGAGTGCGACGGCGACACGTTCCCGTCCTCTCCTGAGCGTAGACTGGCCGACCTCCAGCGAGAGCAGGAACTCAAGCGCTGTGGGTGGACGTTCTGGCGGGTCCGTGAATCGGTGTACTACCTGGACCCCGTAGCTGCCATGTCGACGTTGTGGCCGGCGCTCACGGCGGCCGGAATCAATCCTGATTCGGTTCCGAGCGAGAGCAGTAAAGCGTCGCCCGTGGATTGGGCACCTGTCGATCTTGGGCCGGGACAGGAGGATCTGTTCACCGAGGTCGCGCTGCCGAGTGCTCCACGGGGAAACAACGGCGGCACTGGCGATTCAGGCGCTACCGACGCGAATGCGGAGGTCTGGACGATGCCAACCGACAGGCCCGAGCAAGAGCTTCCCATCGTGTCGAAGGAGTTGCCGGTCAATGGCTTTCACGACGGCGGCTCGCGGCGGAGGCGGTAGGCACCTCGCGACCGATCAGACGTGTGATGGATACCGCGGGAAGTTCGGGGATCTCCCGCTACGAATTGATGGCGTGCCCCAGGTCATCGGTTGTCGGTCGGCGTATCTTGGTGTGACCGTCCGTTCGGCGATCGAGGGTCACCAGTGAGGAATGCAGCATGGCGGAAACACGCCCGATAGACGAAGACAACGCCCGGGCCGCACGTGCTCGGCCCGCACGCCGGATCGTGATGTCCGCCGTTGTCTTGTTCGTTGTCGTCCTCCTGTTCGGGGTGCCGCTCTGGACGGTGTTCTTCGCAGGCTCGGACTGGCCGCGCGCGGTGCAGTTGGTCGGGTGCATCCTGGTTCTCGCAGCTGCACTGACGCTCCCCGCGGCGATGGTCGCCGGTCACTCACGTGGGGATGATCGGGCGGCGAGAATCGGCGACACACTGCTCGGCGTGGTGTGGGTTTCGTTCGTGTGGAGCGCGATCGGCGCACTCCTCGGGCTGGTCCTCGGTGCTGTCGGATTCGATGATCCGGCGTTGTCGCGAGTTCTTGCGGTAGCAGTGGTGATCGTCGTGGCAGTGCTTCTCGGATGGGGACACTACGAGGCGATGCGCGTGCCGCGTGTCATCGAGCGCGATGTCGTGCTGCCTCGTCTTGGGTCTGATCTCGACGGATTACGGGTCGTCATGATCACCGACACCCACTACGGTCCCATCGACCGTGCTGGGTGGTCGGCGAAGGTCGTGGAGGTCGTCAACCGCCTCGATGCCGACATCGCCTGCCACATCGGTGATCTGGCCGACGGGTCGGTCGAACGCAGGCGGCATCAGGTCGAGCCGTTGCGGGATGTGAAGGCTCGGCTCGCGAAGGTCTACGTGACCGGCAATCACGAGTACTTCGGCGAAGCTCAGGAATGGCTCGACCACATGGAGTCCATTGGGTGGACTGCGCTGCACAACAAGCACATTACCGTCGAGCGGGAGAGCGACTCCCTGGTTCTCGCTGGTGTCGACGACCGAACGGCGGCAGGTTCGCACGTCGCGGGCCACGGCGCAGATCTCGATCGGGCTCTTGCCGGCTCCGATCCGGAGTTGCCGATCTTCCTGCTCGCTCATCAGCCGAAGCAGATCGACGACGCTGTCCGGCGAGGCGTCGACGTGCAGGTGTCGGGGCATACACACGGCGGGCAGATCTGGCCGTTCGAGTACCTCGTTCGGCTCGACCAGCCGACCGTGCACGGCTTGAGTGCACACGGTGAACGCACTCAGCTCTACACCTCGCGCGGCACCGGCTACTGGGGCCCACCATTCCGGGTGTTCGCGCCCAGCGAGATCACGGTGTTGACCCTTCGTTGCGCGTAGTCCGAGGCGCCGATGTTCATGTCGTTCGGGTGCACGCCAACGCGGACGCCGACGTCGTCCAGCCCGACCGGGTCGAGGCTGCTCGTGTGACCGGCACGGTGTGGACAGCGTCAACGCTGGCATCATGTACGGGGTGACTGTCCGCCTAGTGGCCACCGACCTCGACGGAACACTCCTACGTTCCGACCGCACCATCTCACCGCGTACGGCAGCCGCGATGGCGTCGGCGCACAGCGCAGGTATCGAGGTCGTCTGGGCGACTGCACGTGCCAGGCATTCCATCGACGAGCTTGCGGTATCGTGCGGATTCACCGGTAAAGCGATCGGTGCCAACGGTGCCGTGGTTCTCGACCTTGCCGATGGCACGCCGGTGATCGCGGGTACCACCGCCATCGATGCGAAGTCGGTTGCCCACGCTATCGACCGACTTCGCGACATCGTTCCCGGCATCGTGTTCGCGACGGTTGGACCGACTCGCTTCGTCGCCGAAGTCGAGTACGCCGCATTGTGCACGTTCGCCGACCATCACCGGCATCCACACGAAATGGAAGTCTCCGCGAATGTTCTGACGGCTGAGCCGACGGTCAAGATCGTCGCGCGTCACCCCCTCGTGCCGAGCGTCGAGCTCTATCGAACAGTGCTTCGAGCGCAGGTCGGCGGCGTCGAGCTGACTCATTCAGGTGCCCCGTATATCGAGATGTCGGCAGCAGGGGTGTCGAAGGCGAGTGCGTTGGCTCGGCTGTGTAGCGAGTACGGCATCGGAGCTGAATCGGTAGCTGCCGTCGGTGATGCGTTCAACGATCTGCCGATGCTCGAATGGGCAGGGACAGCGCTGACGACGGAAAATGCGATGGACGAGATCAAGTCCGTCGCCGACCGGGTGTTGGCGTCCAACGACGACGACGGCGTTGCTGCTTATCTCGAAGAACTCGTACGCGCGCAATTTCGGACAACCTCGGAACTTTAGGATCGTCTCGAAACCTATTTCCGACGAGGAGACACTTGCATGGTCGAGGCAGAGGCGAACGCCACCGGCGACATGACCGTCGCGCAGTACCTTTCGGTGAACGAGATCGAAGTGATTCCCTCCGACCATGACCGCGCGTCGGCACTGGGTGTTCATGCGCCGATCCCTGCAGGCTGGCAAGCCGCACCGATAGAACAATTTCCTGGTGCGACGGACGTTCTCGTCGAACCTGGTCTGGTCCAGAACGGGTTCGCGCCCAATGCGGTGCTCTTGGTGGGAAGGCTTTCCTCCACTGTCGATCCTCGAAGCCTGCTGAACTGTTGCTTCACCGATGCGCGTCTACTACCCGGGTGGAGCGAGGGCGACGCCGACGTCGAGAACTTCGGTGGTTGGCCGTCACGCTTCATTCGCGGAACCTTCGAAGCCGAGCAACTGGCGCTGGCGGTAACCACTCGTTATGTAGTCATCGGCACCGACGAGCAGCACCTGGTGCAGTTGACGGTGACGATTCTGGCCGATCAGATGGACAGGCTCGCATTCGATGTGGCCGCGATCAACGACGGACTGTTGGGCGGAATTTTCTGACTCGTTGCAGTGTCGGCGTTCAGCGCTAGGGTCGAGAGCATGCCGAATCGCACGGAACGAGCGCGGCACCTGACGCTGGTGCCGGACATCGAGACCGAGTCCGATCCGGTTGCCGGGCGCTTTCAGGACGCACCCGGCGACATTCCCGTTGTGCAGCTGATTCTGTATGTCGACGTGATCGGCATGAATCCACCCGTATGGCGCAAGATCAAAGTTCGCTCCGATCTACTGTTGCCGGAGTTCCACGCTGTGCTCCAAGCGGCGATCGGATGGGGCGGCGGCACCGAGTACAAGATGTCGGGTTCGGCAGGCACCGGCTCTCAGGACTACTGCACGCCATTGCTGCTCGAGGAGACCGAGCATTGCCCTTCCGGGGACTACGTCAGAATCGACTCGATACTCCTCGGCCCCAGGGATCACGTGCGTTACCAGTACGGAAAGCGGTGGATTCACTCGATCGACGTGATGTCCGTCGACTTCGATATCGACGACCTCCGTCCAGTCTGCCTCGCGGGCTCCGGGATGTGCCCCCCTGATGAGGGTTACTCGGTGACCGACGCTCGCCTCGCGCAAGACGCGGAACCGACCGCGATGACAGTCGAGGCCGCCAATCGTCGACTGCGTGACTCGTGGTGCCTCCGCAGCCCCGAAACGGAAAGCTCGGCAGCGTCCCCGCTCGTTGCACGGATATTCCGGCGGGCGCGTTCGGCTCCGGTTCCGCGGTTGCTCGATCTGTTGCCGCGGTGCGAACTCACGATCGAAAGCTCAGTGGATCTTCCCGTCGCGCAGATCGCAATGGAAAAGATTTCGTGGTTCCTCCGGTGTGTGGGCGATCGAGGGATCCCGTTGACATACGAC
Organism: Rhodococcus sp. G-MC3; assembly: GCF_030063335.1. Classification (GTDB taxonomy): domain Bacteria; phylum Actinomycetota; class Actinomycetes; order Mycobacteriales; family Mycobacteriaceae; genus Rhodococcoides. The sequence continues at coordinate 1,054 of NZ_JASISW010000030.1, read as the reverse complement.
GGCCGACTTCCCGAGGCCGTAGTGGAGATGGTGCGCGAGCAACTGGATTGGGGTATCGGATGGGTGGGGGACAGCGCCCGCGAATTCGACCATCACCAGGCAACCGACCTTCGTGAAGCCGCAAAAGCACTGGGGTTGGTCCGCGTACTCAAGGGCACGTTGGTCCGGACGAAAGCCGGCGCACTTCTTGTCGACGATCACATCGGTCTGTGGCATCACTGCGCGGCGCGCCTCCCTCTCGGTCGACAGGATCACGAGCAGGACGCTGGGATTCTCTTTCTGGTTGCACTCGCTGCCTCGGCATCTGCGGTGCAGCGCGATGACATGGTCGTCGAGACGATGCATGCCCTCGAGTGGGGAGTGAATGCTCTCGATGCATTCGAAGCGCAGAAGGCAGCACACCCGACCGTCGCCTTCTTGGATCTGATCGGCGCGCACGGGCCACTTTTCTACCTCGGAAGCGGCGGTACGGACTCGCCGAGTTGGGCCCGACGGTTCGCTCGGGACGCGTTACGAACGGGCCGACGCCTCTGAGCAGGCGATTTGGAGTTCAGCGGCTCGTCGCGTAACTTTCTTCAAGTCAGAGCGAGACGGACACCGACCAAGTCTTCACGGGTTTGGACACGAGGTTGTACGTGCTTCTGGCCGAAGGTAGTATCTGCTGTGTCCCCCAAGAGTCGGGCCTTGTGTCCGAGACCAAGCTGGGATAGACTGGAACGGTTGCCCCGGATGCTGTCAAGTGTTGTGCTTGGTGGTTGATGGTGTGTGCGTGTTCTTTGAGAACTCAACAGTGTGTCGATGAATGTCAGTGCCGAATAGTTTTGGCGTTCATGCCTTTTGGTGTGAGCGTGTCGGCTGCGGTCCTTCTTCCCGTCGGATCGTGGTTGATAAATTTTTAGTGCTAGTTGAGTTTTTTTGCTAGTGATGTGGACTTGATGTCATTTGACTGATTAGCAATCTTCGGATTGTGATATCTAGAGTCTTTTACGGAGAGTTTGATCCTGGCTCAGGACGAACGCTGGCGGCGTGCTTAACACATGCAAGTCGAGCGGTA
>NZ_JASISW010000002.1 GCF_030063335.1 Rhodococcus sp. G-MC3 | reverse complement strand
GCGGACTCGGCGCTGTCAACGCCGAACTCACCCTCGCCGCGGCGGTGACCAACCTCCAACGACTGTTCACCACCAAGAACATCACCCGAGGCGCACTGCTCGCCTGATCGGCACGGGCCCTGCGGGCCCCCGGGCACCCGATGACAGGAAATACACCCCCCATCGGGCACCGAAACACCGCAGCCCTGCCGCAGGATCCATCACCGACAAAATAATTCAGCAACAGGCTCCCTGGGACGTATTTCCACTCACATGCGGCGAAGCCGCATTACTTGAACGCCGGCCTCGCGTAGAAGCACACTGCAACCGTGCCGATCACGAGGACGGCCGCAGGCAGGATCAGCGATTGCGCCATCGCCGTGGTGAATCCGTCGCGCAGCATCTCCGGAACCCGGCCGCTGAATTCGCTCGAACCCGACGATGCCGATCCCGGAATTTCGGCAGCAAGACGAGACTGGATGAGAGCACCGATTCCGGCGCTACCGAGGACCGAGCCGATCACGCGAGTCGTGTTGTAAATACCCGCGCCCGCGCCCGCCTGCGACATCGGCAGATTACGAGTCGCTGTGGCGGCCAACGGGGACCAGATCAACGCATTCGCGACGCCCATGAGCGCAACCGGCAGCAGCAACTTCCAGATCGCGGTGGTCGGGGTCATCACCGCAGCGAACGCAAGCAGCGCCACCGCCAACAGAAACAGGCCCGATCCCGCGATGTACCGCGGGTGCATTCGGTCGACCAGTTTGCCGACGTTCGGCGCCAAGGCACCTGTCAGCACAGCCATCGGTACGAACAGCAAAGCCGAACGCGTCGGGCTCAGCCCCGTGACGCTCTGCGCATAGAACATCACCGGAAGCAGCATCCCTGACATCGCGAAACCCATTGCAGCGATACCGACATTGGATATCGAGAAGTTCCGATCGCGGAACAGCGCAAGAGGGACGAGCGGCTCGTTCTTGTTCTTTGCCTGCCAGTAGAGAAACACCGCGAAGACGATGACGCCCGCGATGATCAGGGACCAGATGCGGCCGTCCCAGTCGTACTTCTGCCCTTCCTGAATTCCGAACACGACACAGAACAGGCCGACGGCGCTGAGGACGACGCCGGGGATGTCGAACTTGTGCTCGTTGGTCGGCAGCACGGGAACGAATTTGAGCGCCAACACAATCGCGACGACACCGACCGGCAAGTTGATGAAGAAGATCCATTCCCAGCCGAGCGAATCGACCAGGACGCCACCGAGAATCGGCCCGACGAGGGTGGCCACTCCGGCAACGGCACCCCACGCGCCCATCGCGGTGCCGCGCTTCTCGGCCGGGAAGACCCGAGTGATGACGGCCATCGTCTGCGGGGTGATCATCGCAGCGCCGATGCCTTGCACTGCACGGGCGGCGATGAGCATTTCGATCGAACCCGACAGCCCGCACCACGCCGACGCGAGCGTGAACACGACGAGGCCTGCGATATAGAGGTTGCGGGGTCCGAATCGATCACCGAGACGTCCCGTCACCAACAGCGGTACCGCATACGCCAGCAGGTAAGCGCTGGTCACCCAGATGACGTTGTTGATATCAGTCTGCAGGCCGGCGAGGATCGCCGGTTGTGCGACGGCAACGATCGTGGTGTCGACGAGAATCATGAAGAATCCGAGACACAACGCCCACAGCGCAGGCCACGGCTTGATCTCGGTATCACGTACTGCGACTTCGGCTTTCACAAGGCTCCCCCACTATCGATTCAATGATGGCCGGCCACGTCGGTAGCGCAGCACGCACGGGCGTCGGAGCCGCAGACAGCACAAAGGCCGGATATCAGGAGATTGCTCTCCGTCTATCCGGCCTTTGTTGGTACCTGAACTGAAGACAGCGTCAAGCCGTCAGCAATTTCGGGTGGCGATCCTTGAGGGGATCAGATAGCGCGAACGCCTGTGGCCTGGGGGCCCTTCTGGCCCTGGCCGACCTCGAACTCCACGCGCTGACCTTCGTCGAGCGACTTGAAGCCAGTTCCCTGGATCTCCGAGTAATGAACGAACACGTCAGGTCCGCCACCGTCCTGCTCGATGAAGCCGAAGCCCTTTTCGCCGTTGAACCACTTAACACTGCCCTGCGTCATACTGTAAACCTTCTGTAAGCGAGCTAGATCTTCACGTCGAAGCTCTAATCTCAAAAGCGATACTGCCATTGATCACGCCTCAGCGAAACACCGGGGCGAAAAAAGTCCAAAAGCTTGGTTTCAGAGGGCTCGTTATAGCCTTGTCACGGTGGATTCCCATCATCACGACATCATTCGCCTGGCGTGGTCCAGGCGCCTCGGCCTCGACGACTCTGCGTTGCGCCCGGGTTCCCGGCACATCGCCATCACCCCAGATGAGACCTCCGTCACATTCGTGCGTCTCGGCGACTCCAGCGTGCTGATCGGACCCGAGCGGGGCGTCGAATCGGCAAACAAATACACCGACGGAGAGCTCGCCGCGCGAGGGCGTCCCGGCCATGATCACTCTGTGCTGCATTTCGCGGGCGACATCAGTACCACCATCGCTCGGCACGACCCGCTGATCTCTCACGAACTGGCTCACGTGCTGGCCCTCGAAACCCTGTGCGCACCCGACGAGGTCGCCGTCGCGGATCTGACCCGCAGGCGATCTTGGTTCACTTTGCTCGACGACGACCGACCAGCCGATTCCGCAGCACCGTTGTCTTGCGCCGCGTATCTCGAATGGGAAGGCGTGTTGGCGGATGTAGGCGTACTGACCGCACCCGGCGCCCGGCGGCATGGAAATGCCCAGGTCGTCGGCCGCCTCGTTACCAACGACGCGTTCGACGAGGGAATGATTCCGCAGTGGCGTACGAGCTCCGAAAACGGAACCGCTCGACGACTCGCGGCACGACTGGGCTATCAGGAATGGGGCGTACAGGTCTCGATCGACGTCGACACATAGATCACCGCAGACGGTCGAGCCGGACGAGGCCGTGCCCGCACATCACGGGGTTCCCGCGTAGGTTCCCAGGCTCCAATGGACGCCCTCCGGGTCGCGGCAGGTGAAGCCGCGGCTCCCGTAGTCCTCCTCGCGCATCTCCCGCGTCAGGCGCCACCCGGCAGCGGTCACGCGGGCATATACGGCGTCGGGATCGTCGGTGACGATGTAGATCGACCCGACGCCTGCAGGCAGATCGTCGATTGCGCTGTCGTCACGAGATGCGCTCCCCAGCATCACTCCGCCACCCTCGGGCCAGCGCAGTTCGGCATGATCGACGCGGTCGCCGTCGCCATACGCAGCTTTCTCGGTAAATCCGAGCACGTCGACGAGGTATCGAATAGCGGCGTGGGCGTCGACGTACCGGAGTGTGGGCCAGATTTTCGTTGTGGTCATGGCACCGAATTGTGCTCGGGCTCCTCGTCCGCGTCTTGGACGAATGCGAACTTCTCCTCACGGCGCCACCGCGACGGCGACGCCCCCGCCAGATCCCGCCAGTCACGAGCCATGTGGGCCTGGTCGTAGTAGCCGCAGCGCGCCGCCACATCCGACAACCGCGGCATCTCGATCCTCCGAAGAAGCTGATGCGAGCGGTCGAACCGTGCGATTCTCGCGGAATCCTTCGGCGTGACCCCGAACTCGGCGGTGAACCGGTTGATCAGATGCCGACGGCTCCACCCGACCTCACGCGCTACGTCCCCGACACGTGCCGACCCACCGGCGTCGACAAGTCGGCTCCACGCCTCCGACAGCTGTGGATCCACATCCTGCTCGCGAAGAGACCGGCAGAGAATCTCGTCGACGATATCGAACCGTGAGTTCCAATCCGACCGATCGGCGACGCGATCGACCAGCTCCTTGGCGTCGGGAAGCACGTCGGAGAGATCGACCATCCAGTCGCCGAGCGCCGCAGCAGGGATTCCGAACAACGCCCGTGCGCCCGCGGGCGTGAAAGACAACTGGATACCGTGCTGATTGCCGTCGTGCGCAATGGTGACCGGCGCTACCGAGATCCCGCTGGCGAGAGTTTCGAACGCGCACGCACCCTGTCGCGGCGAACTGACTATCTCCACCTTCGAGTCGATCGCCAGAATGACGGTCAACCTCGGGCTCGGCATTCCGATGTGTGTGCCTGCTTCGAATCCGGCCATCCGGTATCCGTCGTACGACGCCAGGTACGGTCGCAAGCGCGCAGCAGGTAGAGCCCGCGCGCCTTCGGATCGACCCACACGATCGGTACCGGCCATCTACGCAGGGTAGAACCGTAGGCGAACGGGTACCAGCACTATGGCCGGGAATCGGCACGGACACGGATCGGAGCGCCGATGGCCAAGAAGAACGACAATGAGGTCGACGTCATCAAGGAAGGCGGGCGTCTGGAGAAGGCACTCGTCAGCATCCTCGACAACGGCAGCCGCATTCAAGGACCCGCCATCGAGAAATACGTCGCGTACATGCGTCGGGCACACCCGAAAGACACCCCGGCGCAGTTGATCGAACGCCTTGAGAATCGCTTCCTTCTCGCCGTGACCAGCAGTGGCAGCGCTGTCGGCGGCGCGGCAGCCGTACCGGCCATCGGAACGGTCGCCTCGCTTGCCGCAGTCGGCGCCGAGACGGCATTCTTCATCGAGTCCTCTGCCCTTCTGACGTTGTCGGTTGCTTCGGTGCACGGCATTCCGGTGCACGACCATCAGCAGCGGCGCGCATTGGTTCTCGCGGTAGCCCTGGGCGAATCCGGTATGCAGATCGTGGAGAAAACCGTCGGAACGTCCGCCAAGAACTGGGGCACTCTCGTCACGTCCCGGATTCCGGGCGGCGCGATGACGACGATGAACAAGTCCCTCGTCAAGAAGTTCGTCCAGAAGTACTTGGCCAAGCGCAGCGCCCTGTTGTTCGGGAAACTGCTCCCCGCGGGCATCGGTGCGGTCATCGGCGGCGCAGGCAATCGCATGATCGGCAAGGGCGTCATCCGCAACGCGCGTGATGCGTTCGGGCCTGCACCGAGAACCTGGCCCGAAACCAGGATCATCGAACCCGATGCCGATGGAATTCTCGAGCAATGACCCGGCGTTGACCCCGAGCATGACGACCGACACACCTGACCTCGGCACGCTCGGCATCTGGCGACACCACTCGGGAATTGCGCCCGAACTAGCCAGACTTATCGAATCGGCCGGCTACGGCACGATCTGGCTCGGTGGATCCCCTCCCGCCGATCTGACAACGTCGGAGGAGATTCTGGACGCCACCGAATCCGTCGTCGTCGCGACCGGCATCGTCAACATCTGGTCGGCTGCAGCTCCCGAGATCGCCGAGTCCTATCACCGCATCGAGAAGAAACATCCGGGACGATTCGTGCTCGGAATCGGTGCAGGACATCCGGAAGCCGTTCAGGAATACCAGAAACCGTACGACGCGCTGGTCGCCTACCTCGATGCGCTCGACGAGGGTGGCGTCCCAGTCGGTAGACGCGTGCTCGCAGCACTCGGCCCGAGGGTGCTGAAATTGTCCGCCGACCGAACGGCAGGCGCGCACCCCTACCTGACGACTCCGGAACACACAGCAGAAGCACGTGAGATCCTCGGCCCCGGCAAGGTGCTCGCACCCGAACACAAGGTGGTACTCGAAGCCGACCCTCAAAAGGCACGCGAGATCGGCCGTCCGCCCGTGAACAACCCCTACCTGCATCTGCGTAACTACACGAACAATCTGAAACGACTCGGATACTCGGACGAGGAAATCGGCGACGGTGGCAGCGACAGGCTCATCGACGCTCTCGTCGCACACGGCGATGCCGCTGCCATCGCCGCTCGGCTACGCCAGCACATCGACGCCGGTGCGTCGCACGTCACGCTGCATTCACTGCCCGACGACGCCGATCCCTCGGTCACCTACCGCGAAGTCGCCGCAGCGTTCCTGAACTGAGGGCAGGTTCCTGAACTGAGGGCAGGTTCCTGAACTGAGCGCAGCCAGGCGCCGAGACTGATACAGCCTGCGCAGGCATAATCTCGTACCGGGCCGGGGTTCATCCGGTCCGGTACTTTTTGTCGACGTCCCGGGGGAATCGCTGCATGACATACGGCTTCGGTATGAACGCGTTGGAAGCGCACGGCCTGACGAAGACCTTCGGAACGGTTCGAGCCGTGTCAGATCTGACATTCGCCGTTCCGCGCGGGTCGATCACGGGCTTCCTCGGACCGAACGGCTCAGGCAAGACCACAACTCTGCGTCTGTTGCTCGGGCTGGCGAAGCCGACCGCGGGCCTCGCACTCGTCGCGGGCGCCCCGTTCTCCAACCTCACACATCCGGCACGGACCGTCGGTGCCGTTCTCGACTCGCGGAGTCTTCACCCCAAACGGACCGCACTCGGGCACCTGCGAATCTTCACCTCGGCGATCGGCGTTGCCGACAGCCTGGCCGAGGAGGTGCTGCGGGTCGTGGGTCTGGCAGACGCCGCCAAGCGCAACGTCGGCGAGTTCTCGCTAGGCATGCGTCAACGCCTTGCGCTCGCGACAGCACTGCTGGGAGACCCCGAGATCCTGGTGCTCGACGAACCGGCCAACGGCCTCGACCCGGAAGGAATCGCGTGGCTGCGCGACTTCCTCAAATCGTTCGCTGCCGGGGGCCGCACCGTACTGATATCGAGTCACCTGCTCCGTGAGGTCGAAGCGACCGTGGACAATCTCGTCATCGTCAGTAGCGGCGCCCTTGTCTACCAGGGCACCATCGAGCAGCTGCGGTCGTCGCGGCCGAGCCGGACGCTCGTCGCGGTATCCGACCCTGCAGCCCTCGCGCTGGCACTCGCATCGAATGGAATCACCAACAGCCAACTGCTGCCCGACGGCAGACTCGGTGTCGCCGAGAGCAACGCCGACACGATCACCCGAATCGCACAGGAAAGCGAGCTGACGGTGTTCGGCACGAGTTACGAACACGTCGACCTCGAACAGGTCTTTCTCTCCATGACGGCCGGCCAGTACGCCGCACCGGTTCCTGGACAATTCCCGCCGCAGAGTTACGGTCCGCCTCCTGGATACGGACCACCACCTGGATACGGACCACCGCCGACGCAGTCCTACTGGGAGGGTGAACGACGATGACAACACTGCTCACCGCCGAGATCCGCAAAGTCACCACCCTCAACTTTTGGTGGGCACTCGCGCTACCGCCGATTTTCGTCGGTATCTGTGCGAGCGCTATTTCCTCGGCGGTCGCGAACGGAACCGAAGACCTGACCGGCGAACTCGACGGAGTCGCCGTCGTCGGACTGTTCGTCGCTCTGATGTTTTCGATGCTGTTCGCTGCCGTGTTCTCGGCCGTCAACACCGGAACCGAGTTCAGGCATGACACGATCACGACGTCGTTTCTCACAGCATCGAGTCGAGATCGCGTGATCGCCGCAAAAATCGCCGTTACCGCGCTGTTTTCGCTCGGCTACGGACTGATCGTTGCGATCTGCAGCCTCACGTGCCTTCTGCTGTTCACCGCAGGCTCGTTCTCGCTCGACAGCGAGACGATGGCATCGGTGGCATCGGGTCTGTTCGCGGTTGTCCTGTGGTCCCTCATCGGATCTGGGCTCGGGCTGCTGTTCGGGTCGCCGACGTGGCCGTCGATCGTCATCGTCGCGTGGTTCCCTTTCGGCGAGTTGATCGCGATCGGGATCCTGTCGGGCATCGGAATCGACGGAGCCTGGCACGTCACACCATCGGCACTGACCTTCTCCCTCGTCGCAGCAGGCCAGATCAACGACGACGGGGTTGTCACGTCGTGGGTACTGGCGGCCGTCGGCCTTTCGTTGTGGGCGGCAGTCTTGGTTGCCGCCGGCTGGCTTCGTACCCGCGAACGCGACATCAGCTGACGTTGGTGTCGGTGCCGAGGACTAGCGTTCGGTGGTGATGGTGAGACAAGGTAACGACAACCGCGAGACGGGGTGGATTTCTCGCCTCGTCGCTCAGTGCTGGATTCACCGCAAGACTGCACTCGGCGCCCTGACGGTCACGCTCGTAGCAGCCGTCATCGATATTTCGTTTCCACTGCTCACGCGCATCGCCGTCGACGATGCGAGCGCGGGAGAGAACGGCAAGATTCTCACGGTCGCCGTCGCAATCGGCGCGCTCGGGATCGTCCGGTTCGGGTGTCAATTCGGTCGAAGGCTTCTTGCCGGGCGCCTGTCGATCGACGTTCAGCACGACCTCCGGTTGGCACTGCTGGGGTCACTGCAGCGTCTCGACGGACGACGTCAGGACGAAATCAGAACCGGCCAGGTCGTGTCGCGGTCGATCACCGACCTTCAGCTCGTCCAGGGTCTGCTCGCCATGGTGCCACTGTCGGCAGGCGCGCTTCTGCAATTCGTGCTCGCCCTCATCGTGATGGCGTACCTTTCGCCGCTCCTGACGATCGTCGCACTGCTCATAGTTCCTGGGGTGTCGATGGTGGTCTACCGCGTCAGGCCCAGGCTGTACGCGGCTACCTGGTCGGCTCAACAACGGGCCGCCGACCTGGCGCAGCACGTCGAGGAGACCGTCACCGGAGTCCGCGTCGTCAAAGGCTTCGGCCAGGAGGCCCGCGCGGTGGACCTGCTGGAGAAACTCGGCCGCACTCTGTTCGCCGAGCGGATGCGCGCCGCCAAGATCAACTCCCGATTCGCACCGTCCATGGCGGCCATTCCGCAACTCGGACTCGTCGGCGTCATCGCGCTCGGTGGCTACCTGGCCATGCACGGACACATCACTGTCGGTACTTTTCTGGCGTTCGCCACCTACGTCGCAACGCTGTCCGCCGTCACTCGCACCCTGTCCTCGGTCGTGATCATGGCTCAGCTCTCGCGCGCCGCCGTCGAACGTGTCTATGCCGTTGTCGACACAGAGCCCGTCGTCCCGGAACCACACCAGCCACTGCATCTACCCGACGGTCCACTCGGCCTGGATTTCGACAGCGTCGTCTTCGGATTCGAACCGACGCGGGACGTACTCCGATCGCTCGACCTCAGCGTTGCCCCCGGCGAGTGCATCGCGATCGTCGGGCACGCAGGCTCTGGCAAGACCGCGCTGTCGCTGCTCCTCCCCCGCTTCTACAGCCCCGAGTCCGGCACGGTCGCGCTGACCTCGGACGGCCGACGATTCGACGTCGATCGGGTGAGCGCACAGCAGCTGCGGGGTGCCGTGGGGCTGGTGTTCGACGAACCGTTCCTGTTCTCCGACACCATCGCAGCGAATATCGCGCTCGGACGGCCCGATGCCACCTCCGAGGAGATCGAGCGTGCCGCAGGTCTGGCCGAGGCCGCGAAATTCGTCGAGGCATTACCCGACGGATACGACTCCATCGTCGGAGAACGCGGACTGACATTGTCCGGTGGCCAGAGGCAACGCATCGCCCTTGCCCGTGCGCTGCTCACCGACCCACGGGTGCTCGTGCTGGACGACGCCACCTCCGCCGTCGACGCTGCAACCGAAGCCAAGATTTTCGACGCCCTTCGTCGTCTCCGCGACCGCACCACCGTGGTTCTCGCACACCGCCGGTCCACGTTGACGCTCGCCGACCGCGTCGCCGTCCTCGACGGCGGTCGGATCATCGACGCAGGAACCGTCGCCGAGCTCGACGAACGGTGTCCTCTCTTCCGGCAACTTCTCGCGGGCGGCGATTCTGACGACACCTCGACTCCCGACGTCCTCCGTGTCCAGGACGAGCCCGCGCCTGAACCCGACGAAGCCACTTTGTGGCCCGAGGAAACGCCGCAGGGCGTCGATTCACGGAAGGTGAGCACCGCGGCGCCCGCACGGGCTCCCGGGGGTGGTGGCGGTGGTGGTGGCGGACACATTGCCGGCGCACTCGGCAGCACAGCATCGACCCCGCAGATGTCCGCAGCCGTCGACGCACTGCCACCGGCCACCGAGGACCCGCAGACGTCGGGCCCCGCGCTACGCGCAGCAGATCCGAACTTCCGCCTGTCACGGCTGCTCGCTCCCGTGCGCGCCCTGCTGATCGCCGTCGTCGTGTTGCTCGCGCTCGACTCCCTCTCATCGATCGCGTTTCCCTCCATCGTTCGATTCGCAGTCGACGACGGCGTGTCCGGTGGCGACTCCGGCGCGCTGTGGACGGCAACCGGCATCGGCATCGCGCTGGCCGTTGCTGGGTGGTTCGTCATTGCGGCGACGACCACCATCACTGCCCGTGCAGGCGAACGCGTGCTCTTCGGGCTCAGGGTCAAGAGCTATGCCCACATCCAGCGGCTCGGGCTCGACTACTACGAACGCGAACTGTCCGGCCGCATCATGACCCGCATGACCACCGATGTCGACGCCCTCTCGGCGTTCATCCAGACTGGGGCTTCGACAGCCGTGGTCAGCCTGCTCACTGTTCTCGGGATCGCTACGGCCCTGCTCGTCACCGATCTCTCGCTGGGGCTCGTGGCCCTCGCTGTAGTACCGCCGCTGATCATCGCGACCGTCGTTTTCCGCAGGATCTCGTCCGCGGCCTACTCCACCTCACGCGAGCGCATCTCGACGGTCAACGCCGACTTCCAGGAGAACATCGCAGGCCTCCGCTCGGCGCAGGCGTATCGGCGCGAGGAGTTCGCCGCCGACCGATTCGCCGAACGCGCCGATCACTATCGGGTCAGCCGAATGCGGTCGCAGCGCGCGATCTCCGTGTTCTTCCCGTTCATCACGCTTCTGTCCGACCTCGCCCTCGCTTTCGTCGTCTTCGTCGGTGCGCATCAAGTCGCGACAGGATCGACCTCGGCGGGCACCCTCATCGCGTTCGTGCTCTACCTCGGCCTGCTGTTCGGGCCGATCCAGCAGCTCTCCCAGGTGTTCGACGGATACCAACAGGCAAGGGTCGGCGTCAGCCGTATCGGCGATCTTCTCCGCACCCCGAGTTCGATCGAAACGGCTTCGAATTCGGAACTCGTACCTATTCGTGACGGACATCTCCGTAGTGATATCGAACTGAGAAACGTCGGTTTCCGCTATGCCGGAGCCGACACCGATGCACTCACTGAGGTCAATCTCACAGTGCCTCACGGGACCACCGTTGCACTCGTCGGGCACACCGGCGCAGGCAAGTCGACCGTCGTGAAACTGCTTGCTCGTTTTTACGATCCGACGTCCGGTTCGGTGCGTGTGGACGGAACGGATCTGCGCGATTATCGGCTCTCCGAGTACCGCCAGAGATTGGGCGTCGTGCCTCAGGAAGCGCATCTTTTCACCGGCGACGTCGCGAGCAACATCGCCTTCGGCAAACCCGATGCTTCCCGCGCCGAGATCGAGGCCGCAGCGCGGGCAGTGGGCGCCCTGGACACCATCGCCGCACTTCGCGGGGGTATGAGACAGCCGGTGGGTGAGCGTGGACAGGGTCTGTCGGCGGGTCAACGACAGCTGATCGCACTAGCCCGAGCAGAGCTCGTCGACCCCGACTTACTCCTTCTCGACGAGGCAACCGCGACGCTCGACCCCGCCACCGAACGCAAGGTTCTCGCCGCCAGTGACGCGGTACTCCACAAGAGAACTGCGGTGGTTGTCGCGCACCGGTTGGCCACTGCGGCACGGGCCGATCTGATCGTCGTCATCGACGGCGGACGGATAGTCGAGACCGGTACGCACGACCGATTGAGGGCCGCGGGTAGCTTCTACGCACAGTTGTGGGATGCGGCAGAAACGCCGAACGGGAATAATTCGATAGTCCAAGGAGTCGTCAGCACAGAAGCTGATAGTTACTCGTGAGTACATACCACAGCTTCGTCCCGGGCGTCGGTCTCCCCCGCCAGAGGTCTAGCCTGGATGTGTACGCGCGTTTGATCGGGAACGAAGAGAAGAATCGAGGCGAACTACTGCCGTGAGCAGCAGCTCTACTACCCAATTCGGACAAAACCAATGGCTTGTCGACGAGATGTACGAACGTTTCAAGGACGATCCGTCCTCTGTCGATGCCAGTTGGCACGAATTTCTCACCGATTACGACCCGGACGCACCGGTAGGTGACGGCACGGCGTCAGTTCCGAACGGGAGTAAAGCTCCGTCGAACGGTACGTCCGCGACCAACCCGAAGTCCGCAGCAACTGCCGCGCCGAAGGCAACTCCCAAGGCTGAGGCCCCCCCGGCTGACGTCCCCGAGACTGAGGCACGCAAGCCTGCCGCAGCTGCGACCAAGCCTGCTCCCACCTCGAAGCCCGCGACCTCGAAGGCCGCTGGAGCCGCTCCGGCCACCGCCAAGGCGAAGCCTGCCTCAGCGGCGACCCCGGCCGAAGAGTCGAACAAGGTTCTGCGCGGCGCCGCTGCTGCCGTCGCGAAGAACATGTCGGCCTCGCTTTTGATTCCCACCGCGACCAGCGTTCGCGCGATTCCGGCCAAGCTCATGGTCGACAACCGCCTGGTGATCAACAACCACCTCGCCCGCACGCGCGGCGGAAAGATCTCGTTCACTCACCTTCTCGGCTACGCCATCGTGCAGGCCGTGAAGGCGTTCCCGAACATGAACCGCCACTTCGCCGAGATCGACGGCAAGCCGAATGCAGTGACACCCGCTGCCACCAACCTCGGTCTCGCCATCGACCTTCCCGGCAAGGACGGCAACCGCACGCTCGTCGTCGCCGCGATCAAGAACACCCAGGAATACACGTTCACGCAGTTCTACAACGCGTACGAGGACATCGTTCGTCGTGCACGTGACGGCAAGCTGACCGGTGAGGACTTCCAGGGCGTCACGCTGTCGCTGACCAACCCCGGTGGCATCGGAACCGTGCACTCCGTCCCTCGTCTGATGCAGGGCCAGGGCGCCATCATCGGTGCAGGCGCAATGGAGTACCCGGCCGAGTTCCAGGGTTCGAGCGACGAGCGCCTCGCAGACCTCGGCGTCGGCAAGCTCATGACCCTGACCTCGACGTACGACCACCGCATCATCCAGGGTGCCGAATCGGGCGATTTCCTACGCACGATCCACAACCTGCTGATCAGCGACGAGTTCTACGACGAGATCTTCCACTCGCTGAAGATTCCGTACGAGCCCATCCGCTGGCGCAAGGACCTGCCCGAGGGCACCGTCGACAAGAACACCCGCGTGCTGGAGTTGATCGCGGCCTACCGAAACCGTGGCCATCTCATGGCCGACACGGATCCGTTGCAGTTCACCAAGGACAAGTTCCGGATGCACCCGGACCTCGACGTGATCAGCCACGATCTGACGCTGTGGGACCTCGACCGCGAATTCAAGGTCGGCGGATTCCACGGTAAGGACAAGATGCGTCTGCGCGACGTACTCAGCGTCCTGCGTGATTCGTATTGCCGGCACATGGGCATCGAGTACACCCACATCCTCGAAACCGATCAGGTCGCGTGGCTGCAGGAGCGCGTCGAGGCCACCCACGTCAAACCGACCGTGGCGCAGCAGAAGTACATCCTGAGCAAGCTCAACGCTGCCGAAGCGTTCGAGACCTTCCTGCAGACCAAGTACGTCGGGCAGAAGCGTTTCTCTCTCGAAGGTGCAGAGTCCGTCATCCCGATGATGGACGCGGTCATCGACCAGAGCGCCGAGCATTCGCTCGACGAGGTCGTCATCGGCATGCCTCACCGTGGTCGGCTGAACGTACTGGCGAACATCGTGGGCAAGCCCTACTCGAAGATCTTCACCGAGTTCGAGGGCAACATGAACCCGGCAGCCGCTCACGGCTCCGGCGACGTGAAGTACCACCTGGGCGCCGAGGGCACCTACATCCAAATGTTCGGGGAGAACGACATCGCAGTCTCGCTGACCGCGAACCCGTCGCACCTCGAAGCAGTCGACCCGGTTCTCGAAGGCCTGGTTCGTGCCAAGCAGGATCTCCTCGACAAGGGTGCAGGCGACGGCGGCTTCTCCGTGCTTCCGCTGATGCTCCACGGCGACGCGGCGTTCGCGGGCCAGGGCGTCGTGGCAGAAACGCTGAACCTCGCGCAGCTGCGCGGCTACCGCACCGGCGGCACCGTGCACATCGTCGTCAACAACCAGGTCGGCTTCACCACCGCTCCCGAGCACTCGCGCTCGTCCGAGTACTGCACCGATGTGGCGAAGATGATCGGCGCGCCGATCTTCCACGTCAACGGTGACGACCCGGAGGCTTGTGTTCGCGTTGCTCAGCTCGCCGTCGACTTCCGCGAGACGTTCAACAAGGACGTCATCATCGACATGATCTGCTACCGCAGGCGTGGACACAACGAGGGCGACGACCCCTCGATGACGCAGCCGGCGATGTACGACGTCATCGACACCAAGCGCAGCGTGCGCAAGAGCTACACCGAATCCCTGATCGGCCGCGGCGACATCTCCCTCAAAGAGGCCGAGGACGCACTTCGCGACTACCAGGGACAGCTCGAGCGAGTCTTCAACGAGGTGCGCGAGCTCGAGAAGTACACCCCCGAGCCCAGTGAGTCGGTCGAGCTCGACCAGCAGTTGCCTGCCAAGCTCACCACCGCAGTCGACAAGTCGGTCCTTCACCGCATCGGCGACGCCTTCCTCGAGGTTCCCGAGGGCTTCAACGTGCACCCGCGCGTCAAGCCGGTTCTCGAGAAGCGCCGCGAGATGGCATACGAGGGCAAGGTCGACTGGGCCTTCGGCGAGCTGCTCGCACTCGGATCGCTCGTGGACGAAGGGCGCAACGTGCGCCTCTCCGGCCAGGACACGCGCCGCGGAACGTTCACCCAGCGCCACTCGGTCATCATCGACCGCAAGACCGGCGCCGAGTACACCCCGCTGCACAACATCGGCAGTGCCGAGCCCGGCAAGTTCATGGTCTACGACTCCGCCCTCAGCGAGTTCGCGGCCGTCGGCTTCGAATACGGCTACTCGGTGGGCAACCCGGAAGCTCTGGTGCTCTGGGAAGCGCAGTTCGGCGATTTCGTCAACGGCGCGCAGCCCATCATCGACGAGTTCATCTCGTCCGGTGAAGCCAAGTGGGGACAGCTCTCCGACGTCGTGCTGCTGCTGCCGCACGGCCACGAGGGCCAGGGACCGGACCACACGTCCGGTCGTATCGAGCGCTTCCTGACGCTGTGCGCCGAGGGCTCGATGACCGTGTCCGTTCCGTCGACCCCGGCGAACTACTTCCACCTGCTGCGTCGTCATGCACGCGATGGAATCCGTCGTCCGCTCATCGTCTTCACACCGAAGTCGATGCTGCGCAACAAGGCCGCGGTCTCCAACATCGAGGACTTCACCGACGGCAAGTTCCACTCGGTGTTCGACGAGCCGACCTACGACTCCGGCACCGGTGATCGCAGCAAGGTCAAGCGCGTCCTGATGGTGAGCGGCAAGCTCTACTACGAGCTCCTCGCTCGCAAGCAGAAGGACAACCGCGAGGACGTCGCCATCGTCCGGATCGAGCAGCTGTACCCGGTCCCGACTCGTCGGATCACCGATGCAATCAACAGCTATCCGAACGCAACCGAGTTCCGCTGGGTCCAGGAGGAGCCGGCGAACCAGGGTGCGTGGCCGTTCTTCGGTCTGGCGCTTCCCGAACTGCTGCCCGACATCCTCAGTGGGATCAAGCGCGTGTCGCGTCGTGCGATGTCCGCCCCGTCCTCGGGATCGAGCAAGGTCCACGCCGTCGAGCAGCTCGAAATCATCGACGAAGCCTTCTCGGCAGTCGGCGAAGGCTAGATTTTCAGGCGCACCAGCCAATGGCGCATTCGGTCACATGGGTTTACAAGCCCACGGTGAGCGAATGCGCCATTTGGTATTTCAGGGCCACCCCGGCCCGGCATGAATGGACCCTTGAAGCCGTCTAACCGTTGCCATGGTCCATTCATGCGGAAGGCACGGAACTACTCGGTGGACGCACCGGCACCCAGGAGGGCGGCAATCATCCCCGGGGCAAGAGCGACAGCGGGGAGCGCACCCACATTCAGCTCGATCAATTCGTCGCGGGTGATCTGAGGGTCGCGAAGCCATGAGATCGTGGCTTCCTCGACGAAGGCGATCCAACCGCGAACGGCAAGTTGTGTGGCTGCGGTGGTCTCGACCTGCAGTAGGTGCAAATTCGCGACGGTGCGGTCCGCCATTGTCGTGCGCGTCTGCTCGAAGACCCCTCGCATATCGGGATCGCCGGTCGCCGAGCCGCGTAGTAGCGCGATAAAGGTTTCTCTGTTCTCGGAGACGTAGTCCACGTAATTCGCGATGGAATCGCGCAAGACCTCGTAGGGTCCACCCAAGGATGGGTCGGGAGCCGTGCGTTCGAGCATCGTCTGACTGGCTTCCTGCACGATGGCCAGGTGAAAGTCCTGCTTCGACGAGAAATAGTGAAAGAGCAGCCCCCGCGACACTCCGGCCTGGTCGGCGATGTCTTCGACGGACACCTGTTCGAGCGGCCGGTCGGTCAGCATCTCGGTGCCGAGCGCGATCAGCTGGGCACGCCGCTCTGCGGGGCTCATCCGAGTACGCCTGGCAGGACCGGAGCCTGCAGATCGACCGGATGTGGTGGTAACCGGGTTGTTCACACTGGCCATCAGAACACTCTACTGAATAGTAGTCAATAACTATTGACTCACACTCAATAAGCTTCTAGTCTCGTTTGCATGAGTCTTTCCGTAACAGATACTTCGGAGCGCGTGATTGCGCCGCGCCAGGTCGACACCGTGATCATCGGCAGTGGCTTCGCCGGCCTCGGCCTCGCGGTCAAGCTGACCCAGCAGGGCAAGACGAACTTCCTCGTGCTCGAACGCGGCGGCGACGTCGGCGGCACCTGGCGCGACAACACCTATCCCGGTGCTGCCTGCGACGTTCCGTCACACCTGTACTCGTACTCGTTCGCGCTCAACCCGGACTGGACGCGCTCGTTCTCCACCCAACCGGAGATCCAGAAGTACATCTCATCGGTTGCCCGCAAGTACAACGTGCTGGACAGGCACGTGTTCGGTTCGGATGTCACGTCGGTGACCTGGAACGAGAGCACCCACCGCTGGGATATCGTCGCCAGCACCGGCGAGTACACCGCAAAGGTCGTCGTCACGGCGGTCGGTGCATTGTGCGAGCCCAATCTGCCCCCCATTGCAGGTATCGAAGGTTTCGAGGGCGAGATCTTCCACTCCGCCCAGTGGAACCACGACGTCAGCCTCGACGGCAAGCGTGTCGCAGTCATCGGCACCGGAGCCTCCGCGATCCAGATCGTCCCGGCAATCGCCGGGCAGGTGAAACACCTCGACGTGTACCAGCGCACCGCCCCGTGGATCCTTCCTCGTTTCGACCGTGCGTACACCGGCATCGAGAAGTTCGCGTTCAAGCACATCCCCGGATTCCAGCGCTTGTCGCGAACGGGCATTTACGCAGCGCGTGAGACTCAGGTCGTCGGCCTCGCCAAGCAGCCGAAGTTGATGCGAATCCTCGAGGTCGTGGCCCGTCAGCAAATCACCAAGGGCATCAAGGACAAGTCGCTTCGCAAGAAGGTCACGCCGAACTTCCGCATCGGGTGCAAGCGAATGCTCATCTCGAACGCGTACTACCCGGCCCTGGATCGCCCGAACGTCGACCTTGTCACCGACGGTATCGCCGAGGTGCGCGCCAACTCGATCGTCAGCGCCGACGGGACCGAGCGTGAGATCGACGCACTGGTGGTCGCCACCGGTTTCCACGTCACGGATTCGCCTGCCTACCAGGGTATCTACGGCAAGGGCGGCAAGACCCTCGCGCAGACGTTCGACGAAGAGGGCCAGCAGGGCTACAAGGGCGCGGCCGTCGCGAACTTCCCTAACATGTTCTTCCTCGTCGGACCCAACACAGGCCTCGGCCACACCTCGATGGTCTTCATGATCGAGTCGCAGCTCAACTACGTGGTCGACGCGCTGAACACGATCGAGAAGCACGACATCGGCGTCATCGAGGTTCGCAAGGACGTGCAGGACGACTACAACGCGGACCTTCAGGATCGCATGTCGAAAAGCGTCTGGATGAACGGCGGCTGCGCCAGCTGGTATCTCGACAAGCACGGAAACAACACCACCCTGTGGCCCGACTTCACGTTCCGGTTCCGCAGCATGACCAAGAAGTTCGACCTTGCAGCGTACCGAAGCGTTGCTACAGGCGATCTTTCCATCAGCGGCAGCGCCGTAGCGTCCGCATCCGACAGCAAGGTCGTGGCACAGTGATGTCGAAAAGCACAGTGAGTTCCAACAGCGCGAGCGCATTCGCAGGCAAAGTCGCCGTCGTCACCGGTGCGGGCTCCGGTATCGGGCGCGCGCTCGCCCTCAACCTCGCGCAGCGCGGCGCCAAACTCGCACTGTCGGACGTCGACGTCGCAGGACTCGAAGAGACCGTGCGCCAGGTGGAAGCACTGGGCGGAGAGGTGAAGTCGGATTTCCTTGACGTCACCCAGCGCGAAACCGTTCTCGATTACGCCGACGCCGTCAAGGAGCGGTTCGGCAAGGTCAACCAGATCTACAACAACGCCGGAATCGCCTACCACGGTGACGTCTCGGAGTCGTCGTTCAAGGACATCGAGCGCATCATCGACGTGGACTTCTGGGGAGTCGTCAACGGCACCAAGGCATTTATGCCGCACATCGAGGCGTCCGGTGACGGCCACATCGTAAACATCTCCAGCCTGTTCGGTTTGCTCGCGATGCCGTCGCAGGCCGCCTACAACGCTGCGAAGTTTGCCGTCCGCGGTTTCAGCGAGGCACTGCGCATGGAGCTGCTCATCTCCAAGGCGCCCGTCAAGATGACCGTGGTTCACCCCGGTGGCATCAAGACTGCCATTGCGCGCAACGCAACCGTCGCCGAGAACTACGACCAGCAGTCCGTCGCCAAGTTCTTCGATGCGAAGCTCGCCAAAACCACACCGGATCAGGCCGCGAAGACGATCCTCAAGGGCGTGGAAAAGGGCAAGGGCCGCGTGCTGATCGGATCCGACGCAGTTGCACTCGATCTGTTCCAGCGGATCACCGGGTCGAAGTACCAGCGAGTGGTCGCGCTCATCGCCAACCGCGCGATGCCGCGAAAGAAGTGACGCAATGAAGACTGTGTACCTGCCGTTGCCGCTCGTCTCCGCTGCGTTGAAGCCGTTCTATCGGCTCGCCCTCGATGCCAGGCTTCCGTTCACCGTGCAGCGCAAGCTTCTCGACCTCGGTGCACCGCTGCAGACGATGCCGGAAGGCGCTGTGGTGCAGCGGCTTACCCTTGGTGGACGGCGGGCCGAACGCGTCACCGTCGGGGCCACCGAGCGCGACACAGCGGTGCTGTACCTGCACGGGGGCGCGTACACCATCGGGTCGATGGCAACGCACCGTTCGCTCGCAGCTCACCTCGCGCGCGAATCGGCAAGTGCCGTCTACGTTCTCGACTACCGCCTGGCACCGGAAAACCCCTATCCCGCCGGTCTGACCGATGCCGTCGCGGCCTACCGTGAACTGCTCAAGTCGCACGGTTTCACGGCGGATCGGGTTGCCATCGCCGGAGACTCGGCTGGCGGCGGACTCTCGGTCGCCACCGCTCGTCACCTCGTCGACGACGGTGTGAAACCTGCCGCCCTCGGCCTCATTTCACCCTGGGTCGATCCCGGTGCTCGTGATGCCCAGTTCGAACGCGATCTGGTGGTGAACACCGCATGGTCGTACACCTCGGCCGAGGCCTACCTGGGCGACGGCGACCCACTCGACCAGGGATTCGCACCGCTCCAGGGCGATCTCACCGGATTGCCGCCGGTCGTTCTGCACGTCGGAACGTCGGAGGTTCTCTACCCGCAGATCGTCGCGTTCCACGAAAAGCTTCTGCTCTCCGGTGTCGAGGTCGATTACGTCGAGTACGAGAAACTGTGGCACGTAGCGCATCTGCAGGCATCGATCCTGCGTGAAGCTGCGGACGCAGTGCACCACCTCGGCGCCTTCATCGGTGCCAGGGTCAGGGCCGGTTCAGAGGTTGTGCTCGCCGAGCCAACGAGCAGCGACATCGCCTGAGTCACCACCACTGCGGACCTCGCCGATCATATCGGCGAGGTCCGCAGTGGTCAGTTCGCCTGCCACGACACTGAGCGTCGCAAGAGCCGTGTCGTTCAACGAACCGTTTCGTAGCAACGGGACCACGTTCTGAGCCGGAAACACACTTTCGGTGTCCTCCAGCGTCACCAGATCGGCTGCTTCAGGCCCGAACGAGACTGTCGTGAAGGCCAGGACGTCGATCTCTCCCGACGCCAGAGCATCCACCGCGGTTCGCGCGTCGAGATATAAGACGACGTCGGTGAACCCGTCTCCGATTCCAGGTTCGAGCCGAGCGACAACTTCCTGTGGATCCGGCTTGGGAGGGTTCCCGAGAACGCCCATCCGCCGACCGTATAGGTCTGATTCGACGTCCGAGAGGGACGACGCATCCGCGAACGGCCCTGCCGGCGATACCGCGATAGCCGTTCGATCCTCGGCCAGCGCGTAGTCCCCCACCGTCAGCCCCTCGGGCAACGACCTGTTCAGATCGACGAACACGTCCTCCGATTCGGTTGCCCGCGACGTCGAGTCGAACTCGGACAGCAGTGCACCGGTGAAGTCCGGAATCAATGTGATGTCGCCGCGGTCGAGGGATTCGAGGTAGTCCGCCCGGCCGCCCAACCCGGACTCGACCTCCACTGCGGTACCTGCGGAGCGAATCGCGCCCGCGTAGATCTGAGCTAGCAGCCGGCTCTCGGCACTGTCACCCGCCCCGACTTTCACGTCGGTGGAATCGGTTGACTGCGCGCTGCAACCGGCCAGGACGACGACGCCTATCGCGGCTACGAGTGCCTTCGGACCCGACGCGAACACTCATACTCCATCCCACCCGTGGCACCACAGGTTTACCGGTTCCGGTCGCCGGGAACAAAGGCGAACGAGATGATCAACAAGCCAACCTTATGACTATGCTGTTTTTTCAGCACAATCCGAGTGCGGCCGAGAGATACCGGTTCGTCCATGCCGGAGCAGCCGAACCGATGTCATGCACCAGAGGCTCTGGAAAGGCCCCAATGAATCTCACCCGAACCACCCGCGCCCTTGCCGTTTTGTCCCTCTCGGTTCTGGCGCTGACGGCGTGCGGCGGCAACAGCGATCCGTTGTCCTCCGGCGGAGGTGAAACCAACACCGACCCCAACACGATTGTCGTCGGCTCGGCCAACTTTCCCGAGTCCGAGACAGTGGCGAACATCTACGCCGAGGCTCTACGAGCCAACGGCTTCGATGTGAGCACCAAGCTCAACATCGGCAGTCGTGAGGCGTACATCCCCGCGGTCAAAGACGGATCGATCGACATGATCCCCGACTACACGGGCAATCTTCTGCAGTACTTGGACGAATCGGCCACCGCGACTTCGTCCGCGGACGTCCTCGCAGCGCTGCCTGCAGCACTCGGCTCCGACCTCGCCGTGACGGCTCAGGCACCAGGTGAGGACAAGGACGCCGTCGTCGTAACGCGTGCCACGGCAACCGAACGCAACTTGAAAACGATCGGCGACCTCGCGCCGTTCTCGGCCGACGTCAAGTTCGGTGGCACCCCCGAGTTCCAGGAACGCGTCGGAGGCCTGCCCGGTCTGAGCTCGAAGTACGGCCTCGATATCGCTGCGAGCAACTACGTTCCGATCTCCGATGGCGGTGGCCCTGCCACAGTCGAGGCGCTCGTCTCCGGCCAGGTCAGCGCGGCCGACATCTTCACCACCTCCCCCGCCATCGCGGCCAACGACCTTGTCGTCCTCGACGATCCCGAGAACAACTTCGCCGCTCAGAACATCATTCCGGTGTTCAACAAGGCCAAGGCGTCGGACAAGCTCACCAAGGTGCTCGACGCGGTGTCCGCGCAGATCACCACCGAAGAACTGATTGCGCTCAACACCTCGGTGTCCGGGGACTCGAAGACCGAGCCTGCGGCCGCAGCGAAGGCATGGGTGGCAGACAAGGGCCTGGACAAGCCGGTCAGTTGATTCTCACGCACACGAACGACAGGGACCCACTGCAGTGATCACTTTCGAACGTGTCAGCAAGACGTATCCCGACGGAACCACCGCAGTCGATGCGTTGAATCTCGTGATCGAGCCCCAGTCCTTCACGGTGTTCGTCGGGCCGTCCGGCTGCGGCAAGACGACATCGATGCGGATGATCAACAGAATGATCACGCCCACCTCGGGCACGATCACCGTCGACGGGCAGGACATCGCCGAGACCGATGCCGTGAAGCTACGGCGCGGAATCGGATACGTCATTCAGAGCGCCGGGCTGCTGCCCCACCGGACCGTGGTGGACAACGTCGCCACGGTGCCGGTGCTTCGCGGTCAGTCGAGACGTGCGGCACGCAAGGCTGCACTCGGTGTGCTCGAGCGCGTCGGACTCGACCCGGCATTCGCCTCGCGCTACCCGGCACAGCTGTCGGGCGGTCAGCAGCAACGAGTAGGGGTTGCCCGAGCGTTGGCTGCCGATCCCCCGATCCTGTTGATGGACGAGCCGTTCAGTGCCGTCGACCCCGTGGTTCGCGAGGATCTACAGACCGAGATGCTGCGACTTCAGGCCGAGTTGAAGAAGACGATTGTATTCGTAACTCACGATATCGACGAAGCCGTGCGGCTCGGTGATCACATTGCCGTCTTCGGTCCTCAGGGACGACTTCAGCAGTACGACAGGCCCGAGACAATTTTGTCCGCTCCTGCAACGCCGTTCGTGGCGT
Source organism: Rhodococcus sp. G-MC3 (assembly GCF_030063335.1). Classification (GTDB taxonomy): domain Bacteria; phylum Actinomycetota; class Actinomycetes; order Mycobacteriales; family Mycobacteriaceae; genus Rhodococcoides. The sequence continues at coordinate 305,618 of NZ_JASISW010000002.1, read as the reverse complement.
CGTTCGTCGGCCGCGATCGTGGTTACCGAGGTCTGTCTTTCCGCTCGGCGGAGGCAGTCACCATGCACTCGATCGACACGGCCACCGAGAGCCAGATCGCGGATCTACGCTTGGGCCAGGGACAGTGGATACTCGTGGTGGACTCCGCCAGGCGTCCACTCGGTTGGATCGACGCCACCGGCGTCGAAAAGGTACGCGGCGGTGGAACTCTCGCTGACAGCACTGCAGCGGGTGGGTCATTGTTCCTCGAAGGTGGCGACCTTCGCCAAGCGCTCGACGCGGCGATCTCCTCACCCTCGGGCATCGGCGTCGCGGTCGATTCCACCGGAGCAGCGGTCGGCAGCGTCGATGCCGCGGAAATCCTCGAACATCTTGCCGTTCAACGTAAAGCCGAGGACGAAGAACGCAACCGCCACCACTTCACCACAGCGCGCCTCGGCAAGGACGACACCCAGTGAAATGGCTGGTCGACAACTTCGACGTCGTCCTCGGTTACACCAAGACACATCTTTATCTCTCGCTCGTGCCGCTCCTGATCGGGCTGATCATTGCGATACCGGTCGGCACCCTCATCCGCAACGTTCGCTGGGTGCGGCGAATCACGCTGACGGTGGCCAGCATCGCGTTCACCCTGCCCTCGCTCGCTTTGTTCGTCATGATTCCGGCGATCGTGGGTCTGCCCGTTCTGGATCCGCTCAACGTCGTCATTGCGCTGGCCGTGTACTCGACGGCTCTGCTGATCAGAGCGGTGCCCGAGGCGCTGGACTCGGTGCCGTTCGCAGTGATCGATTCTGCCGAGGCCATGGGTTATTCATCGCTACGGCGGGCAGTCTCCGTCGAGCTGCCACTGTCGCTTCCGGTTCTGATCGCCAACATCAGGGTCGTCGCCGTCACCAACATCTCGCTGGTGTCGGTGGGTTCGGTGATCGGCATCGGCGGTCTCGGCCAGTTGTTCACGCAGGGATACCAGCGTGACTATCCGGACCAGATCGTCGCGGGCATCATCTCGATCGTCTTCCTGGCGTTGGTGTTCGACGCCGCACTGTATCTACTCGGCCGCTGGCTGACGCCGTGGACTCGCCTCGGGACCACATCGAAGAGGACAAAGGTGCGAGCATGAATCTGTTCTCGCAGGCATTCAGCTATATCTTCGACGGTGGAAACTGGGCTGGGCCTACAGGAATCGGCGCCCGAATCATCGAACACATCTGGTACAGCCTGTTGGCGGTGGCCATCTCGGCCGCGATCGCCATTCCGATCGGCCTGCTCATCGGACATCTCAAGAAGGGCGAGGCCGTCATCGTCGGGCTTGTCAACGCACTTCGGTCCTTACCGACACTCGGCATCCTGGTTTTCCTGGTACTGGTGATCGGGCTTGGTCTGATACCCCCGATCATCGCGCTCGTCCTTCTCGGAATTCCGCCGCTGCTCGCCGGAACATACTCCGGCATAGCGAATGTCGACGCGTTGGTGGTGGACGCTGCGCGCGCGATGGGGATGACCGAGCTGCAAGTGCTCTTTCGCGTGGAAATCCCGAACGCGTTGCCGCTCATCCTCGGTGGACTGCGCAACACGACGCTGCAGATCATCGCTACCGCGACCGTCGCCGCCTACGTCAACCTGGGCGGGCTCGGGCGCTACATTTTCGACGGGCTTGCACTCTACGACTACGGACGGGTGCTCGTCGGCGCAATTCTGGTGGCAGTGTTGACTCTGATCGTCGACAGCTTTCTGGCCCTTGCCGTCTGGGCATCGGTTCCGGGGACGGCCCGCCTCAGGCGCATGCCGTCGCCGACGTCGCGAAAGAACGCACAAGGCCGGCTGGCGAAAACCGAAAGCCAGTAACAGAAAAACACCCCGAACCTTGCCCTGGTAGGGCAGGTTCGGGGTGTTTCTTTTCCCTGTTTCCTACGCGACACCCTCGGCTCGCGCTGCTGCCGCAACTGCGTCCGCAACGGCCGGGGCTACGCGAGGGTCGAGCGGGCTCGGCACAATCTTGTCCGCAGCCAGCTCGTCACCGAGAACCGAGAGGATTGCCTCGGCAGCGGCGAGTTTCATGCCTTCGGTGATGCGGCGTGCTCCGGCGTCGAGTGCGCCCTTGAACACGCCGGGGAAGGCGAGCACATTGTTGATCTGATTCGGAAAGTCACTTCGCCCGGTCGCGACGATCGCCGCGTACTTCGCCGCCCGTTCCGGGTGGATCTCCGGGTCGGGGTTGGACAGAGCGAAAACGATGGACTCCGGCGCCATCGAGGCGATGTAGGTCTCGTCGATCTGGCCCGCGGAGACACCGAGGAATACGTCCGCTCCCACGAGGGCGTCCGCCGCACTCCCGGTCAACGCCCTTGGATTGGTGCGGACTGCCAGATCTGCCTTCACGCTGTTGAGGTCGGTGCGATCGCTCGAGACGATGCCCTTGGAGTCCAGAACGACAACGTCCGGAGTGCCCGCCGCCAGAAGAATGTTGGCACAGGCGACGCCGGCAGCACCAGCTCCGGAAATGACGATCTTCAGTCCCGCGGTGCTTCGCCCCTGTACCTTCGCAGCACCGTTGAGCGCAGCGAGGACCACGATCGCGGTGCCATGCTGATCATCGTGCATGACCGGGCAGTCCAGGGCCTCGATGACACGCTTCTCGATCTCGAAGCATCGGGGCGCGGAGATGTCTTCGAGGTTGACGGCACCGAAGCTGTGACGCAGGTGCACGATGGTCTGGACGATCTCGTCGACGTCATTGGTGTCGAGGACGATCGGGATGGAATTGAGGCCGGCGAAGTTCTTGAACAGTGCCGCTTTGCCTTCCATCACAGGCAGCGATGCGCGCGGGCCGATGTCGCCGAGGCCGAGAACGGCAGACCCGTCGGTGATGACGGCGACGAGACGATTGGTCCAGGTGTACTGCTTGGCGAGCGAGGCATCCTGCGCGATAGCGCGGCTGACCTGGGCGACACCCGGGGTGTACGCGATGGAGAGGTCCCGCTGCGTCTCGAGCGGTGAGGTGAGTTCGACCGAAAGCTTGCCTCCGATATGGCCGAGGAAGATCTCCTCGTCCGTGATGGCGGACAGGTTGGCTGTGTTGCTCGGCGGTTCGGTCACAGTCGTCACGTTATAGCTCCTCAGACACAATCCGGTTGCAACCGGTAGGCAATTCGAAGAAGATGCCCGGAGCGCGCCCTTTCAATGGCTGCGACTGCCGGAAAACCTACGATGACGTGAGGCAGGTGAGCGTCACAGTCGAGCGTGGCGCTGTGGCGTCACCGCTGCATTGGCGCCAGTCTGCCACTGCACCAGCGCTACACGCAAACCCCTGTCCCCCATCGAGCCTCATCCCCACCATTGCGTCCACAGCAGCACCCCGGCAACGACCAACACCAGCAGTGACGCCCCCGCGGACAGCACCCGCCGACGGTGATCGGCGAAATGTTGGATGACGAGTGCCAGCACGGCAGCACCGATGTGCGCGGCAACCGACACCGTGCCCGGGCCGGGAAATCCTCGCTGAGATCCGAGGTACTGCGCCCCGGTAACGACGATCGCCAGCACGACAAGACCGGCTGCGACGGCTCCGCTCAAACCTCGTAGCACGGTAGTCAGCCTCCTGTGATGAATCCGCGGACGGAGTCCGCTATGAGCTGCACTGCGATCGCAGCCAGCAGCAGACCCGCGATCCTGGCCAGTAGCGTGATGCCACCTTCGCCGAGGATACGAATCAATACCGTCGAGAATCTGAGTACGAGAAAGAAGACCAGGTGGATGGTCACGATGGCGAGGGCAATGGCAATCAGCGAACCGACATTTCCATCGGCCTGGCTGACGTAGACGATGACTGCGGCGATTGCTCCAGGACCCGCCATCAGCGGTGTTCCGAGGGGTACGAGTGCGACGTTGACGTCCTCTGCCTCCGATCCCCCGCCCGCTCCGCGACCGGTGAGCAGCGAGAGCGCGATGATCAGCAACAGGAGCCCGCCTGCTCCCTGCAGCGCGGGGATGCCAATGTGCAGGTAATTGAGAATCGCCTGCCCGCCGATGGCGAAGACGGTGATGACCGTCAGCGATACCGCAGGCGCCTGCCAGGCTGCTTTGTTCCGCGCTTCCTTGCTCTTTCGCCCGACGAGCGAGAGGAACACCGGGATGGCCCCAGGAGGATCCATGATCACGAACAACGTGATGAGGACCGTCAGGTACAGAGTCGTATCGAAGATCACGCGGGCACGCCCGAGGCCTCGTCGAGGAGTCGCTCGTATTGGGCGACGGCCGTCGTGTGCTCGCCGAGTTTCAGCAGTTTGTTGCTGCCGTGATAGTCCGACGACCCGGTAGCGATCAGGTCGAGTTCGACTGCCAGTTCACGCATGAACAGGGTGTCCGCGGCGTCATGGTCCGCGTGCTCCACCTCGACACCGCCGAGACCGTGCGCGGCGAGTTCCCTGATGTGATCCGGATCGAGGAGTCGACCGCGCGTGCGAGCACGGGCGTGGGCGAGCACGCTCACGCCTCCCGCTGTTTTGATCATCTCGACCGCCCGCTCGAGCGGAGTGTCGATCTTGGCAACGTAATAGGGACTTTTCGTCGAAAGGTACCCATCGAATGCTTCCTGCACGCTGCGGACGGCGCCGATGTCGACGAGAGCCCGCGCCAGATGCGGACGGCCGGCGGATTCGCCCGTTGCCGCAAGGATCTCGTCGGGCACGATCTCAGGATGGTCGACGGCGAGGAGCTCGGCCATCACCCGGATACGGCCGGTCCGCTCACCGCGCAGCCGTTCCAACTCCTGAGCGAAGACCTCGTCTTTCGGGTCGAACAGGTAAGCCAGGAGGTGAACGGGCACCGGGTTTCCATCCACTCCGCGGCCGACGCAGGACATTTCCATCCCTCGCACCACAGTGAGTCCGGCAGGGGCAGCGCTCACGGCCTCGTCCCACCCCGCGGTCGTATCGTGGTCGGTGATGGCAACGACGTCCAGGCCCGTCTCGCGCGCGGCACGAACCAGCTCGGCCGGGGTGTCGGTGCCGTCGGAGACCGACGAATGGGTATGAAGGTCGATGAGCACGGAAGCCAGTGTCTCAGGCGCTCCGTGTGTTCGTAGCGCAGGCGTACCATTGCCGCCCGCACGCCCGAGAATTTTTTACAGACGTACACGTCAGGAGCGCAGCATGCCGTCACTGCCACCGAGGCCTTCGCTGCCGTCGCTGCATTCACTGCGCCCGTCGCAGAAGCCGCATGCCACCGGACCCAAGGTCCCGGTTCCGACCGCTCGCGCGATCGTCGACTGCGCTGTCTACGTCGACGGTGTTCGCCTGCACGGCAAGTTCACCCACTCCGCTGCGATCGCGGAGGTGCGCAGACGCGGCGAGGGGTTTGTCTGGCTAGGCCTTCATGCACCCGACGAGGGCCAGATGGACGGAGTCGCCGACAGCTACGGACTGCACGAACTGATGGTCGAGGACGCCGTCCAAGCTCACCAACGCCCGAAGCTCGAACGGTACGACGACGTCGCATTTCTCGTGCTCCGGACGGTCAGTTACGTCGAACACGAATCGGTGTCGACGGCCAACGAGATCGTCGAGAGCGGCGAGATCATGGTGTTCCTCGGCCGCGATTTCGTCATTACCGTCCGCCATGGCGAACATTCGGGACTGTCTGGGGTTCGCCGGTGGCTCGAGGACAATCCGGAACGTCTCGCGCTCGGGCCGTCCGCCGTTCTGCACGCTGTCGCCGACCACGTCGTCGACGAATATCTGGCGGTGACGTCCTCGATCGAACGCGATGTCGACGTCATGGAAGAGGAGGTGTTCTCGCCGAATCATCACGTGCCGATCGAGAACATCTATCTACTCAAGCGCGAGGTGGTCGAACTACGTCGTTCGGTCACTCCCCTCTCGACGCCACTGAGCAACCTGGTTCAGGGCGTGGACACTCCCGTCCCGAAAGCGGTGCGGCGCTATCTCCGCGACGTGCAAGACCATCACACGACCGTCGCGGAACGGGTTGCCGAATTCGACGAAGTGCTCAGCTCGCTCGTCGACGCTGCGCTCGCGAGGGTGACCATGCAGCAGAACATGGACATGAGGAAGATTTCGTCATGGGTCGCCATCGCCGCCGTGCCGACGATGGTGGCCGGCATCTATGGCATGAACTTCGACAACATGCCCGAACTGCATTGGCAGTACGGGTACTACATTGTCGGCGCGATCGTCGCCGTGGTGTGCACCGGATTGTTCGCTACGTTTCGCCGCAATCACTGGCTCTAGAGGTTGACGGCCGACCTGCCGGGGTCACGCACGTCGATGCCTGCTTCCTTCCAGGCGTCGCGCAATGCGTCGGCGCCGCGCAAGCGTACCCACGCAGCTTCGGTTCCGGTGATGGGAACGATTTCGAGAAACTCGACTGGATCGGCCGGCTCGGGTAACGGTAGATCCGAGATCTCGCTCGCCCCGAGCAACACTGCGGTGAAGGGCGAACCTAGCCACAGCGGTTCCCCCAGATCGAGAAGCAGATCTTTGCGTAGTACGACGCCTTCGACCGACGGTGTCGCCGCCAACTTCGCGATGTTCTGCAGGAAAGGTTTGTCGATGCCATCGAACACCCGACTGACGAGCATCAACTCCGCGCGAGGCCCACGGGTTGCATCGGCAATCATTTCGCTGGGGTCCGACATCGGATATCGCGAGCAGCCGAGGGTCGCGAACCTGATGAAGGGATCCTCACGCGGTAAGAACGTCAATACCTCCAGGGATTCGAGCCCCAGGAATGTCACCGAGTAGAGAGTTGGATTTTCGTCCCCGATCGCTGAGATCACATGTGCCCGGACCTCAGAAACGACCCTGTCACTGCCGCTGTCGCTCACGAAGTCCATCCAACACCACCGTTGCCCGGTAGCGTCGTCCGCGTGGTCTCCGTCCTTGCCGTTGCCGACGAAACAATCGAATCCTTGTGGAGTACACAGGTTCGATCACTCGACGTCGATCTGATTCTCGGAGCTGGCGACCTGCCGTTCGACTACCTCGAATATTTGACGGACGCCCTCAATGCCCCGTGCGTGTTCGTGCCGGGCAATCACGACGCCGACCTGACCGGTTATTCCGCAGGCCGCGCGGGCTGGATGCGCGCGGGGCTGCCGAGCACCTGGCCCGGCCCCGTCGGCGCCGTCAACGCCGACCGCAAGATCGTCTCGGCGGCCGGACTACGCATCGCCGGCCTCGGTGGCTCGATCCGCTACAACGGGGGACCGAACCAGTGGACGCAACGTCAACAGCGTCGCCGCTCGCGGTCGCTCACCCGAACCAAGGCCTGGGCCGAACGGGTGCGCGGCGATCAGCGGGGCATCGACATTCTGCTGACGCACAGCCCCCCGCTGGGGATCGGCGACGACACCGACACCGCTCACGTCGGCTTCGACTGCCTCGGTGACGTCGTCCAATCCCTGTCACCGCAGCTGATGCTGCACGGTCACATTCATCCGCACGGGCAGACGCCCGAGGACCTGGAGCTGCACGGAACGGCGATCATCAACACCGTCGGATACACGTTGCTGGAGATCGAACCCACCGGCGGCGCTGGCGAGTCTGCGGCTCCCACGATCCTGAGGCGACGCCATGGCACGTGACACCGGTTTCCCCGCGGCCGATGCAGAAAACGACTTCACCCGCCAACGCAGGCGTGCGGACATCGCTCGCCTGGTGGGATGGCTCCGCCGCCAGCCTGACGACGTCAACACGATCTTGCCGTTCGACGAGGTGGTCGCCGCTCTCGGCAAAGTGGGCGAGCGCCAACTCGGTGTGCAGGTGATTCGCGTCGACTCGATCGTCGGAAGCGTGGACCGCACACGGGACTTCGACCGTTTCTTCAGACCGACGTCGACGCGGATTCGTGAGCGCTGGCAGCGTCTTGCTGCGGCTCAGCGCCGCGGCGAATCCATGCCGCCGATCCAGGTTTATCGCATCGGGTCGATGCACTTCGTTCTCGACGGACACCATCGTGTGTCGATCGCGTTCGCGATGCACCGCACGACGATCGACGCGCTGGTCACCGAGATCATCACACGTATATCGCCGGAGGGAATCAATCGTCGCGGCGACCTCCTGATCAAGGATCACCGCAGAATCTTTCTGTCGAGGGTGCCCCTCGTCGGCAAGGCGCGCGAAGCGGTCACCGTCACCGATCCGTTCCAGTACGCGGAGCTCAGCGAATGCGTCGAGGCGTGGGGATTTCGGCTGATGCAGGAACTGTGTGAGTTCGTCGACCGTGCGACAGTGGCGCGACGCTGGTTCGGCGAGGAGTTTCTGCCGGTCGTTCGAATGGTGCGAGCCGCCGATATTCTCGAGGGTCAGACCGATGCCGAAGCATATCTATGGATGATTCGCGAACGGTATCGCCTGGTGCGCGAACACGTGTGGAACGACGAGATCGTCTCCGAGCTACGCGAACGGGCGAAAACTACACGGCCTCGGTGAAGGTGACGTCGTGCACCGCAGCTGTTGGGTTCGCAAATTTCGACATTCGGCGGCCTTCGGCCGCGACGGCCGCCAAGTGCGCTTTGGACAACTTTCGATAGGGCGTCACCACGACCGTCGACACGTCCTTGTTCACTTGTTGTTTCACCTGGCCTACCACCTGCCCATCAACGAGTACTACGGGCGGGAAGACTCCATTCGGCGTGAACAGCTTCGCGCGCGCTTCCGCCGATATGACACGAGAGCGATCCGCGTGCGAGAGCAGAAGATTGTCGAAGGCCGCGACGATCCGCACCGGGAGCCTGGTGTCGGCGTCGGGACGCGGCGCATCGGGTAGATCGAAGAGCAGTGCGCCGGCCTCGGAGGTGAAGGTGACCAGCTGTGGTCGCAGTCGATCCATCACCTCGCCGAGTCTGGTGAGTCCGGACCACGCCTGCACATCCGCCACCGATGCGGGCCCGAATGCCGTCAGATAGCGGAGCACCATCATCGAATGGGAGGGATTGCGCTCCAGAGCGAGGCCCGTCCACTGCTCTAACGTGCACAGCCGAACATGACCCGATTTTCCCCACACTGCGCGCGGCGGAACCTGGACGAGCGGAAGAAGGTTCCTCGCTGCATGCACGAGGGATGCAGGCGGGACACCGTCGAATGCCTCGGCCAGCACAGGTCCGAGATCGGCGGGAGCCAGAGGCCCTTCGCTCAGAATTTGCCGGGCCCGTGCTGCCACCGCGGCCGCGTCGACGTCGGCCAATGCCCGGCCGTGCAGAGGGTTCTGGGTGAGGTCCCGATCCATGATGGGCTGCACCAATGGTCGCAGGAAGGCCGCATCCTCGGCCGTCACCAGATGCACCGTTCCGCGCATCAGCACGATGCGGACCAGATTCCGGTGTTCGAGCAACGCGGAGAGGCTCTCGGGCCGAAACTTCTCGATCCGCGACCACAAACCGAAGTAGGGCGGGAACGGAGCCTGCGCCTGCATTCCCACCAGATGAGACACCATGTCCTCGGCGGGGAACTCCGCACGCTCGATCAGATGCTGACGCGCGAGAGTGGCGACGCACACAGCACGGTTGGACATCAGTGGTGAGAGGCCGTGTTGCTGCATCGTTGCCTTTCCCGTGCGCCTCGAACCTGATAAGTACTTAGGTGCAGACATCAATTTTTTTGCCTAGTGCGTAATAACGAAATGTAACGAGGTTTTTCTCCATGTCGACGGCGGCCCGCTCGAGCCAGCTCAATCCTGGACCGCTACTGCTTCCCGGACTGTGTTTCGTGGTCATGACTCTCGCGGTGCTGCAAACGATGGTGATCCCGATCGTCGGGACGATCGGAACCCAACTCGACGTCACCACCACCGCTGCCGGCTGGGTTCTGACAGCCAACCTGCTCGCCGCCGTCATCGCGACACCCGTGATCGGACGGCTGGCCGACCTGCACGGAAAACGCCCCGTACTGATGGCGGTACTTGCGCTGGTCCTCGTCGGATCCCTGATCGCTGCACTCACCCACTCTCTTGCATTGCTACTCCTGGGACGCATACTGCAGGGCGTCTCCTACGCACTCTTCCCCATCGCGCTTGCCGTCCTCCGTGACGAGATGCCACCCCGCAAACTCGTCGGGGCCATGGCCATTCTGTCCGGCACTCTGGGAGTCGGCGGTGGCTTCGGACTGGTCCTCACCGGTCTGCTGACCTCAGACGGGGCCGACTACCACCGAGTGTTCTGGCTGACAGCGGCGTTCGTCGCGCTCGCGATGACACTCGGATGGTTCGGGGTTCCGCGGCGTCCGCGCAGCGCCGAGGGCTCGGTCGATTGGTGGGGCGCCATCCTGCTGGCCGCCGCGCTGGTACTGCTGTTCCTCGCGCTCACCCAAGGCCGCTCCTGGGGCTGGGGATCGGCCGCAACGCTCGGGTGCGCCGTCATCGGGGCCGTCGTCCTTGCCCTGTGGTGGATCTTCGAGAACCGCACAGCAGCACCACTCGTCGCCCCGCGCATGCTCACCCACGGTCCGCTCCTGGCGACGAATATTGCCACCCTCTTCGTCGGCATCGGGATGTTCGTCAACTTCCTCGCCTGCTCATACTTCGTGCAAACGCCCCGCGAGGTTGCCGGCTACGGTTTCAGCGCCGACGTTCTCTCCGCCAGCGTCGTCTACCTTCTCCCCGGCGCCGTCGTCGGCGTTGTAGCGGCCACCCTGAGCGGTGGGCTGATCCGGCGCGTCGGTCCGCGTCCTGTCCTGGTGACAGGCGGAATCGTCGGCGTCGTCGGATTCACTGTCTTCGTCTTCTTCCACAACGCCACGTGGCAGGTCATCCTGGCGTCGGCAGTGATCAATGTGTTCGTGTCGCTGGCATTCGCGGCCATCCCGAATCTGCTGATGGCCGAGGTGACCGCGCAGGACACCGGAGTGGCGAACAGCGTCAACTCCATCGTCCGAACCGTCGGAACCTCGATCGCCAGCGCAGTATTGACCACGATGCTTGCCACGTACACGATCGCCGCGACGTCTATCCCACGCGAATCCGTCTACACCGCGGCGTTCATTGTGGGAGCCCTGGCCTGCGCAACAGTGACCTTGTCCGCGTTGGCGATTCGGATCACCCCCGCGCCGACGACTGTGGTGGCCACGTCGCGGCGTGCCGACCCGAGCGGACTCACAGACAACTGTGTGGATGGGGCGCGGATCCGCCCAGGGGAAACTCCAGCTCAGAGCGTGCTGGCAGAGGACTGCTGAGGTTCTGGGAGAAGCCGCCGGCGCTACAGCGTCAGATTGTCACCCGACGCCTGATCGAACACCGAGATCTTGGCCGGATCGAACCACAACTCGACGTCTCCGCCCTCGTGGGCCTTCGATTCTGCTGCCAGACGCGCAACCACCTGAGCGCCACCGGCATCGGTGAGCCCGGACTCGGCTGCGAGTTCCTGCAGTTCCGCCGACTGCACCTTGTCGCCCCTGGACTCGAAGTAGACGTACTTGTCGCTGCCCATCGACTCGAGTACCTCCACCTTGGCAGTGAACGTTGCGCCGCTGAGCTTCTGGTACGAATCGATGAGGCCTGCATCCTCGAAGTGCTCGGGTCTGATGCCGACCACGACATCCTTGCCCGAGTTCTTGTTCGCAATGGCGGCCCGCCGCTCCCGGGGAAGTTCGAACGTCCCGAGGTCGGTCGCAACACCATCGGCCGTCAGAGTTCCCGGCACGAAGTTCATCGACGGCGATCCGATGAAGCCTGCGACGAACAGGTTGCGAGGCTTGTCGTAGAGCTCCTGCGGCGATCCGATTTGCTGAACCAGGCCACCGCGCAACACGACGACGCGGTCGCCGAGTGTCATGGCCTCGGTCTGATCGTGCGTGACATAGACGGTCGTCGTGCCGAGACGCTTCTGCAGCCTCGAGATCTCGGCACGCGTCTGCACGCGCAGCTTGGCGTCGAGGTTGGACAGCGGCTCGTCCATGAGGAACGCCTTGGGCGTACGAACGATGGCTCGGCCCATCGCAACCCGCTGACGCTGACCACCGGAGAGGTTCGCTGGCTTGCGGTCGAGGTGCTGAGTCAGGTCGAGGATCTTCGCCGCCTCTTCGACCTTCTCGTTGATCTCGTTCTTGCTGAGCTTGGCGAGAGTCAACGGGAACGCGATGTTCTGGCGCACCGTCATGTGCGGGTACAGCGCGTAGGACTGGAACACCATGGCGATGTCGCGATCCTTGGGGGCACGCTCGTTGACACGCTCGCCCGCAATGCGCAGTTCCCCGGACGAGATGTCCTCCAGACCGGCGATCATATTGAGCGTCGTGGACTTTCCGCAGCCCGACGGTCCGACGAGAATGATGAACTCGCCGTCCGCGATGGTGATGTCGACATCGCTGACCGCTGCGGCGCCGTCCGGATAGAGCTTGGTTACTTTGTCGAGAACGATTTCGGCCATGACGGTTATCCCTTCACTGCGCCGGACGTCAAGCCCGCCACGATACGTCGTTGGAAGAAGAGCACGAAGATGATGATCGGAATGGTGATGACCACTGCCGCTGCGGCGATCGATCCGGTGGGCTCCTCGAACTGCGAGCTACCGGTGAACTGCGAGATCGCGGCAGGCACCGTGATGGATCGTTCGGTCGCTGTCAACGAGATGGCGAGCAGTAGGTCGTTCCACGCGAAGATGAACACCAGAATCGCGGCGGTGACGATGCCTGGTGCCGCGAGCGGGGCGATGACCTTACGAAATGCCTGGGCCGGTGTTGCGCCGTCCATCTTCGCGGCTTTCTCCAGCTCCCACGGGATCTCACGGAAGAACGCGGAGAGCGTGTAGATGGCGAGCGGCAGGGCGAACGTGATGTACGGGATGATCAGACCCAGCCACGTGTCGAACAGTCCGATCGCACGCTCGATGTCGAACAATGGCGTGACGAGCGAGATCTGCGGGAACATCGCGATGAGCAGCGCCGCGCCGACGAGCGCCTTCTTACCGGGAAATTCGAGCCTGGCAACCGCGTAGGCGGCCATGGTTCCGATTACGACGGCGATGACCGTGGTGATGAGGCCGATACCGATCGAGTTGATCAGCGCCGAGGTGAACTGGTTGGTGGAGAAGATGCCCTTGTAGTTGTCGAACGTGATCGACGTGGGGATGAAGTTGCCGTCCGCGATGGTCGCAGTCGACTTGAACGAGAGGCTGATGATCCAGGCCAGCGGGACGAGCGCGTACAGAAGTACGAGCGCGTTGATGACGGTCCAACCGACCTTCTTGCGGGGCGTCACGGTCGTCATTACTTACGGCCTCCGTCGTCCGAGCCCGGTGCGGATGCACCGAACAACTTGATGAACACGAACGCGATGATCGCAACGCAGAAGAAGATCAGAACGCTGATCGCCGAGCCGAGTCCGAGATTGAATGCACCGAACAGGTTGTCGTAGCCGAGAATCGACACCGAACCGGTGCCGTTGCTGCCCTTGGTCAACACGTAGATGTTGTCGAAGATGCGGAAGGCATCGAGAGTGCGGAACAGCACCGCTACCAGAATCGCCGGCTTCATCAGCGGAATCGTGATGCGCAACAATCGCGTCCATGCACCTGCACCGTCGACCTCCGCTGCCTTGAGCAGATCGTCGGGCACCAGTGCGAGCCCGGCGAGAAGAAGCAGCGCCATGAACGGCGTCGTCTTCCACACCTCGGCGAGTACGACGATCGCGAGCGACGGAAATTGCTCGGTGAGCGGCGCACTCCCGTCGGGCAGCAGGTTGGCGAGGTAACCCGTACCTGGTGTCCACGCGTAGTACCAGCTGTAGGCCGCGGCGACGGTCACGATGCCGTACGGGATGAGCACGACAGTTCGGATCAGACCGCGACCGAAGATGGTGCGGTGCATGATGAGTGCGACCGCGAGGCCGAGCACGAACTCGATGATCACCGAGATGATCGTGATGCCTGCGGTGACCCCGAATGCCGTCCACCAGTAATTGTCGGACAGCACGGTGATGTAGTTGGAGATGCCGACGAATTCACGGTCGTCCGGGAATGCCAGGTTGTACTTCTGCAAGCTGAGCCAGAACGCGTAGATGATCGGGTATCCGGTGACGGCCACCATCATGATCGCCGCGGGTGCGATCAACATCAGACCGAGCCTGCGTTCGGCCTTCTTGCCGTCGGAGACGTTCTTCAGTATTGCTTGTTTGTCCACTGTCTCGGTCCGAGTCGTTTCACTCATGGAATCAGCCCTTCGGAATTGACTGCCTTGGAGACGAGATCGGCGAGCTTGTCCACATCTGCCACCGGATCGATGTTCTGAGGTGGATTGAGAGCGTCGGCGAGAAGTATCGAAATACTCTGGTAAGCCGGGGAAACCGGTCGGACCGCGGCATTCTCGATCGAGTCGAGCACGCCCTCCCATGCTGGGTACACAGCCTGAAATTCGGGGTCCTGGTAGAGCTGCTTCAGGACTGGGGGCACGCCGCCGTCGACTGCGTTGTTGCGCTGATTCTGCTCGTTGGTGAGGCAGGCGACGGCTTCCCATGCCAAATCCTCGTGCTCAGTGGTCTTGGCGACCCCGATGTTGAATCCGCCGATCGTGACCTTGGCGGGCTTGTCTGGGTCCACCGCCGGGTACGGAGCGCTGCGGAACACCTCGGCGATCTTTGCATCCTGTTGATCGGCGGGCACATTGGTCAGGTCGAGGAACGGGACGGCACCTGCTGCCGCGTTCTCCTTGATGCCTGGAAGCACGAAGGGGTAGTTGACCTGGAACGCGGAGGTGCCCGCTTCCATACCCAAACGCGCGGTCGCCTCGTCGGTCTGCGAGATCGAGGGATCGCGGCCATCAGCGGTAGCGACCCGCTTCATGATCTCGAGCGTCTTCTCGGTTGCGGCACGGTGTTCCGGGGTGTCGTTGAGCGCGACGGTCGTACCGTCCTCACCGACGACTGCGCCGCCCGCACTGACGAGAAGGCTGTTGAACCACACCATCAGACCTTCGTACTGCTTGGCCTGAACTCCGATGTACGCGGGTTTGCCCTCGGCAGCATTGGATTCGGCCATGTCGATCATCTCGGTCCACGTCTGCGGCGGCTGGCCTCCGGGAACTTCGTCGGGGCGATACCACAGAAGCTGCGTGTTCGAGTTCAGCGGAACGGCGTAGAGCTGGTCCTGCCATTCGGCTGTCGCCAGTGGACCTTCGAGAGTGGAACCGTCCTTCAGCTTGGCGACGAGATCGTCCGGGACCGGCAACGCCCATCCTGCTTCGGCGAACTCGGCTGTCCACACGACGTCGAGCGTCATCAAATCGAGTGAATTGTCGTTACCCGCCAAACGCCGCGCGAGCTGCAGGCGCTGATCGTTGGCGCTCTTGGGGAGAGTTCTCTGTTCGACCTTGTATCGGCCACCCGATGCCGCCGAACACGCATCGGCCGCTGCCGCATACTGTTCGGCGCCGTCCGCTGCGGTGTAAAAACTCAACACCGGCGCGGCGCTGTCGGACGATCCGCAGGCCGCCAGCAACGGACTGGCGACCAGTGCCACCGCGGCCAACACGCCTATCCTGGTTGCGTTTGCCGGCCTCGGACCTCGTTGTCTCGGCACTTTCAGCCTCCGTATTTTCGATTACCTGTGTAGGGCCCCTTCTACTACTGCCCTACACGTCAAGAAACGTAACCGAACTACACGGACCAATGGGGATATTGGGACTATTCCGTAATCAATACCGATCAGATCGACAATTTTGCGAGCATGTCGCGAGCGGTTTCTGCGCTTTTCGGCTCGCAGAGAACGTCGTAGCGGCCCGCAACCAACTGCATGCTCGACGCGAAATCGCGCTGCCCGCGGGTGGCCGCGTACGGGATCGCCGTGGAGATCAGCCCGAAGATGATGCCACCGATGATGCCGATGATCAGTGCGCCGAGGATGTTTCCGTTGGTGAAGATGCCGAGCACGAGACCGAGGAACAATCCCAGCCACGCTCCCGAAACCACGCCGCCGCCAATAACTTTGGCCCACGTCAGTCGTCCGAGGACACGTTCTACCTGCATGAGGTCTACGCCGACGATGGTGACATCTTGAACCGAGAACTCTTGATCGGAAAGGTAGTCGACCGCCTTCTGCGCCTCGGCATACGTTGGGTAGGAGCCTATCGGCCAGCCGGACGGCGGCGTCGGGAGACCCTGGCCGCCGCGGCCGGGCTGCGAAAGTGGATTCGTCATTTCCCCATTGTG
This sequence comes from Rhodococcus sp. G-MC3, assembly GCF_030063335.1. Lineage (GTDB taxonomy): Bacteria > Actinomycetota > Actinomycetes > Mycobacteriales > Mycobacteriaceae > Rhodococcoides. Next base: position 289,466 of record NZ_JASISW010000002.1, on the reverse strand, counting down.
CCTGGCTCAGCCCCTGTTGGGAACGAACAACCCGCCGAGAGCGTCATTGTGTTTGGTCACTACGCAGCAAGCCTGCCGCCCGACCCTTCCCCGATATCACCAACGCCATCTTGCGACTTGCCTCGTCGATCATCTCTTCGCCGAGCATTACCGCGCCTCGGCCACCACCGGACTCGGAGGTGTGAAACTCGTAGGCCTCGAGAATCTGTTCGGCTTTGTCGAAATCTGCTTGGCGCGGACTGAAAATTTCGTTGGCCGCATCGATCTGCGTCGGGTGCAGCACCCACTTACCGTCGAACCCGAGCCCGGCCGTGCGCCCCGCGGCCCGGCGGAACGCATCGAGATCGCGAATCTGAAGGTAGGGACCGTCGATTGCCTGCAGACCGTGCGTACGTGCCGCGAGCAGAATCGTCATCAGTATGTGGTGGTAGGCGTCTCCGGTGTCGTACCCCTCCGGTTGCTCCCCGACCACGAGCGTGCGCATATTGACGCTCGCCATCATGTCCGCCGGCCCGAAGACGAGACTTTGCACGCGCGGGCTCGCCGTTGCGATCTCGTCGATGTTGCGCAGGCTCCGCGCACTCTCTATCTGTGGTTCGATTCCGATGGCCCCGATGGGAAGCCCGCTGATCTTCTCGACCTGTGTCAGTAAGAGATCGAGCGCCTGCACGTGCGAGGCGTCCTCGACTTTCGGGAGCAGAATCGCGTCCAGGTTCGCGCCTGCGCCACCGACCACATCGATCACGTCGCCGTGCGTCCAGGGCGTCGTCCAGTCGTTGACACGCACTACCTTGAGCTTGTCTCCCCACCCGCCGGAGTTGAGTGCCGACACGATTCGGCCGCGGGCCTCGGCCTTCGCGATCGGCGCTACTGCGTCCTCGAGATCGAGGAAGATCGCATCGGCGTCGAGTCCCTTCGCCTTCTCGATCATTTTGTCGGAACTGCCGGGAACGGCCAGTACCGATCGGCGAGGACGGGCGTGATCCACCGAACTCATGAGGTCCTTACTGCTTGTCGATTGTTTGGTTGGTACTTCGACGCTCTAACCTTGCCATCATGGCAGCTCTGAGCAAGGTATTCGCGGCCAGGCTCGCAGGTCTGGTCGTACTCGGCCCCGACGGCGAATCCATCGGTCGCGTGCGTGACGTCGTGGTCACCATGCGGATCGGTCGCGCCCAGCCGCGAGTGCTCGGCATCGTGGTCGAACTTGCCACGCGCAGAAGAATTTTCGTGCCGATGCTGCGCGTCACCAGCATCGAGCCCAACTCCGTGCAGTTGACCACCGGAAACGTCAGTCTCCGTCGATTCTCGCAGCGCGCCAACGAAATCCTGGTGTTCGCGCAGATCCTCGATTCCAAGGTGCGCGTCGACGATCCCGAACTCGAAGAGCTGCACGAGACCGATTCGATCGTGGTAGACCTCGGCATCGAGCTGACTCGAACGAGGGACTGGCTCGTTGCTCGCGTCGCGGTTCGCCGTCAGCGCGGCAGGCTCGCACGCCGCGGGGCCATCCATGTCATCGACTGGCAGCACGTGCAAGGTCTCACGCAGAACGAGCTCTCGATGCCGGGCCAGGGCGTCGCGCAACTGTTGATGCAGTTCGAGGACCTCCGCGCCGCGGACGTCGCCAACGCCATGCGCGAACTGCCCGTCAAACGACGGATGGAAGTTGCACTGGCCCTCGACGACGAGCGCCTCGCCGACATCGTTCAGGAACTTCCCGACGACGATCAGGTCGAGATGATGCACTACCTGGGCGTCGAGCGCGGTGCCGATGTGCTCGAAGCGATGGATCCCGACGACGCCGCGGACCTACTGGGCGAGCTGCCCGAACCCGAGGCCGAGTCACTGCTTCGCCTCATGGACCCGGAAGACTCGGCGCCGGTTCGCCGGTTGCTCGAGCACTCCCCCGATACAGCCGGTGGTCTGATGACGACCGAGCCCGTGGTTCTCAATGCCTCGACTACCGTCGCCGAGGCATTGGCACGTGTCCGCAACCCCGATCTGACGCCCGCTTTGTCGTCACTGGTGTTCGTCGTGCGACCGCCCACCGCGACGCCGACGGGCGCCTATCTCGGGTGTGTCCACTTGCAGCAACTACTCCGCGAACCGCCCGCGAGCCTGGTCGGAGGCATCATGGACAAACAACTTCCGCGGCTCGGTCCCGACGACAGCCTGACGGCTGTCACACGATATTTCGCAACGTACAACCTCGTGTGTGGCCCCGTGGTCGACGACGAGGATCATCTGGTCGGCGCGGTCACCGTCGACGACGTCCTCGATCATCTTCTCCCGGAGGACTGGCGAGATCAGGAGGTGGCAGGACAGTGAAGGACACAGCACGGCAGCGCATGGACACCCCGCAGGGATCCCGCCTGTTCAATTTCCACCTCGATGTCGACCTCGGCAAGTCGGGCGAGCGTGCGGCCCGGTTCCTCGGCACCGGCCGCTACCTGGCCATCCAAACGATGATCGTCATCGTCTGGATCTTCATCAACGTCACAGTCGTCGCTCTGCGGTGGGACCCCTACCCCTTCATCCTGCTGAACCTCGCGTTCTCGACCCAGGCTGCCTACGCAGCCCCGCTGATCCTGCTCGCGCAGAATCGTCAGGACGACCGTGACCGGGTCTCGCTGGAGGAGGATCGCTCCCGCGCACAGCAGACCAAAGCGGACACCGAGTTCCTGGCACGCGAACTGGCATCGCTTCGTATCGCGGTCGGCGAGGTCGCGACGCGCGATTACCTGCGCCGCGAGCTGGAGGAAATTCGAGAGTTGCTGGAACAGGCGACCGGACAGACCTCGACGCCGTCGAAGAAGTCACGAAAGAAGTCACGTCCGGCCCCCGTCGACGATTTCGAGGAATCCGAACCTGATCCGGATACCAAAATGTAACGTGTGCCACATGCGGCCAAGGCGACGGGCAGGAGTGCCACTCCTGGTATCCACCGTCGTCGTCACGGGTATTGCCGCCGCCGTGGCCGCGGCATCCCTACCGGCACAGTCATCGGTACCCGCGCAGCCATCGGCTGTCGTGCTGGCCCAACCCGCGCCTCTGCCGTCGTCGATGACCATCCCCGGTCTCGCGACCCCGGTGGAGACGCCTCCGCAGACGTTCAACACTGCCGCACCCGAGCCCGTACCCGAGCCCGCGACGCAGGAACCGGTTGTCCCGGTCGAGATCCCCACCCCTGTAATCGGCTCGCTCGGAATTCCCGAATCCGTGCTCGCCGCCTACCGGGCAGCCGAGTCTGCGATGGCCGAGCAGTCCCCGGCGTGCGGCCTGCCGTGGAACCTGCTCGCCGGGATCGGTCGAATCGAATCCGGGCACGCGCACGGCGGCCAGGTCGACGCCGCCGGTACGGCGGCGCCGATCCTCGGACCCGTCCTCGACGGCCATCTCGCCGGCAACACTGTGATTCGCGACACCGACGCCGGAAATCACGACGGCGATGCCGACCACGACCGAGCCGTCGGGCCGATGCAGTTCATTCCCGGCACGTGGGCGAAGTACGCATCGGACGGCAACGACGATGGGATCTTCGAGCCCAACAACATTTACGACGCCACGCTCGCTGCCGGAAAGTACCTGTGCTCCGGAGGGCTCGATTTGCGCGATCCGGCCGCCGAGAGCGCGGCAGTGTTTCGCTACAACAATTCTCCCGCCTACGTGGCCGACGTCCTGGCGTGGTCGGCCGCGTACGGTCGCGGCGCGCAAGCAGTGACCGATGCGCCGGTGACGGCGGTGAGCGCTCCCGTCAACGGCGCACCTACACCCGAACCACGGTCTCCCTCGAACACACCGTCTCCCTCGAACACACCGTCTCCTTCGAATACACCGTCTCCTTCGAATACACCGACGACACCTCCCATGCCACCCTTCGTGCTGCCGTCGCTGCCACCTTTGCCGTGCGTGATTTTCTGTCCCTCGGCACCGCCCGCGTAGCGCAAGGTCGGTTTGGATAACAGCCCGGTAACGGAAGCGTCTCGAATCAGGTACCCTCGACTCCGGTTCTAGTACGGAGGCCTCCAGATGTGGGGGCAACAGGAGGTATCAAGGCGTGGGACGTCACAGAAAAGCATCGAATTCCAAAGTTCGCCGGAACTCGGTGATCGCTCTGACCGGCCTCATCCCCGCTGGGCTCGTCACCGCAGCCACAAGCGCAGGCGCGACCGAGTACATCCCGTTCATGAACGCCGGTTCCACCACGCAGGCAGCCGATACAGTCGTCGAAACGCCGGAACCCATCGCGGACCAGACCGACGCGCAACCCGTCGCCGCCGCCGAGGCGCCTCTCGCCCAAGCAGCGCCCATCCCCGCGCCCGAGATTGCACCGACACCCGAGCTTCCGACGAACCTGGCAGCAAGCCCCATTGCAATTCCAACCGTCAACGTCGCCGCATACAAGAACGCCGAGAAGCTCCTCGCCGTGGCCCAGCCACAATGCGGGATCAGTTGGACCCTCATTGCGGGTATCGGCCGAGTCGAGTCCACCCATGCCAACAACGGCAAGGCCGACGACCTGGGCAAGCTCTTGGAACCCATTCTCGGGCCCCGGCTCGACGGCAGTCTCGCGGGCAACAACGTCATCGCCGACACCGACGGCGGAGCTCTCGACGGCGATCCGAACTTCGATCGCGCGGTCGGCCCTATGCAGTTCCTGCCCGAGACCTGGAATCGCTATCACGCCGACGGCAACGGCGACGGACTATCCGATCCGCAGAACTTGTACGACGCAGCACTGACCACCGGCGACTACTTGTGCGACGGCGGCCTGAACCTTCGCGACCTCGGACAGACCACGAAAGCAATCCTGCGCTACAACAACTCGATGGCCTACGTCGCCAACGTCCTCGCGTGGTCGACGGGTTACGCCACCGGAATCGTCCCCACCTCCGACGAGCTCCCACGTATTCACTAACATGACGCCCATGGCAGTACTGACGGAATCCGACGTTCGAAGCGCGCTCTCGAAGGTCATCGATCCGGAAATTCGTAAACCGATCACCGACCTCGGCATGGTCAAAGGCGTCACCATCGGGGACGGCGGCTCGGTCGACGTCGGGATCTACCTCACCACCTCGGGCTGCCCGATGAAGACCGAGATCAGCGACCGCGTCACCAAGGCCGTCGCCGACGTCCCCGGCGTCGGCACCATCACCGTCGAACTCGACGTCATGAACGACGAGCAGCGCACCGAGCTACGGAAGTCGCTGCGCGGCGATTCGGCAGAACCGATCATCCCATTCGCTCAACCCGGTTCGCTGACGCGTGTGTACGCCGTCGCGTCAGGCAAAGGCGGCGTCGGAAAATCCTCCGTCACCGTCAACCTCGCCGCATCGCTTGCTGCGCGCGGCCTTTCGGTAGGCGTGCTCGACGCCGATATCTACGGCCACTCGGTGCCCCGCATGCTCGGCAACGACGCCAAACCCACTCAGGTCGAGAAGATGATCATGCCGCCGCAGGCGTACGGCGTGAAGTTCATCTCGATTGCGCAGTTCACCACCGGCAATACACCGGTTGTCTGGCGCGGACCGATGCTGCACCGCGCGCTGCAGCAGTTCCTCGCGGACGTGTTCTGGGGCGATCTGGATGTGTTGCTACTCGACCTCCCACCAGGCACCGGTGACATCGCCATCTCGGTGGCACAGCTCATTCCCAGCGCCGAAATTCTCGTCGTCACCACTCCACAGCAGGCGGCGGCCGAGGTTGCCGAACGCGCAGGCGCCATCGCATTGCAGACCCGTCAGCGCATCGCCGGTGTCGTGGAGAACATGTCCTGGCTCGAACTGCCTGACGGAACCCGCATGGACATCTTCGGATCCGGTGGCGGACAAGACGTCTCGGATCGCCTGACCAAGGCCGTCGGCGCCAAAGTCCCTCTGCTGGGCCAGATTCCGCTGGACACCGCAGTGCGCGAGGGCGGAGATGCGGGCACGCCCATCGTGCTGACACACCCGGAAACTCCGGCTGCCCAAGCGCTGGAATCGGTTGCGAAGAAGCTCGCCGTACGTGAGCGAGGACTCGTCGGAATGTCGTTGAGCATAGATTCCTCGAGAAAATGATTGGTTCCACCAGAAAGTAGCGGTACCACCCGAACGTAAGTGTGTCGAGGGTTGGAGTCTTATGATTTGCCAAGAATCCAGTCCTCGATAGAGAGTGTCCTGCATGAAGAAGCCGCAACGGAGCAGGCCGGTACTCGTACCGATCGTGCTCGCACTGTTCGTCACCTTGCTGGGAGCGCTGCTCGGGCCTGGGGTCGCGTCCGCGCAACCAACCCCGTCCGGTCAGAACTACTCGATCGCAACCGATACAACGTTCGCTCCCTTCGAATTTCAGGACGAGTCCGGCAAACTCGTCGGAATCGACATGGATCTGCTGGCGGCGATCGCTGCTGACCAAGGCTTCACCTACGACGTCGAGCAGGTCGGATTCGACACCGCGCTGCAGGGCGTCACAAGTGGCCAGTTCAACGGCATGATCGCGGGAATGTCCATCACGGACGCACGCAAGGCGACATTCGATTTCTCGGAACCGTACTTCGACTCCGGCGTCCAGATGGCAATCCTGGACAGCAACAACGACATCGAAGGCTACGAGGACTTGCGCGGCAAGTCCGTGGCCGTCAAGAACGGCACCGAGGGTGCAACGTTCGCGACATCGATCGCCGACCAGTACGGCTTCACAATCCGCAGTTTCGACGACTCGGCGACGATGTTCGAGGAGGTCAAGACCGGCAACTCGGCCGCGGCGTTCGAGGACTACCCAGTGCTGGCCTACGGCATCAAGCAGGGCAATGGGTTCAAGACCGTGACCGACAAGGAGTCGGGTGCCAGCTATGGTTTCGCCGTCGCCAAGGGCACCAACGCTCAGCTGCTCGAGCAGTTCAATACGGGACTCGAAAATCTCCGTGCAAACGGCCAGTACGACGAGATCCTGAATACCTACCTCAGCGCGGACGCCTCGACATCCGACAACTCGATCCCCGGTCTGATCGCGAGCAGCTGGCAGTTGCTCCTCAAAGGTCTCTGGCTGACGATCGTTCTGACGGTCATCTCCATCGCGATCGCACTGATTCTCGGTGCGATCTTCGGCTTGTTTCGGGTCTCGACCAACATCGTCCTTCGCGGCATCGGCACCACCTACGTAGACATTTTCCGCGGCACACCGCTTCTGGTACAGGCCTTCTTCATCTACTTCGGCGTTCCGGCGGCGCTCGGCTTCCAGATGGGCGCATTCACCGCAGGCATCATCACGCTCTCGCTCAACGCGGGCGCTTACATGGCCGAGATCGTCCGCGGCGGCATCCTCGCCGTCGACAAGGGCCAGATGGAAGCGTCGCGGAGCCTCGGCATCAGCTACCTCAAGTCGATGCGTCGCGTCGTGATGCCACAGGCTATTCGCACGATGATTCCGTCATACATCAATCAGTTCGTCATCACGCTCAAGGACACGTCACTGTTGTCGGTCATCGGCATCGCCGAGCTGACCCAGACCGGCCGCCTCATCATCGCTCGCAACTTCGAGTCGTTCAACATGTGGCTGATCATCGGCGTCATGTACTTCATCATCATCATGGCTCTCACCAAGCTGTCGAACCGGCTCGAGAAGAGGATCAACAAGTGAGCAGTCAACCAGTGAACACTTCGGTCAAGATTTCGATCAAGGCGCTCGAAAAGGCTTTTGGCGACAACACTGTCTTGAAGGGCATCGACGCCGAGGTCGCCAACGGTGAGGTCGTCTGCGTGATCGGGCCGTCGGGCAGCGGCAAGAGCACGTTCCTGCGGTGTCTGAACAAGCTGGAGGACATCACTGCCGGGCACGTCGTCGTCGACGGCATGGACCTGACCGACAAAACCGTCGATCTGGACAAGGTGCGTCAGAACATCGGAATGGTGTTCCAGCACTTCAACTTGTTCCCGCACATGAGTGCGATCGAGAACGTCATGCTCGCGCCGGTAGAGACCAAGAAGATGTCGAAGTCTCAGGCCAAGGAAACCGCAGTGAAGCTGCTCGAGCAAGTCGGACTGTCCGATCGCGCGAACTACAAGCCCGCCAACCTGTCCGGTGGACAAAAGCAGCGCGTAGCTATCGCTCGGGCGCTCGCGATGAGCCCGTCGATCATGCTGTTCGACGAGGCCACTTCTGCGCTCGATCCCGAGATGGTCGGGGAGGTGCTCCAGGTGCTGCGCGATCTCGCCAAGGGCGGTATGACGATGGTCGTCGTGACGCACGAGATGGGCTTCGCCCGCGAAGTGGCGGACCGCGTCATCTTCATGGCCGAGGGCGTCATCGTCGAAGAGGGAACGCCGGAGCAGATCTTCGGGAACCCGCAGAACTCGCGGACTCAGGATTTCTTGAACAAGGTGCTCTAGCTCGCCCCCCCAACTTCAGCATGAATGGACCATCGCAACGGCTAGACAGTTGCGATGGTCCATTCATGCGTTCGGGGGCATCGGCATCAATGGCCCATAGCAAGGGTTAGACGGTTGCGATGGTCCATTCATGCGGGAAAAATACGGCCTACGTCGCGTCCGAATCGATCGGCGGCGTCTGGCCCGACGGAAGAGCGGTGTCCGACGGCTTCTTCTCCATCGACGGCTTCTTCTCCATCGACGGCTTCTGGACGGTGGGGCCACCCTCATTCTGCTTCTTCGTGTCGAAGTTGCCGGTGAAGATGGAGTCGTCGCCGTCGAGAAGGTGCTTGGTGATGACCGCGCGCGGAGTCATACCGCGCAGCTGGTTGAGATCGGCCAGCGGCTTACGCAGGTCCTCGAAATCGGTACCGAGCTCGTCCTTGAGTTGCTGGCTCGCGCCGTTGGCGTACTCCTTGACCTGACGGATCGACTTGGTGACCCAGGTGATGGCGCCGGGAAGGCGGTCGGGCCCGAGGATGACGAGTGCTGCTACCAGAAGAATGACGAGTTCTCCCCAGCCAATGTTGCCGAACACGTGCCTCAGCCTACTTCGGAAGTCCGGGAACCGGCGGTGCAAGTACTCGCAGCGCGCTCCGGAAGGTTGTCTGCGGCGTGAAGGTTGTCTGCGGCGTGGCCACGCACGTTGGCGGCCACCCTCAGTCCGACACAGGCGTCACGGTCACGTCGACCAGTCGACCCGAGCGCACGAGCTGCACGGGCGTGGATTCGCCGATCTTGCTGGACTGCACGGCAACGACGAGTTCGTCGGCGCTGGTGACCGCCCTGTCCCCCATTTTGGTGATGACGTCACCTTCGACGATCCCTGCCCGTTGTGCGGGGCCGTCCGCGCGGACGTTCGCCACTTCGGCGCCGGAGGTGGCGTCGTTGATAACCGAACGCGCGTTGATGCCGATGTCGGGGTGCTTCATCTCGCCGGTCTCGATGAGCGACTGGGCAACCTTGGTCACGTCGTCGATCGGGATGGCGAAGCCCAGTCCGACCGATCCGCCGCTCTCGCTGCGGATTGCCGAGTTGATGCCGATGACTCGGCCCTCGGCGTCGATGAGTGGTCCGCCCGAGTTACCGGGGTTGATGGCGGCGTCGGTCTGGACGGCGTCGATCACGGCGTCGGTGTCCGTTCCTTCGCCGGAGAGCCGCACCGGGCGGTCGAGGGCGCTGACGATGCCACGCGTGACGGTCTTGTTCAGCCCCAGAGGCGATCCGACGGCCACGACGTCCTCGCCGACCTGAACATCGGCCGAGTTGCCGAGCTGGGCCTCCGTGAGGTTTCCGACGTCGGTCTTGATGACTGCGAGGTCGGTCTTGATGTCGCGGCCGACGATCTTGGCGGGGACTTTGGTGCCGTCGGAGAACGTGACCTGCAGCGTGGCACGATCCGGATTGGTCGCTGCCATGGAGATGACGTGATTGTTCGTCACGATGTAGCCGGCTCCGTCGATGACGACACCCGAACCAGTTCCCGCATTCTCGCCCAGGGTCACTTGAATGGACACCACGGACGGGAGAACGGCGTCGGCGACCTTCGCTACCTGGCCCTGAGGCAGATCCTCTCCTGTCGCCTGCGTCAGATTCACTTTCTGGCTGGTGAGAGCACCTGTCACCTCGGCGGTTTCGCGGCCGATCAGACCACCGACAAGGCCGATTGCCAACGCCACCACAGCCAGAACGATCAGTGCCTTCGGCGCCACCTTTTCACCGAAGAGGACCTCGCGGACTCCGAGTTTCGGACCGACGGGCAGTACTGGAGAAGCGGGCGTTTCTGCGGCGGCGCCGCCGAGACGGACCTGCGACGACGGATCGCGCCATGGGTCCTCGGGCTCGGGTTCCGGCTGTGGGGGCCCGGCAGGAGCGTCGGGATCGCGCTGCAGTGTTTCCACCGCGTCATCGGGGCGACCGAATGCTTCGGCAAGAACCGGATCGGGTGCACGCGAGGTGATTTTCGGCGACGGCTGGACGCGCTTGTCCCTGGGGGTGAAGGAACCCTCTACATCGGACGGGCGCCCGAACGCTGCAGCCGATGCTGGATCCACCACAGGCCGATACACCGGCCGCGGCGGAAGCCTCGGTGCTTCCGGATCCCTTGGCGCATCCGAAACGGGCCCGTCTGGATCAGTAGATGTACTCACGCGTTCCCGGTACCCCTCGCTAACGTCGGTCACAGCGGCCAAGGTTACACAGCGGTGCGCTATCGGCGGCGTCTGCGAAGTCCTACAACCGACGTGACGATCACTCGACGCCGGCGTTCGGCGTCTTCCTTGGCGGAAGCCTGGGGTTCGCACATCGGAATCTGGCTGAGAAGTCCCAACAGGGACGTCGGCATCGATACGTCACCGGACTCCTTGAGAGCGGCACGGGCTTGCTGCTGGGCGTCGACTTCGGCGGCGCATTCGGGGCACTCGGCGATGTGGCGGGCGGCACGCAGATAGGCAGCCATCCGCAGTTCGCCGTCGGCGAAGGCTGCGACGGCCTCACTGGCCAGATGTTCGGTGGAGTTGAACCGCCGTGGCTCGTGGGCCTGCGCCATCCAACCCTCCTTGTAGCTAGTGGACACTTGCGTGACCCGAGTCGACCTTCCCGTGAACTCGAAGGTACTCGCGAAGCGCCGCACGTCCACGGTGGATACGGCTGCGGACCGTTCCGAGCTTCACCCCCAGTGTCGCACCGATCTCTTCGTATGACAGCCCTTCGATGTCGCACAGCACAATTGCTGCGCGAAACTCCGGTGCGAGCGAATCGAGAGCTGACTGTAGGTCGGGGTCGAGCCGTGCGTCGTGGTAGATCTGCTCGGGATTGGGAGTTTCCGACGGGACACGGTCGTAGTCCTCGGGCAGCGCTTCCATCCGAATGCGGTTGCGTCGACGGACCATGTCGAGAAACAGGTTGGTGGTGATGCGGTGGAGCCATCCTTCGAAGGTGCCGGGCTGGTAATTCGACAGCGACCTGAAGACACGGATGAACGTGTCCTGGGTCAGATCCTCGGCGTCCTGCGCGTTGCCGGACAGACGGTAGGCAAGCCGGTACACACGATCGCCGTGTTCACGGACCAGCTCGTCCCACGACGGCATGGTTGCCTCTTCACCGGTAGCGTCGAACGCGGCGGTACCAGTCAGGTCCTGCAGCGACTCGGTCTCGGGCGGCACAGCGGCGGTGACGGGCAAGCTCGGCGTGGCGAGATCTCCGTTGATCTTGTAGATGGCTGGATCCTCCTGCTCAGGAACACGTGCTGGTGCGTCCCTCGGTTACCGTGTACAACCATCGGCACCGCCGAGATGTTCCTCTTCGTGTTGCTTCTCGATCAAGCGATCACAAGTAGCTTCTCGCACCTGCGTGTGCCGCGCGTGTGAATATCCTGAGGTCCCGCTGAGAATGTAACCCGCGATCGACCGAGTCGCTCCGCGGCTCAGGCTGTGATCGCGATAACCTCGCTTCGTGCCGACAAATGCCGAGAAGATGCTCAGCTACGCCGAGGAATCCACCCAGGAAGACGAGGTACTCGTCGCGGCCCGTGAGCGAGCGATAGATCTGGGCGCAGCACCCGTGCCGCCGTCCGTCGGATCATTGCTCAGCATCTTCACTCAGATGCTCGGAGCGAAGACCGTCGTCGAGATCGGAACCGGCGCGGGCATCAGCGGTCTCTGGCTGCTCGACGGCATGCGCGACGACGGCGTCCTGACGACCATCGACACCGAGCCCGAACACCAGCGCGCGGCGAAGCAAGCATTCCGGGCAGCGGGCATCGCACCGTCTCGTACTCGGTTGATCAACGGCTGGGCACTCGATGTGCTCCCCCGGCTCGCCGACGAAGCCTACGATCTGGTGTTCGTCGACGCCAGCCCGGTCGACCACCTGCATTTCGTGCAGGAGAGCGTCAGATTGCTCAGGCCCGGCGGCGTGCTGGTGCTGCACAATGCACTGTTGGGCGGTCGGGTACCGGACTCCAATCAGCGCGACGCCACCACGGTGGCCGTGAGGGCCGCAGCCCGTGCAATCGCCGAGGACGAGCGTCTGACGACGGTACTGCTGCCGCTCGGCGATGGATTGATCTGCGCTTCGCGCATGTGAGTGGGAATACGTCCCCTGGGACGTATTTCCACTCACATGCGGCGGAGCCGCATCAGATCCAGACGCCCTTACCGACGGACACCACGCCGCCGGCGGAGACGTTGAAGCGTTCCTTGTCGCGTTCGAGGTCGACACCGATGATCTCGCCGTCGCCCACCACCACGTTCTTGTCGAGGATCGCGCGGCGCACCACCGCGCCCTTACCGATCTTGACGCCCGGCATCAGCACGCTGCCCTCGACGGTTGCTCCACTGTCGATCATCACGTTGGACGAGAGCACCGAGTTCCGTACGGTCGCGGCCGACAAAATACAGCCGGCTCCGACAACGGATTCTTGAGCGAGACCGCCCTGGACGAACTTGGCGGGCGGCAGGTTCTCGGCGGCGCCGCGAATCGGCCACCGGCGGTTGTACAGGTTGAAGATCGGATGAACGGACACGAGATCCATGTGTGCGTCGTAGAACGCGTCGATGGTCCCTACGTCACGCCAGTACCCGCGATCACGTTCGGTCGCACCCGGCACGACGTTGTCGTTGAAGTCGTAGACCGATGCGACGCCTGCCTCGACGAGGGCGGGGATGATGTCGCCGCCCATGTCGTGATCGGAATCGGTGTTCTCGGCATCGGCTTTGATGGCGTCGATGAGTACCTTGGTGGTGAAGACGTAGTTACCCATCGAGGCGTAGGTGACGTTGGGGTCGTCGGGGGTTCCCGGAGGTTGTGCAGGCTTCTCCAGGAACTGGGTGATGTTGCCGTTCTCGTCGCTGTCGATGCACCCGAACGCAAAAGCTTCGCTTCGCGGCACGCGAATCCCGGCGACCGTGACGCCTGCCCCCGAATCGATGTGCTGCTGCACCATCTGTTCCGGATCCATGCGGTACACGTGATCGGCACCGAATACGACGATGTATTCGGGATCCTCGTCGTACACGAGGTTGAGCGACTGGAAGATGGCGTCGGCGCTACCGGTGTACCAACGCGGGCCGAGGCGCTGCTGCGCCGGCACGGGCGTGATGTACTCACCCGCGAATCCGGACAGACGCCACGTCTGCGAAATGTGTCGGTCGAGCGAGTGCGACTTGTACTGAGTAAGCACGCACAGCCGGAGGTAACCGGCGTTGACGAGATTGCTCAACACGAAGTCGATCAGTCGATATGCGCCGCCGAACGGGACGGCTGGCTTAGCTCGGTCCGCGGTCATCGGGTAAAGACGTTTACCCTCACCGCCGGCAAGCACGATCCCAAGTACGTGCGGTTGTGTCCTCACACCGTAAACCTATCCGCACCGGGTGAACCTTGCTAGCAGTACACGCGTTTCGCCGAAGGAATGTAGGTTGACAGATGTGCGCGTGGCAATGATGACAAGGGAATATCCGCCTGAGGTCTACGGCGGCGCAGGTGTACACGTCACTGAACTCGCAGCGCAGTTGAAAGCGTTGTGCGAGGTGGACATCCACTGTATGGGCGCGCCGAGGGACACAGCGCAGGTCCACGATCCGGACCCGGCATTGCGCGGGGCAAACGCGGCACTGACCACACTGTCCGCCGAATTGCGCATGGCGAATGCCGCTGCAGGCGCCGACGTGGTCCACTCACACACCTGGTACACCGGCCTCGCCGGGCATCTGGCAGCCGAACTCTACGGAGTGCCGCATATTCTGACGGCCCACTCGCTGGAACCGAGACGACCGTGGAAGGCCGAGCAACTCGGCGGCGGTTACCGCATCTCGTCGTGGTCGGAAAAGAACGCGGTCGAGTACGCCGATGCCGTCATCGCGGTCAGCGAGGGCATGGCGAAGGATGTACTCGACGCCTACCCTCGCCTGGACCCGAAGCGTGTTCATGTGGTGCGCAACGGAATCGACACCCAGAATTGGCACAGCGGACCGGCAGCGGACCCGGACGATTCTGCGCTCGCTGCGATCGGCGTCGATCCGAGCCAGCCGATCGTTGCATTCGTCGGGCGAATTACACGGCAGAAGGGCGTCGGGCACCTCATCGCAGCGGCGCACATGTTCGATCCGGCGATTCAATTGGTTCTGTGCGCCGGTGCCCCTGACACCCCCGAGATCGCTGCCGAAACAGAGCGCGCGGTCGAGAAACTTCAGCAGACCCGCACCGGCGTGTTCTGGGTCAGAGAGATGCTCCCTACCGAAAAAATTCGCGAAATACTATCCGCAGCACAGGTATTCGTGTGCCCCTCTGTATACGAACCGCTGGGAATCGTCAATTTGGAGGCGATGGCCTCCGAGACCGCGGTGGTCGCGTCCGACGTCGGCGGAATCCCCGAGGTCGTCGACGACGGTGTCACCGGGCGACTCGTTCACTACAACTCGTACGAGCCCGACGTGTTCGAGCGCTCTCTGGCGAAGGCGGTGAACGAGGTCGCGCTCGACAGCGCAACCGCGACAGCCATGGGCAAAGCAGGACGCACACGCGCCGTTGCCGAATTCTCTTGGGCCGCTATCGCGCAGCAGACTCTCGACGTCTACCAGGCAGCCCTCGCACGCAGAGGCTGACCTCAGAGTGCGATGTAGCTCCCGACGACCACCGATGCCGTCACCTCGACCGATTCGGGGAGCTGAGCGATCGATTCTCTTCGCGACGCATCGGTGGAGTGCCTGGCTGACGGTCCCATCTCGACAAGGCTCGTGATACCGGAGTGCCCGAGTCTCATCGGGAACTCGACGGCCGTTCGGCTCTTCTGTTCGAACCGTCCGGCCAACGAGTCACCGAGCCGCCGGGCTTTGTCCTCGTCGACCCCGATGAGTCCGAGTGTGCCGATCAGTTCCTGCTGATGCCGCTGCGTCGGCGTCACCACCACGAGCGTGCCACCCGGTTCCAGAACGCGATGCAGCTCGGAGGCGTTCCTCGGCGAAAACACACACGTGACCGCGCCCAGTGAGCCTGAACGGACCGGGAGGCCGTGCCAGACGTCGGCGACCACCGATCCGATTCTCGGGTGTGCACGCGCTACCCGCCGCGCCGCCGCTTTCGAAACGTCGATACCGATGCCTCGTGCCCCGCTTGCCCGGACAACGGCGGCGAGGTAGTGCCCCGTCCCCGCACCGACCTCTAGGACGCTCGACCGATCACCCACCGCGTCTGTCACCGCGTGAACGATGGGATCGAAATGCCCGCCGCCCAAGAACTCGGCTCTGGCCGCGATCATCTCTGCCGAGTCGCCGACGATCTTTCCGGCGCCGCCAGGCAGCAGGCTGACGTACCCCTGCCTGGCGACGTCGAAGGTGTGCCCACGATCGCACAGCACAGCGCCATCCCCGAGGTCCAGGTCCGATGAGCAATGCGGGCAGCTCAGCAGATCGATCACGTCAGCGAGCACGACGTTGCCGTCCGGCACGGCCAACCATGGCGGGCATCACAAAGCCCCGCCTGTCCAGGACAGGCGGGGCTTGGCAGAGAAAACGAACGAGCAGTTAACCGGTGACGCCTTTCAGCTCTTCACCGAGTGCAGCTGCCTCGTCAGGGGTGAGTTCGACGACCAGGCGTCCTCCGCCTTCCAGCGGCACCCTCATCACGATCCCTCGTCCCTCTTTGGTTGCTTCGAGGGGACCGTCCCCGGTCCGGGGCTTCATCGCCGCCATCCTCTGCTCCCTCCAGATCTGCGCCGCCCAGCTCTGCGCCTCGGTCAAAAAAGATGTTCCCACCGCGGGGCGGCGGGGTTCTAGAGTCCTATTCTTCCCTATCGAGGTCGATACCGGGAACTGGAGTCGGTATTCGGGGCCGTCACGAAGCAACCCGACAGGTGATCGTCCACCATTCCGGTGGCCTGCATCAGCGCATACGCCGTGGTCGGACCGAAAAATCGCAGTCCACGGCGTTTCAGTTCCTTCGCCATGGCCGTCGATTCTGCGGTCACCGCGGGTACATCTGATATGTGATCGAGACGCATTGTTCGGGGCGTCGGCGCAAAAGACCAGAGCACGGCGTCGAGGTCGAAATTGTCGAGGACACGGGCGTTTCCGATCGCAGCCTCGATCTTGGCTCGGTTGCGGACGATCGACGCGTCGTTCATGAGGCGTTCGACGTCGACTGCACCGAAGTGCGCTACCTTTTCCGGATCGAACCCGGCGAACGCGGATCGGAAATTGTCACGTTTGCGCAGAATCGTGATCCAGGACAGCCCAGATTGAAACGCTTCGAGGCAGAGCCTCTCGTACAGCGCGTCACGGCCGTGAAGTTCGCGGCCCCATTCGGTGTCGTGATAGTCGCGATACAGCTCGTCGCCGGTGGCTCCCCACGGACAGCGCAGCAGGCCGTCGGGGCCCGGGACTGCAGTCATTTGTCGTCGGCTCGGTCGGAAGCTGAGAGATCAGAAATCTGGGCCGCAGAAAGCCTGGACCGCAGGAGGTCGATCTCCGCGCCCAGCCGATCGAGGACCCAATCGACCTCACTCTGCTTGTACCCCCTCAGCGTCTGCTGGAACCGAAGGACATCGACGTCTGCACCCGTCACACCTTCAGCGGGTAGAACCGTGGCCGTGGTTCCCTCCGGCAGGGGTTCGAGTTCCTCACCGCGTCCGAAGACAGCACTTGCCACGAAGAAAAGCAGGGCTGCAATGACGGCAATGATGACGACGTAGAGAAGAAGCGTCAGCATCGCGCAATGGTCTCATGCAGCCCCGCTCCTGATCCCCTACGGTCCCGTAATCACTACAGGGTGTTGATGGCCGGCCGATCCTCGAGCGAAACCTCGGTCGAGAACGGTACGAAAGAGTCGCCGTCGACACGGAACTGCATGAGCCCCGCTCCGGAATCGGCCATTCCGCACCGATTCAACATTGTCCCGACGATCTGGCGGCTCATCGCCCCCAGTTCGACGAGCGGGCGATTGCGGTGTTTACGAACGCCGAGGTTGACCTGGCCGATGGCGTTCAAGCCGAGGCGGTCGTATGTATCGAGCAGCAACCCGATCTCGACGCCGTATCCCGGCGCGAACGGAACTGCCGAGAGCAGTTCGCGGGTGCCCGCGTACTCGCCACCGAGAGGCTGGATGACGCCGGAGAGTTCGGGGCGCATCGCGGCCAACAGGGGGCGTGCGACGAGTTCGGTGACCCGCCCGCCTCCGTTGGCATCCTCGGTGCCGCTCGTACGCAGTGGACGGCGGTAATACCCCTTCACGAGGTGGATACCGTCACCCGTGAGCAGAGGCCCCAACAGTTTCGGGACGAAGGCCGGATCCGGGTTGATGAGATCGGAGTCGACGAAAGCGATGAGGTCGCCCGTCGAAGCTGCGACGGATCGCCACAGCACCTCTCCTTTGCCTTTCACCGGCGCGAGCCCGGGAATGGCTTCCTCGCGACTGATGACACGGGCACCTGCTGCCCTCGCGCGCTCGGCGGTGGCATCGGTCGACCCGGAGTCCAGGACGATCAGCTCGTCCACGAGTCCGCCGAGCAGGGGGTGGATGGTGTCCACCACCGCGGCGACGGTCTCTTCCTCGTTGAGTGCCGGAAGCACGACGGAGACCGTGCGCCCTCGCTTAGCCGCCTCGAGTTCTGCCAGCGACCAGGACGGAGTGTCCCAGCTGTTGGAGTCGGCCCACGATGTGTTCACCGATGTTCGATCTGCGAGCGTCATGCGAGCCCCCTTACAGTCCAGGCCGGAATCCTCGTCCCCTGTATTGCCGCCACCATGTCGACGACTCTTCTGGTCGACGCAACCTCGTGCACCCGGAACATTCGGGCGCCGCCTGCTGCGGCCAATGCTGTCGCTGCCAATGTTCCCTCCAACCGGTCGGCGAGTTCTACACCTAGAGTCTCCCCGATGAAGTCCTTGTTGCTCAGCGCCATAAGGACTGGCCATCCGGTGTTTACAAGAACGTCCACGCGACGCAACAACTCGAGCCCGTGATAGGTGTTTTTTCCGAAATCGTGGGTCGGATCGATGAGAATCGAGTCCTGGCGAACGCCGGCAGCAACAGCTTTTTCGGCCGCAGCGGTCACCTCGTCGACCACATCCGCGACTACATCGTTGTAGCGAACTCGGTGAGGGCGCGTCCTGGGGACGGCCCCGCCGGTGTGCGAGCAGACGATGCCAACGCCTTCTTCGGCGGCAACCGTCACCAGTTCCGGATCGGCGCCGGCCCAGGTGTCGTTGATCAGATCGGCCCCGACTCTGCACGCGAGGCGGGCGACTTCACTGCGCCAGGTGTCCACGGAGATGAGTAGCTCCGGGTATTGCCCCCGAATGGCTTCGACGAACGGAACGACACGCCTGATCTCCTCGGCAGCGTCGACAAGGTCGCCGGGGCCCGCCTTGACGCCGCCGATGTCGACGACGTCGGCTCCTTCGGCTACGGCACGATGAACCGACGCCATCGCGGCGTCATCGGTGAAATTTCTTCCCTTGTCGTAGAACGAATCGGGAGTGCGGTTGACGATCGCCATGACCAGGGCACGATCATCGGCGACCGGCTTACCGCAGAGAGTGCTCATGAATTCAATACTGGCACGGCGGCCGCCGGCACCTTATTTGCTGCTGGGGGCCTTGCCTGCCGCGACCTCGTCGACGTAGCCGTCGTAGGCCTTGTCGTAGCCGCCCGACTTACCGCGCAGCACGTACAGTTCGCTGTCCTCGTTGTCGCCGTACCCGAGCTTGCGCAATGCGACCTTCTGACTCTTGAACGTCGACGTCTGCTCCAGGGTCTCGACGACCCGCACGAACAGTGGCACCGCGTAGGTCGGCAGCTTGTCGTAGAGATGAGCCGCGACGGCCTTGCCGTCGAACGTCTCGCCTTCGCGAAGCGTGACCGCCGCCATGCCCGCCTTTCCGTCCGTGCCGTCGATGTCGACGCCGTAGACAACCGCACCGTCGACCGCCGGGTGGCCACCGAGAGCACCCTCGACCTGAGTCGTCGCGACATTCTCGCCCTTCCAGCGGAAGGTGTCGCCGAGACGGTCGACGAATGCGACGTGCATCCACCCCTGCTTACGGACCAGGTCACCGGTATCGAACCAGCAGTCGCCATCCTTGAAGCCGTCGCGAATCAGCTTCTTCTCGCTGGCGTCGTCGTCGGAGTAGCCGTCGAACGGAGCCCGGTCGGTGACCTTCGAGAGCAGCAGACCGACCTCGCCCGATCCGACCTTGAGGAGCTTGCCGTTCTTGCCGCGCTTGGCTTTGCCACTCTCCTCGTCGTATTCGACGACAGCGTACGGAAGCGGGCAGATCCCGGCGGTCTTCTTCATGTTCAGCGCGTTGACGAACGCGATGTTGCACTCGCTCGCGCCGTAGAACTCGGCGACGCGTTCGATGCCGAATCTTTCGGTGAACTCGTCCCAGATTTCCGGGCGCAGACCGTTGCCGACGACCAGCTTGATCGTGTTGTCGCGGTCGGAGTCCTTCTTCGGCTGGGTCAGCAGGTATCGGCAGAGCTCACCGATGTAGGTGAATGCCGTTGCCTTGTTGATCCGAACGTCTTCCCAGAAGTTACTGACCGAGAACTGCTTTCCGATGGCCATCGTCGCGCCGCCCGCGAGCACCGAAGACAGCGTCACCGTCAGCGCATTGTTGTGATAGAGCGGCAGCGCGCAGTAGATGACGTCGTCGCCGCGCAGTCGCACGCCCATGTTGCCGAGTCCCGACATGGACTTGAGCCAACGGAAGTGGCTCATCAGGCTGGCCTTGGGCATACCGGTGGTGCCCGAGGTGAAGATGTAGAACGCCTTCTCCTTGGCCAAGATCTCGGCGGTGACCGAAGGGTTGCTAGTCGACTGCTTCTTCGCGAGTTCGGCGAGCTTCTTCATGGGGAGAGCCTCGGGCGCGGTGTCCAGGGAATCGAGAGCGTCGTGCGCGCTCTCGTCGAGGACCAGTACCTTGGCCGACAGGATTTCGAGACTGTGTTCGAGGACGTCGCCGCGCTGGTTGTAGTTGAGCATCCCAGCGGTAGCGCCGAGTTTGACGGCGGCGAGTGCTGCAAACAGTGCTTCGGGGCGATTCTTGCTCAAGACTCCGACGACGTCTCCGCGCTGAACCCCAAGGTCCTCGAAGACGTGGGCGTACTGGTTGACCAGTGCGTTCGCATCCGCATAGGACGTGGACTCGCCTTCGAATCGCACGAAAGCGTGGCTACCGCGCTTAGCCGCGACGTCCTGGAAAACCTTGCCGATCGATGCTTTGTGAGTCGGCTTTCGGGTGAAGCCGGCAACCCCGCGTAGCAGGCTCGGCACCTCCGTCACCATTTTCGGTAACGCGATCGCGAGATCGGTTACACCAATTTTCTGACGGGCATCGACAGCCATGAACTCCCCTTGTGTACGGTGTGACAAAAATTACCCTACTCCAGAGTAACCTCTGTGCAAATGGTCACTCCACAGGCTCCGCTCCCGGCCATCAATGGTCACTCCGCAGGCTCCGCTCCCGGACCGGGCGAGGGCGAACAAGCGTCGAGCGCCTCCCCCACCGAAGTAGTTCTCACCAGTGCGTCCAGTGCCCGTTGTTGAACGAATCCCGTGGAGCTGAGCCCGTCGATCCACTGTAATAAACCGGCGTAATGGTCGACGGGATCGAGCAGGACGATGGGCTTGGCGTGCATCCCCAAATACCCGGCCGTCCAGGTTTCGAACAACTCCTCCAGCGTTCCGATACCGCCGGGCAGAGTGATGAACGCGTCCGCCCGATCCTCCATGATCTTCTTTCGCTCACGCATGGTGTCGGTGACGATCAATTCGTCGGCATCGACGTCGGCGACCTCACGATGGACCAACGCCTTCGGGATGACGCCGACGGTGAAGGCACCCGCTGCGCGCGCGGACTCGGCGACGGCGCCCATCATCGAGACGTTGCCACCGCCTGAGACAAGCTGCCATCCCCGCGCTCCGATTTCGGTTCCCAGTTCGCGGGCCAAGTCGATGAACGACGCGTCCACCGGACCGGACGCGCAGTAGACACAGACACTCAGACTCACAATGATTCCCCCGTAGTGCTCGTCACGATGCGGACTGCCTCCTCGACGCTGTCGGTGCAGTGGATCAGTTCCAGATCTGCCGGCGACACCTTGCCCTCGGTGACCAGAGTGTCCTTGATCCAGTCCAGCAGACCCGACCAGAATTCGGTGCCCAGCAGAACGATCGGGAACTTCGTGACCTTGCCCGTCTGCACCAGAGTGAGCGCCTCGAACAACTCGTCGAGCGTACCGAACCCACCGGGTAGACAAACGAACGCCTGGGAGTACTTGACGAACATCGTCTTTCGAACGAAGAAGTACCGAAAGTTGATTCCCAGATCCACCCAGTCGTTGAGTCCCTGCTCGAACGGAAGCTCGATTCCGAGACCGATGGAGAAGCCGTCGGCGCTGCTCGCGCCGCGATTGGCACCCTCCATCACGCCGGGCCCGCCGCCGGTGATGACTGCGAAACCTGCCTCGGCCAAGGCAGTTCCGAGTTCGCGGCTGCGCTGGTAGTCGACATGATCTCGGGGCGTACGCGCAGAACCGAAAACGGTGACCGCTTTGGGCACCTCGGCGAGAGCGCCGAACCCCTCGACGAATTCGCTCTGGATGCGCAGCACTCGCCAGGTATCGGAGTGAATCCAGTTGCCCGGCCCGCGCTGGTCGAGCAATCTCTGATCGGACGTGGTGGACTCGGAGTTGCGTCCGCGACGTAGAACAACCGGGCCCTTGTGCTTTACTGCCTTCTCCTCATCCATGCCGACAAGGCTATCCGGCGGTCGAGTTATCGAGTTGCAGATAACCCCTGAGGACGCGGGTGACGTCGGTGATCTGCGCCGTCGGCACTCGCTCGTCACGCTTGTGAGCAAGGTTCGGATCGCCTGGGCCATAGTTCACGGCGGGGATCCCGAGCGCGGAGAACCGCGATACGTCGGTCCAGCCGTACTTGGCCCGGAACTGCCCGCCCGCAGCCTCGATCAGTGCAGCTGCCGCAGGCGCCGACAAGCCGGGCAGCGCACCGGGAGAGGAATCGGTGACGTCGAATCCCAGATCCAGACCGTCGACAACCTCATGGACATGCTCGACGGCCTGCTCCACACTCCGGTCGGGAGCGAACCGAAAGTTCACATCGAGTTCGGCCGCATCGGGAACGACGTTGCCCGCAACGCCGCCGGAGATTCGGACCGCCTGCAATCCCTCGCGATATACACAACCGTCGATGTCGACTTGCCGTGCCCGATACGCCGCGAGCCTGTTCAGCACCGCCCCGAACTTGTGAATAGCGTTGTCTCCCAACCACGAACGCGCGCTGTGCGCACGAGTTCCCTTGGCCGAGAGCCGAACTCGCAAAGTACCCTGACAACCGGCTTCGATGTATCCGCCCGTCGGTTCACCCAGGATCGCAACGTCGGCCTTCAGCCACTCGGGAAGTTCGCGTTCGATCCGGCCGAGGCCGTTCTTGGCAGCCTCGATCTCCTCGCAGTCGTAGAACACGAGGGTCATATCGTGCACCGGTTCGGCGATGGTCGCCGCGAGATGCAGAAAGACAGCATCCCCTGACTTCATGTCCACGGTGCCACACCCGTGGATGACGTCGCCGTCGGAGTGTCCGGGTTCCCGGCGGCTCGGCACGTTGTCGGCGATCGGGACAGTGTCGAGGTGGCCTGCGAGCATGACACGACTGCCCAGTCCGCGGTTCGTCCGAGCAAGCACCACGTTGCCGTTGCGCACGATCTCGAATCCGGTGGTCTGGCCGCGAAGTGCCGCTTCCACGGCGTCGGCAATGACGGACTCGTCCTCCGAGACCGAGGGAATGTCGACCAGCGCAGCGGTCAGATCGATCGGGTCGGAATGCAGATCAAGCTCGGGAAAACTCACTCAGGCAGCTTAAATCCTTCCACCCGGGATCTCGTACACCGCGCCGTCGAAGCCTGCCCGGAACAACCGTCCGGCAGAGAATCCCTGGTCACCGCGCCCGTAGATGACCACGCTCGAGGTCGGGATACCGCTGCCGAGGACGCAGTACTGCCCTGGCGCCTCGATGCGGACGATCTGGCCGCGGACATTGAACGGAACGACCGCCTTACCCGCGGGATCGATGGTGAGACCATCGGGAGCACTCAGCGATTCGAGCCCGTCCAGATCGAGAATGCTCTCGGGAGCCGACGGGTTGGCGATCGGGATTCTGCTGACCCCCGAGTTCACGAACGTCCGGGACACGTAGAGGTACTGGCCCGCCTCGTCGAGCACGGCGCCGTTTGCACTGGGGAATCGAGCCCACGCCGGATTCACCGTGCCGTCGGGCTTGATCTGACCGATGAGACTACCGAAATCATTTGTGGCGTAGACGGTTCCATCTCTTGCAACCGCGAGCCCATTGGCCGCACTGAGCCCGGTGGCGAAGGTACTCGTCGCAAGGGTATCGACGTTCAACCGGACGATTCCTGCAGCCTTCACGACATCGCCGACGAGAACGAGCGGGTTGGCGCCGTAGCCGACGAGCAGGGTGCCGTCGGGCATCCAGGCGAGCGCTCCGCCTCCGCCGGGGACCGTCGCGATCGGATAGGGCGTAAGGCCAGGGGCGTCGATTCGGTAGACGCGGCTACTGAAAATGTCGGTGGTGTACATCCGGCCGAGCCCGTCGACCGCGAGGCCTTCCAGTGCAGCGCCGCCGATCTGCGCAACCTTCACCGGGGTCGCGCCCGCTCCGGCGCAGGTGGGCGCCGCCGACGCTACCGGAGACTGCACCACCGCCGCCCCAGCGCAGAGCATTGCAACAACGGCCGACCGTCGAATTATGGTCGAGATTTTCACAGCTGATCCCCCGGATCGATTAGGTTCCCCACTACCTCCCTCATGTCTACACCCCAACCCCGTATTCTCGTTTCCTGTGAGCGCACAGGGAGCATCTGCAATTGGAATTGCCAACATCACCACCGGCGGTGTCGTTCTCGACACCTGGTACCCGAGCCCCGAGCTCGGTGAATACGCCGAAAGCGGCACCGTACGGCTGAGCGGTTCGGACATCCCGACCGAGTTCGCCGAGCTGATCGGACCGGACGAAGCCCGTGGGGTCGACGTCGTCGCGGTGCGCACCACCATCGCGTCCCTCGACGACGCCCCGACCGACGCCCATGACGTCTACCTTCGCCTGCATCTGCTGTCCCACCGCCTGATCCAGCCGCACGGCCTGAATCTGGACGGCCAGTTCGGCTTCCTCGCCAATGTGGTCTGGACCAACTTCGGACCCGCTGCGGTCGAGGGATTCGAGACCGTCCGCGCCCGCCTCCGCGCACGCGGACAGGTCACCGTCTCCAGCATCGACAAGTTTCCTCGCCTGGTCGACTACGTCGTGCCTTCCGGTGTTCGCATTGCCGACGCCGACCGTGTCCGCCTGGGTGCGCACCTGGCCAGCGGAACTACGGTCATGCACGAGGGATTCGTCAATTTCAACGCCGGAACCCTCGGCAACTCGATGGTCGAGGGGCGGATCTCCGCCGGTGTCGTCGTCGGTGACGGATCCGACGTCGGCGGCGGAGCATCGATCATGGGCACTCTGTCCGGCGGCGGCAAGAACGTCATCTCCGTCGGTAAGAGCTGCCTGCTCGGCGCCAACTCCGGCCTCGGCATCTCTCTCGGCGACGACTGCGTCGTCGAGGCCGGCCTCTACATCACCGCAGGTACCAAGGTCAGCGGCCCCGACGGCACTGTCGTCAAGGCCGCCACCCTCAGCGGAAACAGCAACCTGCTGTTCCGTCGTAACTCCGTATCGGGTGCCGTCGAGGTCGTGCCGTGGAAGGGCACGGGCGTCGAGTTGAACGCCGCATTGCACGCGAACGACTGACCCCACCTGGCCGGGAGTCGGTCGAACCTCAATGTCATGAGGCATGATAAACATGTGAACATACCGACTCCCCGCTTTCGGTTACCGGTGTTCGGCGACGTCATCGACGAGAACTTGCGGCCGTGGCCGTCGGCGCCCACCTGCTTCCGAAAGGCCCGCAAGGACATCTCCCTCGCGTCCGGCACGGGTGTATGGAGGTGCATCGGACGCCAATTCGCGTTGCACGAATCGGTGTCGACTCTTGCAGAGTTGATGCGCGCGTTCGAATTCGAACTCGAGGATGGCTACCGACTGGATATCCAGGAGTCATTGACACTGAAACCGCAGAACACGCGGATGAAGGTGCAGCGGCGATGAGCGCCTCGCAGCCGGAGTGGGTTTTGATCGAGACACTGGTACCGGGCGAGATGAATATCGTCGCCAAGGGCGGAAGTCCCAGAAGCCTCGACGAATCTCTGTCCGTTCAGCGACTCTCGCCGGACTCGAAGATCGTGGTCGATGCTTTTTTGCAGCGCGCCTACGACGCTGCCACGCGCTACGAGGAAGTCGTCGACATTCGGCGCCGCAACGGGACGACGCCGATCAGACTCCTCGCGCACCCGGTAGTCGGGCCGACGGGGGCAACCCATGCTCTACAACTGTGGATCGGCCAGGCAGATCTCGATCCTGGCTTCCCGCGCACGGTCTCAGCAGTGAGTTGGCTGTTGGAGAAGGGTGTCATTGCGCAGACGCTGGAGGCCTCGATGATGTCGGGAGTCGAACCGGTCGCACACGTTCCGGAGCGAACTCCCGCCGAGTACTACGCGAAATCCATTCGGTTCGATGACACAGCGGGATTGTTCGCCCTGTGCCTGGCCCCCGCCGAGGGTGGTTTTTGGGAAGGCTCGTTCAGCGTCCTGCACGCCGACGGCCGAATCATGCGGTGGCACTGCCATGCTCGCGCGTGCCTCGATCCGGGTGAGATCGGTGTTCGGGTTCTCTGGCACGACGTCACCGACACCATCGAGCCGGACAAGCCGATCCTCGATGTCCTCGCACGGCAGCGGGGAATGGAGGCCCTCGGCATCTACCCGGCGCTGCTGGTCCCGGCCCGCGGGTATCTGGCGATGTGGCTCTGCGACACGACACCGCCGTGGGTGCAGTGGCGCGACGTCTCCTCCGGGGAGGACGTGTTCCACCCCGACGACCGACCTCTCATCGCGGCAGCGCACCAACGACTCCACAGAGGCAACGACCACGATGTGGTGGGTAACGACCACGAAGAGATCGCCGTGCGAACAAGGTCTCGCGAAGAGCCAGGCGGTTGGGCGCCGACGCGCATGCGCATCTCGTCCTATCCGGGAGACCTCGGTCGGTATCTCGCCGTGGTCGACATGTACCGCGACTAGCCGATCTTTGCGAGGGACTCCAGGGTGCGGGCGACGGCTCGCGCGGCCTCGGTGCCCTTCTTCTCCAGGTGGGACGAGAAGAACTCGTTGTGGTCGGCGTGCTCGTGGAAGTGGTGCGGCGTCAGGACGACGGAGAACACCGGCACATCGGTATCGAGCTGAACTCGCATGAGTCCGTCGATAACCGCAGTCTCCACGAACTCGTGACGGTAGATTCCGCCGTCGACCACGAGTGCTGCGGCGACGATCGCCGAGTACCGGCCGGTGCGCGCGAGACGCTGCGCATGCAGCGGTATCTCGAATGCACCCGGTACCTCGTACACGTCGACATCACCGTCGAATTCTGCGACAAATCCCTGACGGGCGCGATCGACGAGGTCGCTGTGCCAAGTAGCTTGGATGAAGGCAACTGTTCCAGAGGCAGGGGTTCGAGTAACAACAGTTTCGGGCATGGCGTTGGTCATTCCTTGACTTTAGTCATTCCAATAGGTCGAGAGTTCTTTCGTCCGGCACTGCGCCGAAGTATTTGTTCAGAACCCTGCCGAACACCGCGATGCCGGGTCCTGCCTCCGCGAAGAGCGTCATCGACGAGTGCAATTTCAGATCGTCGGGATACCCGAAAATCTCGCTGACCGTCTTCCCCTCGATCTTGTCCACCAGGTTCGCGGCCTGCTGCAGTCGCGGTCCGAGAACCTCGTGCGAAAGATATAGTTTCGCCTCGGTGAGGTCCGCGATCCCGTAATGCTGGGCGGTGGCGCTGAGGCCGAGACCGGACAGCTGCGGAAACACGAACCACATCCAATGAGTCTGCTTCTGCCCGGCTTTCAACTCTTTCCGCACAGCGGGCCACACGGCATCCTGCGCGTCGACGAATCGCTGCAGATCGTAGTCGGGCACGTCAGCGCGTCCGTCGGGAGTCGATGACACCCGTATCGAACCCAGCGAGGTGAAGCCCGCCGTGGAACCGCGCGTGCTCGATCTTGAGACACCTGTCCATGACGACGTTCAGTCCCGCGGCCTCGGCATCGTGCGCCACCTGCTCGTGCCAGAGCCCGAGCTGCAGCCAGATCGTTTTCGCCTCGGCCGCGATCACCTCTTCGAGCACCGCGGGGAGATCGTCGTACTTCCGGAAGACGTCCACCAGGTCCGGCGCCTCCGGCAGAGCTGCGAGCGTCGGGTACACGGTGGTTCCCTCGATCTCACTGACCGTCGGGTTGACCAGGAAAATCCGATAATCACTCGTCGACGAAAGGTACTTGTTGACGAAATAGCTTGCCCGCGAGGGGTTCTTGGACGCGCCGACAATCGCCACGGACTTGGTGGCACGGAGGATCTTCAGCCGCTCCGGAGCCGAAGGACCCTGCCATGTACGTTCGCTCATGATCGCTCCCGTCCTGTCGCCGCGCGAAGTGCCTGATCGAGATCCCACAAGATGTCCTCGACGTCTTCGAGACCGACGCTGATACGGACCAGTTCCGGCCCCACTCCTGCGCCGTGCAGTTGCTCGTCGGTGAGCTGACGGTGAGTGGTGCTTCCCGGGTGGATGACCAGCGTGCGCACATCACCGATATTCGCGACGTGACTGGCGATCTGCACGCTTTCGACGAACTTCTGACCTGCCTCCCGGCCACCGTCGATTCCAAATGCGAACACCGCGCCCGGACCAGCAGGAAGGTAGTGTTTCGCTCGATGAAAGTGCGGATGGTCCTGCAGACCAGCCCATTTGACGTACTCGATACGCGAGTCCGCCTCCAGCCATTCTGCGACGACCTGAGCATTGGCCGCATGGGCGTCCATTCGCTGCGGCAGCGTCTCGACGCCCTGAATCAGCGTGAACGCCGACTGCGCTGGAAGCGAACCACCGATATCACGTAGCTGCTCGCTGCGCAGCTTGGTGAGGAATCCGTACTCACCGAAATTGCCCCACCACGACAAACCTCCGTACGACGGCACCGGATCGGTCATCTGAGGGAACTTGCCGGAGCCCCAATCGAATCGGCCGGACTCCACGACCACGCCCCCGAGCGTCGAACCGTGACCACCGAGAAACTTCGTCGCCGAGTGAACCACGATGTCGGCGCCGAACTCGATCGGCCTACACAGCCACGGCGTCGCCATTGTCGCGTCGACCACCAACGGAATCCCGTTGTCGTGGGCGACCTTTGCAAGACCCTCCAGGTCTGCGATCTCACCCGACGGGTTGCCGATGACCTCGACATAAATCAGCTTGGTCCGGTCCGTTACCGCCGCGGCGTAGTCCGCCGGGTCGGTGCCGCCGACGAAGGATGTCTCGACGCCGAACCGCCGCAGGGTCACATCCAACTGTGTGACGGTTCCGCCGTACAGACCGGCGGCGGCGACGATGTGGTCGCCGCTACCGGCCAACGCTGCGAACACCGCGAATTCTGCCGCGAGACCGCTCGCGAATGCCACGGCCCCGATGCCGCCCTCGAGGCTCGCAATGCGTTCCTCCAGGGCAGCGACCGTGGGATTGGCGATGCGGCTGTACACATTTCCGTACTTCTGCAGAGCGAAGAGATCACCCGCATCCGCTGAGTTCTCGAACACGTACCCGGCCGTCTGATAGATCGGCACGGCACGCGAGCCGGTCGACGGGTCGGGGCGTGCACCTGCGTGGATCGCACGAGTACGCAGGCCGAATGATCTCTCGCTCACGCGTCAGTCCGTTTCGAGGGTTGTGTGGACGGGGGTCTGGTTACGGGTGAGGTCCAGAACCGGGCAGTGTGCATCGACTGCCTCGTGCAGCTCCACGTACTTCTCACGCGTTTCCGGGCCTGTCACCTTCACGACGACGCGAACCTCACCGAACCCGGCGCGCACGCTCTCGTCGAAGCCGAAGAAGCCACGTACGTCGAGGTCACCCTCTGCCCTGGCCTTGATGTCATCGACGACGATGCCGAGCTTGTCGGCCCAGACACGGTAGGTTACGACCTGGCACGACAACAGTGAGGCGAGGTAGAACTCGACCGGGTTGGGTGCCGTGTTCTCGCCGCCGAGGGCCGGCGGCTCGTCGACCTCGACACTGAACTTGCCGATGCCGATTGTGCTGGCAACCGCGTCGTGTGCCGTCGCGGTGGCCCTGAACACTGCGTGCGCGTTCTTGGAGTCTGCGTCGACGGCGTCCTTGGTGCCCGAAATGACCGATCCGAGATGGGATACAGCTGTAGACATGAAAGTGCCTTCCTGCGTTGATGAGCCTGGCCTGATTGGTTGGATCAGGTAAGGCGACAACGAGAAGCGCAGACGAACCCATAATCGATGGTGCGCCGCCGAATCAGCACGGAGGCTCTCACGTGGGTAGCGGTCACTCATCCGACAGTAGCAGCCTCGCCTGTCGCACCGGCCTTTCGGCATGAATGGACCATTGAAGCCGTCCAGCCGTTGTGGTGGTCCATTCATGCCGGGTCGGGAGATCCGGGGACCGTACCGAACCACCCGGTACATTCGAGCCGGTACATTTCAAGAATGAGCATCGAGTCCCCCACCCGTCCGCGCCGCCACATCGGCCGCTGGATCGCAGGGATCCTCGCCGCGGTGATCGTGGTGGCAGGCGCGGTGTTCTGGATCGCCCCCAGCCGCTACTTCCCGTGGGACACGACAGCATTTCCCGAAGTCGACACGGCATCGTTGACCCCGTCCCAGGCGCAGGTGGTAGATCTGTTGCGCGCCGAGCACGAGAAGCAGCGCCCGGGGACCTTCTACTCCGAGGGGGTCGACGAGGCTTGGTGCGCGAACTTCGTCAGCTGGATCATGCGTGAGGCAGGTCAGCCGCTCAGCAATCCGAACTCTGGCAGTTGGCGAATTCCTGGTGTCTACACGCTCACCGAGTACTACCAGCAGCAGGGCCGGTTCGAGCCCAAGGGGTATTCCCCGAAAGTCGGCGACGTGGTGTTGTACGACAACAGCAGCTGGATCGGCCAGCACACCAACATTGTCGTCGCAGTCGACGGCGACACCGCAACAACAGTCGGCGGCAACGAGTCCGGAAAGGTTCGAGTGCACACCGTCGATGTCGAATCGGATTCCGCGATAGTCGGTTTCGGCAGTCAAGCGTAGCCCGGCCGAACCAACTCAGCGCTCGACCCAACTAGCCCAGCTGTTTCTTCAGCACCTTACCCATTGCGTTTCGCGGCAAAGAATCGACGACGCGAACTTCCCGCGGGCGCTTGTGGTTCGAGAGCGCCCCGGCCACCAGGTCGATCAGGACCTGCTCGTCGATGTCGGTGCCGACCACGAACGCCACTATTCGTTGCCCGAGGTCGTCGTCCGCAATCCCGACGACGGCAACTTCGTCGACCGATGAATGACCGAGCAGCACCGTCTCGATCTCGCCTGCACCGACGCGGTATCCACCGGTCTTGATCAGATCCGTCGAGGCGCGACCGACGATCCAGTGGAAGCCGTCCGGTTCGATCGATGCGACGTCACCGGTGTCGAACCAACCGTCCTCGGTGAACGACTTCGCTGTCGCTTCCGGATTGTTCAGGTAGCCGTCGAACAGCATGGGGCCGCGGACCTGGAGTGCCCCGATCGCCTCGCCGTCGTGCGGCAGGATTTCCCCGGTCTCCCCGCACAACCGGGTTTCGACGCCCGCGACGGGCACTCCGACCGAGCCCGGCCTGCGGTCTCCGTCGGCACGGGTACTGAGGGTAATGAGGGTTTCGCTCATCCCGTATCGCTCGACCGGTGCCTGCCCGGTGAGTTCGCGAAGCTTGTCGAACACGGGAACCGGCAGCGCTGCACTACCGGATACCAGCAGCCGTGCTCCGCTGAGGGCACGGGCCGATTCTTCGTCGTCCGCGATGCGAGACCACACCGTCGGGACACCGAAATACAGTGTTCCGCGAGCGGCGGCATAACGCTCCGGCGTCGGTTTCACGGTGTGGATCACGGGGCTTCCGATGCGCAGCGGGCCGAGCAGTCCGAGAATGAGCCCGTGGACGTGAAACAGCGGAAGACCGTGGACCAGAGTGTCTTTCCAGGTCCACTGCCACGCCTGAGCGAGCGCGTCGATTCCCGCAGCGATGGCATCACGAGAAATGAGCACGCCCTTCGGCGGCCCTGTCGTTCCCGAGGTGTACAGCACGAAAGCGATCGACGACGGATGCGGATCGGGGTAACTGTGCCAGGACCGCGCATGCTGCCGGACCGGGAGAACCTGCAGTCCGGCGGTGTCCTCGGGCGCTTCGCCCAGCCAAGCCTGCGCACCGGAGTCGCGCAGGATGTGCTCACGCTCAACCTGCCCGGCGTCGGGAGGAATCGGCACCACCGTCACACCGGCGATGAGACAGCCGACAACAGCGAGAACCGTCTTGACCGACGGAGTCGCCAGCACGGCGAGCCGATCGGCTTGCGACACCCGCTCCGCAACCGACGTCGCAGCGCCGAGAATGTCGCCGCGGGAGAGCGAGACGTCGCCGATGGTGACGGCGTTGGGGATATCGTCGCCGCGCGCGACGGCAAGTGGGTTCAATGAACGAAGCAGCACATGGTTACCGTACATACATGGATGCGGATGGAATCGACACCGGCGATTACGCCGAATACATGACGGTCCCCGCCGGCGACCTGCAACCAGGGGTCTATCTGATCGGCACCGACGCCGAGCAGGACGCCGACACCGAGGAAGAACTGGATGACGATCTGGAGAACGACGACGACGTCGAGCATGTGACCGACGGCGCGCCCCGTTTGGTGTACTCGGTGCAATCGGACGACTTCTGGACGCGCGTCGAGCTGGCCGACCTCCGTGCGACGCAGATCTACGAAGAAGGCCACGCAGTGAATCCGAGCTCGAACGCCGAACCGAAACGATTCACCACTGTCGAGGCCTTCGGTAGCAGCGAACTGGTCTACATTCTGAGGATCAGGCGAGGAGGCTGGGACATCGGCTGACTCCGCCCCACGTGACGGTTCAGCGCCTGAGCAACTCGGTCAGCTCCTCCGCGTACGACAGCTTTGTGCGCAGGTTCTCGCAGGCGGCCAGCGCTTTGGCATGACACTGCTCGACGAATCCGGCGGCAGCGGCGATCCCCTCTCCCCCGGCCTCGATGATGTCGAGTGAATCGAGCAACCGTTTCATCTCGTCGAGAGTGAATTCGAGCGGCTTCATCCGGCGAATGACCATGAGCCGGGCGATGTCGACCTCGGTGTACAACCTGTACCCGCCTGCACTGCGCTCCGACGGCGGCACGAGAGAAACCTCGTCATAGTGCCGGAGCGTGCGAATCGACAGTCCGGTGCGCTCGGCCACTTCACCGATCTGCATGTGATTGGCCACGTCTTCAGCTCTCTTCGCCGAACTGGCCCGTCAAACGCTCGTGGCGTTCCTTGCTCGGTCCGCCTAGTCCCACGATGGAGACCTCGGTGCCGTACTTGGCGTACTTGGTCGTCACGGCATCGAGGGTAGCGACGGTCGACGCGTCCCAGACGTGCGCCTGCGACAGGTCGAGGACCACGTTGGCTGGGGCACTCACATAGTCGAATTGGTGGATCAGGTCGTTGCTGGAGGCGAAGAACAATTCGCCGCGAACCCCGTAGACGCGGGTGTTCTCGTCCGGATGGGCGATCTCGACTACTTCGGTGACATGCGCGACGCGGCGTGCGAACAGGATCATCGCGATGACGACTCCTGCGATGACACCGTACGCCAGATTGTCCGTCGCGACGGTCACCGCCACTGTCGCCACCATGACTGCTGTTTCACTGAACGGCATGCGCCGCAACGTCTTCGGTTTGATCGAGTGCCAGTCGAATGTGGCAAGACACACCATGATCATGACGGCGCCGAGTACCGCCATCGGGATCTGGGCGACGACATCGCCGAACACCACGACGAGCACGAGCAGGAAGACTCCCGACAAAAAGGTCGAGATACGAGTCCTGGCACCGGATATCTTGACATTGATCATCGTCTGACCGATCAGCGCACAGCCGCCCATTCCGCCGAACGCGCCGGTGACGATGTTCGCGATACCGAGGCCCGCCCCCTCTCGGGTCTTGTTCGACGGCGTATCGGTCACATCGTCGACAAGTTTTGCGGTCAGCAGAGATTCGAGCAGCCCGACGAGTGCCATCGCGAAAGCGAACGGCGCGATGATCTCCAGAGTGTCGAGGTTCCACGGAATATCGGGGGTGAACAGCGAAGGCAACGACGTCGGAAGTGCGCCCTCGTCACCGACATTGGGAACTGGCAGTCCGAACACGATGGTCACCAGTGTCAACGCGGCGACGGCAACGAGTGGAGCGGGAACGGCGGCGGTCAGTTTGGGAAGCACGATCATCACCATGATCGCGACCCCGGCAATCGGGAAGACGAGCCACGACACACCGATGAAGTACCGGATCTGCGCGATGAAGATCAGAATCGCGAGCGCGTTGACGAAGCCCACCATGACGCTGCGCGGAATGAAGCGCATCAGCTTGACCGCGCCCAAGGCCGTCAGCGCGATCTGGATCAGTCCTCCGAGCAGGACCGTCACGACGAGGTAGTCGAGCCCGTACTGGGGGACGATCGGAGCGATGACGAGGGCAACCGATCCAGTTGCCGCCGAGATCATGGCCGTGCGTCCGCCCACGATGGCGATGGTGACGGCCATGGTGAACGCCGAGAACAGGCCGACACTGGGGTCGACGCCAGCGATGATCGAGAACGAGATCGCCTCGGGAATCAGCGCAAGTGCGACGACGAGGCCGGCGAGAATCTCGGTCGCGAGAAGCTTCGGGGAACGCAGCGCCGTCAGAACATTCAGAGCGGCCGGAAAGTCGTTGGACACGTTGCGCAACCCTACCCTGACGTGAGGGTAGGGTTGCGGTCGATCGCTACTGGATGGACGACGCAACCGTCCCGATTCCGAGTGCAGCAAGGATTCCGGCACTGATGCGGTCGAGCCAATCGGTCACCTTCGGCCGCCGCAGCATGTCGACGGCTTTCGATGCCGCGACCGAGAACAATCCCATGACGATCGCTGCCACACACACTTCCACCATGCCGAGCGTCATCGCTCCGGCGAACGTGACGACGGTCAAGAACTGAGGCACCACCGCGAGGTAGAACAAGCCCACCTTGGGATTGAGGGCGCACGAGAGTATTCCCGCGCCGAACGCGGACAACGCCGACGCGGCAACCGGCTTCATCGGCTCGCCCTCGATCTTGTTCTTGCGCCGTGCCATGAACGCCCGAACACCGAGGTAGAGCAGGTAAAGGCCACCCAGGATCTTGATGATGCGGTAGGCCGTCGCCGACTGCTCGACGAGTGCGGCCAGCCCGACGGCAACCAGAACCGCCCAGAACAACCCGCCGATCGCGACGCCCATCGCGGCAGCAATACCCGGCTTGAGCCCGCCGATGCTGTAGCGCAACACAAGGAAGGAATCTGGTCCCGGCAGGATCGCCAGCAGGAAGCACACACCGGCGAAGCTGAGCAGCAGGGGCAGGGTCATGGGTGTATGAGAACACTATGGCCAGGATTTGCGCAAAGGGAATCGACCAAGCGAGCTTCAAAGCCGGTCTACGACGCTGTGAGACGCTCCGCCGCAGCGTGGATCCGCTCGTCGGTAGCGGTGAGCGCGATACGCACGTGCTGAGAACCCGAAGGACCGTAGAACTCCCCGGGCGCAGTGAGGATGCCCAGCTCGGCCAGCCAGTCCACGGTGTCGCGGCACGGCTGCCCGCGAGTTGCCCACAGGTATAGGCCTGCTTCGGAATGATCGACGGTGAAGCCTGCTTTTTCGACGGCAGCCTTCAACTCGGTGCGCCGTGCGCGATAGCGCTCACGCTGCAACTTTTCGTGTTCGTCGTCGGTCAGCGCGACGGTCATCGCTGCCTGGACCGGCAGCGGCACAATCATGCCTGCATGCTTGCGCACCTCGAGGAGATCCTTCACCAGGATCGGATCGCCTGCGACGAATCCCGCACGGTAGCTCGCGAGGTTCGAAGTCTTGGAAAGCGAATGCACGGCAAGCAAATTCGTGTGATCGCCATCGCTCACGCGCGGGTCGAGAATCGAAACTGCTTCTGCCTCCCAGGTCAACCCCAGGTAGCACTCGTCGGAGACCACGACGGCTCCGCGTTCCCGAGCCCACGCAACCACCTTGCGCAGGTGATCGATCGGCAGGACCTTGCCCGTCGGATTCGACGGCGAGTTGACGAACACCAGCGATGCGTTCTCGGGCCCGAGGCGGTTGAGTCCGTCGGCGCGGACGACTCGGGCGCCTGCCAGCAGCGCGCCCACCTCATAGGTGGGGTATGCGAGCTCGGGGATGACGACGAGATCGTCGCTGCCCAGACCCAGCAGGCTCGGAAGCCACGCGATCATCTCTTTGGTTCCGATGGCGGGAAGGACAGCATCGACGGAAATGTCGGTGACCGAGTACCTACGTGCGAGAGCCGCAACGGCTGCTTCTCTCAACGCACGAGTACCGACGGTGGTCGGGTAGCCCGGTTCGTCCGAAACCGAGGCAAGACCGTCACGAATGAGCTGCGCTACCGGGTCGACGGGCGTGCCGACCGACAGGTTGACGATCCCGTCGGGATGAGACTGGGCCTTTTCCTTGGCTGCGGTGAGCGAGTCCCACGGGAAGTCGGGGAGCCCGGACGCAACTGAGATTCGAGCCAAGGTCAGTGCTCGGCCATGGGAGGCAGCGCTTTGATGAACGGCGGGTCGTAGTCGGTCTTGCCGAGCTTTGCGGCACCACCGGGCGAACCGAGGTCGTCGAAGAAATCGACATTCGCGCTGACGTATCCGCTCCACTGATCTGGAACGTCGTCCTCGTAGAAGATCGCCTCGACGGGGCAGACCGGCTCACAGGCGCCGCAGTCGACGCACTCGTCGGGGTGGATATAGAGCATTCGATTGCCCTCGTAGATGCAGTCCACCGGGCATTCTTCGATGCATGCCTTGTCCAGCACATCCACGCACGGTTCTGCAATCGAGTAGGTCACTGCTGCTCTCCCTCCCTTTCGAAAAGTCGACATCGAGGCCCTGTCGATCGTGCCTCGAACGCCGAAGAGAATCCTAGTATCGCGTCGAAGTATTACGACAATCCGCGCAGGGTGGCCTCACTTGCGCAGAGTCGCCGGGTAATCCGACACGTCCGAGCGTACGGGGCGGATGGCTTTCTGGTCGGCCTCGACCCATCGGCGGCCCTCCTTCGCGGCTCGTGAGAGCGCACCACGTTCGCCGATGTAGCTCGCCACCGCTCCGAGCAGCGGGATCGCTGAGATCGCGCGGAAAACCGCTCGGCTGCGTGGTCGTTTCGCCAGCTCACCCGACACCTCCCGAAGCACCGTTGCGACGTCCCACATCGCGTGAAGCAGCGCGAAGGGACCACTCTGGCGCTCGGTCGTCGGTTCCGATTTCGGTTTCGATTCCGAGAGATCGATGTCACGTTCGCACAGCACGGATGCGAGCATCCGAACGTGCACGGACCTGTCGGTGACGCCGTTCTCGCGGGCTACGGCCACCAGAACCATCGCCTGGTTGGCAAAGCCCAGGAGGTCTTGCAGTGGCAGTCGATTGACCAGCACTCCGAAGACGCCCGGAAATGCGACCGCGACCGTATTCAACGCACCGATCCGGGCAACCCACCACTCCGACCGGGCGTTGCCGTCGAGCTTCTCCCACGCCTCGGTGCCGGGAAAATCGGTGACGTTCAGCGCTTTGGCCAGCGAGTCGAGGACCTTGTCCAGGACCGTGTCTTCCTCGGTCGGCCTACGGAACGTCCGAGCTTTCAGACCGACCGGATCCCGGTTGGCAAGTACGTCGAGGACAGGGTCGATGATGGCGACGGCTTTGGCAAGCGCCGACGCGACAGTACGATCTTCCATGCTCAGACGAGCCCCACTGTTGCTGGGACCTCGTCGACGAAACCGTAGGTCGTGGTGCGTTCGCGTGCAGGCCGTCCTATCCCGTTCGCAATGTCGTGCAGCTCGGCCACACTCTTCTCGGAACCGTTCTCCGATCCTGCCATCCGCGAAATCGTCTCCTCCATCAACGTGCCACCCAGATCGTTGGCACCACCATTGAGCATCACCTGTGTACCCGTGATCCCCAACTTCACCCACGACGTCTGAATGCTGTCGATACGCCCGTGCAGCATGATGCGCGCCAGAGCGTGCACCGCACGATTGTCACGGTTCGTCGGACCCGGACGCGACGCCCCTGCCAGATACAGCGGTGAGGACTGATGCACGAACGGCAACGGCACGAACTCGGTGAACCCACCCGTCTTGTCCTGAATACCCTTGAGCACATTCATGTGTCCGACCCAGTGCGAGGGATTGTCGACGTGCCCATACATCATCGTCGAGCTCGAGCGCAGGCCTACTTCGTGCGCGGTGGTGACCACTTCGATCCACTCCGCCGCCGGCAACTTCCCCTTCGTCAGCACCCACCGGACCTCGTCATCGAGAATTTCCGCTGCCGTACCGGGGATGGTGTCCAATCCCGCGGCACGCAGCTCGGTCAACCATTCTCGGATCGACTGCCCGCCGCGTGAGGCACCGTTGACGATCTCCATCGGCGAGAACGCGTGCACGTGCATCGACGGCACCCGCGCCTTGACCGCGCGGACCAGATCCGCGTAGCCCGTGACAGGCAGTTCGGGGTCGATTCCGCCCTGCATGCACACCTCGGAGGCACCCGCGACGTGCGCTTCCCATGCACGATCGGCTACGTCGGCCGTGGACAGCGTGAACGCGTCGGCGTCGCCCTTGCGCTGGGCGAACGCGCAGAACCGGCAGCCGGTGTAGCAGATGTTGGTGAAGTTGATGTTCCGGTTCACCACATAGGTGACGGTGTCGCCGTTGACCTGCTTACGCAGATCGTCCGCCAGAGCGGCGACGGCGTCCATTCCTGCACCCTCCGCGGTCGCCAGGGCCAGATACTGCTCGTCGGAACACCCCGCCGGATCGTTCTCCGCGGCCTTCAGAGCGGCTACCAGATCCCGGTCGACGCGCTCGAGACCGGCCAGATCGCGGACCTGCTCACGGATCGAGTCCCAGTCGCCGAACGCGTTCGCGAGATCGCTGCGTGTTTCGGTGTTGCGGCCCTCGGTATCGATCTCGGTGTTCAGATCGACACGCCCCGAGGACTCCCACTCCTCGTCCGGTTCCTGCCACGGCAGGCCCGACGGCTTGACCTCTACCCTGGCCATCCCGGTGTCCGGGTCCGCGAGGGCGCGCACGTGCGCGGAGATCCGCGGGTCGATCCACGGCGCGCCGGCGAGCACGTACTGCGGCTGGGCCGCCGTGCGCTCGACGAGGGTGTAGCCGGCAGCCTGCGACAGTTCCGCCAGCGTGTCCAGGTTCGGCCACGGACGCTCGGGATTGACGTGGTCGGGTGTCAGCGGCGACACACCACCCCAATCGTCGACGCCTGCGCCGAGCAGCGCTGCCGTCTCGCTTGCCTCCACCAGGTTCGGTGGAGCCTGGATACGCATCGAAGGCCCGACAAGAATACGTGTCACCGCGATGGTCGCGAGAAATTCCTCCATGCCCGCGTTGGGCGCCGTCCGCATGGCGGTGTCGTCCTTGGCGATGAAGTTCTGCACGATAATTTCCTGCACGTGCCCGAATGCCTTGTGTACTTTACGAATTGCCATGATGGACTCGGCGCGGTCACGAATGGTCTCGCCGATCCCGACGAGGATTCCGGTGGTGAACGGGATTGTGAGTCGACCGGCGTCGGTCAACGTCCGCAGACGGACTTCGGGGTCCTTGTCCGGGCTGCCGTAATGCGCTTGGCCCTTCTCCTCGAACAATCGACGGGACGTGGTCTCGAGCATCATGCCCATCGACGGCGCAACCGGCTTGAGCCTCGAAAGCTCCTGCCAGGACATGACTCCGGGGTTGAGATGCGGCAGCAAACCTGTCTCTTCGAGCACCCGGATCGACATCGCCCGAACGTAATCCAACGTCGAGTCATAGCCGCGGGAGTCGAGCCATTCCTTGGCCTCGGGCCAGCGCTCCTCGGGACGGTCACCGAGAGTGAACAGTGCTTCCTTGCAACCGAGTTCGGCACCCCGGCGCGCGACCTCGATGATCTCGTCGGGGTCCATGAACAATCCATGACCCTCGGCTTTGAGTTTGCCCGGCACCGTGACGAACGTGCAGTAATGGCACTTGTCGCGGCACAGACGAGTGATCGGAATGAACACCTTCCGCGAGTAGCTGACCGTCTTCGGCCGCCCCGCCGATTCGAGACCGGCATCACGGACCCGAGACGCCGACGCCATCACATCCACCAAGTCGTCGCCGCGCGCATGCAGCAGCACGGTCGCTTCGTCGACATTGAGACTGACACCGTCACGGGCACGTCGCAGAACTCTGCGCATGGCGGACGGGGCGGGTACTTTCTCGAGCGGGAGAGCAGTTGCAGCGGGATCAGGCAGCATGGTCACTACTCGATCATGCTCCTTCGACGCGTGCGCGTGCCACCGCAGGGTGTTCGGGCGCTGCTGAGCCGCCGCAACGCGGGAGGTAGAGCTGGAGGAACGGCACCGTTAGGTTTGTAGCCATGATCACGATGACCGATCCAGCGTGGCGTCCGAGTCCTCGAGCACAGCAGCTGTGGGCAATCAATGCGAGTCTGATGTGGATTCCGGCGTTCATCGCTCAGATAGTCTGGGCCGTCATCGCCGGAGCGTGGACGAGCTGGCCACACATCATGGTTTTCGTAGTCTCGGTCGTGCTGGCAGCCGTGCACATCGTCGCGGTTCCGCTGTGGCGATATCGGGTGCACCGCTGGGAAATCAGCGACACTGCCGTCTACACCTTGACCGGTTGGTTCGACCAGGAGCGGCGCATCGCCCCGATTTCCCGGATCCAGACGGTCGATACCGAGCGCGGTCCGATCGACCGGATGCTCGGGCTCTCCACCGTGACCGTCACGACGGCGTCGTCGGCCGGCGCCGTGAAGATCACGGCGCTCGACAAGGACGTCGCGGACAAGACTGTCGCGCAGCTCACCGAGATCGCCGGACGAACGCTCGGGGACGCAACATGAGTCCCGAGCAGCGCGACACGAGTTCGGATACCGAGCTGCTGGCCAGCGAGGAACAGCAGCCCTGGCTGCGTCTGGACAAACGAATGCTGCTCGTGCACCCGGTGAACGAGGCGGTCAAGGTGCTGCCGGTGCTGCTGGTGTCGTTCGTCCTGGGCAGCCAAAGTGGCAACCACTACTGGGGTTCGATCATCGTCGCCGCCGTGGTGGTGTTCGCGATACTGCGCTGGTTCACCACGAGCTATCGCATTGGACCCGTCCACGTTCAACTCCGAACCGGGGTGTTTCAGAAGAAGCTGCTGTCGGTACCGCGCAGCAGAATCCGGTCCGTCGACATCGAAGCCGGTGTGCTGCACCGGGTTCTCGGATTGTCGATCCTGCGTATCGGAACCGGGCAACAGGCGGGTAAGGGTGAGAAGTTCGAACTCAACGCTCTCGACGCCGGGGCCGTACCTGCGCTACGCGAGGAGTTGCTGCAGCGAGCGACAAGGACAGTGGATGCCCCAGGTTCGCCGCCGCCCGCGGAAACCGAGATCGCGCACTGGCGCACCTCGTGGGTTCGGTACGCACCCTTTTCGTTCACCGGGGTGGTCACCATCGCGGCGGCGGTCGGCGTGCTGTTCCAGTACGGGCTCGGCCAGAGACTCGCAGACTCGTCCGTCGTCTCGAACAGCATCGATTCGGCAGAGCATCTCGGCATCGTGGTGATCGTCGTCGTCGGGTTGGTGATCCTGCTGATCATCGCGAGCCTGTTCGCCTGCGCTCGATATCTGATTGCCTATGGCAATCTGACGGTCACCGACGACGGCACTCGCCTTCACGTCGACCACGGCTTGCTGAGAACGCGTTCGACCACGTTGGATCGCAAGCGTCTTCGCGGCACGTCACTCTCGGAACCGTTGCTTCTCCGCATCGCGAGAGGCGCAAAGCTCGACGCGATCATGACGGGAGTCAGCGCCGAGAAGAAAGAATCCTCACTGTTGCTGCCGCAGGCACCCGCGGCCGAGGCCCTGCGAATGATGACTGTCGTTCTCGGCGACGCAGGGTTGCACGCCGACGCTCAGAAACCGTTGCAGTCGCATGGCCCGGCGGCACGACGCAGGCGGTATACCCGAGCAGTCGGCCCCGCAGCAGCCGTGGGTGTGGCCGTCGGAGTAGCCGAGACGCTGGGCGCACCGATTCCGGCACTGGTGTGGGCGGCAGTCGTCGTGCTGGTCCTCGGAGCCGTGTTCGTCGCCTGGGACCGCTACCGCGGACTCGGTCACGCCGTCCTCCCCGGCTGGCTGATCACCCGCCACGGGTCACTGGACCGCACGCGCCACAGCCTCGAAGCCGCTGGAATCGTCGGCTGGACCGTCTCGCAGACCTTCTTTCAGCGCCGCGCGGGCGTCGCGACCATCATCGCCGCCACGCCCGCCGGAACCGGGCACTACGAGGTGCTCGACATCCCCATCGAACAAGCATGGGCACTCGTCGAGGCCGTCACCCCGGGAGCAGGCGACATATGGGCTCGATGAAGACGATCGACGAACTCGATCGCGCAGTCATCTCGTGCCGGGCATGTCCACGGCTCGTCCGATGGCGAGAGAAGGTCGCGGTCGAGAAAAAAGCCGAGTTTCGAGACGAACCCTATTGGGGCCGAGCAGTTCCTGCGTTCGGACCCGCGGATGCGCGGGTGCTGATCGTCGGGCTGGCCCCGGCCGCGCACGGCGCAAACCGAACAGGACGCATGTTCACCGGCGATCGCAGCGGCGATGTGCTCTACGCCGCGCTGAACGCCGTCGGCCTGTCCAACATGCCCACTTCGACGCACATCGGTGACGGCCTGACGTTGCGTGGTGTGCGAATCACAGCTCCGGTGCACTGCGCTCCACCGGACAACAAGCCGACCACGACCGAACGCGATCGCTGCCGAGGGTGGCTCGACATCGAACTCGAACTGCTGAAACCGACACTGCGATCGATCGTCGTTCTCGGTGGCTTCGGTTGGCAAGCCTTGCTGCCCGTACTGGAGAAGAATGGATGGCAGATTCCGCGACCGCGGCGGAAGTTCGGACACGGCATCGAAGTAGATCTGGGAAGCGTCCGACTGTTCGGCAGCTACCACGTGAGTCAGCGAAATACATTCACAGGGAGGCTGACTCCGACGATGATCGAGAATGTGCTCCGGGCTGCGGGTTCGCATGCAGGTTTGTCAGTGACTTCAGCCGCCAGCTGAACAGCAGGACTCCCGGGGGCACCAGACCGCCGACCAACAAAAAGGCAGTACGCCAGTCTGCGAGCAGTAGAACGTCGCCGCCAGGACCGCCGAACATGCACACCAGGACCGCCACACCCCAGCCGATCAGCGGGGACGCGATGGCGAGGGGCCGTTCAGCGACTTTTCGGGCGGCGAACAAGAGCATCACGTTGGCAATGCCCGCGAGAAGCGCACTGACCGGCATTTGCACGTAGCCCACATACGTGGGCAGGAAAACTACCGCCAGAATGCCGCACAGGAAACCGTCGAAGATCAGTACTGCAAGTGTTGCCCTCGAGACGAGGACGACAGTATTGGATGCGGCCTTCGAGATCATGCAACCAATACTGACGTATCCCTCTGGCGGTCAGGAGACCGGAGGGTATCCCAAAGAAGTCAGAAGCGAACTCAGCGCGGACGCGAGGTCGGTCAAGCCGTTCTGGTAGAGCATTTCCTGACGCGGAAAGTCCGGCATCAACGAGTTGACGAACGCAACGATGGCGTCCTGCACGATCCAGTTGTACATAGCTGTCCCACCCAATACTCGGCCGACCCGATGGATCTAGTGATCCAGCTCATACCTTAGTACGCCGGAAAACAGGTCGCACTCCCTACCCGACTCATCGAGCTCTCCGGGTTCTCCGCGGACCAGCACGTACTGCTCGTCGGCCAGGATGGGCTGCACGATGTTGTTCGACAGCGCGTACTCGGCGCCCGACGGCGCGACGGTCACCTGCGTGGCGTGCGCGCGCAGTGCCTCGCGCTTCTGCTCCAACACTTCCCGGATGTCCAGTGACGCGGTGACGACACTCTCGGGGACGCTCGGGAGCTCGCCGGGCACGGGCATCCGCCAATCGGACGGAAGATCCGCGATCGCCTCGATGCCTTCGGTCAGCTGACGCTCACCGGTGACGGTCCAGTAGAACTTCTGTGGCGCCCACGGCTGTCCTGCTTCGGGATAGCGATCGGTGCCCGCGACATCGAAAGCCTCGGTCACGAGAGTGTGTACCTGTTGGTGATCGGGATGGCCGTAGCCCCCCTCCGGGTCGTAGCCGACGATCACGTGCGGCCGCACCTCGCGCACGACGGACACCATCGCCGCCAAGGCCTCGTCGCGGTCGGCATTGACGAATGCGCGTGGGTTCAGCGAAGCAGGCGTTCCTGCCATGCCGGAGTCACGCCACCGTCCGGCACCACCGAGAAAACGAGGTTTTTCCGACCCGAGAACCTCCAGCGCCCTGTGCAATTCGAGTATCCGGTAA
Organism: Rhodococcus sp. G-MC3; assembly: GCF_030063335.1. Taxonomy (GTDB): domain Bacteria; phylum Actinomycetota; class Actinomycetes; order Mycobacteriales; family Mycobacteriaceae; genus Rhodococcoides. The sequence goes on along the minus strand of NZ_JASISW010000002.1, from coordinate 245,302 downwards.
CCCCCGAGCTGGTCGGCCTCGTCTGCGACGAGGCCGGCCCACCGGGGCCCGATGACCTCGCCTTCCTCACCGAGCGAGCAGGTCAGTACCGTGACTGTGGCGCCTGCACGCGCGTAATGCGCGATGGTGCCGCCGGTGGTGATGGTCTCGTCGTCGGGGTGGGCATGAACGAGCAGCAATCTCACTTGGTCTTGACTCTCATCCACTCGGCTGCATCACCGAAGATACCGACCTCGATCGGCCCTGCCAGCGATACTCCATCCACACCGTTGCCGACGGCAACGACCGACGAATCCTGCATGATCGGCAGCACTGCGGACAGCGCCCACAGTTTCGGTTCCGCTTCGGCAGTGAACTCCTGAGCCGTGAGTTCACCCCGCAGCGCACGATCGATCGACTGCTCGAGGTCGGGGACACACAGACCTGACAGGTTGCTGGGGGTGGGCGGCACGCTGTCGTTGCTCGACGACTCCACCGTTGGAGCAGCTGATTCCGTTGCTGCGCAACCGAACCTGGATGCGGCAACTGTCCCCGCATCGAGCCCGACGCTCGACCACCCGACAACAGCATCGACCGCAGGCGCGGTGAGAGCAGTGCCATACAACTCGTCCGGCGGCACAGGTGTCACGGTGGTGGTTATCCCTGCCCCGGTCAGTTGATCGGCAGCGGTATTGGCCACCGCCAGTGCCGTCGCATCGTTCTCCACCGCGCCGATCACGAACTCCACCGGCACATTTGCTCGTTGAAGGACACCCTCGGGCGTTGCCGTATAGCCGCTGCGCGCGAGTAGTGCCAGTGCGGCCTCACGACCGATCGGGGCGGGAGCCGTGGGCGCATACCCGCGATCCGACGGACTGGACAGCTGGGCGCGCGCAGGATGATCGACCGCGCCGGAACCTGCAGCAACCGTCGAGAGCAGTGAACTGTCCAGCAGACCCATCACGCCTTGTCGCACAACGGGATCGGCCAGCATGGGGGCTCGGCCGTTGAGCGTCAGGTCGAGAACGCGCGGCTGGAGCCGCATACCGGTGCGGACACCTGGTATCGCCGCAAGCTGAGCCTCGGTGGCCGTGCTGGACCGAACCTGTGCCGCCTGAGCATCTTTCGAGCGCAAGGAGTCGGCGAGTTGCGCGGCCGTGCCGCCGCGACGCATCAAAATACCGTCGGGACGTGCTGGTTCGTCCCAGAACCTGTCGTTGCGCTCGAGCAGAATCTCGTCGCGCCCCTGATCGATCGACTTGATGTTGAATTGCCCACCGGACACGGGAACGTTTTCGCTCAGACCGGTCTGGAACCCGCCTGGCGAATCCTTGAGCAGGTGGCTCGGCAGGAGATCGGTGAACAGCCTCTGCCAGTTGGGATACGGCGCACTCAACGTCACGTTCACCGTCTTACCGCCGCCGGAGGAGGCGACGTTGTCGATCAGTGCGTATCCGGCCGGATCGATCACGCCGGGCTGGGTGATCATCTGCTGCCAGAGGTAGCGGAAGTCCTCGGCGGCGATGGGAGCGCCGTCGGACCATTGGGCTTCGTTGCGGAGTTGGTACCTGATGACGAAGGGGTTCTGCGACGCCACCTCGGCCGAGATCAGCACCGTCGAATCGGGCATCCACACCGTGTTCGGCGGGTCTTCCTGATCGAGGGCGGGCCGGAACGGACTCGGCAGAACCAGCGAACTCACGGCCGAATTGGCGGGCGACTGGTCGGCGAGCAGATGAGGGTTGAATCCGATCCCCACGTCGTCGATCCCCACCACAACGGGATCACCCGTCTGGACCGGTGGCGCCGTCGTCGTCGTGAGAGGGGTCGGCTCGCTCTCGACGGGAGGGGGCGGGTTAGCGGTACACGCTGCGAGAACCAGTGCAATGGCTCCGATGCCCAGCACGTGAACCTGCCGCAATTGCCACTCCTTCGCGTCGAAACCCGTGTGCGTGTAGCAACACAGTGCTACACGCACACGGGTGAGTAGAACGTCTTTACAGAGCAGCCTTGTCACGCGACTTGCTGCGCGAACGCTCACGAGCGCGCTCGTTCGAATCGAGGTGCACCTTACGGACGCGTACGACCTCGGGGGTCACCTCGACGCACTCGTCGCCTGCGCAGAATTCCATGGCCATTTCCAGGTCCATCTTCTTCGGCTTGGCCAGAGTCTCCATGACGTCGGCGGAAGACTGACGCATGTTGGTCAGCTTCTTCTCGCGGGTGACGTTGATGTCGAGGTCTTCCTGACGCGGGTTGATGCCCACGACCATGCCCTCGTACGTATCGACACCCGGCTCGACGAAGAACGTCCCGCGGTCCGCGAGCTGGATCATCGCGAACGGCGTCACACTGCCGTGTCGGTCCGAGACGAGCGAGCCTGTGTGGCGCGCACGGATCTCCCCTGCCCACGGCGCGTAGCCGTGGAAGACGGCGTTGGCGATACCGGTGCCGCGGGTGTCGGTGAGGAAGTCGGTGCGGAAGCCGATGAGACCTCGCGAGGGAACGATGAACTCCATGCGAACCCAGCCTGCGCCGTGGTTCGTCATCTGAACCATCTTGCCCTTGCGAGCTGCGAGCAGCTGCGTGACGCTACCGAGGAATTCCTCGGGGGTGTCGATCGTCAGCTCTTCGAACGGCTCGTGGAGCTTGCCGTCGACCTGGCGGGTGACCACCTGAGGCTTGCCCACGGTCAGCTCGAAGCCTTCGCGACGCATCTGCTCGACGAGGATGGCGAGCGCGAGCTCGCCACGACCCTGGACCTCCCAGGCGTCGGGACGCCCGATGTCGAGGACCTTGAGCGAGACGTTACCGACCAATTCCTGGTCGAGACGGCTCTTGACCATGCGAGAGGTGAGCTTGTGTCCACTGACGCGTCCGACGAGCGGACTCGTGTTGGTGCCGATGGTGACCGAGATGGCCGGCTGGTCGACGGTGATACGAGGCAGCGCGACAGGATTCTCCAGATCGGCGAGGGTGTCGCCGATCATGATGTCCGGGAATCCTGCGACGGCGACGATGTCTCCGGCGACACCCTTCTCGCCGGGGACGCGCTCGACACCGATGGTGTTGAGCAGCTCGGTGATCTTGGCCTTCTGAACGACGGGCTCGCCGTCGACCTCACGCATCCAGCTGACCGTCTGGCCCTTGTTGAGCTCGCCGTTGTGGATACGAACCAGCGCGAGACGGCCGAGGAAGGCCGAAGCGTCGAGGTTGGTGACGTGTGCCTGCAGCGGTGCGTCGACGGTGCCCTTGGGGGCCGGGACGTAGCTCAGCAGTACCTCGAACAGCTCGTCGAGGTTCTCCGCGTCAGGTGCGTTGCCGTTCTCGGGCTGAACCTTGGACGCCTTGCCCTCACGGCCGGAGGCGTAGAGGACGGGAAGGTCGAGTGCGAGCTCGGCAGCTTCGGAGGCCTCGTCGTCGAGATCCGACGCGAGGTCGAGCAGCAGGTCGTGGCTCTCCGAGACGACCTCTTCGATACGCGCGTCGGGGCGGTCGGTCTTGTTCACGACCAAGATGACCGGCAGTGACGCGGCAAGTGCCTTGCGCAGCACGAAGCGGGTCTGAGGAAGCGGGCCCTCGGATGCGTCGACGAGAAGGACGACGCCGTCGACCATGGACAGGCCGCGCTCGACCTCACCACCGAAGTCGGCGTGGCCGGGGGTGTCGATGACGTTGATGACGGTCATGGTGCCGTCGGCGTTACGTCGGTGGACGGCCGTGTTCTTGGCCAGAATCGTGATGCCTTTTTCTTTTTCCAGGTCACCCGAGTCCATGACGCGGTCGATAGCTTCGGCGCGTTCCTCGAACGCTCCTGATTGACGCAACATGGCGTCGACCAGCGTGGTCTTACCATGGTCGACGTGTGCAACGATTGCTACGTTGCGAAACGTTGTGGTGCTGTCGATGTTGTCTGCACTGCTTGGGGCGCTCACGCGAAAAATTCTCCTGGGTCGAATGCGGGCTCTTGTTCGCTAGCGGGCTTATGTCGCTAGAGAGAAGCGCGCTGCACCGCGAGGTTCTCGCGACTGACCGAGTTTACCCGCTGCCGCAGGGTGACCTGCACCACGCAGTAGTCTTGGCTCTTAATTCACCTGAAATTCGACAAAACGCGGAGCAACTACATGGGCAAAATCAAGGCCAAGAACGTCTCGGGCCTCAAGCCCAAGAAGAAGTGCTGCCGCAAGAAAACGCGTTGCATCAAGTGCCCGGTCGTCATCATGCGGATGAAGAAGTTGGAGGATGCGGGCGTCAGTGGCAAGGACCTCAAAAAGGGTCTGGAGAAAGCTAGAGCGTCCTGAGCATTCCGCTCAGCTCGGGCAGCCATTCACGGTCTGCGTCCACGAGATCCATCTCGGACAGCTCCCGGGCGTCGACCCACCTCAGAGCCGAATGATCCAGCGCCACAGGCGTTCCCGAGATCAACTCGGCCCGGTACGCGCGCAGCGTCAAGCCCGAGGATAGCTCGACGTCGCCGAACAGCGCATCGCCGACGCTCGTCTCGACACCGAGCTCTTCGCGTAGCTCACGCACCAGGGCAGTTTCGGGCGTTTCGCCGGGTTCAACTTTCCCGCCGGGAAGCTCCCACAGGCCGGCGAGCTCGGGGGGCCGGGACCGCTGGGCGAGTAGCAGCAGCCCGTCGCGCACCAGGGCGCCTGCGACAACTACCCGACGCCGACTGTGTTTCACGCCACCCCCTACGGGCCATCCTTGATTCCATGAGTGAACTTCTATCCAACTCCGACATCGACGATGCCCTGTCAGGTCTACCCGAGTGGTCGCTGACGGGAACCTCGATCACCCGAACCGTCGAGTTGCCGACGTTTCCAGTGGCGATCTCCTTCGTCGCACGTATAGCCGAGGCCGCAGAGTCGGCCGACCATCACCCCGACATAGACATCCGCTGGCGAAAGCTCACCTTCACGCTGACCACGCATTCCGACGGGGGGATCACGAAGAAGGACGTGGCTCTGGCTCACGAGATCGACGGCCTTCTGCCCGACGACTGAGCCGGCCTCGCCCGAGGTAGATGATCCATCCGTAAACGAGAGCAACGCCGACAACGTCGACGGCTCCGAGCCAGGCCAACACGCCGGGACGTGACACGAGCCAGATCGATTCCTGGAAGAAGCTCAACACCCACGGAACTCCGACGACCGTGGTGACCAGCCAGTATCCGGCAACCAGCCGAGTGCCGAGGCGGCCACCATCGGGTCCGTGCAGCAGCCAGACCAGCAGCGGCAGAACCCAGACCCAATGGTGCGACCACGAGATCGGTGAGACGAGCAGGCCGAAGAGCTGTACGACGAGCAGAATGCCGAGTCGATCCGCGGACCGCAGCGCTCGCCACGCCGCGAACGCAAGAGCGGCCGCGATCAGCACGCAGACGATCAGCAACGGGCCGGATTCGACGTCGTGGCCGGCGATTCGGCTCAGCGCACCGCGAAGTGACTGATTCCAGACCGACCCGACGGGGCCGATACGGTCGGCGTCGCCCAGCAGGGTGGTGAAGTAGGTGCCGGCCTGATGGCCAAGGACGAGGTAGCTGATCGCCACCGTCGCAGCGAACGCGACCGCGGAGAACACCGCGGCCGTCCACCGCTTCGTCGCAAGGAAGTACAGCCCGGCGATCGCAGGGGTCAACTTGATGCCCGCGATGAAACCGATGATCCCACCGGCCACCCACCACCGGGAACTGCGGACGGCAACCAGTGCACCGAGCGCGAGGAAGACGTTCACCTGGCCGTAGTCGAGTGTCGTGCGGACCGGCTCGGTCCACAGAGCCAGCGCGGTCCATGCCATCGCGATCGAAGTCCACCGGGGTGATCGTCCCGTTGTTTCTCCCACGACCAGACACAGGCTGAGCCTGATCAGCATGAACATCGCGGCCATCGTCGCGATCTGCCAGCAGACGCCGACGAGCGTGAACGGCAGGTAATGCAGTGGAAAGAACACCAGGGCGGCGAACGGGGGGTAGGTGAACGGGAGCGGGAAGTCCGGGGTTTCCTCGGCGTAGGTGAAGTCGTACAGGTCGCCCTTCAGAAGCGACGCGGAACCGTCGACGTAGACGTGCAGGTCTACGAGGTTCATCCCGTTCTTCGTGCCGAAGGCCCAGGCAAATCTGGCGATCACCGAGAGGGCCAACAGAACGGGGGCGTACCGAACCATGCGGTTCACGTTGCGTCTGCTCCCGTTCGGTTCCGCCGGAATCGGGTGTTCGATTTCGGGTCGACCGCCGAGCTTATAGGGCTGGCCGAGAGGGCCCGAATCCATGCCTCACAAGGCAACCGATAGAAACTGATGCTTACTCACAAATAACATTTGCATCACCAACCACACTATTCACTTGCGTAACGCGCTAATCTCCGTTGGCGGTGAATGGCGAGACCGGCTGTACAAGCAACAGCCGGGTACATAGAGTGACCCCTCGAGCCAGCAACCGCCTCACGGCGAGCTTGACGATCAGGATGGGGAATATCAGTGTTTTTATCCGGGGTAACGCGGTCAAGTTTCGGCGTGACACGAAAAGTCGTCACCGCTGCTGCAGTCGTAGCAGCAGCCGCTCTCGCTGTGCCGACTGCCGCATCCGCAGAGCCGGCACCGGCTCCCGCGGTTCCACATTCCGACGTACCTCCCTTCTTCCTCCCTACGCCTGATCAGCCGCTCCCCGACTACGCGCAGATCCAGGCACTCGCGTCGTTCGCACCGGCAATCCTCGGTGCCGCGGCCGGCCCGACGGATGTAGCGGCCGGCCCGCAGGCAGACCTACTCGCTCAGGCACGCGCGTTCCTCGAGAACGCCGCGCTCCCCGACCAGGTCAAGTCCACGCTCGAAACCGTCATCACATTCCTCGACGGATCCGGTGGCGGCGGACCTGAACTGCCTCCCGCGGACGGACCGGTCATCGCTCAGTTCCTCTACCCGACCATCGGCAAGGCCTGCATCTCCGACAGTGCGGACTCGGTCGGAACCGCGCTCGCCGTACCAGGCCCCGCGACATTGCCTCCGCCCGGACCCGCAGCAGGCCAGACCGGCTTCGTGTTCACCGCGCTCGGAACATCGCCCATTGCCGCCGTGCAGGAATCCCCGCTGACGGCCACCTGGCTCAACCTCGACAACCGTCGTTCTGGCGCCGTCGACCTGACCGGGGCGTCCAACATCAACCCCGGCGGGCCCGCCACTGTCTCGGCCATCGCCGACACCGGCCCCGGCCGCGTTCTCGCTGTCGTCTCGGGATCGATCACCACCCAGTCGAAGGAAGATCCCGCTGCGCCCGCGCGCTCGTGTGGTTTCCTGCCGACCATCGGGACCGTCTACGTCCCCTGACTCAACTTCATGGTTGGTGCCGGAGGTGAGTAAGGTCTGCTCGTGAGCAGACCTCTGGCGTTCGTCGCGATCACCTATTCGTTCGCGATAGTCATGATGGGCACGACAATGCCCACTCCCGTGTACTCGCTGTACCAGGCGAAGTTCGGGTTCTCGGTCCTATTGGTCACCGTCATCTACGCCGTGTACGCGATCGGCGTGTTGACCGCCCTCCTCGCGTTCGGACGGTGGTCGGACTCGTTGGGTCGACGTCCGATGCTGCTGGCAGGCATTGCATTCGGGATCGCGAGCGCGGTGGTGTTCATCTCCGCGGATTCGGTCACCATGCTGCTGATCGGCCGCGTCCTGTCGGGCCTGTCGGCGGGAATCTTCGTCGGTACCGCGACAGTCACCCTCGTCGAGATGGTGCCGGAAAAATGGCGACCACAAGCTCCGGCCATCGCCACCGCGGCCAACATCGGCGGCCTCGGACTCGGCCCGCTGGTCGCAGGTCTGCTGGTCCAGTACCTGCCCCAACCACTGCATCTCACATTCGCAGTCGACATCGCACTGCTGTTCCTCGCAGCAGTGGTCGTGGTACTCGCGCCGGAGACTGTCGCCGTGGCGAAGGGCGCACGCCCGCACATGCAACGGCTGTCGCTACCCGCGCCGATCCGTGGAACGTTTCTGCGCGCCGCGACCGGTGGGTTCGCGGGCTTCGCGGTTCTCGGCCTGTTCACGGCCGTGTCTCCCGGCTTCATGAGTGGGGTTCTCGGCATCGACAACCATGCAGTCGACGGCGCCGTCGTATCCGTGATGTTCGCATCCTCGGCGGTCGCCCAGATCGCGTTACGCGGACTCGGAGCGTCCTTCGCGATGCGCGCCGGCTGCGCCGTCCTCGTGGTCGGCGTGGCCTTGCTGGGCTCGGCTCTTCTTGCCGCCTCATTTGCCGTACTGGTTGCCAGCGCAATCGTGTGCGGCATCGGCCAAGGAATCACCTTCAGCAAGGGAATCGCATCGGTGACAGCCGAGTTGCCCGCGGACCGCAGGGCGGAGGTGACGTCGACGTTCTTCGTCGTGCTCTACATCGCTATCTCGGTGCCGGTCATCGGGGCAGGCGAGGCGGCGAGCGCCTGGGGCCTCGTTACCGCCGGAGTGGTGTTCTCGGCCGCCGTCGCCGCGCTGGCGTTGATTGCTCTCGTTCTATTGGCAATAGAATCGCGCGGGAATCACGCGACAATCGGGTAGATTACATCGATGAAATTCAAGGTGTTCTCTTCACCAATTCACGACGGCTTTTCGGTCATTCAGGCGAGCGACCATTGGCCGTAATCCGGCTTCAGAATTACATTGATGTCGACGGCAATTCCGTCGATTTTCCCTTTGTCGATCTGCACCTGATGCAGATGCGCCGCAGGATGGCGGAAGCCTTTCGGGGTACCCCAATTGTGCTGCCAATACCACTGACCGAGGCCTGCGATGGAGGCGAGCTCGATGGTCGGTGAGTTGGCGTAGATACCGGTGTTCTCCGGTCCGACCACCGATTGCCAACCCAGAATGTACGGCGCGATCAGCGTTGCGAACTGGACGGCCGTCGGATTGTCGTCGATGGACGCGTAGATCGGACGATTCTCTGGCCCACCAGCAGCAAGGTGCAGTTCCAGACCGCGTTGTGCGTGTTTGACTCCGGCCGCGTAGCCGCCCTTCCAGTCCGAGGTGTCACCCTTGCCGAACTGGTAGTTGGACACGAGTTCGAGTCCTTCCCCGGTGAGCGCATCGGCCTCGTCGCGCTTCACGGGCTTGCCGAGCATCCATTCCGCGCCGGGACGACGATCGGACACATACCGAATTGCTCCGATGTGGCCGGCGGCCCGAATCGACTCGGCAGAGGGCACGCCGCCCGAATAGTCGACGAGAGTCCCGAGTTCATCTGCCTGCGCAACCGTCGAATTCACCGCGGCCAGGCCGAGGGCGGCAGCCGATCCCACGGCGGCGTACTTGAACAGTTCTCGTCGCGATACGTGCACGTGCAGTCCCCACATCAGATTTCGACTTCAGGCGGTCGGTGTTCGGCGTGTCGCTGGCATTTCAAGCCACCACGCTGATAGCTTTTCTCGTTTCGGTATTCCACCACACTCACTCCGGTACCGCTAGTCACATCATTCACTGCGGCGACTCTCGCCCCATCTTCACCAGGGACACCCCAAGCTCGCCATGACGCGAGCGGTACGGGTTCACCTACTGTGGGGTGCACGAGCACACACGAGTGAAGGAGATTTCTCTTATGGGCGTCACCCTTGCCAAGGGCGGAAATGTCTCACTGTCGAAACAAGCCCCCAACCTCACCGCCGTCACGATCGGCCTCGGCTGGGATGTTCGCAATACAACGGGCGGCGACTTCGACCTCGATGCGAGCGCTATCGGACTCGGAAGCGACAAGAAGTCTTTCGGCGACCTGTTCTTCGTCTTCTACAACAACCTGCGGTCGCCCGACGGCGCGATCGAGCACACCGGCGACAACAGGACCGGCGAGGGCGAGGGCGACGACGAGAGCATCAACATCGACCTGGCGGCACTGTCCCCCGAGGTCGAGTCCATCGTGTTTCCGGTGTCCATCCACGACGCAGACGCACTCGGCCAGAATTTCGGGCAGGTCGTCAACGCGTTCATTCGAGTGGTCGATCGCGCCGACGGCCGCGAATTGGCGCGCTTCGACCTCAGCGAGGACGCATCGACCGAGACTGCAATGGTGTTCGGCGAACTGTACCGACGGGGTCAGGAATGGAAGTTCCGAGCCATCGGGCAGGGGTACGCATCAGGCCTCTCGGGCATCGTTCGAGACTTCGGAATCAACGCAAGCTGACGTATCGATTGAATAACCGTGGCTCCCAGGGCTTGAGAAACCGACCAGACATGTGGTCGGATCACCACATTCGTAACTTTGGTCTCATCAGTCACAGGAGTCACACATGTCTCGTCGAATCAGTCGGGTAGCAGGAGCAGTCGCGCTGTCTTGCGCCGCGCTTCTCGCCGTTCCGGCGACGGCGACCGCGGATCCCGCACCCGCAGATCCGCTGTCCACCGCCGTCGCCAACCTTCAAGGCCAGGGCGCGTCCACCGCACTCTCCGCAGCCGAGGCCATTGCGGCATCGCGCACCGGCGTCGCCGAAACGACCGACGCGAACCCACTCGCAGCCTTGGATGCTGCGAACAAGATCTTGAGCGATCTCGGAATCACGCCGTTCTTCTACCCGACGGCGTCGATCAACTGCGCTGCAATCCCGGGCATCCCACTCGGCATTGCACCCGCCGTCGCCGGTGCGGCGGGCGGACCGTGGCCCAACATCAAGATTCCGCTGCTGCCGCAGCTGCCTGCATTGAACGCGGTGGAGAAGGGCGAAACCATGTTTGCCTTCGTCCCGGCAGGAGTCGTCGACGATTCGGCGAACAAGTCCGGCATGCAGGTCGCCTGGTTCAACGTCAACACGCTGAAGGGCGGATTCGCCGACATGGGCGGGGCCACCACCACTTTCGTGGATTCGGTGCTCTCCAACGCCAACCTCGATCCGTTCGTAGCCGAGATCGCTCGGACGGCCCTGAACTCCGTCGTCGCCCAACTGCCCGCCGCAGGCGCCCGCCTCGCGCCCGTCGAGACCGGTTCCGGCACCGTGCTGGCCGCGATCTTCGGTAACGTCACCCACAACACGGCTGAAGGCGAGAAGACCTGCTTCTTCTTCCCGACGGTCGGTCTGGCCAACGTCGGCTGACGGATCTCACTTCTCGAAAAGACTGTGCCACAAGATCGGCGCTTCCGATCTTGTGGCACAGTCTTGTGTGCAGTGGCCATTCGAACAGGCCTCCGATAGTCTCGCCCGATGCGAAGCAGGCTGCATCCAACCGACGCCCAGTCGTACTGGATGTCCGCGAAAATCCCCAACGACCAGTTTCTCCTGTTCTGCTTCGAGACCGACGCAGCGTTCGCATCGGTACGCGAGCCAATTCTTCACAACGCCCTCCTCGTCGAGGACCTGAACATCAGAATCGCCGATGTTCCGCTGACGCTCGGCTATCCACGCATCGTTCCCATGGCGGTGGGCACCGCCCACATCATCGATCACGATCCCCCTGGTACCTGGGACGCATGCACCGCTGCCGTTGCCGGATTGTTCGAGAAACAACTCGACCAACACGAGAGTCCCTGGCGACTACATCTTTTCGCGCAGGTGCAGGGCGCGCCTCGCTGCACCGGCTCCGCGTTGGTGGCGGTACTGCAGATCTCGCATGCACTCGGCGACGGCAGAGTTGCCACGTCGCTTGCTCGGCGACTGTTCGGCGACACCCGAGAACCTGCTCTTCATTTGCCCGAGCGCGCACGATGCACTCCCCGCGAAGCGATCGGACGAGCCCGTAGCGCCCGAGAACTCGACAAGCGACTAGCCGACGATGTCAGTGCGGGCCTCGTTCCACCCCAGGCTCCCGGCCGACCGAAAATCCGGGTCAACGTTGCACCGAGCGGGCCGACTTCCATCCGCACCATTGTCAGGCCGAGGTCGGACTTCACTGGCGTCAGCGTGACCGTGGGCGCGATCACCGCTGTCTCGCTTGCACTCTCGCGATACCTGGCGATGCTCGGCGACGGCGTGCCAACCGACCTCGGCGCCGAACTGACCCTCGGCAAGACGGGTGAACGACGCTCACGCAACCACTTTCGCAATGCTGGCATCGGCTTGCACCCCGATACACCGAACCTCGTCGACCGCGCCGAGCGAATCGCCGGCGATATCGCCGACCGCCGCGCTCGCGGCGATCATCCAGCACAGGCGGCACAATCACTCGCAACCGAGCTAGTTCCAGCGGCACTCCTCCATTGGGGAGTTCGGCAACTCGACACCACCGCAGTACCGGACACCGTCACCGGCAACACTGTTGTGTCCAGCGTGTCGCGCGGTGATGCGGATCTGTACCTCGGCGACGGGCCCGTTCGTTTCACCGCAGGATTTCCCGGCCTCTCCCCCATCATGGGCCTCACGCACGGTGTTCACGGCATCGGGAGCACGATGACATTGAGCGTCACCTCGTCGGAATCGGCAATCCCCGATCCCGATGTCTACGACGGATTGCTCCGGGCAGCGGTGGACGAAGTGAGCACGGCCCTGCAGCACTGAGCCCTGCAGTGTTGGGTCTGGTCAGCACGCTCCGGTCAGCTGTCCCTTGGCGGGTGCGCACGGTTCGCGCTCGCTCGACCGACAGTGCCAGAGTGTTCTCAGCATTCTTCGGGTATCTGTCTCAGACTCGCTGGGCATGATGGTTCCCATGACACAGGTGACGGTTCTGGCAGTCGGTGGCACCGGGGAATCCCACCCCGACGACCATCGGAATGTGGTGACCGGTCTCCTGAGCGGTGTCACCGACAATCTGGACAGCAGGTTTGCTGCACGGTGGGTCGGTTACCCGGCGTCGTACGGGCCTGTCGCGATCGGCGGATTGAGTTACCGGCAGAGTACGGACGTTGGGGTCAGGCGCTTGATTGCGGCGATCCGCGCGGTCGCAGGTCCAGTGGCGGTGATCGGGTACTCGCAGGGGTGCTCGGTGATTCGGGAAGTTCTCGGGAAAATCGAGGCCGGTGAGGTGTCGCTGCCCTCGGTTGTTGCTGCCGGGTTGATCTCCGATCCGCAGCAGCCTGCGGAAGCGGTGCCCGGGTGCACCGGCCGAGGCGTCGCCGGTACCGGTCCTGCACTTCCGAGTCAGGTTTCGGTGATGTGGGTCGGTCATCCGAGGGACATGATCTGCAATGCCAGCGACGACAGCTTGATCCGCGACATCGCCGATCTCACTCGGTGGATGTCGTTTCGCACTCCCAAGCTGTGGCTGCGCCAACTGTGGGCACTTATGCGCAGCAATGGATTTCAGAATGCTGCCAAAACCCGCCTCTCACCGAAGCAGTGGGTTCGCGATGCGGGGCGGCTACGCATCGCGGCGATCGAGCTCGGCGGTTACCTCCCTCGCACGCTGGTGTGGCGGCACGTTCGAGTGTCCAATCCGTCCGGTGACCGCCACATCGCGTATGCGAGCGAACCGCTCGACGACAGTGGACTGACCGGCTGCCAGATCATGGCCCAGTGGCTTCAGGTGCAGGCCACCTTCGGACCCTACGAGCTGGCCGCCTGACGTCAGGGCTTCTCGGCCTCGGTCTTCAGCTGAGCAAGCCCCTTCTCGAAATCTTTGCCGACGACCTTGTCCATGGAGAAGACCTTGCCCACGAGACGGAAGAGCAGGTTGTTCTGCCCCGTCATCGACCAGGTGACCTCGGATCCATCGGCGTCAGGATCGATGGTGAACGTGGTGAGGTTCTCTGCTTTGAACGGCTTGGTGAACACGAGGTCGAGCACGACGATCTGCCCGGGCTTCGAATCGGTGATGGTCATGTTGCCCGAGCCGGCCTTGCGGATTCCGGACCACGCGTAGGACGCTCCGACCCCTGCGTCGGGACCGCTGTAGGTGCGCTTCATATCGGGATCGGCACCTTCCCAGGGAGACCACAGTGTCCAGTTGCGGAAGTCTGCGATCAGCGCGTGAATCTTCTCCGGCGGCGCGGAGATCGTCGTTTTACGCTCGACGAGGAAGCTGTTGTCCTGTGGCATGGCGAAATCCTAGTCAGCTGCGCCGACACAGGCAGAACACATGACCGACCGGATCTCGGAACACCGTGAATCCCTGGTGATCCTCGTTTCCCTCGATTTTTGTAGCCCCAATTCCGAGAACATAGTGCTCGGCGGCATCCATGTCGTCGACGACGAGGTCGAGGTGAATTTTGATTCCGTCGGACGGCCAGTCGAGGGGCACGAAGTCGGTGGCCTGCTGAAATGCCAATCTCAGTTCCCCTGGTCCCTGGAGGGTGACCCAATCACTCTCGGATCGGCCCAAGTCCCAGCCGAGAACCTTGCTGTAGAACTCCGCCAGCGCCGCGGGGTCCGGGCAGTCGAGAACGGTGTAGTCCATCGCGATGTTGGGTGCGCTGTCAGGGCTGGGAGTTGTCATGGCGTCCAGTCTTTCCGCATGAATGGACCATGGCAACGCCTAGACGGCTTGAATGCGCCATTCATGCCGAAAGTGTTTCGAAAATTACTGCCCGAAAGCCGGGGCGAATGTGGTGAACCACGCGTCGTGCAGGTGCTCTTCCCAGAAGTTCCACCAGTGCGTGCCGGTTCCGGTGATCCGGACATCGGGGTTGACTCCGGCGGTGCGCAGCGCTGCGACGTAGGCGCGGCTGCTCAGTCCCGATGCTGTTTCCAGCGGAACCATCTGCGCGAACTTGACTGGGTCGAAGCGTGCACTGACCGGGTTGACGGTCGGGTCGGTCAGCGGGGAGCCGGTTCCTGCGGAAACGAAGACCTTGGTGTTGCGGAGTGCACCGACATTGAGCAGCGGGTCGTTGGCGAGCCACGTCGCCGATGGCCATGCGCCCCACATGTTGCGCGCATTTCCGCCCATTTCGCCGACGGACACCTGGATGCCCTGTGCGTACCCGGGGCTGCTGGCCGAAGGGTAACCGCTGAACGATGCAACTGCCTTGTAGAAGTCGGGGTGGTGCGCTGCCAGGTTGAGAGCCGAAGTGCCGCTCATCGACAGGCCGGCGACGGCATTGTTGACGCCGTCGCTACCGAACTGACCGGCCATGACGGGAGGCAGTTCCTGTGTGAGGAAGGTCTCCCATTTGACGACGCCGAGCTTCGGGTCCGGGCGTTCCCAGTCGGTGTAGAACGTGCCGCCGCCGCCGAACGGGATGACCACGTTGACGTGCTTGTCGGCAAAGAACTGCTCGACGTCGGTCTCGATGAGCCAGCCGTTGTTGTCCTCAGGTGCACGGAGTCCGTCGAGCAGGTAGATCGTTGGAGCGGGGCCTCCGCCTGCAGCCTGCAGGACCTTGACCGGGATGTCTTTGTTCATGGCGTCCGAGTGGACGTAGACCAGCGCTGAGTCTGCTTGCGCGACGCCGGTGCCCACGAATGTGGCGGCGAACGCCGCAATCAACACGGTCACGAGTCCCAGTACGAGGCTGCGGGCACGAGAAAACATCAAGAAATCCCTATCGTCCGATTCAGATCGACCTTCGTCGAGGCAGGGTAACAGGAAAATAACGAAGGTGCGCTTCGTCGTCAGATGATCCACCACGCGGCGTACGGCGGGATCCACTGTGTGCCGTCGCGAGCGAGAAGATCGTGCTCGGACAGCACCTCATGTGGGTCGTCGAGCCCGAGATCCGCCAACAAAGCATCTGAGAATGACCGATATTCATTCGTGACATTGAAGACTGCGACGAGGGTTCCGCTCGGGTGCCTGCGCACCAGAACCAACAGACCGTCGTCGGTATCGGTGAGAACCTGCACCGGCGCTTCCGAGTGAAGCATCGGTAGGCCCTTGCGCACGCGAGCGATGCGGGCGATGCCGTCGAACACCCGCTGGGCGTCGCTCCCCGGTTCGAATCGGCCTGCACGGTCGGCGTCGGTCACGGCCGGCCGGTGAACCCACCGGTTGTCGCCTTCGTGACCCTGCTCGCTCGCCCACCCCTGGTCTCCCGGCGACCCGAGTTCGTCGCCGCTCCAGACCACTGGGATTCCTCCCCAGGCCGCAACGATCGCGTGAGCGAGAAAAATTCTGGCAAACCCTCCGTCGGGATCCTTCCGTGTCGGGCCGAGGCCGCTCAGCGCAGCGGCGGTGCCACTGATTCTGCGGTCCCCGGAATCCGGATTATGTTGAAAGACAAGTCCTTCCGCCCATGATCCTTCGAATTCCCCCGCGTACCAATCGGCCAGAAAATGACGATGCCCGACGCCGGTGATACCGCGACCCGCCGCATCGCCGTCGTCGATCGCCCAGCCGATGTCATCGTGGCAGCGCACGTACGTCACCCACGTTCCACTCGGCGGGGTCGGCGGCAGGTTCGCGAGCGAATGTCGAGCCAAATCGGTACTGCCGGAGGCCAACATCGACCAAATATGGACCATCAGACTGTTGTGGTAGGCGATATCGGACACTCGGCCGGTGTGCCGCCCGAGCCCCAGGTACGGCATCAAATCCCGTGGACCGACGATCGCCTCGGCTTTGAACAACGTCGCGGGCGCGGCGAGCCTGCACGTACTGCGCAGCGCCTGAGTGACGGCGTGTACCTCGGGCTGATTCTGGCAGTTGGTGCCGAGCCGTTTCCACAGGAACGCGATGGCGTCGAGCCGGAGTACTTCGATACCGAGGTTCGCAAGGTGCATCACGATCTCAGCGAACTCCAGCAGTACGGCAGGATTGGACCAGTTCAAGTCCCACTGCCACTCGTTGAACGTCGTCCACACCCACCCACCGAGCTCCTCGTCGAAGCTGAAACTCCCCGGCGCGAAGTCCGGGAACACCTCGGGCAGGGTTCGCTCGTAGGCGTCGGGTGTCTCGCGGTCGGGATAGATATGGAAGTAGTCGCGGTACGCCGGATCACCGGATCGCGCCTCGATAGCCCAGTTATGTTCGCGTGCAACATGATTGAGTACCAGATCCACCACCAAGCTGATCCCACGCGCACGCAGATCCGTCGCGAGGTCTCGTAGATCCTCGTTGGTACCCAGATCCGCGCGCACCGCGCGGTAATCCATCACCGCATAGCCCCCGTCGTTGTCGCCGGGACGAGGCTCGAGCAGCGGCATCAGATGAAGGTAGGTAACGCCCAGGTCGGTGAGGTGATCCAACCGATCCCCCACTCCTTTCACAGTGGTGCCGTAGCGGTCGACGTAACACGCATAGCCGAACATCTCCGGTCGCTGGAACCAATCGGGCTGCAGGAGCCTACGTTCATCGAGCCGATGCAGCTCGTCGGGGCGGGCGGCAAACCCGCGGGCCGCGATGGCGACGAGGGCCGCAGCGACCTCGTCGGGATTCGGATACAAGGCCGTCACGGCGTCGTGCAGATCCGGCCACCACTGCTCCAGGCGAAGCTCGAAGCTGTCGCGGCGATGCGGCGGAACGGTGGCCAGAATCTCGCGATGCGCATCGGGTAAAGCCATGGTCGAATCATGGCATGGTTGATAACGGCCGAGGCCAGGTATAGAGGAGACATGACCTCCGTGACGAGCATCCTCGACAATCTCCTCGACCGAGCAGTGGTTCCCGGCTACTCACGGATCGGCGCGACCGTGCGAAGCAGGTTCTGGGGCGCTGACCCGGCGCCGTTCCCGGTGCCGATCGACATCGTCGTCACCGGTGGTAGCTCCGGCCTCGGCGCGGCGACGGCCACTGCATTGGCCAAGCTGGGCGCGCGCGTGCACCTCGTCGGACGATCCACCGAGAGGCTCGAGAAGTCGGCGGGACTGATCCGGCAAGCCGCGAGCGAGGCAACGATCGTCGTGCACGAGTGCGATGTGAGTGATCTCGATTCGGTCGCCCGATTGGTCACCGATCTGACATCGGAGCTGACCGGTATTCATGCTCTTGTGCACTGCGCAGGCGTCATGCCGCCCGAACGCACGGTCACTGCCCAAGGGCACGAGGCCGCGTTAGCGACGCACGTGCTCGGACCGGTTGCGCTGACCGTGGGACTTCGAGAATTGTTCGACGCCGGTTCTCGTGTGATCTTCGTATCGAGCGGCGGTATGTACCCCGTCCCGCTGCACACTCAGGATTTCGAGTTCTCGTCGGGCAAATATTCGGCAATGACGGCATATGCGCGGACGAAGCGGATGCAGGTGGTGGTTACCGAGCAGCTCGCCGAGCACCTCATAGAAGAGAACGATCCTGTCGTCCACAGCATGCATCCGGGTTGGGCTGCAACGCCAGGCGTGACGGATTCGATTCCGCTGTTCGGCAACATCATGAAACCGATTCTTCGCAGTGCCGAACAGGGCGCTGACACCATCGTGTGGCTTGCCGCAGGCGACGAGGCGCTGACCTGCACAGGGAGGTTTTGGCACGACCGCGCAACCCGTCCCACGCATTACCCGTCGTGGCGCAAGGATTCGCCGCAGGCGCGAGATTCGTTGTGGTCGAAGGTGGTCGAGGCGACGTCGGTCGAACTCTGATATTCGCGGAGCTGCGAATTGTTGACAGTTCGAATCCCCCAGCAGTCGCTAGCTCGGCGATACCTTCCGGATAGGGCGGGTCACCTGCTTCGCGACGCACGACGGGATACCCGCGGCGTCCTCGGATGCCAGGCGTTTGTAGGTGCTCGGCGGCATACCGAGCAATTCGGTGAACCGTGAGCTGAACGTGCCGAGCGAGGAGCACCCGACCTCGAAGCACACCTCGGTGACACTGAGATCGCCACGACGCAACAGTGCCATGGCGCGCTCGATACGCCTGGTCATCAAATAGGAATAAGGCGACTCACCGTATGCCAGCTTGAACTGACGACTGAGATAACCGGCGGAGACGTTGATCTCGCGCGCAAGCGCTTCGACGTCCAACGGCTGCGCGTAGTCGCGATCCATCCGGTCCCGAACGCGGCGGAGGCGCGCGAGGTCCCTCAGTCGCCCAAGATCCTTCGGTTGCCCAAGATCCTTCGGTTGCCCAGTTGAGGTCACGTGAGTGATCGTTCCACGGCCTGACGGGGTTGGCCAGGGTGCGTCAGACTGTCGGGGTGAAGATCACCGACGCGCAGCGCCGAGCCCACCTTGTCGCTCGGCATTTCGCGGACTCCCCCACTGTCGAAGATGTCGTGACGTCGTTGTTGGCGTTGCACGCAACTGACCCGGCGACGGTGTATCTCTCGGTTCTGGCGCGTGGTCGGTCGCTGTCGATCGAGGATGTGCGCGCCTCGATGTACGATCGCCGAAGCCTGGTGCGGCTCATGGCAATGCGGCGCACATTGTTCGTCGTCGCGCACGAGGATGTTCCGACAATTCATGCGGCTGCCAGCCTCGGAGTGGCCCGGACCATGCGCGCGAGGCTGATCAAGGAGGTCACGACGCTGCCGACGGAACCCGAGATCGACGACGTCGAGCAGTGGATCGCAGCGGTCGAGAACGCCACGGAGGCGGCGCTGCGTAAGGCAGGAACTGCGACGGGCGCAGAACTGTCCGCTTCGGTTCCGTTGCTGCGGACCGCGTTGCTCCCAACCACCGACAAGGCCTACGACGTCAAGCGATACGTGACGTCGCAGGTTCTGTCGATGATGGCCGCCGAGGGGCGAATGGTGCGCGTCGAACCCCGCGGCGCCTGGACATCGCGGCGGCACGCATGGGCTCCGATAGACCAGTGGTGGCCGGGCGGGATTCCGGAGGTCGACGAGAACGAGAGCAGGCGAGAGCTTGCGCGACGGTGGCTCGAGGTGTTCGGGCCCGCGACGTCAGAGGATCTTCAGTGGTGGACCGGGTGGAACAAGACTCAGACGCGGACGGCGCTTGCGGGGCTCGATACCGTCGACGTCTCGTTGGAGGTAGGTGCAGGAATCATGCTGGCGGACACTACCCTTCAGGAAGGCGGTTCGAGCGTGATGCTGCTACCTGCACTGGATCCGACGCCAATGGGCTGGAAGCAGCGCGAGTGGTATCTCGGCGAGCACAAGGCTCCACTGTTCGACACGTTCGGCAATGTCGGCCCGACAATCTGGTCCGACGGCCGCATTGTCGGCGGGTGGGCGGTGGGCCCGGAAGGCAGAGTGGCGACGGAGGTGTTCGACAAAGTCGGGCGGTCGGTTGTAGCTGAGGCGAAAGCCGAGGCCGGGCGGATCACGGACCTGCTCGACGGACGCGCGATCACCCCAAGCTTCCCGACACCGTTGGAGAAGCGGTTGCGCAAGGGACAATAGTTGGTAACTCGCAGGTGTCCTGCAGTAACATCAAAACATGACGATCAGTCTAGTTTCAGTCATCATACCGGTATACAACGGTGTACCCCACCTCGAAACTCAACTCGCGGCCTTGGCCGCGCAGGACTACACGGGCGAGTTCGAGGTAATCGTCAGTGACAACGGTTCCACTGACGGCACACGCGAATACGTGAGCCATGCCGCTTCTCCGTTTCCCCTGCGCTGGGTCGACGCTTCCGCAACAAGGGGTGTCTCCTACGCCAGGAACGTAGGCATCGATGCCTCGGAAGGAGAGTTTCTGGCAGTCACCGATCATGATGATGCTGTCCATCCAGGCTGGCTCACAGCGCTGACCCGCGAAGCCGAGAACTATGACGCAGTCGGCGGTTCGATCGAAGTGCATTCGCTCAATTCCAGCGAAGTGGCGTTGTGGCGAACCATTCCCCGGCCCGAACAACGGTTCGGATCCTATTATCTTCCCTGGGCACACGGTAACAATTTCGCCTTCTGGCGCAGGGTCGTGGACGAGGTCGGATATTTCGACGAAGACCTCATCGGGGGCGGCGAAGACGTCGACTACTCGTGGCGCATTCAGGAGGCAGGAATGACATTGGGCCACGTACCGGATGCCGTTGTCGCGTACCGCTTGAGGACTACCGTGCGCGCCTCATTTCGTCAGGGCAGCAACTACGGTGGAACAGCGTGCATGCTGACACGAAAACACCACTCGCTCGGCTGCCCCGATCCCTCCCATTTCCTGCAGATTCCTGCGCATCTGGCGACGATTGCATACCTTGCAACCATCAGGAATCCTTGGCTTCCGGGATGGCTCAACCCGCCACCGCGTGGGCTGTGGGCTCACCACATCGGCCTGCAACACGGCGCGCTGACGATGCGCCTACATTTCCTCGATCCTCGGACGCCACACCGACGCAGATCGTCCGGCATGATCGCCTCATGACGCAGCTGGCACTCGAATCGATACGGCGCGAGACTCTTGCGGTGATGAGGCGTCATACGGCCCCGGGAGATCGAATAGCCCTGCTGGACTTCCCCAGCCACCACAACGCGGGCGACTCACTCATCTATGCCGGCCAGGCAGCTTATCTCGACCAGCTGAAGGTCGGAGTCGACTATGTGTCCGATCTGCACACTCATTCCGACGCACTTCTCCGGGAACGGTTGACCGACCGGACCATTTTTCTGCACGGCGGCGGCAACTTCGGTGACCGGTGGCCCGCACATCAGGCGTTTCGCGAACGGATCGTCGCGCGGTTCCCGAACAACAAGATCGTCGCACTCCCCCAGGGCATCGACTACGCCGATCCCGATGCCTTGGCGAAGACCGCGGCGATGTATGCGAAGCACTCAGATCTCACGCTGATGCTGCGCGAGCAACGTTCGTACGACATCGCACGCGCCAACTTCCCGAGCAACAATGTCGAGTACTGCCCAGACATGGCATTCGGTGCGGAGATCGAGAAGAGCGTCGACGGTTCGGCCGTGGACGTCGTCAAACTCCTTCGCGTCGATTCCGAAGGGCTCGATCACGGAGCCGTCGACATCGACTACTCGTCCGTCCAGTACGACTGGGGCGTGCGCGGCAAGGACCTGGCCCTGTGGCAGGTGATCACGCTTCCAACGAGAATTGCCAACAACTATCCCAACACCACCCGGTTGCTCTATCCGGCGCTCGCCCGCTCCTATCGTCAGATCGCGGCACTCAATCTCCGTGTCGCTCAACGCATCCTGAACAAGGCTCCGGTTGTTCTGACGGACCGGCTGCACGCCGCGGTACTGGCCGCCATGATGGGCAAGCGGGTCGTCGCCATGGACAACGCGAACAAGAAGGTGTCGGGGATCTACAGCGCGTACCTGCACCGGTTCGACAACGTGCGCTTCGCAGCGACGAGCGCCGAGGCGGCCGATCTGGTCGCGCAGGCGGTGTTGGACGGGCGATAGCCGTCAGTCGCCACGGACCGAGGCTCCAGCGCACGCGAAGGCACGTGTGTTTACGATACATTTGAGACGTTACCCAAACCCACTGGCCCGTGTCATCGTGCAGGAGCGGCCCCCGCAAGCAACTCCCCGATCAACGTTCGGGCATGCACTGCGACTTCGCTTTGCTGCAACCAGAGTTCGATCGCAAGGTCCCTCACCTTCTCTGCCGAACTTCCGGCCAAAACTTCACCCATAACTTCAAAGACGAGTTGGTGTGACGCGCGACCCGCAACTTCCAGTCCGATACGAAGATCAGACACGGAAACGTGGAGCCGTTCCGCTGCAATCGATTCGGCTGATCGGAGACTGTCGAGGAGATCAATTTCAGGAACGCCCGCGCCCGGCAGAAAAAGCACACACTCAGTCGTGTACTTGCCCCTCTGATCGCCATCCAGCACCGCCATGGCGCGCAGCCGCTGGGAATTTTTGAATAGTCCTGCGCCGCGCACGGCGATATCCTTGCCGCCACTATCGATGACATCGAACTTATCGACGTCGTCCGGCGCAAGCAGGTTCATCATCGCTCGAACCACAGTGGATGCGAGAGCATCTTCGACGAAGACCAGCGCGCAAACCGGAACCCGCTCACGGCCCAGCGCGCGAAGCAATGCTCCTGTACCCGCAACCTCGGAAACGATCGCGCCATTGGAACTCTGTGTGACCTGCAGAAGAAGGGAGGACGGAATTCGTCGGACCATCGTGTCGGAGTGCGTGGCAATGATTGTCTGGCACCCCGCCGCCAATGTAAGGCGCGCGATCTCGTCGATAAATGCGCGATGACCCGGCTGCGCCAAGAAGGACTCTGGTTCATCGATGAGCACAACCGCGTCTTTGTCCGCAATGCGCAGATGTGCCAAGACGAAGTGAACCCAGAACTCTGACGCGCTCATCGAAAACATGTCGACCTCGTGCGACTGGCGGATGCCTCGGAAGAACGGTGCGTAGCCGTCGGGGCCGTCGATTCGGCCGTACTCCAAGGATTGGTACTCGTGACCGGTAATGTCGCGCACGGCATTGAGTCCGCCGCGCGTAATGTCCGTGAAGTCGACAAGTTTAGACCGGAAATTGTCTGTAGCGAAGGATAATTCGCTCAATGCCATGTACGGCGACAACGTCGTCAACCACAGCGGCTCCAGTATTGCATCGAATGCTTCGCGTTCTTCCCGATCGACAGGTCGCGTATAGCCGACTTCTCGCGGTCCATCCCCTGGTCTGAGGGTCAGTCCATACTTGCCACGTAGTTCGTCGACGTGACCATCCGATTCGATAGGCAGCTGCAGCTTTACTTGCCAGCCTGGAAGACCTGCCGCGAGCGTCGACAGCATGTAGCTTTTACCCGCGCCGTGCAGGCCGACCAGCGCAGTCAGTTGGCCGAACCGAACACACTGCGGCGCGAGCACAGGGGACGAATGGATCTGGAGTTGCTCCAGCGGGCCACTCCCTGCGCGGAGTTGTTCCCACACTGCCAGCCGAGGATCAGAATGTTTCGAAGTCACCGATGTATTCTCCCCTGCCACAGCCGATATCGAGCAAACTGAGGTTTACATCCTGATGTTCGATTCAGACGCAACCGGGACGTAGATTTGGGAGCACCCGGTCGCCACCGGATCTACGCCCCCGATTTGCGCCCGACGGCTCACTCCGCGCACAACCGGGTCTTGGATTTCGTCCGGGATCAGACGTTGAAGCGGAACTCCACGACATCCCCATCGGCCATGACGTAATCCTTGCCCTCGATACGCACCTTGCCCGCAGCCTTCGCTGCAGCCATGGAGCCTGTCTCGATGAGGTCGTCGAAACTGACGACTTCAGCCTTGATGAAGCCACGCTCGAAGTCGGTGTGAATGACGCCCGCTGCCTGAGGAGCGGTGTCTCCCTTGTGAATCGTCCACGCACGAGCCTCTTTCGGCCCCGCCGTGAGGTAGGTCTGCAATCCGAGAGTATGGAAGCCTGCGCGGGCCAGGGCGTCGAGACCCGGCTCTGTCTGCCCGACGCTCTCGAGGAGCTCGGCTGCAGACTCAGCGTCGAGTTCGAGGAGCTCGGACTCGATCTTTGCATCCAAGAACACTGCATCCGCCGGTGCGACGGAGCGAGCAAGCTCGCCGACCTTGACGTCGTCGGTGAGGATGGACTCGTCCGCGTTGAATACGTAGAGGAACGGTTTCGTCGTCAGGAGCTGGAATTCTTTCAGCAGCTCGAAGTCCAGCTTGCTCCGCTGAGAGAACAGCGTCTTGCCCTCGTTCAGTACAGCCTGAGCGGCGATGGCTGCGTCGAGCGCAGGCTTGCGGTCCTTCTTGATCCGCGCTTCCTTCTCGACGCGCGGAATCGCCTTCTCCAATGTCTGGAGGTCGGCAATTGCGAGCTCGGTCTCGATGACCTCGATGTCCGCAGCGGGGTCGACACGGCCGTCGACATGCACCACATCGTCATCGGCGAACACACGAACAACCTGGCAGATGGCATCGGCTTCACGAATGTTGGCCAGGAACTTGTTGCCGAGACCTGCACCTTCGGAAGCGCCCTTCACGATGCCGGCGATGTCCACGAACGATACAAGCGCAGGCACCAACTTCTCCGAGCTGAAGACCTCGGCGAGTTTGCCGAGCCGCGGATCGGGCAGCGGAACCACACCGACATTGGGCTCGATAGTGGCGAACGGGTAGTTCGCCGCCAGCACATCATTCTTGGTCAGCGCGTTGAAGAGGGTGGACTTGCCGACGTTGGGCAATCCGACGATTCCGAGGGTAAGGCTCACGGTCTATGGAGTCTACTTTGGCGCGACCACCAGCTCCGACAGCGCCCGGCCCGCGACCAGAGCCGTTGTCGCCAGCGGCGCGAGTACAACGTGGTCGGCACCGGCATCGAAGAACTGCTGAACGCGTCGACTGATGTCGTCGACGCTTCCCCACGCCACGACGGCGTCGACGAGTCTGTCGGCGAGTTGATCGACGTCCTCGCTGGTGAAGCCCATACGAAGGAAGTTCTGGCGGTAACCGGGAACCGACGCGAGGAAGGACAGTGGCTTTCGGGCGAACGCGCGGGCACGCTCCTGATTGGTTTCGAGAACGACGAAAAGATCGATCGCCAGGGACGCGTCGCCCAGGATCTTTCTGGCCTCGGCTGCGTACGCCGGCGTCACGAGCAGTGCGACGGCTCCTGCGGCTCTCTGACCCGCCAGCTCGAGCTTTCGCGGGCCGAGGGCGGCGAGGATCAAACGATCGGAAGGCACGTCGAGCTCGTCGAGATACGTGTTCAACCCGGCCAGCGGCTTCGCCGACTGAGGCCCGCCGAGCCCGACGACGAATCGGCCGGTCCCCTCGAGATCACGAAACAGTGCGCCCACCGAAGCGGCGTCGTAGACATCGACCGGCACGATCCCCGGTACGACGGTCACCGTCTCGGTCGCCAGCACCAGATCCGACAGCCTGGTCAAGCTGTCGATCTGACCTCCCGCCAGCCACAGCGACGTGTAGCCCAACGCTTCCAGCTCGCGTGCGTCGTCGAGGTACGAGTGGCTGACGTCGATCGAGATGCCGATTCTGCCGAGTCCGAGTGTGTCCATGAACCGACGATAAAACCTCGAGTTATCTCGAGGTCAAGGAGCTACGGACAGGCACGTGAGCGGAAATACGTCCCCTGCGACGTACTTTGGCTCACCTGCCACTCAGGCGCCCGACAATTCCGACGCCGCCCGCGCCAGATCGGCAACCGCATCCCAGTCCTCGTTCGCCAATAAGGCTGCGGGCGTGATCCACGATCCGCCGACACAGCCGACGTTCGGCAATGCCAGGTACGACGCCACGTTCGCCGGCGAGATTCCACCCGTCGGGCAGAAGCGGGCAGCCGGAACCGGCGCGTGAATGGACTTCAGGAAGTTGGCACCACCCGACGCCTCGGCCGGGAAGAACTTCAGTTCGGTGTATCCCGCTTCGAGCAGCGCAAGCACCTCGGAGACGGTCGCGGCGCCCGGAAGGTGCGGGAGTCCGGTTTCGCGCATCGCCTGTGTCAACGATTGCGTGCTGCCCGGCGACACAAGGAACTGCGCGCCTGCATCGGCGGCCTGCTTCGCCTGGCCCGGCGTGACGATTGTGCCGGCGCCGAGCAGGATCTCGGGAACCTCCGCAGCGATGCGTTCGATGGCGTCGAGTGCCACCGGGGTGCGCAGAGTCAGTTCGATGACGGGTAGGCCGCCTTTGACCAGTGCACGGGCGATCGGGACTGCGTGGTCGAGATTCTCGATCACGACGACCGGAATCACGGGTACGCGGTCGATGAGGGATTCGGTCATGACTTTCCTTTTCCGGCGCTACCGCGCCCGTGAGTGGTTGGAGACAGTTGGGTGTACCGAAACGCGCACGGGCAGTTCAGCGCATCACGAACATCGCACCCTCGTCGGCAGGGCCGACCAGAGCTCGCATTCCGGAGAACAGGTCGCGTCCGGTGCCCGCCCATTCGTCGTTCGTGAGCACTCGGCCGGTGACGGGCCGAGCCTCGAACTCGACTGTCGGCACGTCGATGTCGAGAGTCCCGGTCAACGAGTCGAGCGTGATCGTGTCGCCGTCGATAATCTTCGCGATGGGCCCGCCACTGGCCGCCTCCGGCGTGAGATGAATTGCTGCGGGCACCTTTCCGGATGCGCCGGACATGCGGCCGTCCGTGATCAACGCGACGCGGTAGCCGCGGTCCTGCAGGATCCCGAGCGCGGGCGTCAGCTTGTGCAGCTCCGGCATGCCGTTCGCCTGCGGACCCTGGTAGCGCAGCACGGCGACGAGGTCTCCTTCGAGCTGCCCGGCCTCGAACGCGGCGAGGAAGTCGGCTTGATCGTCGAACACCCGTGCCGGACCCGTCACCACACGGTGCTCGGAAGCAATCGCCGAGGTCTTGATGACGCACTTGCCGATCGGCCCGGTCAGCATCTTCAATCCGCCTTCGGCGCTGAACGCGTCTTCGGCGCCGCGCAGGACGGTGTTGTCGCCGCTGATTCGGGTGCCCTCGTGCCACAGAACTCCGTCACCGTCGAGCTTGGGCTCCTGCGTGTAACGCGCAAGGCCAGGCCCGGCAACAGTGTTGACATCCTCGTGCAGAAGTCCGGCGTCGAGCAGCGATCCGATCACGAAGCCGAGTCCGCCTGCGGCGTGAAAGTGATTCACGTCGGCTGTGCCGTTCGGGTAGATCCGCGCCATCAAGGGCACGACCGCCGACAGCTCGGACAGATCCTCCCAGGTCAGAGTAATTCCGGCTGCCTTCGCGATGGCGACGAGGTGCATCGTGTGATTTGTCGATCCGCCGGTGGCCAGCAGCGCGACGCATCCGTTGACGATTGCCTTCTCGTCGACCAACTCCCCTACCGGGGTGTAGTTGTCGCCGAGTGCGGTCAATCCCGTTACGACGTGCGCAGCTTCACGAGTCAGGGCTTCGCGCAACGGAGTTCCGGGGTTCACGAAGGAAGATCCCGGCAGATGTAGGCCCATGACCTCCATCAACAACTGGTTCGAGTTCGCGGTTCCGAAGAAGGTGCAAGTGCCACTTCCGTGGTAAGACGCCGCCTCGGCATCGAGCAATACCTCGCGTCCCACCTTCCCCTCGGCATAGAGCTGACGCGCCTTGGCTTTCTCACCATTGGGAAGTCCCGACGTCATCGGGCCCGCAGGGACGAACACCGCCGGCAAATGACCGAAGCTCAATGCACCGATGAGCATGCCTGGGACGATCTTGTCGCACACTCCGAGCATCAGGGTGGCGTCGAACATGTCGTGGGACAACGCAATTGCGGTCGACATGGCGATGATGTCGCG
This sequence comes from Rhodococcus sp. G-MC3, assembly GCF_030063335.1. Lineage (GTDB taxonomy): Bacteria > Actinomycetota > Actinomycetes > Mycobacteriales > Mycobacteriaceae > Rhodococcoides. The sequence continues at coordinate 217,441 of NZ_JASISW010000002.1, read as the reverse complement.
ACTGAAAAGCGAGAGCTCCATGCCTGCTCGGCCCTGGGTGATGCCGTCGCACATGGCAGGGACTCCGCCAGCGAACTGAGCGATCCCGCCGGCGTCGATCACGGCGGCCTTCAGCGCTTTCGGGTACGTCTCGAACGGCTTGTGCGCGGAAAGCATGTCGTTGTATGCGGACACGATCGCGATGTTGGGCTTGACCATGCCGCGCAGGGCTTGCTTGTCGGCCTTGCCTGATGCGGCGAAGCCGTGGGCAATGTTGGCGCAGGCGAGGCGGCCACGGGCGGGGCCTCGGTCCCCCTCTGCGGCGATTCGATCGAGGTAGGTGGCCCGGGCGGACTGGCTGCGGGCTGCGATTCGGTCGGTGACCTGACGCAGAACCGGGTGGATCGTGTCCATGAGGTGTCTCCCTGTTCGGTCTCTCGTGAACTCAGCTTAGAGCCACTTACGTGGTTCGACAACCCAACTTAGGTATTTCAAAGTTATAAGTAGAGATTCTTGCGCTGTTGCCGCAAGGGTTGCGAGTTGGTTGAATGGCGTATATGCAACCGCCACGTCCGAGTGCGCCACCTGCGACAGCAGGCGAGATCTTCGCGCTCGTTCGGGACGGCGAAGCCGACACCCGCGCCGAACTCGGCAAGATCACCGGACTCTCCCGATCCGCCGTTGCATCCCGAGTTGCCTCACTGACCAGCCTCGGGTTGGTCATCGAAGCCGAGGACGCGCAATCGACCGGCGGCCGCCCGCCCGCACGGCTGTCGTTCGACGTCGACGCCGGCATCGTGCTCGCCGCAGCCATCGGGCGCAGCCGCTCACAACTCGGCGTGTTCACCCTCGGCGGCGAATTCCTGGCAAGCGACTCGGTCGACCAGGAAATCGGCATCGGCCCCGATGAGCTGATGCCTCAGATCACCAAACGCCTCGAAGCTCTGATCGACGACGTCGACCGCTCCGGCCATCGGATCCTCGGTGTCGGGCTGAGCATCCCCGGCACGGCCGACACCACCCGCGGCTGCAGTCTCGATTCGCCGATCATGCACGGCTGGGACGGTGTTCCCCTTGCCCCGTATTTCGCGGCTACGACTCCGGCTCCGGTATTTCTCGACAACGACGCCAACGCAATGGTGCTCGCCGAACGTCGCGACAACCGCGACCGTTTCCAGAACGCTCTGCTGGTCAAGGCATCGACCGGACTCGGAGCCGGCATCGTCGCCGGAGGCGTCCTTCAACGCGGATCACTCGGAGCGGCAGGAGAGTTCGGCCATACCAAAACGGCGGCAGCGGCAGGAGTCGCCTGCCGGTGCGGAGACAGCGGTTGCCTCGAGGCCATCGCGGGCGGCTGGGCACTCGTCCGATCCCTCCAAGAACAGGGGCGCAGCGTCGGTCACGTCCGGGGCGTCGTCGAGTTGGCAGTGAGCGGTGACCCCGAAGCACGTCGCCTCATCCGCGACAGTGGTCGTCAGATCGGCGAAACCCTCGCAGGAGCCGTCAACCTGCTCAATCCCGAAGTCTTGATCGTCGGCGGCGACATGGCCAAGGCCTACGACATCTTCGTCGCGGGGCTCCGCGAGACCGTCTACGGCAACGCAACGGCACTGGCCACCCGCGCGCTGACGATTCAAGCCACCACCCACGGCGACCACTCCGCCGTCATCGGCAGCGCAGCAATGGTATTGGACCGAGTTCTGAGTGAGCGAGCGGTGGACGAGGCACTGGGCGGCTGACACTCACGTCACTTGCGTACCACTCGACGCAAATCGATAACCTTTGACCGCATCGACCGGTAATGGGTGCCAAGCCGTCACCCCCAAGGCTTACAGTGATCGCTGTCACATAACGCGTCGGTCGAAAGCGGTTCCCCACATGACATTGAAAGCGGCGAACGATCCGCACATAGAGCTATTGAAGACGGACCCAGAACTACCCCCGGTCGGGGTCGTCGACAAGAGTCCGATGACGCCGACCAAGCGCGTCCTGTTGATCATCATCGGCCTGCTCGGCGGGATTGCCTGGACGGTTGTCGCCATCGTTCGCGGCGAAAATCCCAACGCCGTCTGGTTCGTCATCGCCGCAGTCTGCACGTACATCCTTGCGTTCCGGTTCTACGCCAGACTGATTGAGAACAAGATCATCCACCCGCGCGACGACCGCGCAACACCTGCCGAAATCCTCGAGAACGGCAAGGACTACATGCCGACGGATCGTCGGGTGCTGTTCGGCCATCACTTCGCCGCCATCGCAGGCGCAGGGCCATTGGTGGGACCCGTTCTCGCAGCCCAGATGGGCTACCTTCCCGGCACGATGTGGATCATCATTGGCGTCGTGTTCGCCGGAGCGGTCCAGGACTTCCTCGTTCTGTGGATCTCGACGCGCAGGCGTGGACGCAGCCTCGGTCAGATGGCTCGCGACGAACTCGGAGTCGTCGGCGGCACCGCTGCACTGATCGGTGTCTTCGTCATCATGATCATCATCATCGCCGTGCTCGCACTCGTCGTGGTGAACGCACTGGCCGAAAGCCCGTGGGGCGTCTTCTCGATCGCGCTGACCATTCCGATCGCACTCTTCATGGGTATCTACCTCCGCTACCTGCGCCCCGGCAAGGTATCGGAGGTCTCGCTCATCGGCGTCGCCCTGCTGTTGCTCGCGATTATTTCCGGCGGCTGGGTCGCCGACACCGAATGGGGCACCGACTGGTTCACCCTGTCCAAGGTCACCGTCGCCTGGTGCCTCATCGGCTACGGCCTCGCCGCATCGGTTCTTCCGGTGTGGTTGCTTCTCGCGCCGCGCGATTACCTGTCGACCTTCATGAAAGTCGGCACCATTGCCTTGCTCGCCATCGGCATTCTCATCGCCAGGCCCGAGATTCAGATGCCCGCGATGACAACCTTCGCGACCGAGGGCAACGGCCCAGCCTTCTCCGGTTCTCTGTTCCCGTTCCTGTTCATCACCATCGCCTGCGGTGCGCTGTCCGGCTTCCACGCTTTGATTGCCTCGGGAACCACACCGAAGCTGCTGGAGAAGGAAAAGCAGATGCGGATGATCGGCTACGGGGCAATGCTCACCGAATCCTTCGTCGCGATCATGGCCCTCATCACCGCGTGCGTCCTCGACCAGCACCTCTACTTCGCGCTCAATGCGCCGGCCTCGTTGACCGGCGGCACGCCGGAAACCGCAGCGGAATACCTCAACAACCTCGGACTCAGTGGTGGAGATGTTTCCGCCGAAGAACTTCGACAGGCAGCCGAAGCCGTCGGCGAAGAAACGATCATTTCCCGCACCGGCGGCGCACCGACCCTCGCCTTCGGTATGTCCGAGGTGCTGCACCAAGTGTTCGGCGGCACCGGACTCAAATCGTTCTGGTACCACTTCGCGATCATGTTCGAGGCACTGTTCATCCTCACCACGGTCGACGCCGGTACTCGTGTCGCGCGGTTCATGCTCTCCGACAGCATCGGCAACCTGCCCGGGCCCACCGCGAAGAAGTTCAAGGATCCGTCGTGGCGTCCCGGCGCCTGGGTATGCTCGCTCGTCGTGGTCGCCGCCTGGGGCGCAATCCTTCTCATGGGTGTGACCGACCCGCTCGGCGGGATCAACACCCTGTTCCCACTGTTCGGAATCGCCAACCAGTTGCTGGCTGCCATCGCATTGTCGGTCGTTCTGACGATTGTCATGAAACGCGGGCTCTTCAAATGGGCGTGGATCCCCGGCGTCCCGTTGGTGTGGGATCTGATCGTCACGATGACGGCGTCGTATCAGAAGATCTTCTCCTCGGTGCCTGCCATCGGTTACTGGAAGCAGCACAGCATCTTCGTCGACGCGAAGAATAAGGGCCTCACCGAGTTCCAGAGCGCCAAGACCTCCGAGGCAATCGATGCCGTCATTCGGAACACCTTCATCCAGGGCACACTGTCGATCATCTTCGCCGTGCTCGTGTTGATCGTCGCCGTGGCCGCACTGCTGGTGTGTATCAAAGCATTCCGGGCAGGGGGGCTCCCGGACAACGAGGAACCCGAAGTGCCGTCGAAGATCTTCGGACCCGCGGGCTTCATCCCGACCGCCGCCGAGAGGGAGATCCAGGGCGAGTGGGACAAACTCATCGCCGACGGCACCGTCCGCGCTCCCGGCGCCGCGCACGCAGGTCATCACTGACATGCGTGGTCTCTGGTGGTGGATCACCTCGGTGATGGGCGACAAGGACTACGAGCGGTACCTCGCGCACATGCGACGCGTCCATCCGGGCGAGCCTGTCCCATCGGAACGTCAGTTCTGGCGGGACCGGTACGCCGAAGCCGACACCAACCCGAGCGCCCGCTGCTGCTGACCGCCCGAAACCTACCTGTCTCGAGACACTGCCTGTCTCGATGCACCCCGCAGGCTGCGCGCACTGTGTCCGATTTCCGCTAGCACCGGACTCGGACCGGTGACACAGTGGAGCCCATGGAGTTGGATTTCGAACGGTGCTACCGGGCCGTATCAGCGCGAGACACTCGCTTCGACGGGCAGTTCTTCACAGCCGTACGCACGACGGGCATCTATTGCCGCCCGTCGTGCCCGGCCACCACGCCGAAAGCGAAGAACGTCACGTTCGTGCCCACTGCCGCCGCCGCTCAGCAGGAGGGTTACCGTGCGTGCCGTCGCTGCCAGCCCGACGCCACCCCCGGGTCACCGCGCTGGAACATCAATTCCGACTTGACTTCTCGGGCAATGCGGCTCATCTCGGACGGTGCCGTCGAACGCGGTGGCGTCGACTCCCTCGCCGATACTCTCGGCTATTCCACTCGGCAACTCACCCGAGTACTCACGAGCGAGATCGGCGCCGGACCGCTCGCACTGGCACGCGCCCACCGTGCACACACCGCCCGGACGCTGATCCAGACCACGGACATGCCGATGAGCGACATCGCATTCGCCTCCGGCTTCGCCAGCGTTCGACAGTTCAACGACACCGTGCGAGAAGTGTTCGCCGTCAACCCGACCACGTTGCGCGAGGAGGCCACCAGAAAGAAAACCATGTCATCGAACGGCACGGTCGTCGTGCGACTGCCCTACCGACAACCGATCGACAAGCAGTGGCTCAACTGGTTCCTCCAGGGTCACGCCGTCCCAGGAATCGAGTCGTTCATCGACGGTACCTACCGGCGTTCGCTCAGGTTGCCGCATGGCCATGCCGTCGTCGGCCTCCGCATCGAGGACGGGTATGTCGAGACAACTCTGAGCCTGAAGGACATGCGCGATCTCGCACCCGCGGTTGCTCGTATTCGTCATCTCCTCGATCTCGATGCCGACCCCGACGCAGTGGATACCGCGTTGAGCGAAGATCCCGCACTCGCGCCGAACGTGGCGCTTCACCGAGGAATTCGAGCGCCGGGAAACGTAGACGGCGAAGAATTGCTGCTACGCACAATGATCGGTCAGCAGATATCGTTACGCGCTGCAGCAACACACACCACACGACTGGTCGAGACGCTGGGAACCCCGATCGAGGACCCACTCGGCGGCGACATCACCAGGTTGTTCCCCGAGTCCTCCGTCATCGCCGAGCGCGGCCACGAAGTACTCGCCGGTCCGGTCGCCCGCGTGAACTCCATCATCGGAGTTGCCGACGCCTTGGCGTCGGGCAAGATCGTCCTGCACACGGCACGGCCAGCCGACGAACTCGAACGAGACCTGCTCGCACTCAAAGGAATCGGACCCTGGACGGCCCGGTACGTCGTCATGCGGATGCTCGCCGATCCCGACGTTCTGCTCGACACCGACCTCGTCGTCCGTCAGGGCGCCGAAGCACTGGACATTTCACTGACCGATTCGCACCGCTGGGCGCCGTGGCGTTCCTACGTCTCGATGCACCTGTGGAACGTTGCACTCGAAAGAAGGAGATCATGACCGGTATTTTCGCCACCACCGATACCCCGATCGGACCGTTCACGACCATCGTCGACGACGGCGGATCCGTATTGGCCTCGGGATGGACCGCCAATGTCCACGATCTCGTTCCGCTGATTCACAGGTCACTGCGGCCTGCGGACTTCTCCCCGGCGAAGCGCCTCGGCAGCATCACCGACGCCGTCGACGCCTACCACCGCGGTGAGCTCGGGGCCATCGAGGACGTGCCCGTTTCACAGCAGTCCGGAGAATTCCTCATGCACGCCTGGAAAATTCTGCGTGAGGTCCCCGCGGGCGAACCCGTGACGTACTCGGAGTTCGCTGCGCTGGCGGGGCGCCCGGCCGCGATCCGCGGGGCCGCGTCGGCCTGCGCGCGCAACGCTGCCGCCCTCTTCGTGCCCTGCCACCGGGTCTTTCGCATCGGCGGCGCGCTCGGCGGGTTTCGGTGGGGGTTGCCGGCGAAGACATGGCTCCTAGCGCACGAGGCCGTCGGAAGGTGAACGAGGCCGTCGGAAGGTAGCCACGGTTGAGGGAGTCGCCGGGCGGGTAGATCGGTGGTTCGAGAAGTTAGAGTCACTCGAGTACAGCGGGTGTCGGGCCCACTGACGGCTGCGAGAGCAGACGCGGAGAGAAGGACTTGTTACGTGACAGAGCAGGCAGTGCCCGATGTAAAGCCCGAACGTGATCGGGGTGACCTTATCGGAGTCGGCGGAGTGTGGTTGGCCAAGTGGTCACTCATTCTGGTGGCTGTGGCCGCCGGTGCGTGGGTTCTCGGCTGGCTGATTTCGGCACTGTGGGTGGTGATTCTGCCAGCACTGTTGGCGATCATCGTCGCGACCGTACTGTGGCCGCCGACCAAGTGGATGATGCGTGTCGGTCTTCCGCCTGCGGTGTCCGCTGCCGCGTCGCTCATCGTGTTCTTTCTCGTCATCGGCGGCATCATCACTTTGATCGTCCCGTCCGTCGTCGATTCCGCTCCTGAGCTCGTCGACAAGGCGTCCGCCGGTGTGTCTCAGGTTCAGGACTGGTTGAAGGGGCCGCCGGTCAATCTTCAGGACGACCAGATCGACAATGCCGTCTCCTCGATCACCTCGCGCTTGCAGGACAGTGGCACCGCGATCGCGTCGGGTGTGTTCAGCGGGGTTTCCGCTGCCGGCTCGATTCTGGTGACCCTCGCGCTGGTGCTGGTACTGACGTTCTTCTTCGTCAAGGACGGTCTCAAGTTCATCCCGTGGCTGCACGGATTCGTCGGCGGTCGCGCTGGAAGTCACCTTTCCGAGATTCTTGCGCGGATGTGGGCGACACTCGGCGGATTCATACGCACGCAGGCAATCGTCAGTCTCATCGACGCGTTCTTCATCGGTCTCGGATTGGTAATTCTGGGTGTGCCGTTGGCACTTGTCCTCGCAACCTTGACGTTCCTCGGTGGCTTCATTCCGATCGTCGGTGCCTTCGTGGCCGGGGCCCTGGCAGTGCTTGTCGCGCTGGTCGCTAACGGACCGACCACGGCGTTGATCGTGCTGGTCATCATCTTCGCGGTACAGCAGCTGGAAGGCAATGTGCTGCAGCCGCTCCTGCAGAGTCGCAGCATGAACCTGCATCCGGCGATCGTCCTGCTCGCCGTAACCGGCGGCAGCTCGGTATTCGGCATCATCGGCGCTTTCCTGGCGGTGCCCGCAACCGCGGTCGCAGCGGTGTTGATTCGGTATGTCTCCGAGCAGATCGACAAGCGCTCTAGCGAGGCAAACCAGGCCGTGCTGGAAAACGAAGCACCGGATGCCAAGGACCTTGCAACCGATGACGACGGCGACTACAAGGATTCGAAGAAAGCTCAGGACAAGACTGATCAGGATGCGGCGAAGAGCTGAAGTCTCGACCCATCCCGCTCGCGGATCACGTGCAGGCGGCTGGGAATGCGTTGGCGCATTTCGTCGACGTGACTGACGATACCGACCACTCGTCCGCCTGCACGTAGTTCGTCGAGCACGCCCATCACCGATTCGAGAGTGTCGGCGTCGAGCGTGCCGAAGCCTTCGTCGATGAACATCGTGTCCAGCACCACGCCGCCGGATTCCGCGGCGACTACATCGGCGAGGCCCAGAGCCAACGCCAGCGAAGCGAGGAACGACTCGCCTCCCGACAACGTCTTCGCCGACCGAACAACGCCGGTGTAGTCGTCGCGGATGTCGAGGCCCAGTCCACCTCGTCTCCCGCGGGATTCGGCATCGTCGGAATGCACGAACTCGTACCGCCCCGCGGACATTCGGCCCAGACGCGCCGACGCCGACTCGGCGACATCTTCCAACCGCGACGCCAGTACGTAGGAACGAAGCGACATCTTGCGTGCATTCTGCCCGCGCCCGGCAACGACGTCGGCGAGTGCGGCTAGCTCGTCGTGCTTGGCCTGCATCGGAGCAGCCCGATCGACAGCCGCCCACAGCTGCGCCGTCAGACCTTCGAGTTGCTCTGCGCGGCGCTTACGTTCGGCATGCGTCGCCACGGCAGCATGCAGTTCGGTTGCTGCGGCATCGACGGCCTCTGTCGGCGCTGACGTGTCGACGGGATCGGTGCCAGCGACGGCGGCGATCGCGGGTTCTGCGAGAACCTGTTCCGCATGCGCGCGACGATCGTTGGCCGAGCTCAGCAGCGTGTCGATCGCGTGCACTCTCGCCGGTGTCACCACGGCTCGCGCCGCCTCGTCGGCGGACTCGAACCCCGACTCCGCGATTCGAGCATCAAGCTGGCCGTTGATGGACCGAACATCCGCGGCGGTGTTCGCCTTGTCGGCGCGTCGATCCAACAGTTCCGTCGACAACGACATCAGCTTCTCGAGCCTGCCCGTTCGCTCGTCGATGGACTCCGTGCCCACGATGGCCGCAGCAATCCTGGCTCGCATCTCGTCGACGGACTTGCGCACCTGCGCGGCACGAGCCGACAGACCCGCGGCGGCGGCCTGCTGTTCACCGATGACAATGGACAGTCGCTCGTCCTCGGTACGCAGGTGACCAAGTTTGCTCCGCAGCGTCTCCAGCTGCGCTGACTCGGCGCGTGCAGCTGACAAAGCAGAGGTGACCGCGTCGAGGGCGCGGGCCAGCTCGGCGCTGTCCCGATCACCCGATTGCTGCGCGAGCACGTCATGAGTACGGACGAGTGCCGCGAGTTCTGCGGCCTTCTTCTCCAAGGCAGAAGCCGCCTTGTGCTCGCGCGCCGAGGCGTTCTCCTCGTCGTGCTTGGTGACGGAGGACTCGGATGCGTGAGCCGGATCGGGATGCGACGGCGACCCACACACGTCGCAGGGTTCTCCGGCGATGAGCCGGGCAGCCAGCTCGGCAGCCATCCCGGACAAGCGTTGCTCGCGGAGGTTCAGTGTGTGTGCCCGCGCATCGTTGTGCACTGCGCGCGCACTCTCGTGCGCCTTCTCCGCAGCCGTGATTCTCGTGCGGGTTTTCGCCAGTTCGATTGCAGCTTCGGCAGCCTGGGCAGTACGGGTCGATTCCGCTTCGAGGGCCGTGATTCCCGCGGCCGCATGTACCGAACCGTGCACAGCCTTCTCGACGGACACGATGGCGGCGGGCAGCGCGGATCGCTCCGCTTGGAGACTGACGACCAGTTTCTCGACGGATGCCTGCTCGGCGGCGAGCGTCGCCGCAGTGCGTTCCTCGGCTCCCGCACGCCGTGTGAGAGTTCGGAGTTCGTCGAGGGCACCGACCTCGGTGGTCCACTTGCGAACCGCACCGGCGACGACAGCACGATCGGCGAGAGTCTCCGCGCCGGACGCGGACAATCCGTCCAGTACCGCTTGCGCACCGCCGTGTTGCGCGAGTGCCGCGCGCGCACGGTCGGCGGCGCCGGCGGCAACCGTGTGCTTTGAAGTTGCGGCGTCGAGATCGGTGTCCAACGCTGCGATGGGACCGGCCGCAGCCGACCGTTCCAGCTCCAGGCGCATCGCCTCTCGCTCGGACGCACCCGCCTGAAACTCTGTGAGTTGTTCCAGCGCAGCGCTTCTGCGCCGTTGACAGTCAAGTGTGGTTTCGAGTGCCTTGAGCGTGGCGACCGCGGTGTCGGACGCTGTCCTTGCTGCGTTCAACGTGGCAGTGGCCTCAGCGAATGACTCACGAGCGGAATCGAGAACGTCGGATGCCCAGTCCATCGGCACCCGATCGAGCTGCTCGTCTTGACCCGAGGCCGTCGAAATTTGGCCCAGCAGTTTGTCGATCGAGATGCGACTCGATTCCAGTGTGACTGCACTGGTCCGTCGTGCGTCGGCGAACCATTCCTCGATATCGCCGAACCGGCTCGTGTCGAACAGCCTCTCTAGTAGGTTTCCGCGCTCGTCACTGTCGGCGCGCAGAAATTTCGCGAACTCACCCTGAGGTAGCAGGACGACCTGAAAGAACTGGTCTGCACTCATGCCAAGTGCTGCGCCGACGGCATCGCCGATTTCGTCGAGGCGCGTGAGGTTCTGGCCTACACCGTCGAGCCACGTCAGCGATGCTTTGGCATTCTGCTTCGTCGTTCCGGTCCCCCGCTTCTTCGGCCTGGAGAACTCGGGACTGCGGACGATGCGGACCCTCCGACCTCCGAGAGTCGCCTCCAGGGCAACCGTCGGGACGGACCCAGGTCCGGCGTGATCCGAGAGCAGACGTTTGCCCTCCTTGCGAGCACCGGGGACCGTGCCGTACAACGCGAATGCGACGGCGTCGAGGATGGTGGTCTTGCCTGCGCCCGTCTGACCGTGCAGCAGAAACAGGCCATCCGAGCCGAGAGCGTCGAAGTCCACGGAGTGCGAACCAGCGAACGGACCGAAGGCCGTGATCTCGAGCGTATGAAGTCTCACGCGGACTTCCCGAACAGTTCGTACTGCTCGGAGACGCTGTCAGCAGCGACCTCATCGGCCTGGACGCTCGTCAATGCGCGTTCGAGTAGACGAACCTCACTGGGCGACGGCGTACTACGCATATCGGTGACGAACGATGCCAGGATCTCACTGTCGGTCCGACCGCGAACCCTGTCGCGGTAGCGCAGAGTCGAATCACCGGCGGGACGATTCCATTCGAGGTGAACGGCGTGCGGGAACCTGGTGCGCAGCGAACGCATCGCATCGACCGGACGAACTGCATCGGTCAGTACAGCGGAGACGTAGTGCTCTTCCGCACCGGCGAAACGCTCCTCGCTCAACAACTCTTCTACTGTGCCCTCGATCCTGCTGAGCCCACGCACGACCGGCAGCTCGACACGATCCACCGCCGTCAGACCGTCCGCGTCGAGTTCCAGAATCCACACAGCCTTGCGATGACTGCGTTCGCCGAACGAATACGGAAGTGGTGAACCCGAATACCGGACCCGCTCGCTCAACGTCTGCGGAGAATGCAAGTGCCCCAACGCAACGTAATCCACGCCGTCGAACGCAGACGCAGGCGCAGTCTCGACGCCGCCGACCGAGATGGAACGCTCCGAGCCCGTCGCCTCGCCGCCGACGACGAAAGCGTGTGCCAGAACAACGGATCTCACCGTGGAACCATCGGCACGGCGATCATCCAGATCGGCAGTGACCCGGCCCATCGCAGCGGTGAGCACCTCGGCATGGGTGCGCGCCGAGGGAATGTCGAGTTCGGCTCTCGTGGTTTCCGGCTCCAGATAAGGGATTCCGTAGAACGCGACAGTACCGAACTCGTCGTCGATCACAACGGGACGACCCACGTCTGCGACCCGCGTCATCAAGTGAAGCCCGCCGGCAGCGGCGAACGCTGCGCCTGCACCGAGCCGTGCAGGAGAATCATGATTGCCCGACGTCGCGACGATGACTGCCCCCGCTGCACGGATGGCCTCCAGACCTCTGTTGCACACGAGAACGGCGTCCGCGCTGGGAACTGCGCGGTCGTAGATGTCACCGGGAACCACGACGACGTCGATGCCGTGCGCCGCAACCAGATCCGCGACGGCAGCCAACGCGGCAGCCTGGTCGGCCAGCAGATCGACGCCGTGGAACGTGCGTCCGATGTGCCAGTCCGAGGTGTGCAGGATCTTCATGTCCACGACGCTAACGCGAGCCACCGACAAACTCGTCCAGGCTCGCCTGCCGTCACCCGAGTGGCACCAAAAGGTCTGGCGAAATCGTCCGCATCCCCCGACCGTGTCGGTGCTCTCGTGCATCATCGTCGCTCATGAACGCACTTACTGCTCTGGGCATGGTTTTCGCCCTGTTGGTCGGCGGCGCCATGGGGTGGTTGCTGCACGCGTCGAGGGTCGGCGACCGGGCCGTGCGCGCCGAAGCGCAGTTGGCTGCACTGCGCGACAACGAGGCTTTGCTGAGGCGGTCGTTGGCCGCGGTCAACGAGGACTCCGCGCGCAGGCATTCGGGCGCCATCGGGCAACAGGTGTCGCATCTCGTCGAACCACTGCACGATGCAGTCGACGCACTCACCGAACACGTACGGCAGGTCGAACACAACCGCATCCGCGCCTACGCGGGCCTCACCGAACAGGTCTCGGGGATGCATCGCGCATCGGTCCAGCTGTCCACTCAAACGTCGCAATTGGTGACGGCACTTCGAGCCCCCCAGATCAGGGGCCGGTGGGGCGAGATGCAGTTGGAGCGCGTCGTGGAACTCGCGGGCATGGTCAAGCACTGTGATTTCGACACTCAGGTCACCAAGAACGGGATCAGGCCGGACATGATCGTGCGTCTCGCGGGCGGCCGACAGATCGTCGTGGACGCCAAAGTACCGTTCGCGGCCTACCTGGACGCCGCCCAGGAAGAGGATGCCGACCTGCGCGCCAAACAGCTCACACGGCACGCACGCCATCTGCGCACCCATGTGGACCAGCTCGCTGCCAAGGAGTACTGGCGATCGTTCGAGCCGACGCCGGAATTCGTCGTCCTGTTCGTACCGGGAGACCCGTTTCTCGACGCGGCACTCACGTCCGATTCGGCGTTGCTCGAATACGCATTCACGAGAAACGTGATTCTTGCCACCCCTACCACTCTGGTCGCACTTCTACGGACCGTGGCATACACCTGGAAGCAGGAGTCTCTCGCCGAGGACGCCGCTCGTATCCAACAACTGGGCCGCGAGTTGTACACGCGGCTGGGTGTGGTGTCTTCGCACCTCGACAAGCTCGGAGGCCATATCGGCAAGGCCGTGGAGTCGTTCAACGCCACGGTGTCCTCGGTCGACACACGGGTGGGAGTCACTGCACGCAAGCTGCACGAACTCGAGTTGTTCGACGCGGACGTGGTGGAGGTCAACCGGGTCGACACATGGCCGAGAACGTCCGATTCGTCGTACTCGTCGCGACAGTTCGGTCATGTCAACGACGCGGTGGGGTGAGCAGCCGCTAACCTCGAAGGGTGTCTACCTCCCAACGCGCCCGTTCCGGGGTACCGCTGGATCAACGTTCAGCTCTCGCATCCGTGCCCGGCGTCCCTGCTTGGGGGGCAGTGGCCATCGCCGTCGGCGCGAGTTTTCTCGGATTCGTCATCGACGCTGCCCGCGGGACCGAGCTGACGATTGCGTTCGCGTGCTTCTACATCATCGGAGTCGTCGCGGCTGCCGTGCTGGTCCGATACCGCGGACTGTTCACCGCGATGGTGCAAGCACCGTTGATCTTGTTCGCCGCCGTGCCGCTGTCGTACCAGTACTTCACCGAGAACCCTGGCACGAGCCTCAAAGACATTCTGCTCAATGTCGCGATCCCGCTGGTGAACCGCTTTCCGCTGATGCTTCTGGCGACGTTGCTGGCGGTGGCGATCGGCGCTGCCCGCGTATTCCTGAAGAGGCAGGCGAGCCACACACCTGCAAGCTCGGGCAAGCGCTCCGTCCGTGAGCGCGCCAAGGACACCCGCGACCGCGCCCAAGAGAACCGGGCCAAGTCTCAGAAGAACCGCGCCAAGGCCAAGCAGACTCGGGTTCGGGCAGCGGAGTCGCAACCACGGCGTGCGACCACGGAGCCCCGTGCAGGAGCCACCCAATCTCGCGCAGCCCACAGCAGAACCGCCGATCCGGCGCCCCGGTCACGCCGAGCAGATCGTCTGGACGCACCGGACGGTCGTCGGGCACGACGTGAGCGCGCAGAACCTCAGTTCGACAGGCCATCGGCCGATCCGTACCGCGCCGACCGCCGCGCAGCGTCGGAACCACCGCGGAGGCAGGCTCCACGCCCACAGACACCACGTGTGCCGCGACCACCCGAGGTGGACCCGTACTCGGCTCCCCGCGGCAGCACTCCCAGTTCGGTGGCCCCCGCCAGCACTCACATTCCGCCGCATCCGGTACCCCAGGTGAGATACCGGGACCGCGGGGACGCGTAAGTAGCCGTCAGGCTTTGGCGGGGCGCAATTCGCGTGGCAGCGAGAACACCAAGGTCTCGTTGGCGGTGGTGACCGGTTGGACGTCCCCGAATCCGTGCTCGGCCAGCAGTTCGATGACACCCTGAACCAAGATTTCGGGAACGGATGCGCCCGAGGTGATACCGACCGTCTTGATGCCGTCGAGCCAGGCGACGTCGACCTCTTTGGCGTAGTCGACGAGGTAGCTTGCCGCAGCGCCCGCAGTGAGGGCGACCTCGACCAGCCGAACCGAATTGGACGAGTTCTGCGATCCGACGACGATGACGAGATCGCATTCGGGCGCCATCGCCTTCACCGCTACCTGGCGGTTCTGCGTGGCATAGCAGATGTCGTCGCTCGGTGGATCCTGCAGCGTCGGGAACTTCTCACGCAGACGAGCGACCGTAAGCATGGTCTCGTCGACACTCAGTGTCGTCTGTGACAGCCAGATGACCTTGTTGGCATCGCGCACGGTGACGTTGTCCACTGCGTCCGGGCCATCGACGAGCTGTACGTGATCAGGAGCCTCACCTGCGGTTCCCTCGACCTCCTCGTGGCCCTCGTGACCGATCAGAAGGATGTCGTAGTCGTCGCGCGCGAATCGCTTCGCTTCCTGGTGCACCTTCGTGACGAGGGGGCACGTCGCATCGATTGTGCGTAGCTGGCGCTCGGCAGCCGATGCGTGGACTGCGGGCGAGACTCCGTGCGCGGAGAAGACCAGCAGCGAGCCCTCCGGAACCTCGTCGGTCTCCTCGACGAACACGGCGCCGCGGTCCGCAAGAGTCTCCACGACGTGCCTGTTGTGGACGATCTCCTTGCGCACGTATACCGGCGCACCGTGCTTCTCCAGGGCCTTTTCGACCGTTTCGACGGCACGGTCCACGCCTGCGCAGTAGCCGCGTGGCTCGGCGAGGAGAACTCGTTTGGCACCCGAGTACGAGGGCGCACCCGCGCCCGAGGGACGTGCAATACCAAGGTTCAGTGGAACAGCCGAAGACATGCCTACAGGATACGGGTCCAGAGCGACACACCTTCCATCTCGGAGCTCTCAGCTACCCAAACGCGTCGTCATCAGGCAGGCTGGAGACCATGACTCGTGTCCCGTTTGCTGCACGCGTGGCTGCTGGTGTGGCGGTGACGGTCGTCGAAGAGGCGCGCAAGCTGCCCAAAACCACCGTCATGTTCCCCATGACAGTCGTCAGCGAAGTCCTCGCCAGCTCGATGCGGTTCCAACAGCAGGTCACTGCCCTCGCCATCAAGGGCGACCAGGTGTTCGCGTCGCTGCCGCTCGTCGGAACTCCCGATCAGGAACAGCCGTCGTGGGCTGTCTTCGAGGAAGACACGGCCGGAACCGAAGGCGATGTCGACATCCCAGACCACGACAGCCCAGATCGCGACGCACCGCCTGCCAGCGGACGTTTTGCGCTGTACTCGACGCCTCCGGCCGAGAGTTCGGCTGCAACCGCCACCAATGCCGCGCCCGCCGCCCGCCCCGACACCGCTGATCGTCCGGACATCATCGACCTGGTGGACTACGACACACTCGCACTCGCGCAACTCCGCGCGCGGCTTCGGACGCTGTCGCTGGACGACCTGGAGACCCTGCGCGAATACGAGAGCGATTCGCTGCATCGTGCACCGTTCCTGACCATGCTGGAGAACCGGATCACCACAGCGAAAGCCAAGTGACAGCCAGCCACGTGACCTCCAGTACAGCCGAAGAGCCGTGGCCCGTACGCACCGTCGCGATGAAGGTCGCGGGGTGGATCGACCGGCTCGGCAGCATTTGGGTCGAGGGGCAGCTGACGCAGATCAATGCGAGGCCTGGCACCAGAACAGCTTTTCTGACCCTGCGTGATCCGTCCGCGGACATGTCGCTGTCGGTCACCTGTTCGCCGCAGTTACTCGAACGCTCCCCCATACCGTTGACCGAGGGCGCTCAGGTCATTCTGTATGGCAAGCTGTCGTACTACACCGGCCGCGGGACTATCTCGTTGCGTGCCACCGATATTCGTGCGGTCGGCGTCGGCGAACTGCTGGCCCGGATCGAACGTCTTCGGGCGTTGCTGGCAGCCGAGGGCCTGTTCGATCCACGACTGAAGCGGCCGCTTCCCTTCTTGCCGCGCACGATCGGACTCATCACCGCACGCGCGTCCGCTGCCGAGAAGGACGTCCTGACCGTCGCGCAGAGACGGTGGCCCGCAGTGCACTTCGAGGTCAGACACACGCCGGTGCAAGGCCCGACTGCCGTACCGGCGATTCTCGAGGCGCTGGGGGATCTCGACGGCAACGTCGACGTCATCATCCTGGCTCGCGGCGGCGGCAGCGTCGAGGACCTGCTTCCGTTCTCCGACGAGACCCTGTGCCGCGCGATCTCGAAAGCGACGACACCGATCGTCAGCGCGATCGGCCACGAACCCGACAGCCCGCTGACCGACCATGTCGCCGATCTGCGAGCCGCAACGCCGACAGATGCCGCCAAACTCGTGGTGCCCGATGCCGTCGCCGAGCAGAATCTTGTCTCCGATCTGCGCACCAGAACAGCTGCTGCCTTGCGTAACTGGGTCGCGCGCGAAGCCAGAGGGCTCGAAATGATCCGGCACCGGCCTGTTCTCGCCGATCCGATCGCCGGAATCGATTTCCGTAGCGAGGAGATAACCCGTCTCGTCGACGCCGGTCGTCGAGACGTAATGCGAGAACTCACGAAGCAAGACACCCTTCTCGAACATCTCCGCGCGCGGCTGCAGACACTCGGCCCCGCGGCGACGCTGGCGAGGGGCTACGCCGTCGTGCAGCGTATGGTCACCGGCGGCGATCCCGAGGTGCTGCGTTCGGTCGAGGACGCGCCCCCGGGAACCCAGATCCGAGTACGAGTGGCCGACGGCGCGATAACTGCTGCGGTCATGGGCAAAGTTCGATAGGAGGATCTCTTGAGCGAAACACCGATTACCGAGATGGGATACGAGGCTGCACGCGACGAATTGGTCGACGTGGTCAAGGTTCTCGAACAAGGCGGGCTGGATCTGGATGCGTCCCTTGCACTGTGGGAGCGCGGGGAACTCCTCGCCACCAGGTGCGAGGAGCACCTAGCCGGCGCACGCAAGCGCGTGGAGAACGCGCTTGCGCACATAGCCGAAGAGGGTTAGGGATTCAGGGCTTCAGGGGCTTCGCATTGGTCGTCGCCTCGGCCAGCGTCGTGAATTCATCGGTGGTTCCGCTACCGGTGATCAGCAGGCGTACGTCGCCGAGATCGGTGACCCACACCGATTCGCTGCCCTGCTGCTCGTAGAGGACCCAGTCGTAACCGTCGACCGGTTGCGCTCCTGACGCATAGCGCGTGCCACCGACCGCGAACGGCACGAGCACATCCTCGGTCGCGTTCGACTGGGCCAGCCTGATGAAGCGGCCTGCGCCGGAGATGAAGCCGACATTACTGACGTCTCCGCCCTGGTCCCCCGCTATGGACTTTCTGCTGCCCGAGTTGGGTGTCCAGTCCTCGGGGACGGCCGGATCACGGATCGGAAAGCTCAGCTCGGATGCGTCGTACTGCAGCGCGGCGTCGGCGTCGAAGTTCGGGATGGGGCCCTGCGTCGGGCCTCCAGGACTGAGCGTGCACTGGCTGGCGATGGCAGCGATAATCAAACACGCGACCACGAGCGGTATGAGCGACCACACCATGTCACGGTTGTTGTTCAAGATCCTGGGTTTGCTGTTCGCCACGACTCCAGTATCCCCGCTACGCGCGGGTGCACCGTCGGCGCATGCCCTCCGTCCCACGACCTGGCTGCCAATGAGATAATCGGCCCTGGGTAAGACCCCCATCTACCAGGAGGCTACAAACCGATGACGGCCAGCACCGAGTCCACTCGCGCCATGGCGCCAGATCGCAACCTCGCCCTCGAGCTCGTACGCGTCACCGAGGCCGGCGCTCTCGCCTCCGGTCGCTGGGTTGGCCGCGGCGACAAGGAAGGCGGCGACGGAGCGGCAGTAGACGCCATGCGTCAGCTGGTCAGCTCGGTATCGATGCGCGGCGTCGTCGTCATCGGCGAGGGCGAGAAAGACGAAGCCCCGATGCTCTACAACGGTGAGCAGGTCGGCAACGGCAACGGTCCCGACTGCGACTTCGCCGTCGACCCCGTCGACGGCACGACGCTGATGGCCAAAGGCATGCCCAACGCCATCTCCGTGCTCGCCGTCGCCGAGCGCGGCGCCATGTTCGACCCTTCCGCGGTGTTCTACATGGAGAAGATCGCCGTCGGCCCGGACTACGCCGACGTCATCGACATCACCGCGCCGGTCGCCGAGAACATCGCCCGCATTGCCAAGATCAAGAAGGGGTCCGCCTCCGACGTGACGGTGTGCATCCTCGATCGTCCCCGTCACGCCGAGCTCATCCAGCAGGTGCGCGACGCCGGATCCCGCATTCGCCTCATCTCCGACGGTGACGTCGCAGGCGCGATCGCCGCCGCTCGCCCCGACTCGGGTACTGATCTGCTCATCGGCATCGGAGGCACCCCCGAGGGCATCATCGCCGCCGCCGCGATGCGCTGTATGGACGGCGCAATCCAGGGCCGTCTCGCACCGACCGACGACACCGAGCGCCAGAAGGCCATCGACGCGGGCCACGATCTCGATCGCGTCCTCGACACCAAGGACCTCGTCTCCGGCGAGAACGTCTTCTTCACCGCCACCGGCGTCACCGACGGAGACTTGCTGCGCGGCGTCCGCTACTCGGGCGGCGGCGCCCACACCCAGTCGATCGTCATGCGCTCCAAGTCCGGCACCGTGCGCATGATCGATGCCTACCACCGCCTAGAGAAGCTGCGTGAGTACTCCTCGGTGGACTTCGACGCCGACGAATCCGGTCAAGCACCTTCGTTCTGATCCGCCCCTGACCTACCTCCCAATACCGAAACGACGACTGGCAAAGTAAGGCTCATGACGCAGACTGACGAACAGCAGTACCGGATCGAGCACGACACCATGGGAGAGGTTCGCGTCCCCATCAACGCGCTGTGGCGTGCACAGACGCAGCGCGCAGTGGAGAACTTCCCGATCTCCGGCCGCCCGCTCGAGCGCACCCAGATCCGAGCGATGGGCCTACTGAAGGCAGCCTGCGCACAGGTCAACAAGGATCTCGGGCTGCTCGACGGGGCACTCGCCGACGCCATCATCTCGGCTGCGAACGAAATCGCCGAAGGCAAGCACGACGATCAGTTCCCGATCGACGTCTTCCAGACCGGCTCGGGTACCAGCTCGAACATGAACGCCAACGAGGTCATCGCGTCGATCGCCAAGGCTGCCGGGGTCGAGGTTCACCCCAACGATCACGTCAACATGTCGCAGTCCTCCAACGACACGTTCCCGACGGCCACTCACCTCGCCGCTACCGAGGCTGCTGTCACCTCACTGGTGCCTGCTCTGAAGCACCTGCACGAAGCACTCGCGGCAAAGTCCGTCGAGTGGAAGACCGTCGTGAAGTCCGGCCGAACCCACCTGATGGACGCGGTTCCGGTCACGCTCGGTCAGGAGTTCGGCGGCTATGCCCGTCAGATCGAAGCAGGCATCGAGCGTGTCGAAGCAACGTTGCCGCGCCTGGGTGAACTGCCGATCGGCGGCACCGCCGTCGGCACCGGCCTCAACGCTCCCGACGGATTCGGACCGAAAGTCGTTGCCGCACTGGTGACGTCGACTGGTATCGACGCTCTCACAGCAGCGAAGGACTCCTTCGAGGCTCAGGCCGCACGCGACGGACTGGTCGAGGCATCGGGCGCACTGCGCACCATCGCAGTGTCGCTGACCAAGATCGCCAACGACGTTCGCTGGATGGGATCGGGACCGCTCACCGGTCTCGGCGAGCTCGCGCTCCCCGACCTTCAGCCCGGCAGCTCCATCATGCCCGGCAAAGTCAATCCCGTTCTGCCCGAAGCAGTCACCCAGGTTGCCGCACAGGTCATCGGCAACGACGCCGCCACCGCGTTCGGTGGAGCATCGGGCGCATTCGAGCTCAACGTCTACATCCCGATGATGGCGCGAAACGTGCTCGAGTCGTTCAAGCTACTCGCCAACGTCTCGGTGCTGTTCGCCGACAAGTGCATCAGCGGTCTCGTCGCCAACGTCGACCACCTCAAGACCCTCGCCGAGTCCTCGCCGTCCATCGTGACGCCGTTGAACTCCGTGATCGGCTACGAGGAAGCAGCAGCCGTCGCCAAGCAGGCGCTCAAGGAGAAGAAGACGATCCGCCAGACCGTCATCGACCGCGGCCTCATCGGCGACAAGCTGAGTGAAGAAGAGTTGGACAAGCGTCTCGACGTCCTCGCGATGGCGAAGGTCAAGGACTAACTACCTTCGGCAGGAGAACGGCCGACATGAATGGGCCATCGCAACGGTTAGACGGTTGCGATGGCACATTCATGCGTTCCCAGGGTGGATATCAAGCGAGATGCGCGAGCTCGTCCCGCGCCTTGTTGCCCTCGTCGCCGAGGTCGTCGCGGCTGAAGAAGTTCCAGCGCTCCAGTAGCGGCTTGAACACCTTCTCGCGCTGCTGATCCTCGTCGTAGATTCCCGCTTCTTTCAAGGCTTCAGTGCTGTTGGCCTTACTCGGCAGGTCGACGACCGGAATGGCGAAGCCCGTGACGCGGTCCGCGATGGCACGCGCGACCTGATCGGGCGCAACCCCGAACGCCTCGTTGACGACGTTCACGTAGAACGTTGCCTGCAGCGTGTCATCGGCCGCGATCTTGGTGAAGATCTTCGCCAGCACCTCATCGCCTCCGAGCGCGACGGTGTTGGTGTTACGCAGCGCCGCGGCGGTCTCGTCGATCGCAAAATGCGCGATGATGTCGAGGACGTGCAGGCTCGGGGCGTCGTAACCCTTGGTCATTTCTTCCATGCGCACACGCTCGAGCGCGACCGGATCGACCGCGCGGGTCAAGACCATATAGTCACGGAGAACGATTGCTTGACGGTTTTCCTCCGACGTCCAGCGACCGGTCCACTTCCACCAGGCGCCGAGGTCGGTGAGGGCGCGGGCCAGCTCGCGGTGGTACGCAGGCAGATTGTCGGCGACGAGAACGCCGACGGTTGCCGACAGGATCTCGACGTCGCTGAGGTGCGACTGCTCGGGAGACCAGTCCTCGCCGCCGAGAAATGCGAAGTTCTTACCCTCGCTCCAGGGCGCGAAGTCGTGAGGATGCCAGTCCTCGGCTTCCGCGATGTGTCGGTTCAGGTTTTCTTCGACGGCGGGCTCCAACCGGAGCAGCAGGTCACCGTCCGTCATATTCGTAGGCATTCCTCAACCGTAGCGTCTCGTTCTGCGCGGCCGACCGCGCGCCCCTGACCTCTGTGAATTCTCCCAAACCCCTGGACTCGCAGGTCTAGACTGATCCACCATCTACTCGGTCCACGGAAAGGACGCGAAAATGTTGCGGTCGGGTTGAAAAAGGACGTATTCCGGCGTCGCCGCGTCTGTGAAAGCTCTGGTCGGATACGCGTCCGGCACCGATGATTCGTCGAGCTGGCCGACGGGCACTTCGTGCGAGCTGACTCATTGCGACAGTGATATCTTCACGTTCGATCCGACCGGTGAGACGCACCGAAATCAACGTTCGGCGGCAACACGGCGCTGGAGAACTTCGACAACGATGGATTGGGGCGATTCACCAAGTGACCGATACCAAGCAGGCAACGGCAGTCGTGACGGAGATGTTCGATGCACTCGAAGATCGACGGATCGAGGACGTGATCGCACGTCTCGACGACACCGTGATCTGGCACAACGTCGGACTACCGAAGGTTCGCGGGATCAGCCGCGTCGGGAAGTTCATGAAGATGCTCGCCAAGCCGGGCTACGGATTCGACGTCACCATCCACAACATCGCGGCCAACGGCGACATCGTCCTCACCGAACGCACTGACGTCCTGATCTGGCGTCGGCTCCGCATCGAATTCTGGGTGTGCGGGACGTTCGAACTACGCGACGGCAAGATCGCGGTGTGGCGGGACTACTTCGACAATGTCGATTTTTTCAAGGGGTTTCTGAAGGGTGTGCTGCGCGCGCTTGTGAGTGGGAATACCTAGCCTGTCGTGCATTCCCACTCACGTGCGCGAAGCGCCTACGCCCCTGCCGGACCGAACTCTTCGAGCATCTCCGTCACGAGGGCGGCAATCGGTGAACGCTCGCTTCGCGTGAGGGTGATATGCGCGAAAAGCGGGTGACCCTTGAGCTTTTCGATGACCGCGGCAACTCCGTCGTGACGGCCGACGCGCAAGTTGTCACGCTGAGCGACATCGTGCGTGAGCACCACCCGTGAGCCGCTACCGAGCCGTGAAAGAACCGTCAGGAGAACATTGCGTTCGAGGGACTGGGCTTCGTCGACGATCACGAACGAGTCGTGCAGCGAACGTCCTCGAATGTGCGTGAGCGGCAAGACTTCCAGCATTCCGCGGGCAATGACCTCTTCCATCACCTCGGGACTGGCGAGGCCGTCGAGTGTATCGAAGACCGCCTGAGCCCACGGGCCCATCTTCTCGCTCTCACTGCCGGGAAGGTAACCGAGTTCCTGGCCACCGACAGCGTAAAGGGGCCGGAACACAACGACTTTCCGATGCGTACGACGCTCCAATACTGCTTCGAGTCCCGCCGTGAGTGCGAGCGCCGATTTACCGGTACCGGCCTTGCCGCCGAGCGAGACGATGCCGATGCTCTCGTCGAGCAGAAGGTCGAGAGCTACACGCTGTTCGGCAGAGCGACCATGCAGCCCGAACGCCTCACGCTCGCCGCGCACAAGCTGAACCTGCTTGTCCGGAGTAACTCGGCCGAGTGCGCTGGACCGTCCGCCAAGAAGGCGAACACCCGTGTGACACGGCATTTCCCGAGCTCCGTCGAGATCGATGACGCCCTCGGAGAAGAGCTGGTCGATGTCGGAGGCCTGCACCTCGAGTTCCGCCATTCCGGTCCAACCCGAATTGACGACGTCGTGGGCGTGGTATTCGTCGGCGGGGAGTCCGACGGCACCCGCCTTGACTCGCAGTGGGATGTCCTTGCTGACCAGGACCACGTCTTTGCCTTCTGCCGCGAGATTGAGCGCGCAGGCAAGGATGCGGGAGTCGTTGGAATCGGTACGGAAACCGACAGGCAGAACAGCTGGATCGGTGTGGTTCAGCTCGACTTGCAGTGTGCCACCGTCGGATCCGATGGGAACGGGCTGGTCGAGGCGACCGTACTCGACACGCAGATCGTCGAGCATGCGCAGTGATTCCCGTGCGAACCATCCCAGTTCGTGGTGATGCCGTTTGCCCTCCAACTCGCTGATGACTACCAGCGGGAGAACCACATTGTGCTCGGCGAAGCGAATGACAGCCCAGGGATCCGAGAGCAGAACCGAGGTGTCAAGCACGAATGTCCGAAGGGGGGCGGAAACGGAGCGTGAAGTGGTCACGTGGGGCTCCTATGTCTGGCGCGGCACCGCGCAGACGTGTCGCTCGGCCGGTCGGATTCGACGTGTCAGGTGACACGAGGACCGCGTACCGGCCCTCTCGCACTCACTAGCTCAGTCACGTATCAGAACCTCCCGCACAGACAGCTTCCCCGCTGCCTGTTATTGCCGACGGTACAGCCGAAATCAGCGGTTGGCTCGCCGAGTGAGGGGCGTGTCGGTGAACAACGCGTTAACCCGCCGG
Organism: Rhodococcus sp. G-MC3; assembly: GCF_030063335.1. GTDB lineage: Bacteria > Actinomycetota > Actinomycetes > Mycobacteriales > Mycobacteriaceae > Rhodococcoides. The sequence continues at coordinate 193,554 of NZ_JASISW010000002.1, read as the reverse complement.
GGCTGCATCAGTGGCCTGAACGCGGCTGAATGAGGCGTGTCCGCCAGTGAAATGCGGCGCCCACAGGGCCAACATTCGTCGCGAATGCGTGCGAATGTTCCTCCTGCATTCTTACCACCGATCGCGGCCCGGCCGCGGGAATTTCCGGCCGACCCCCGAACGCATGAATGGACCATGGCAACCGTCTAACCGTTGCGATGGTCCATTCATGCGGAAAGGGGGCGGATAAAAATCAGCCCAGCAAACCCCAGTCTTCGAGCCCGTCATACAATGGCTTGCTCTGCGCGACCTTGACGACGCGCTCCTTGAGCGAATCGCTGGCCTCACCGGTGGCGAGGGCGGTTCCGATGATGTCGGCAACCTCGGTGAACTCGGCCTCGCCGAAGCCACGCGTCGCGAGCGCGGCGGTGCCGATCCGCAGGCCGGACGTGACCATCGGAGGACGGGGGTCGAACGGGACCGCATTGCGGTTGACGGTGATGCCGACCTCGTGCAGTAGATCCTCGGCCTGCTGCCCGTCGAGCTGACTGTTACGCAGGTCCACCAGGGCGAGGTGGACGTCGGTGCCGCCGGTGAGAACGGAGATCCCCTTGTCGGCGACGTCGCTGCCGTTGAGACGTTCCGCGAGAAGCGATGCACCGAGGACGGTGCGCTCCTGACGCTCCTTGAACTCGGGCGTCGCCGCGATCTTGAACGCGACGGCCTTGGCTGCGATGGCATGCATGAGCGGTCCACCCTGCTGGCCGGGGAAGACGGCGGAGTTGAGCTTCTTCGCCCACTCCTTCTTCGCGAGGATCAGGCCGGAGCGAGGTCCACCGAGCGTCTTGTGCACCGTCGAGGACACCACGTCGGCGTACGGCACGGGTGACGGGTGAACACCGGCGGCAACCAGGCCCGCGAAGTGAGCCATGTCGACCCAGAGCAGAGCACCGACCTCGTCGGCGATCGAGCGGAACGCGGCGAAATCCTGGTGACGCGGGTACGCGGACCAACCGGCGATCAGCACCTGCGGCTTGGACGCGATGGCCTGCTTGCGCACCTCGTCCATATCGATGCGGTGGTCTTCCTTGCTGACCCCGTAGGACTCGACCTCGTACAGTTTGCCGGAGAAATTGAGCTTCATGCCGTGCGTGAGGTGGCCGCCGTGGGCGAGGTCGAGGCCCATGATCTTGTCGCCCGGGTTGATGAGCGCCATCAGTACTGCGGCGTTGGCCTGCGCACCCGCATGCGGCTGCACGTTGGCGAACTCGGCACCGAACAGCTCCTTGGCGCGGTTTCGTGCCAGGTCCTCGACTACGTCGACGTGTTCGCAGCCGCCGTAGTAACGGCGTCCCGGGTAGCCTTCGGCGTACTTGTTGGTGAGGACGCTTCCCTGTGCCTGCAGGACTGCACGCGGCACGAAATTCTCCGACGCGATCATCTCGAGAGTGTCGCGTTGACGACCGAGTTCGCCCGCCATGGCTTCGGCGACCTCGGGGTCGAGTTCGGCCAGAGACAGGTTGTTGACATCGGTCATTTCAAAAATCTCCAAGGAATGCAGCGACGTGGGCGTATACAGCTTAGAAGACCCGGGCTAGGCCACCCGAAGTGCACTGGGAATCAGCGGTTCGTCGAGCAATCGGCCGAACAATGCCGTCCTCTCGGTGACCGTTGTGCCCTGATCCAGCCAACCGCCGAGAAGCTTGTATCCCTCGACGTAGGTGCTGATATATGCGCGCCACAGCGGCGAGGAAAGGAACTTGAGACTCTGACGTGCTCGTTTGGACGACGTCAGCGACCACTTCTCCAGATACGCGGCGACGTCGTCCTGACTCTTGTGCTGATCGTGCAGCAACAGCGCCGCATCTTGGCGCACGCCGAGCAGTTGACCCGACGCCGCGGACAATCTCTCGGCCTTCTCCCCGTCGAATCGAAGCCCCAGGTCCGCGTAGATCTCCTGCGCCCACAATCCCCATCCCGGCCCGACGATCGACTTCAACGCCAGATCGGCCAGCCCCTCCGCCATCAGGCACTGCGGGGTGTTGACCAGGAACAGTGTTTGTTCGAGCTGCCCGGTGGAGACCAATCCGGCTTCCTTCCTGCAGTGCTCGGTGTGGTGGCCGGGATACGCCTCGTGCGCAATGAGATGCGGCAGGTTGGCCATCTGCTGCTCGAGATCGGCGTTGATAGCCACCGTCGAGGAATAGTCGCCGAGGTAGTAATTGAAGCCAGACCACGGTTTGTCACCGACGACCTCGTAGTTCACCTGCTCGGACTCGGGCAATGTGTACTCGGCGCGCACCAGGTCGCGCAATGCGCTGGAAAATGCGTCGACGCAGTCCTGCAACCGGTCGGCGGGAATGACGTCGGACGAGCGGTGTGCGGCGAGTCTCTCAGCCAACGAGCCAGGTCCTGCGAGCACCTCGTCCATCTTTCGGTGCGCTTGCCGGTAGCCGTCCTGATCGCCGGGCTCGATGCGGACGTCGAAGTACGCGAACACCTCGTCGACGAATCCGATGTCATCGCCCGCGAACTTGCGCCCCGAACACTCGAGGGCACGCAGATGCACGTCGATGAACTCCGCGCGCTGGGCAGGTAGATCCGTGTTCGCCAGTTCACCGCGAAGCTCGGCGGCACGGCGAGCCAGCGCGTGAGGTTCGGGGGCCGGGGCATTCTCGACGGCTCGCCGCAACTCGGGGTCACCGGTGAAGGCGTCGACGAACCCTTCTTCGAGTCGGTCGAAACTCAGGCCGAGTGAGAGGTATTCACGGACGAAGGAATCGGCGTTCATGAAAGTCGACGATAGTGCGCACGCACAGGTGAACGTACGGTGAACCACCCCGCCCGTGCGAGTCGTTGTCGCACCGAGCACAATCTGAAGCCATGCGACTCGCGCTCCTCCGGAGCTCACGACTGCTGGGTCACTGCGTCCTGCGCTCGGCGCGGTATCGCGAATGAGCGAATCCAGCCCGTACGTCGAGTTCGATCGCGCACAATGGCGAACGTTGCGACAGTCCACTCCCCTCGTTCTGACCGAGGAAGAACTCGTCGGACTTCGCGGACTCGGTGAGCAGATCGACCTCGACGAGGTCGCCGAGGTGTACCTCCCGCTCGCTCGTCTGATCCACCTGCAGGTCGCCGCGCGTCAGCGGCTGTTCGCGGCGACGGCGACGTTCCTCGGCGAGAAGCACCCCGACCGTCAGGTCCCGTTCGTCATCGGCGTGGCGGGAAGCGTCGCCGTCGGAAAATCGACGACGGCTCGTGTGCTGCAAGCCCTTCTCGCTCGGTGGGAACACCATCCTCGGGTCGACCTGGTGACGACCGACGGATTCCTCTATTCGACAGCGGAGCTGATGCGGCGCGGAATCCTGCATCGCAAAGGTTTCCCCGAGAGCTACGACCGACGCAAGCTGCTGCGCTTCGTCACCGAGGTCAAGTCCGGCGCCGAAGAGGTTGCTGCTCCGGTGTATTCGCACGTGTCGTACGACATCGTCAAAGGCCAGTTCCACATGGTCCGCCAACCCGACATTCTCATCGTCGAGGGACTGAACGTGCTACAGACCGGTTCCAGATTGATGGTGTCCGATCTGTTCGACTTCTCGATCTACGTCGACGCCAGGATCGAGGACATCGAGGGCTGGTACGTCAAACGCTTTCTCGCACTGCGCAAGACGTCGTTCCAGGACCCTACCTCGCATTTCCACCACTACGCAGGCCTGTCCGACGAGCATGCCCGCATCGCCGCCGAGGACTTGTGGCACTCGATCAACCTGCCGAACCTCGTGGAGAACATTCTGCCAACGAGACCGCGCGCGACGATGGTGCTGCGCAAGGACAACGATCACGCCATCAACAGGTTGCGGCTACGGAAGCTGTGAGCGCCGCGCGCACGTGAGCAGAACTACGTCCCAGGGGACGTATTTCCACTCACAGGCGTCGAGGGCGCCTAGATCCCGAACCTCCGATGCCGCGCGGCGTAGTCACGCAGCGCACGCAGGAAGTCGACGCGGCGGAACTCGGGCCAGTAGGCCTCGGTGAACCAGATCTCGGAGTACGCGCTCTGCCAGAGCAGAAATCCCGACAGCCGCTGCTCTCCCGAAGTGCGGATCACGAGGTCGGGGTCGGGCTGACCCGAGGTGTAGAGGTGATTGTCGATCCCGTCGACGTTGATCGACGAGATCAGCTCGTCGCCGGTGACGCCTGCTGCGATCTTCTCGCTCAGCAGCGACTGGACGGCATCGGCGATCTCCTGCCGTCCGCCGTATCCGACCGCGACGTTGACGTGAGTTCCGGTTCGTCCGGCCGTGAGACCGGCAGCTTCCTTCAAGCGGCGAGCCGTCGGCGCGGGCAGAAGATCGAGAGTGCCGACGATCTTGACGCCCCAGTTCTGCTCAGGTCCGCAGATCTCCTCGACGACGTCAGTGATGATCTCGAGCAGGGATTCGAGCTCGTCGGGGTCCCGTCGCAGATTTTCGGTGGACAGCAGGTAGATCGTTGCCATCTCGATGCCGGCGGCGTCACACCAGCCGAGCATCTCGGCGATCTTGAGCGCCCCCATGCGATGTCCGTGCGCGACATCGGTGAAACCGTTCTCTCGCGCCCAGCGGCGATTTCCGTCACACATGACGGCAACGTGGCGCGGATGCGCCACGCCTTCGAGTTGGGAGAGCAAGCGCCGCTCGTACACGTTGTAGAGGACACTGCGCACCTTGGTCGGGAGAATCTTCACCGAGACATCACCACGGAGCACAACCTTACGCCGACACTCGATAGCTACTCGCCGGTACAGTGAGCACTGAACCTACGGTGCCGTAGGTTTCCCAGTACAGGAGGTTATGCGGATGACGATGTTCGGAATCGACGAGCTCCCCGTCAAACCACGGATGCGGGGATGGATTCATCTGTACGCCTTCGGTGTTGCCGTGGTCTCCGGCATCGTCCTGGTAACACTGGCGTTCGCCATGGTGTCGGTCAGTGCGGGAATCGCGACCGCGGTGTATGCAATCACCGTGTGCGGTGTCTTCGGAGTCAGCGCCACCTATCACCGCGTGCACTGGGACAACCCTGCTCACCGAACGTGGATGAAGCGGGCCGACCACTCGATGATCTTTCTGTTCATCGCAGGCAGCTACACGCCGTTCGCAATTCTCGGGCTCCCCACGAACACCGGCCGCACTCTGCTGATCGTCGTCTGGATCGGCGCGCTCGGCGGCGTCGCACTGAAGATGCTGTGGCCGGAGGCTCCGCGCTGGGTCGGGGTTCCGTTGTATCTGATGCTCGGGTGGGCCATCGTTCCCGTCGCGCCGACACTGATCGACCACGTCGGCTACGCACCGTTCGTATTACTGCTGGTCGGCGGCATCCTCTACAGCGTCGGCGCGGTGCTGTACGCGACCAAATGGCCCAACCCGTGGCCGAGGACCTTCGGCCATCACGAGTTCTTTCACGCCGCTACGGTTCTCGCAGCAATCTGCCATCTCGTCGCGGTGTGGTTGGTTCTGTTCTAGCCGACCGACCCCTACCCGGCCCCTGACCCGGTGCCCCTCGAACCTGCTTTGTCTCGGTACATCAGTGCGTCGGCTCGATTCACAAGGTCGCGGCTGTCCTCGCCGTCTCGCCGCTCCACCGCTCCGATACTGACCGAGACGACGAGCTGTTCCGTCGCCCACGGCACAGGTTCGCTGCACACGGCGCTGCGTAGGCTCGCCGTCAATCGCTCGGCCGACATCTTGTCTCCGGAGCAAGCAACGACGAACTCGTCGCCCGAGAATCGACCGACGACGGCCCAGGACGGTGCCCACGATCGCAAACGCCGAGCGGCAGCCTCCAGCACCAGGTCCCCAGCCCGGTGACCGTAGGTGTCGTTGATCGCCTTGAGTCGGTCGACGTCTACGAACGCCAGTGTCATCGGCAGATCGCGCTGCACCCACGCGTCGACCCGATCGAGAAAGGCTGCACGGCGCAACAAACCGGTGAGATCGTCACGCTCGGCCCGCTCGCGCCACCACCTGCTGTCACCGTCGACCGGATTGACCAGGTCGATGCACGCGACGATCACGCGCAGGCCTGCCAGATGCGCGATGCCGATCTGCATCCAGCACGATATGACCGAGCCGTCGCGTCGCACTACCCGCCGCCTGGCGATGATCGGGCGACCAGAGGCGGGCGATTCCGCCGGATACGCGTCGCCGAGCAAACCTGCCAATTCGCGAGCGGAGTCCCGATCCTCCGTAGGAATGAAATCGGCGACGAGCCGGCTGAGCATCTCCTCCGTCGTGTAACCGAGAACGTCCTCGCACAACCGATTTGCCGCCACCACCTGAAAGTCCATCGTGTGGACCAGGACGGCAGCAGGCACCGCATCGACGAAATTGGCCAGAATCGCTCCCTCTGCTGCAGAGATAGTCGTCATCGCGCAGTCACCGCCCCCTGTGATCGCACGCGGCCTGTCCGCAGAGTGCGATTGCGTCGGCAGTGACCATGCCACAACTTCTCGATTCGAGGACGAAAGTGCGACTATCGGCGCAGTTCCTCGATCAGATCGCGCTCGGTCGTGACCGGCGTGTGGCATACGGATCCCCGGCACACGTAGGCGGCGTCGCGACCGTCGACCGTCGGGCGGCCCTCGAACAACGGTGAGGAGTCGACGGCACCGGCCACCACCGTTGCCCCTCCCGGCGCGTGCGCGCGAGCGACCGCCAGCAGCGAACCGTCACCACTCGTCGCAATCGCCACCTGCAGCGGACCGTGCAGGGATGCCTCCGCAACAGCGAGCCAATGCCCGCCGGAACGCGGAGCGCGTTCGAGTATTGCTGCCGATCGGGCCAGACCGGCCGACGCCAGTTCGCCGTACCGCACCGCGCTCTGAACAGGAACAAGACCTTCTGCCGTGTGCAACGCCTCGGTGATGGTCGACGCGCCGGACGGTGTCGCGTTGTCCAACGGATCACGCGGCCTGCTTACCAGCATTTCTGCGTCGTCTGCGGTGTCGAACCAACTGCCGGGGTGATCGGGATCGGCGAAATGGTCCGCGGCCGAGTCGAGGATCCGCTGCGCTCGCCCCAGCCACACGGTCTCGCCCGTCGCCTGGAACAACGACAGCGAACCCACGGCAAGGCAGGCGTAGTCCTCCAGCACTCCGATCGCCTCGCCCACGTGGGAGCCGAGCGATGCCCGACGCACCCTGCCGTTCTCCTCGTGAGTAGCAAAGATCTGTTCCGCGCATTCGACTGCCGCGTCGACCCACTCGGATCGGCCGAGGCCTGCACCCGCTTCGGCGAGCGCGGTGATCGCCAGTCCGTTCCAGGCGGTGACAACTTTGTCGTCGCGGCCCGGTTGAGAACGCCGATCGCGCACGGCCTTCAACTCGGCGCACACTCGCTCGAAGCGACGTGCGTCGTCCGGATCCTCGGGCAGTTGCAGTACCGACATTCCGGACTCGAAAGTGCCCGCAGAGTCGACGGCGAACAATCCCGTTGCCCACACGCCGTCCTCGAAGCCCAACACCTCCACGAGCTGCTCGGGCGACCACGCGTACGTCAGACCTTCGACGCCCTCGGTGTCTGCGTCGAGCGCCGATGCGAAACAGCCTGTCTCGGTTCGCAGTTCCCGCAACATGAAACTTGCGGTGGCGTCGGCGACCCGGATTGCCAACGGGTCGCCGGTGACCCGGGCCAGGTGCCCGTAGAACCTCAGAAGCAACGCATTGTCGTAGAGCATCTTCTCGAAGTGCGGCACGACCCATTCGTCGTCGACCGAGTAGCGCGCGAAGCCACCGCCGATCTGGTCGTGGATTCCACCCCGCGCCATCGCGGCCGCGGTGCGATGTACCGCAGCGAGCACCTCAGCCGAGCCGGTGCGTTCGTAGTGCCTCAGCAGACCTTCGAGCAGCGCGCTCGGCGGAAACTTGGGGGCACCACCGAAGCCGCCACGATCGACGTCCTCGTCGCGCAGTACCGCTGCGACGGCGTCACCGAGCAGCTCGGCGTCGACCGGTCTCGCGGAGACCGGCAACTGACCAGAATTGCTGCGCAATGCATCGACGATCACAGCCGAGGCATCGAACACCTCGCTGCGACGAAGGGTCCACGTGTCCGAAATAGCCTCCAGCAGCTGGGGAAACGACGGAGTCCCTGCGCGTGGACGCGGAGGGAAGTACGTGCCGCAGTAGAACGGTTCGCCGTCGGGAGTCAGGAAGCAGGTCATCGGCCAACCGCCCTGCCCGGTCATCGCTACGGTTGCGTTCATGTAGACCGCGTCGAGATCGGGACGCTCCTCACGATCGACCTTAATGCAGACGAACCCGGCGTTCATCAGGGCAGCCGTCGCCTCGTCCTCGAACGATTCGTGGGCCATGACGTGACACCAGTGACAGGCCGAATATCCGATGGACAGCAATATCGGAACGTCGCGGTCACGCGCGGATTCCAAGACCTCCGGTGTCCACTGCTGCCAATGAACCGGGTTGTCCGCATGCTGGAGGAGATAAGGACTGGTCGCGCCAGCGAGCGCATTGGTGCCGAGCACAATCAGCTTTCGCCGGTCTTCGGTTCCTCGGCATTGTGTACAGCACCGTTTTCACGAACAGCACCGTTGTCACGAACAGCGCCGTTTTCACGAACAGCGCCGCGATCCGTGCCCTCGTCGAGTTCCTGGTCAGGGCCGGGATCTGCTTTTTCGAACGTCTCGGGCAGCTTCTTGATCTGCTTGTTCATCGACCAGATCAAGAGTGCGGTACCGACGAGCAGCGCCACGATGATGACCAAACCGATCGGAGACGACTTACCGAACTCCGGACCCGGCGCTCCCTGGGCGACAATCGAAACGATCACGCACTTTTCTCCGATTCGATACCTGCGAAGAGTTCCGTTTCCGGAATCGACGTCTTCACGCGTGTCCTCGCCAACTCGTATTCCTCGGTGGGCCACAGCTTGCGCTGGACTTCGACGGGCACTGCGAAGAAGGAACCGTTGGGGTCGATCTGTGTCGCATGGGCGCGCAGTGCGTCGTCACGCTGTTCGAAGTAATCCCCGACCGACACCTGGGTGGTGATGCGTTCCATGATCTCGTCGCGCTCGGTAGTCCACCGCTTCAGCCACTCCACAAAAGGGCTTTCTTCGCCGCGGTCGATGAACCAGTCGTGGAAGAGTTGCATCTTCTTCCGCAGAAATCCGTGGGAGTAGTACAGCTTGAGGGGGGTCCACGGCTCGCCCGCGTCCGGGAATTTCTCCGGGTCACCGGCGGCCTCGTACGCCGCCACCGACACTTCGTGGCACCGAATGTGATCGGGGTGCGGGTATCCGCCCTTCTCGTCGTACGTGGTGATCACGTGCGGCTTGAATTCGCGGATGACCTTGACCAGCGCCTCCGTGGACTCTTCGAGCGGAACCAATGCGAAGCAGCCCTCGGGGAGAGGAGGAAGTGGGTCGCCCTCGGGAAGACCGGAGTCGACGTATCCGAGCCAGGTCTGCCGAACGCCGAGGATCCTTGCGGCCTCGGCCATTTCCTCGCGCCTGACCTCGTTGATTCGATCCTTCACGCCCGGGATGTCCATCGCGGGATTGAGAATGTCTCCTCGCTCACCGCCGGTGAGCGTCACGACCAGAACATCGTTTCCCTCGGCCGCGTATCGAGCCGTGGTTGCGGCACCCTTGCTCGACTCGTCGTCAGGATGGGCGTGTACCGCCATGAGCCGTAGTCCGGACACGTTCTTTCCTCACCTCAGCTTCGACTGCTTCTTTCCCTGCCCCTATAGTTCCACTTGGCGCCGACACAGCTCGCACCGGCTGCCGTAGATCTCTCGCTGCTCCGCCTCTGACGAAAGCTCGGACGAAAACTCGTATGACTGCCACGCTCCCCGAAGGCCGATATCCCGCATCTTCGTCGCGTAACGGTGTCTCACGCCGAACCAGAAACATCCTGTTGGTCGTCGTGCTGATCGTCGGTCTCGGAGTCGCATACCTCGGTTACCTGCGATTCTCGGTCAAGGACGTCGAGGGGACTGCACTCTCGTTCGACCTCGTGAACGACACGACAGTGTCCATCCGACTCAGCGTCACCCGCGCAAACCCCGAGGACGACGCCGTTTGCATCATCCGAGCCCGCTCGCGCGACGGATCGGAAACCGGACGACGCGAGCTGCTCGTTCCCGGTGGGTCCGCGAAGGAAGTCGATGTGACGTCGGTAGTGCGAACCTCGCAACCTCCCGCCATCGGCGAGGTGTACGGATGCAGCCTGAACGTCCCCGACTATTTGCGCGCAGGCTGACCCACCTTCGCTTCGTGGTAAGATTCGTTTGTACACGGTTCCGCACTGGAACCGTGTATTGCTGCATTGACGGCCGGAGTGGCAGCTGACAGGCAGAGAAGTACATTCGTCGCTGCAACGGTTCATGAACTGCAGCGGATCAGTAACTGCAGCGGCTCAGGAATCGGGCAGGCTCAGAAACTGTGGGCATCAGAGGGGATCCACGAGGATTCCCTCTAATTGCGCGAGCCCGCCGTCAGCACAGACCGGGAGTCCACTACGGCTTCGACTACAAGGGAGTGATCGAGATGACCGAGACCCAGGTGACCTGGCTTACCCAGGAATCACACGACAGGCTCAAGAGCGAACTCGACCAACTCATTTCCAATCGCCCGGTCATCGCCGCCGAAATCAACGAGCGACGCGAAGAGGGCGATCTGAAGGAGAACGGCGGTTACCACGCCGCTCGCGAGGATCAGGGACAGCAGGAAGCCCGCATTCGCCAGCTCCAGGAGCTGCTGAACTCCGCGAAGGTCGGCGAGGCCCCCACACAGTCCGGCGTCGCGCTGCCAGGATCCGTCGTGAAGGTCTACTACGACGGCGACGAGTCCGACACCGAGACGTTCCTCATCGCCACCCGCGAAGAGGGTGCACGCGACGCCAAGCTCGAGGTCTACTCCCCCAGCTCGCCCCTGGGTGGCGCGCTCATCGACGCCACGGTCGGTGACACGCGTCAGTACACGCTCCCCAACGGCAAGACCATGAAGGTCACGCTGCTCAGCGCGGAGCCGTACCACAACTGACGGAAGAGTCTCTCGAAAGCCCCCGGTCGAATCAACGGCCGGGGGCTTTCGCTCTTCATCCCTGCTTCAAATTCTCCACCCTGAGTGTTCCGGAATCTCAGGCCGTGAGGGTTCTCTCGTATTTGCGCACCGACAGCGGGACGAAGATTACGAGAAGCAACACAACCCAGATCAAGGTGTACAGCACTGGATTCTGCAGCGGCCACGCCGTGGGCGGCGGTGCCATCGGATTGGTGTTACCGAACAACTCTCGCACCGCGAGTGTCACCGACGAAATCGGATTCCACTCCGCGATCGTCTTGAGGACCGGCGGAAACCCGTCGATCGGCACGAAGGTGTTGGCGATGAACGTCAGCGGGAAAATCACGATGAACGATGCATTGTTGAAGATCTCCGGTGAACGCACCGTCAGACCGACGAACGCCATCACCCACGAGATCGAGTAGGCGAACAGCAACAGCAGCAAGTACCCGGCCACTGCTTCGAAGAACGACGACGTGATGCGCCAGCCGACGATGAGTCCGGTGAGCGACATGATGGTGATGGTGACGATGTTGTTGCCGACATCTGCTGCGGTGCGTCCGATGACAACGGCCGAACGCGCCATGGGCAACGAACGGAACCGGTCCATAACGCCCTTTTGCAGATCCTCCGCGAGGGAAGACCCCGTGATCGATGCGCCGAAGACCATGGTCTGGACGAAAATCCCGCCCATGAGAAAGCTCTTGTAGTCGACCCCCGGGATATCGATGGCACTGCCGAACACGTACGCGAACAGCAACACGAACATGATCGGCGACAGTGTCGCGAAGAACAGCAGATCCGGAACTCGCTTGAGCTTGATCAGGTTCCGCTTGGTGATGATGAGGGAATCGTGAAGAACGCTCATTTCTCTTCCTCCACTGCTGCTGCTTCGTTTTCGGTGGCATGGCCGGTGAGGGTGAGAAATACATCGTCGAGATTGGGTCGTCGTAGGCCTACGTCGATGACGCGAATGTTCGCTTCCTTGAACTGGACCAGGACCGTCGTCAAATCGTCTGCACCGCCGCTGACCGGGACGCCGACGCGGCGCGTCTGCTCGTCATAAGACGGCGCGTCCAATCCTATGGGCGTCAAAATCTCCAGTGCCCGTCCCCTGTCCGAAGCATCGGTCAGTACGAATTCCAGACGCTCACCGCCGACCTGCGCCTTGAGTTGATCGGCCGTTCCCTCAGCGATGATGGACCCCTTGTCCAGCACGATGATCGAGTCGGCCAGGCGGTCGGCCTCCTCCAGGTACTGCGTTGTCAACAGAATGGTCGTGCCGTCTTTGACCAGGTCGGAGATGAAGTCCCACATAGTGTTTCGGCTGCGTGGATCCAGTCCGGTCGTAGGTTCGTCGAGGAACACCACTTTCGGTCTTCCGATGAGGCTGGCAGCGATGTCGAGTCTGCGACGCATACCTCCCGAGTACTGCTTGGCCGTCCGGTCGCGTGCATACTCCAGATCGAATCGGGAGAGCAGCTCGCCGGCGCGCTGGCGTGCCTCGGACTTCTTCAGACCGAAGAGCCGGCCGACCATCTCCAGATTTTCGTATCCGGTGAGGTACTCGTCCACTGCGGCGAACTGTCCGGTGAGACCGATGCTCTTTCGAACCTCGTTGGGTTTCTTCGCGACGTCGATTCCGTGCACGCGCGCCGTACCCGACGTGGCTCGTAGCAACGTGGCCAGAATGCGGACAGCCGTCGTCTTTCCGGCACCGTTCGGACCGAGCACGCCGAGGACCGATCCCTCGGGCACCTGGAAACTGATGCCGTCGAGGGCGACGTTCTTGCCGTATTCGAGTACCAAGTTTTCGACTTCGATGGCATTCGCCATGTTCTGTTTCCCCATTCGTTCGATGTGGTCGCAGAAAGAGACCCCAAACCCATCGAAGATTAACCGGTTGCGCCCGTACCGGCTGACCTCACGAGGGAAGACTACGTGCCGCTACCGACAGAAATGACCGGCATCACATCGTAATCGGGGCCCAGATGGTCGACCCGACGCGATCGGACACGACCAGTACGCCTGCATTGCTCGACACCGACATCTCCCGAGGGTCGACACCCTCGGGCCACAGGACCGACCACATCATCTGGCCGTCGGATGCGCGGAGCGCATGCATGCCGGTGTAGTCCCCGAACACGTAATGCTCCCCGTCCGTTACTCCCGATCTTGCCCAGTACGCGTCCTGCCACGGGGTTGTCCATGTTGTCTTTCCTGACGCGATGTCTATGCCCGAGAACGTCCTGGTTTCGGACGAACGCACGACGACGGTGCGGCCCACGACAGCCAGTACAGCAGAGTTGAGGCCTCCGTTGATCTCCAGTGTCTGGATTTCGCCAGAGCTCGGCGCCGGTCCTGGGGTCGTAGGCGCCGTCGCCCAGGAATTTCGGCAGGTCGTCGTCACCCAGATTCGGCCACGGTACGGGCGAGAGACCTGAGGTGGGCACGGCAACAACGGTGAGGGTCTTGCCGGTTCCGTCGAGGACCTCCTCCGTCAGCGACCCTTCCGGCGATCGTGTCACGTTGACGTACAGATCGTTCCCCAGGGGCAGGGGGTTTTCACCTGCAAATCGAAACCTCGGATCACCGGTGAAGATGTCGGCGATCAGATGTGCACCCGCGGAGTACACATCGACGATGTCGCGATCGGGAAGCACCGCCGGTGACGCAGGCTGCCCCGGAGTGGGTGAGTCGAAGGTCTTGTGCCAGTGCGTATCGAGTTCGGTGAACGACCCGCTGTACACGTCCGATACCAGCATGTCCTCACTACGTCCGGACACATAGCCGACGCCGTTCGCTGCTCGGACGTGATAGACGTAGAAGTCCGTCGAAATGTCACCGAGTATGCGGCCGTCGGCGACATCGATGTACACGACGCGGTGGTCGCCATAGCAGGCAAGGACATGGTCGTCGATCTCCTCGGCGCATTGTCTGATCGGTCCGATGTCGCGGAGCCACAGCCGTTCTCCGCTGTTCGGGTCGAGCGCCATCACTCGCAGCCCGCGCGGATTCTTGGAGTAGTCGCCGTCGCCGAGGCCGACCAGCATCGGCGCGTCATCTCCCGGAATCGAGGGAAGTGAGAACTGCAAGCCATGCGTGACGGTGCCGAGCGCGGCAGCGTCGAGAGACCATGCAGGCATCGGTGCTAACGCGAAATCACCGGTGCCGAACCGCGCGTCCACGGGTGGATCCGGCGGCGGACTCGAACTGCACCCGACGGCCAGAAATGCCAGCGCCACCACACTCGCCGACCACCTCGCATGCCTCATCAGGGCCACATTACGGGTCTTGTGCCGGCTCACCCGCGTGGTTGCTGTTGTCGGCGAGCCCCCGATGGGCCTGGAACAAAATGGTCAGTCCATGCCGATCACGTTCGATCACAACATCATTGCGCTTCCTCGACCCGGGCGGTAACTACCTGGGCTGAGCACATCACCGTACTTCTAACTTTCGACTGTGACCGAATATCCGCTGGCACCGAGCGCATCGAGCACGTCCTGACGGTGCGTCGGGCCGCGGGTTTCCACTGTCAACATCACGTCGACCTCCTCTAGCCCCAACTGCCCACCGGTGCGTGAATGAACCACGTCGACCACGCTGGCACCGAGCTTGCGGACGACGCCGAGCAGGTTGAGCAATCCACCCGGTCGATCCGACACCGTTACACGCACGGCGAGATAGCGACCCGCGGCACGCAGTCCGTGAGTGATGACGTGCGTCAACAATAACGGGTCGATGTTGCCGCCGGACAGGATGGCGCACACCGGGCCGTCGAGTAACAGATCGTCACGCGTCATCAACGCAGCGACAGCGGCCGCCCCCGCCGGCTCGACGATAAGCTTGGCACGCTCGATGCACAGCAGCAGCGCACGCGAGAGTGCGTCCTCGGACACGGTGACGACGTCGTCGACCCAGCTCGCCACGTGGTCGAACGGCACACTGCCCGGCAGCCCGACGGCGATGCCGTCGGCCATCGTCGACATCGACTCGGCCGCGATCGGGTGACCCGCCCTCAACGATGCAGGCCAGGCCGCCGCACCTTCGGCCTGCACGCCGATCACCCGCACGCCAGGCTTGTGCAGGTGCACCGCCGCTGCCACACCGGCGAGCAGACCCCCGCCGCCGGTGGGCACAACGATGGTTCCGACATCGGGCATCTGACCGAGCAGTTCGGTCCCCAACGTCGCTTGTCCGGCAACGATATCCGCGTGGTCGAACGGGTGAATGAGCACTGCGCCGGTCCGCGCCGCAAATTCACGCGCGTGAGCGAGCGCCTCGTCGACGGTCTGGCCGACGAGAGTGACATCCGCACCGTAAGATTTCGTGGCAACGAGCTTGGGTAGCGATACCCCCGTCGGCATGAACACCGTCGATGGAATCCCCAATTGTGTTGCAGCCCAAGCCACACCCTGGGCATGATTACCTGCGCTCGCGGCCACCACACCGAATTTGCGCTCGGCATCGGACAACCGTGCGATCCGGTTGTAGGCGCCACGCGGCTTGAAGGATCCCGTTCGCTGCAGGTTCTCGCATTTGAGCCGCACCTCGTGACCGGTGAGGTCGGAGAGGATTCGAGATGCGACGACGGGTGTGCGCCGCATGACGGGCTCCAGCAGAACTTCCGCGTCGGAAATGTCCGCTGCAGTCAACAACGTTCTATTCACGCAGGCTGGCCGATCTTCGCACGCATCTTCATGACCGCCCCCGCTTTACCCGCCCCGACAACTGCCGTAAGAATTCCGTCACGAACGTAGTATGCCAGGAACTTTCTGCCGTCGTCCTCATGGATCACGACGGAATCGTCAGGAGATGGCGTACCCAATGCCTGGATCTTGAGATCGAACTGGTCGCTCCAGAAGTACGGGACCACCGGACGCGACGCCCCTGGATCGACACCGAGCAGAGCAGGGGCCATGACGCGAACCTGGTCTCCGACATTGCTCCAGTGCTCGACGCGCTTCGGCTCGTTTCCTCTGGCCCAGGCTGCGACGTCGCCGACCGCCCACACGTGCCGATCGCTGGTTCGACCGACGGCGTCGGCGTGAACACCGTTGCCGACCTCGATCCCCGAACCTTCCAGCCAATCGACCACCGGCGTCGAGCCGATACCGATGACCACTGTGTCCGATTCGATCTCGGCGCCGTCGCTCGCGACCACGTGGGTCACCCGCCCGGACCCGCGCAACGTGTCCACCCCTACCCCGGTTCGAAGGTCGACTCCCTCGATGAGGTGCAACCTACCGATCAGCGCGCCGACCTCGGTGCCGAGCACCGACGCAAGCGGAGTCGGCTGCGGTTCCAGAACAGTGACATCGACGCCGAGGTGGCGGAACCCCGCCGCCAGTTCGCAACCGATGAAGCCTGCTCCGATGATCACCGCGTGCGTGGTACCGACGGCAGCGCTGCGCAGCGCCTCGGCGTCGTCGCGCGAGCGAAGCACGTGCACACCCTCCAACTCCGGCAGCGACGGCAGCCGCCGCGGCGTCAGTCCGGTGGCAACGACGAGATCGTCGTATTCCAGCGACGTGCCGTCGGCAAGCTGCAGAGTCCGCTGTGCGGGATCGACCGAGACTGCAGCCGAGCCCAGACGCAGCTCGATACGGTGCTCGGCGAAGTACTCCTCGTTCTCGAACGTCGTGTCTTCACGCTCCCCCCGAATGACCTCCTTCGACAACGGGGGTCGGTCGTAGGGCAGATGCTTCTCTTCGCCGACGAGGATCACCTCACCGTCGTATCCCAGCTTCCGCACTTCCTGTGCCGTCCGCAGCCCGGCAAGTCCAGCTCCTACGATCACGATGGTCATGAAAAGATCTCTACCAGAGAAAGAACCTGATCCAGTGAGGTACCTTCACTCGGCTGCGCGTCTACGATCTACACCATGAGTAGTGACCCCAGCTTCGCCGGTTCTTCTCGCACGGATGTGCCGGGTTCGGCTGCGCTGACAACCACGCAGGGTCGAACCATCGTCGCCGACGCGGTCGTTGCCAAGATCGCCGGTATCGCCACGCGCGAGATCAACGGCGTCTACGACGTCGGCGGCGGGACGGCACGCGCCGTCGGTGCATTGCGCGACCGCATCCCTGGCGCCCGGGTCAACCACAGCCAAGGCGTCGCCGTCCAGGTCGGCGAGAAGCAGGCCGCGATCGACATCGGCATCGTCGCCAACTACGGAGTCGCACTCCACGAACTCGCCGTCGGTATCCGGCGGAACATCATCACAGCGGTCGAACGGATGACCGGGCTCGAAGTCACCGAGGTCCACATCACCGTCCACGACGTAGCACTGTTCGACGAGGGCGACCATAGCGTCGACGCGGCTGTCCGGCCGCGCGTCCAGTGAACGCCGACGTGGACCTCGCCGACACGATCGCTGCTGCCGCACTGAGCGTCGCCGGTGTCGCTGCACTGCACGGTGGTGAATTCGGCGAGATCGCAACCTATTTACCGGGTCGCAAAGTTCTCGGTGTTCGCGTCGATGCGGTGCACTGCGACATCCACATCAGCGCCGAATATCCCAGTGACGTGAACGGCGTCGCCCGGGGAGTCCGGGCCGCCGTCCAACCACTTGTTTCGGTCCCGGTATCGGTGACCGTGGAAGACGTGATCGCCCCCAACGCAGGAGAATCGTCATGACCTACACGTTCGTCGGTCTGTTGACCGGCCTCCTTCTCGCGCTTGCCGGAATCATGGGCGGATTCGGCGGATTCGTTCTCGCACTGTTTCTCGGCGCCATCGGCCTCGCCATCGGTGCGCACTTCGACGGTCGCCTCGACCTGACCTCACTGTTGCGCAGCCGCGGCCGTGGTTGATATTGCCGTGGTTGATAGTGCTGGGGTTGATACTGCCGGGGTTGATAGTGCTGGGGTTGATACTGCCGGGGTCGACAACGGTGGTCCCGGCACCCTCGTCATCAAAGAGCGTGCCATCGAGCGGGTGGCCGTCACCGCAGCGTTGACGGTGCCCGCCGTCGTTCGCACCGTCGGCGGGATTTCTCGTCTGACCGGCCGGGAACTGCCTCGCGCCGACGTGTCGGTAGGCGAGCACTCGGTGTCGATCAATCTGTACGTGAGCGTTGCGTGGCCGAGCACCATTTCCGACGTGGCGGCGTCTGTGCACGCGGAAGTCGCACGCGCGCTCGGCGCCATCATCGGACTACCGCTGCATCGACTCAACGTCGTCATAGCAGCCACTACTCCCAGTACAGCTGGAACGCACCACGTCTCGGGCCAGGGCGCCGCGCCTGCACCGAGGCCGCGTCCCCCTACTGCCAGTCCAGCCGCACTACCCGTCGCGCTTGTCCTCGCCCTCGCTCTCCTCGGGGTTGCGTTCGTCGCCGGACGCGAATTTCTGATTGCACGCGAGACCATCGTCGGGGCGCCGTGGATCGGCAACGCCGTCGACTGGATTGCGCAACTCCACTGGGCCACCTGGATGATCCCCGCAGCCGCGGGAGCAGTGATCGCCGGATTGCTCCTCGTGGCGATCGGCCTCAAACCCCGAACCAAGACGCACACCGGAGCAATGTCTGCGACATCCCCCTCGCCGATGGTCTGGCTGCGCCCAACCGACGTGGCGCGCCTTTGCAGCGACCACGCAGGCGATGTCCAGGGGGCTGACTCGGCGCGCACGACAGTGACCAAGAAGCACGTCACGATCGAGGTGCGGAAGACGAGAGACGCCGACGAGGCCGCCATGACCGAATCGGTGCGCGACGCCGTAGCACCCACGCTGGCGGCGCTCGCCGACACGAGGAAGACCCGGATCCGCATTCGACAGGCCCGCTCGTGAAGCGCGCGACGGCGGTCGTCGACCGCCTGCTCGTCCTACTGCTCGGCATCGTCCTCTTGGGCGGAGGCGCCTTCGCGCTGGCCTGGCACTTCGACGTACCGATCGCGAAGGACACGCTGTCGCGATTCGATCGGGCGGTCTTCGCGGGGCTTCCGGCACAGAGCTGGTGGGAACCTGCGCTCGCGGGCACTGCCGTCGCCGCCACGCTCGCAGCGATAGCACTGCTCATCGGCAACCTGTCTCCGCGTCACACAGGGACGGTGCAGATCTCGACGGGAGAAGTGCTCGCGGTCCGCGTCGACCTCGGCGCGCTCGCCCGCGGCGTTGCTGCCGATCTGGCGACGTTCCCCGGCGTCGAATCCTCACGTGGGCGAGCAATCGACGACCGCGGAACCGCGACGCTGGCCGTCACGGTGTCGACGTCCCCGCACATCGACATCGACACCTTCACCCGCGTCGTCGAGACTGCGGCAGGGTTCGTTGCCGAAGCACTGGAGGGCGCACCCGTCGCCGTACGGGTTCAGGTGCACGCCAGTGCTCACAAACGCGGATCCACCGGCTCCGACTCCAACGCCAGCACAGCAAAGACCGCCTGATGCACACGCCACAGCGGCTCGCCGGCGACGTAGCGCTGCAGCGCTTCGATACCGAGCGCGTACTCGCGTAGCGCCATGGACTGCTTGTGAGCCAAGTTGCGCTCACGCAATACCTCGAGCTGCGCCGGCTCGGTGTAGTCCGGTCCGTAGATCAGTCGCAGGTAGTCACGCCCGCGAACCTTGATGCCCGGCTGCACCTTTCCGGTCGGACTATTGGCCGCAGGCTTGACCACCATCCCTTCTCCACCTCCCACGGTGAGGTTCTCCCACCACAGCGCACCCTCGCGTGCCGACTCGTCCGAGCCGAGGTCGACCGTGACACGTCGTGTTCTGGTGAACAGCGTCGGTACTGCGTCGGCCAACCGATCGGCGATACCGAGGTGCCACTCGTGTGGGCGATCGACGTGCACTCCCTTCGACGTGGCCAGAATCTGGAACGGTGCAAGCGTGACTCCTTCCAGACCCGTCGTCTCCCAGATATATCCGCGATAGGCGTCGGCGAACTCCGTGATGCTCGCCGATCGCCTGGAGTTCCGGTCGAGACGATCCTGTACCGGAAGTCCGCGTGCCGCAGCCCTGTTCAGAAGCGCTCCCTCGGCGGTGAGGTCGGCACCCGCTGCTGCCGCTACCGCCGCATACTGGGTCCGAATCAGACCTTCCGCCTTTGCGGACCACGGCATCAGTTCACTGTCGACGATGACCCACGAGGAATCGAGCTCGTCCCAGAGACCTGCTTTCTCGAACGCCGCCGATGCCGATGTGACGAGATCGCTGGTCAGATTCTCGTCGAACACCCTTCTGCCGGTGCGCGTGTGAGCCATCGAAGTCCCGTCGCGGTTCAGCACCAGCACGACCCTAGATCCCATGTGCTTCTCCTCGCACACGACAGCCTGAACTCCGACCTTGCGGTAGGCATCGAATGCCTCGGTCGGGTATTCGAGGTAGCCGTCCCGCGCCGAGGATGGACATGGCGCCATCGTCGGAGGAAGGTACCGTAGCCATTGTGGTGCCACCGCGAACCGGCTCATCACCTCGAGCGCACCCGCAGCGTTCTCGGCCCGGATGCTGACTCGCCCGCGAAGAGAAGTCTCGACACCCGTCGGCCCGATCACATCCGTCAGATCGAGCGAATCTTCCTCTCGAACATACTGATTCAGCGGCTTCGCCGGTGCATACCATTCCTTCTGCGCGGGAACCGACGTGATCTCCCGTTCCGGATATCTCAGCGCCGTCAGCTTCCCGCCGAAGACGCATCCCGTGTCGAGGCACAGGGTGTTGTTCAACCACTCCGGCTCAGGGATCGGAGTGTGGCCATACAGAACCATCGCAGTACCGCGATAGTCCTGCGCCCACGGGTACCGCACCGGAAGTCCGAATTCGTCCGTCTCGCCGGTGGTGTCACCGTAGAGCGCAAAGCTACGAACTCTGCCCGACGCCCGATTGTGGTACTTCTCGATCAGCCCCGCGTGCGCGAGCACGAGACGACCCTCGTCGAGCACCAGGTGCGCGACGAGGCCGTCACAGAATGTGAGGACCTCCCCTCGGAATTCCTCGGTTTCGGTATCGAGCTGCGCCAGCGTCTCCGCGAGACCGTGGGTGACGTTGACCTTTCTTCCGCGCAGTGCCTGCACCATCTTGTGTTCGTGGTTGCCAGGAACCGCGAGCGCCTCGCCTGCACCGACCATCCCCATGACGAGTCGCAGCACGCCCGCGGAATCGGGACCGCGGTCGACGAAGTCGCCGAGGAACACCGCTGTTCTGCCCGGTGGCGGGACTGCACCGACAACTCGGTCTTCGTCATCTCGACGGATCGAGTAGCCGAGAGTGACCAGTAGGGTCTCCAGCTCACCGAAACACCCGTGGATGTCGCCTATGACGTCGAAAGGCCCCCGTAGGTCGCGTCGATCGCTGCGCAGTGGTACACGGGTGAAGCTGGCCTCCTCGACTTCT
Organism: Rhodococcus sp. G-MC3; assembly: GCF_030063335.1. Classification (GTDB taxonomy): domain Bacteria; phylum Actinomycetota; class Actinomycetes; order Mycobacteriales; family Mycobacteriaceae; genus Rhodococcoides. The sequence goes on along the minus strand of NZ_JASISW010000002.1, from coordinate 172,166 downwards.
TCGGTCCCCTCCAGCAGATGAACGGTGCGGAAGCCCTCCTTGGCCAACCCGCGCATCGACCTCGTCAGCTGCTGGTGCTGACGCCTGAGCACGTCCCTGCCGAAACTCCGGTCTTCCCGGCCGGCGTTGCGCCCCGCACAGACCGGTTCGGGAACATCGAGCACGACGGCCACGGGCAGCACATCGTTGTCCCTGGCGAGCTTCACCAGCGCCTTCCGAGCAGCGGGTTGCACATTGGTGGCATCGACCACCGTCAGTCGTCCAGCAGCAAGGCGCTTGGCGACGATGAACTCCAGCAACTCGAAGGCGTCCTTCGTCGCGCTCTGCAGATTCGGGTCATCGCTGACAATGCCACGGCACACGTCGCTCGACACCGTCTCGTACGGGCCGAAATGTTGTGCAGCGAAGGATGTTTTACCCGATCCGCTGATTCCGACCAGCACGATCAGCGCGAGGTCGGGAAGTTCGTACTGTGTCATGCCTTTACCTCTCGTCTGGTGAAGATTGCCATCTGAGTCGGTGCCCCGAGGGCGTCGTCGACAGGGCCGATGGTGCCGTGGCGGACGTCGTAGTCCGCTCGTTCGGCAACGGCCGCTGCCCACTCCGCGAATTGCGCACGGGTGAACTCGAATCGGTGATCGGGGTGCCGGAACTCGCCGTGTGCGAGCCCGTCGTAGAGGATGTTGTATTCGCTGTTGGGTGTTGTCACGAGCACCTTGGTGGGTCTGGCCTCCCGGAACACCGATCGTTCCAGCGCCGGAAGGCGATCTGGTTCGACGTGTTCGATCACCTCCATCAGCACCATGGCGTCGAAACCGCTCAGTCTGCTGTCGCGATAGGTGGCCGAGGACTGCCGAAGCTGAATTCTCGTTCGCTGTCTGTCGGGCAGATCCTGCAGCCTGAGCCGTTTTTCTGCCGTGGCCAGAGCCCGTGCGCTGACGTCCACGCCGACAATCGATTCGAACGAGCTGTCCGCGAACAATTCTCGGAGCAGACGGCCCTCACCACAGCCGAGGTCGACGACACTCTTGGCGCCCTGCAGTTCAGCGACGACAGCCTGCGCCCTTGACTCGCTCAGTCTCGGATCGCGTGGCGCCCGCTCGTCCGCCGCAGCGCCAGGAACAAGCCTGTCCACTACCGACGCTACGAGTTCGCGGCGGTGCTTGAGGTATCGCCCGGCAATGAGGTCGATCTGCGGGTGATCGCCGAGCCAATCCCCCGCTGCTCGCACTAGTTTGTCGGCTTCGTCCTCGCCAACCCAGTAGTGCTTGACGTCGTCGAGAACCGGAAGAAGAACGTACAGGTGCCTCAGCGCTGCCGAGACGGTGAACGTTCCGGTAAGTGTCAGATCGAGGTAGACCGAGTCGCCCCACCGTTCGATACGTGCGTCCAACGGGATCGGACGGGCATCGACAGTCCATCCCAACGGCTCGAAAAGTTCTGCAGCAAGCTCACTTCCACCGCGGCACGGCACCGACGGTAGATTCACCGTCATACTCAACGCCAGGTCGGGGAGTTCGGGCCGCGCGGTACAGGTCCCCGTCATCGCCTGCTTGAATACCCGCGAGAGCGCCACCGCCAGCAGCGAAGCCCCGGCATACGGCCTGTCGTTGACATAGCGACCGAGTGCGAATTCGCTCGACGAGTACCGCGGTTGGGTCTTGCCGAGTTCCGCCGAATCGACGTCGAGAATCAGCGCTACGCAGGTGGACTCGGGAGACGCCTCTGGATAGAGAACCGTCGCCGATCCGACCGAGAGCCCGAAGGCCTGCACCTTGTCGGGGTGCTTGTGCAACAGATACCCGAGATCGGTGGTGTCCGGGAAATCGTGTGTTGCAGCAACGGTCAGGGTCATGAGCATTGCGGCGACGTTACTTCACTGTCCGATGTGGCGCGCGGGGTTTTCGCTGGCTCCCCTGATGGCATGAATGGCGCATTCAAGCCGTCTAGGCGTTGCGATGGTCCATTCATGCCGGCGCAAGCAAAAGGGCGCCCACCTCCTTGCGGAGATGGGCGCCCTTTCAGGGTGAAGCTAGATCACTTGATGATCGCCGTAGGCGGAGCCTGCGGAGACTACTTGATGATCTTGGTGACGCGACCGGCGCCGACGGTACGACCACCCTCACGGATAGCGAAACGCAGGCCCTCGTCCATGGCGACCGGCTGGATCAGCGCGACGGTCATCTCGGTGTTGTCACCGGGCATAACCATCTCGGTGCCCTCGGGGAGGGTCACGACGCCCGTAACGTCCGTGGTGCGGAAGTAGAACTGCGGGCGGTAGTTGTTGAAGAACGGCGTGTGGCGGCCGCCTTCGTCCTTGGACAGGATGTAAGCGTTGCCCTCGAACTCCGTGTGGGGAGTCGTGGTGCCCGGCTTGATGATGACCTGTCCACGCTCGACATCTTCGCGCTTGATGCCGCGAACGAGCAGACCGACGTTGTCGCCTGCCTGGCCCGAGTCGAGCAGCTTGCGGAACATCTCGATGCCGGTGACCGTGGTCTTGGTCGAGCCGGGGCGGATGCCGACGATCTCGACCTCTTCGTTGACGTTGACCGAGCCGCGCTCGATACGTCCGGTGACGACAGTTCCACGACCGGTGATGGTGAAGACGTCCTCGACGGGCATGAGGAACGGCTTGTCCGTCTCACGGACGGGGTCCGGGACGGAATCGTCGACGGCCTGCATGAGCTCGAGAACGCTCTCGCCCCACTTCTCGTCGCCTTCGAGAGCCTTCAGTGCGGAGACCTTGATGACGGGGGCATCCTCGTCGAAGTCCTGCGCAGCGAGAAGCTCACGGACCTCCATCTCGACAAGCTCGATGATTTCTTCGTCGTCGACCATGTCGGCCTTGTTGAGTGCAACAAGGATGTACGGAACGCCGACCTGCTTGGCGAGGAGCACATGCTCACGCGTCTGCGGCATCGGGCCATCGGTAGCTGCAACGACCAGGATTGCGCCGTCCATCTGCGCAGCACCCGTGATCATGTTCTTGATGTAGTCAGCGTGGCCGGGAGCATCGACGTGAGCGTAGTGACGCTTCTCCGTCTGGTACTCGACGTGGGAGATGTTGATCGTGATACCACGAGCCTTCTCCTCCGGCGCCTTGTCGATCTCGTCGAAAGCCGAAGCTTCGTTGAGGTCCGGGTACTTGTCGTGCAGAACCTTGGTGATTGCTGCCGTCAGCGTCGTTTTGCCGTGGTCAACGTGACCGATGGTCCCGATGTTGACGTGCGGCTTCGTCCGCTCGAACTTCGCCTTCGCCACTGTGTGTCCTCCTGGACTGATCTGTGCGTGCCCCGAAAGGGCAGCACGTGTATGTGTTGATTCTTATTACAGGTCTAGCGTGGTCCAGCTTCGGCAGAGAATTATTCTCCGGTCGCCTTCGCGATGATTTCCTTTGCGACGTTCACGGGAACCTCGGCGTAGGAATCGAACACCATGGAGTAGTTAGCGCGGCCCTGTGTCTTCGACCGAAGGTCTCCGATGTAGCCGAACATCTCCGACAGCGGAACCAGTGCCTTGACGATACGGGCACCGCTGCGTTCCTCCATGGCCTGAATCTGACCACGGCGGGAGTTCAGGTCGCCGATGACCTCACCCATGTAATCCTCGGGCGTGATGACCTCAACGGCCATGACGGGCTCGAGAATGACGGGGCTGGCCTTGCGAGCGGCTTCCTTGAACGCTTGTGAGCCGGCGACCTTGAAGGCCATTTCCGACGAGTCGACGTCGTGGTACGCACCGTCGAGGAGCGTGAGCTTGACGTTGACCAGCGGGTATCCGGCAAGAACGCCGTACTGCATGGCGTCCTGTGCTCCGGCGTCGACCGAAGGGATGTACTCCCTCGGCACACGACCACCACTGACCTTGTTCTCGAACTCGTACGTCGCGCCGTCTTCGCCTTCGAAAGGCTCGAGCTTGATGACGACCTTCGCGAACTGGCCGGAGCCACCGGTCTGCTTCTTGTGGGTGTAGTCGTGCTTCTCGACCGTCTTGCGGATGGTCTCGCGGTACGCAACCTGCGGCTTGCCGACGTTGGCCTCGACCTTGAACTCGCGACGCATACGGTCCACGAGGATGTCGAGGTGAAGCTCGCCCATACCGCCGATGACGGTCTGGCCGGTGTCTTCGTCCTGCTTGACCGAGAAGGTGGGATCTTCCTCGGCGAGCTTCTGGATTGCTGTTCCCAGCTTCTCCTGGTCGGACTTGGTCTTGGGCTCGATCGAGACCTGAATGACCGGGTCCGGGAAGCTCATCGACTCGAGGATGATCTGATTCTGCGGATCGCAGAGCGTGTCACCCGTCGTCGTGTCCTTGAGACCGATGACGGCGTAGATGTGACCGGCCGAAGCCGCCGCGATTGCGTTCTCCTTGTTGGAGTGCATCTGGAAGAGCTTGCCCAGACGCTCCTTCTTGCCCTTGGTCGAGTTGATGACCTGAGCGCCGGAGTCGACCTTGCCCGAGTACACGCGGACATACGTCAGCTTGCCGAAGAAGGGGTGAGTCGCAATCTTGAACGCAAGAGCTGCGAACGGCTCGTCTGCGGACGGCTTGCGAGTGATCTCCTTCTCCTCGTCGCCGACGGCGTGACCGATTGTCTCGGCAACGTCGAGGGGAGACGGGAGGTAGTCGACAACCGCGTCGAGCATGGGCTGAACGCCCTTGTTCTTGAACGCGGAACCACACAGGATCGGGTACAGCTCGCTGTTGACCGTCATCTTGCGGATGGCGCCCTTGACCTCTTCGATCGTGAGCTCTTCGCCGCCGAAGTGCTTCTCCAGAAGCGCTTCGTCCGACTCGGCCACGGTCTCGAGGAGCATCGTGCGGTACTCGTCTGCACGCTCTTTGAGGTTTTCCGGGATCTCCTGGATCTCGTACTTCTCACCGAGCTTGGTCTCACCGCTCCACACGAGAGCCTTCATCTGCACGAGGTCGATTACACCCTCGAAATCGTTCTCGGCGCCGATCGGCAGCTGGATGACCAGCGGCGTGGCACCGAGACGATCCTTGATGGTCTGGACGGTGTAGTAGAAGTCAGCGCCCAGCTTGTCCATCTTGTTGACGAAGCAGATACGCGGAACGTCGTACTTGTCGGCCTGACGCCACACCTGCTCCGACTGCGGCTCGACGCCTTCTTTGCCGTCGAACACGGCAACGGCGCCATCGAGCACGCGAAGCGAACGCTCGACCTCGACCGTGAAGTCGACGTGGCCGGGCGTATCGATGATGTTGATCTGGTTGTCGTTCCAGAAGCACGTCGTGGCAGCAGAGGTGATCGTGATGCCACGCTCCTGCTCCTGCTCCATCCAGTCCATGGTGGCTGCGCCGTCGTGAACTTCACCGATCTTGTACGAGATACCGGTGTAGAAGAGGATGCGCTCGGTAGTGGTGGTTTTACCAGCATCGATGTGGGCCATGATGCCGATGTTGCGGACCTTGTTGAGGTCGGTCAGCACGTCCTGTGCCACGGAATTCATCCCGCCTTGTAAGTCGAAGAAGTGGGGCTGGTCGAGCTCCGAAAGGTGATCGGGGCAGGCCAGGTGCTACGTACAACGCCGGGTGGGTACCGAAAGTTTCTCAGTACCCCCGACAGGCAATCACCAGCGGTAGTGCGCGAACGCCTTGTTGGCTTCAGCCATCTTGTGGGTGTCCTCGCGACGCTTCACAGCGGCGCCGAGGCCGTTGCTGGCGTCGAGCAGCTCGTTGGCGAGACGCTCGACCATGGTCTTCTCACGACGTGCGCGAGAGAACGTGACCAACCAACGCAATGCCAGCGTGGTGGAACGGCCGGGACGAACCTCGACGGGCACCTGGTAGGTGGCGCCACCGACGCGACGGCTGCGAACCTCGAGGGCCGGCTTGACGTTGTCGAGGGCACGCTTGAGCGTGACGACGGGGTCGGTGCCGGTCTTCTCGCGAGCCTGCTCGAGCGCCTGGTAGACGATGCGCTCTGCAGTGGACTTCTTGCCGTCCATGAGGATCTTGTTGACGAGCTGCGTGACCAACGGCGATCCGTAGACCGGGTCGTTGATCAGCGGCCGCTTGGGTGCTGGGCCCTTGCGTGGCATATCAGCTCTTCTCCTTCTTGGCGCCGTACTTGCTGCGTGCCTGCTTGCGGTTCTTGACGCCCTGAGTATCGAGCGAGCCGCGAATGATCTTGTAACGCACACCCGGGAGGTCCTTCACACGACCACCGCGAACGAGCACCATGGAGTGCTCCTGCAGGTTGTGGGCTTCACCGGGGATGTAGGCAGTGACCTCCACCGACGTGGTCAAGCGCACGCGCGCGACCTTACGGAGAGCGGAGTTCGGCTTCTTCGGGGTGGTTGTGTACACGCGAGTGCACACGCCACGACGCTGTGGGCTTCCCTTGAGGGCAGCGGTCTTGAGCTTGCGCACCTTGTCGGTGCGACCCTTGCGGACCAGCTGGTTGATAGTTGGCATGAACCGGCTTTCTTCGTGTTGAAAATCAGGGATCTAGCAGTTGGAGCAAGAGAACACTGCTCCTCACCCGGTACTGCTACCGCAACACTGCAACTGCATTTCTGCCGCTCCGGTGCTGCTATCGCGGGTCTCTTGCACCCCGCGGTCGGGTGTGTCGCATACCCCCACACGTGCAGCCGATTACTCGCTCGTCAGTCGAGCGTGCGCACGGCTGTACCTCGCATAGGCACACAAACGGTCCGGTCAGCCCGGACACGACCTGTAACGATACCCGGCGGCGCGGCCTCGGGTCAAAACGCCCCCGGTCGTGCTACCTGCTGAGGTTGATCGTCAGGTCCATCAGTGTGGTTGCGGCCTCGCACGGGTCCGGGTGACCCGGCGACGGCAGATACTGCACCCACCACCCGACGATGCCGGACTCCGGCGACCCGGCGGTCACCCCGCACGACGCAGGATCATCTCGCGGCTGGCTTCGAATTGCCTTGCGACCCTGCACCGTTATGTCCGAGATCGTGTACATCATCTTCTCGTTCGTCTCCCGCTCGACGCCGAGGGATCCGTTCTCGAACCAGTTGAACGACACCTTCACAATGCCGTTGGGTCCCGCCACATCCCACCGGCAGATGGCCCCGAAGAAGCCGCGTTCGATGGCGTCGCCGCCCACCGTTGCAGCGATCTGGTCATCGGCGACGGCGTCGCATTCGGTGAGAAGGTCCCGAAGTTCCGAGTCGTCGGTTCCGTCGAACGACTCGGCGACAGGAGTGCCTGCCACCGTGGTACTGCACCCCGCGACGAGCAGCACCGACGCGAGAACGAGTGCTTTTCTCACTGGGCACGCTCCACCGTGAGCTCGGCGAGTTGCTTCGCCACTGCGCAGGGATCTGCCGGAGGCGGTTGGTCGCCGTACGTAACCGACCAGTGCATGAAATCCTTCCCGAACTGAACGCCCACCTCGCACAGGTAGCTCTCGGTTGCAGCGGAGAAACCGGGATGGCCGTCGAGCTCGATGTCTTCGGCGGGCCTACCGATCAGTTCCGATCCTGAACGCTCCCGCGCAATGGGGCTGCCCCGGTACCAGGAGAAGCTGACCGACGGCCCCGAGAAGCCGGCCACTTCCCATTCGCAGCCGATGGAGTTTCGAGTGATCATCGTGAATGCCGGGACCGCGAATGCCTTGACGACCTCGTCGTCGGTGACCGATCCGCACTGGCCGAAGAATGGTCCGGGGGCACCGGGATCGGCGGACGTACTGGTGGACTGATCCTGCGCGTCGCCGCCGGACCCGCACCCGACCAGCAGCGCCGCAAGGACCACCCCGAGTAGCACTGTCGCCCGCATGCCAAGGACTCTACTAGTCGAGATAGTCCCAGAACTGGAGCCACTTGATGGACGCGAAGACCGTCAACGTGAGGGCATAGACGAGCACCACCGTGAGCGCGCCGATCAGCGAGAGCCTCCGGCCTGCACCGTCGATCGGGTCGAGCCAGCGCCGAAACCAGCCGGTGACCGCGGGCATGAAGAAGTACGTCATAAGGCCGACGCTGAGGATCTGGCTCAGCCACATCGACAGCCACGGCGGGGCACCGACGTCGTCGAGTATCGGTCCGACGAATCTCGACAGCGTCATCACCGTCGGGTACAGCACGAGGAGGACGAGCATTGCCGTCTTCCAGTCCGGGGTGACCTGAGTCCGACCGTCCTCGACGCGGACGAGGGAACCGAACGGGGTGCTGTGGCTGATGGCCGAGAAGTCTCCGGTCAGCTGCTTGCGGGGTTCCGGCAGAGCGGCGCTCCTGACGTCCGATTGCATCCACGCCCACTCGAAGGACTGTGCCTCCGGCGCCGATATCCGCGCGCTGTCGAACCCTGGAGCGTTCTCCGCTCGGGCATGAAGCTCGGCTACCCACGACGCGAAGTTCTCCCCCACATCTTCTCGATGGAAGATGCTGACGGCGGTGGCGGGCGCGCTGAGCATCACGCAGTCCCGATGCGCCGGCCCTGGACATAGACCGCGGCGATCGCCGGTTCACGCATCGCCATCAACAGTGCGAACAGTGTCTGATCACGGGCGAGATTGGGGTCTTCGGCGCGGAAACCCTTGTCCATCAGACCACCCAGCGGCGGCCACGCGGCCGGATCGACGACGATGAAATCGGCTTCTTTGCCGACGTCGAAGTTGCCGATACGGTCTTCCATATCCAGCGCCCGCGCTCCGGCCAGGGTGCCGGTGAACAATAATTCTGCTGGGTGCAGCGAGATGCCGTCGTCGCCCGCCTCGGAGATGTGCACCTTGAAGGCGTCGCCCAGGACCCGTGTCAGCAGAAACTCGTCGCCGCCGCCGTAGTCCGAACCGATGGCGATGTTCACACCTGCCGCGACGGTCCGCTTCCACGGCATGGTGCCCGAGCCGAGGAACTGCTGCGACGTCGGGCAATGCGAGATCGACGTTCCGGTCTCGGCCATGCGAGCGAGTTCGGCGTCCTGGCAGTGGACCGCGTGCGCGAGGATGCTGCGTTTGCCGAGGAAGCTCTTCCCACCGACCTTCGAACCGGGGAGGAACTTGCCGTCGTAGGTGTCGAGGTAGGAATCGACTTGATACATCTGTTTGGTGGTTGCTACCTCGCCTGTTCCCGGTCGGTCGTTCTCGTTGAGGTGGCTGTGAAAGTACACCCCGCGGTGACGGACCGAGTCGTACAGCTCGCCCAGATTCTTCAAGGTCTCGGTAGTGACGGCCAGGGAGAACCGAGGTATGACAGCGACGTGCAGCAATGCCGTCGCGGCATCACCGGTGTCGGCGCCGTGCCACTTCTCGATTTCCTCGGAGACGAGGCGGATCGCGTCGTCCTCGCTGCTGATCAAGGCCGCTGCGGATTCCGGGCCGGTCGTCTGGACGCCGCGTCCGCTGACGACTCGCAGACCTCGCCTGCGGGTTTCCTCGAACAGTGCGTCCTGAGCGTGGGGGAACGCCGAACCGAACACCATCGCCTGCGTAGTACCCGCGGCGATGCGCCGATCGCAGAAGGCCACGGCAGCATCGGACGCGAAATCAGGGTCGGCGAACAGACTTTCGGAAGGAAAGATGCACGCATTGAGCCACTCGAGCAGCTGACCGCCGCCGTAGGCGTCGCCGATGAAAGTCTGCGGAAAGTGAACGTGGGTGTCCACGAAGCCAGGTAGAAGGAAGCCAGGCCGATGGTCGACGACGGTCCCGCGCAGACCCGGATCGAATTCTCCGACGTAGGTGATGACGCCGGAATCGTCGACGACGATCGCACCGTCGGGGATCGACACGAGCGCCGCGGCTGCACCTTCCACTGTCGGCGATCCTGCGATATGAAAGACATGTCCCCGGTGTGTTTTGCGGGAAGAACTGTGTGTCTGACTCACGTGAATCAGCGAACCACGGACGAACACTTCTCGCTCACCGAACGCCGCGGCTCACAAGCGGTGGGCCGCGATGTCGCCCTGATGAATCTTCAAGCTCGAGTCGAGTACGCCCGCCCAGGCACGCACGATTTCGCTGCGTCTGCGGGAATCGTCGCTCAGCACGTCGGCGAGTCCGAGTCCGCGGGCCAAGTCGAGAGTGGCCTGCACGAGCCGGTGAGTCTGAGGATCGCGATCATCGGCACCCAACTGTTCGACGGCCATTCGGTGCGCGACTCGGCCGAACTTGTCTTCGAGCGGCAACACCCGTGACCGCATCTCTGGATCGGCGGCTGCGGCCGTCCACACCTGCAGAGCCGCCTTGAACATCGGACCCGTGTAGTACTCGACGATCCGCTGCACGACAGCTTCCGTGCGGGCCGGGCCGAGCGGGAGACCCGTGGACTCGCGCCGCGCCTCGTCCATCCTTGTGTCGAACATGTAGTCCAGCGCCGCCGTGATCAGATCCTCACGCGTCGGGAAGTGGTGCTGTGTCGCGCCGCGAGAGACTCCGGCTTTCTCAGCGACCACGCCGACCGTCGTCGCTACCCAGCCTTGATAGGCGAGGGAGGAAATGGTGGCTTCGAGAAGTCGTTGGCGCGTGGCCCTACTTCGGTCCTGCTTGGGTTCACGCGCCGTCACCATCGTTGTCTACTTCTCCCAACTGGGTTGTCTCTTCTGCAGAAAGGACATCATCCCCTCTCGCGCCTCCTCCGATGCAAACAGCCTGGCCGACTGCGCCGCGAGTTCCTCCCCGCGCTCGTCGAGGCCGGCAAGGACTGCCGCTGTGACCAACTTCTTCGACTCGGCCAGGCCCTGCGGCGACGACGGTCTGAGGGAGGCGAGGATCTCCTCGACGGTGGACTCCGGTTCGGCGCTCGCCTCACTGATCAGCCCGATGGCCTCCGCCTCGTGCGCACCGAACTTCTCGCCGGTGACGAAGTAACGACTCGCGGCCCGAGAGTTCATCCGAGGGAGAAGAGTCAGCGACACGATCGACGGGGCAAGACCGAGCCTCGCCTCGGTCAGCGCGAAGGTCGACGCCGGGCCTGCGACGACGATGTCACAGGCCCCGACGAGGCCCATTCCGCCTGCCCGGACGTGACCGTCGATTCTGCCGATGACGGGTTTGGGGGTTTCGAGGATCGCCCGCAGCAATCCGAGCATCTCAGAAGTGCGACGCTCGATCGAACCACCCGCCTCGGTGAGGTCGGCACCTGCGCAGAACGTGCCGCCGCTGTGGGTGAGGACGATGGCACGGACGCCGGGATCCTTGCCTGCCTCGGCGAGGCCCGCAGTCAATTCCTGCACCAACTGCGTCGACAACGCGTTCCTGTTGCGCGGGGTGTCGAGCGTAAGTGTGGTGACCCGGTCGACGGTGGTTGTGGTGACTGCGGTGACGCCGACTGCCATCAGTAGGACCTCGGCAGCCCCAGCGAATGCTGAGAGACGAAGTTGAGGATCATCTCGCGACTGACCGGTGCGACGCGGGCGATCCGAGCGGCACCGAGCATCGCAGCCAATCCGTACTCCTCGGTGAGTCCTGCGCCACCGTGGGTCTGAATCGCCTGATCGAGCGCCTTGATGCTTGCTTCGGCAGCGGCGTATTTGGCCATGTTGGCGGCCTCGGCGGCACCGAAGTCGTCGCCGTTGTCGTACAGAACCGCGGCCTTCTGCATCATCAGCTTGGCGAGTTCGAGTTCGATCTTCACCTGCGCGAGCGGATGCGAAATACCCTGGTGCGCACCGATCGGCGCCTTCCAGACCGTGCGCTCGTTGGCGTACTTCACCGCGGCGTCGAGCGCGTACCGGCCCATCCCGACTGCCATGGCCGCACCCAGAATGCGCTCGGGATTGAGTCCGGCGAACAGCTGCATGAGGGCCGCGTCCGCTTCACCCACCAAGGCTTCCGCGGGCAACCGGACGTCGTCGAGGAACAGCGTGAACTGGTGGTCCGGCTCGATGATGTCCATCTCCATCCGAGTTTTCTGAAAACCCTCGGAGTCGGTCGGAACGATGAACAGCGCCGGCTTGAGCTTGCCGGTCTTGGAGTCTTCCGTTCTGGCCACGATCAGAACTGCGTCCGCCTGGTCGACGCCGGAGATGTAGATCTTGCTTCCCTTGACGATCCAGTTGTCACCGTCGCGTCTGGCTGTCGTGGTGATTTGGTGGGAGTTGGATCCGGCGTCGGGTTCGGTGATGCCGAAGGCCATGATCTTCGAGCCGTCGGCGAGCGCAGTGAGCCAGTTCTGCTTCTGATCCGCGGTGCCGTATTTACCGATGATGGTGCCGCAGATTGCCGGGCTGACCACCACGAGCAGCAGACCCGCGCCATGGGCTGCAAGCTCTTCCTGGACGAGAGCGAGTTCGTAGATACCTGCACCGCCGCCGCCGTACTCCTCGGGGAGGTTGACGCCCAGGAATCCGAGTTTTCCTGCCTCGTTCCACAATTCGGTGAGCGGCTCACCTTTTCGGGCGCGCGGTAGCACGTAGTCGATGTAGTTGTACCGCTTGCCGAGCGAGGAAACTGCGGCGCGCAGGCCCTTCTGCTCTTCGGTTTCGATGAAACTCATTCCTGGTCTCCTTCGTGACTTACCACTGCGAGCACTGCTCCGACTTCCACTTGCTGTCCGGCTACTACATTCAGCTCGGCGAGGACGCCATCGGCGGGCGCGGTGACGGTGTGCTCCATCTTCATCGCTTCGAGCCACAGGATCGGCTGCCCGGCCGTGACATTGTCACCCAGCGCTACTGCCACCCGGACGACACTGCCTGGCATCGGTGCAAGCAGTGAACCCGCAGCGACCTCCTCGGTGGGGTCGGTGAAGCGCGGCGCGCGTTCGAGCCGTACCGGGCCGAGCGGCGAGTCGACGAACACCTGGGAGCCGTACCGGCTCACAACGAAGGTTCGGCGAATCTTGTTGTCGTCGAGAACAACTCGCTCTGGGGTGTGCACCACCAGGGAGACTCCATCCAGATCCGTCGTCAGTCCGTAGCGCCCGAGCGTGTATTCGACGGTGACATCGCCGTACTGTTTGCGCTGGGGCTGAGACGGCAGGTTGCGCCAGCCGCTCGGCAGGCCCCTGTTCACCTTCGCGCTTTCTCGGTTGGCCGCGGCGTCGGACAACGCTGCCGCGAGCGCCGACAACTCGAGTGCCCGCCCCTGGGCAATCGGCTGTGACAGAACCGCGAGACCGTGCGTCTCGAAGAAGGCGGTGTCGGTGTCGCCCGCAAGGAACGACGGGTGCCTCAGGATGTTGACGAGCAAGTCGCGATTGGTGATCAGTCCGTGGATCGTGGCCTTCTGCAACGACTTCGCCAGCAGGTTCGCGGCTTGTTCCCGGGTCGGCGCAAATGAAATGACCTTTGCGAGCATCGGGTCGTAGTGCACACCGACGACGCTTCCGGTCTCGACGCCCGAGTCGACCCTGATGCCGGTCTTGTCGAGAACCTCGAACTGCGCACCCGGGATCTCGAACCGGTGAACGGTGCCACTCTGCGGCTGCCATTCCTGCGACGGGTCCTCGGCGTACAGACGCACCTCGATGGAGTGCCCGCGCGTCTGCGGCTGTTCGGCAGGCAGTGCGCCACCGCCGGCGACATGGATCTGCAGCGCTACGAGGTCGAGTCCCGTCGTGCATTCGGTGACAGGGTGCTCCACCTGCAGTCGAGTGTTCATCTCGAGGAAGAAGAAATTGCCCTTCTCATCGGCGAGGAATTCGACAGTGCCTGCGCCTTCGTACCCGATGGCTTCGGTGGCGAGCCTGGCGGCGTCGAACAGTCGGTCTCGCATGCCGGAGATACGTTCGACGAGGGGTGAGGGCGCTTCCTCGACGACCTTCTGATGTCGCCGCTGAATCGAGCACTCGCGCTCGCCCACCGTCCACACCGTGCCGTGACGGTCCGCCATGACCTGAACCTCGATGTGGCGTCCGGTTTCGATGTACCGCTCGACGAACACTGTGGAATCACCGAATGCAGACAACGATTCTCGCTGCGCTGCTTCGATTTCGGAGTTCAGGTCGGCGAGCGTCCTGACGATCCGCATGCCGCGGCCCCCACCGCCTGCCGAGGCTTTGATCAGCACCGGCAATTCGTTCTCGGTGATCGTCTCGGGATCGAGCTGGGTCAGGACCGGCACTCCGGCATCGGCCATCATCTTCTTGGACTCGACTTTGGAGCCCATCAGCTCGATGGCCTTCGTGGGCGGCCCGATCCACGTCAACCCGGCATTCTGGACCTGCTGCGCAAATTCGGCGTTCTCGGAGAGAAATCCGTATCCGGGGTGGATCGCGTCGGCTCCGGCCTGGACTGCGGCGGCGATGACGAGTTCCCCCCGCAGGTAGGTCTCCGACGAGGCATTGCCCGGCAAGCGGACTGCGGCGTCGGCGTCACGCACGTGGGGTGAGTCGGCATCGGCGTCGGAGAAGACGGCGACGGTGTCGATTCCCTCGCTGCGGCAGGAAGCGAAGACTCGGCGGGCGATTTCACCGCGGTTGGCAACTAGCACTGAGGTGATCATGCATCACATCCGGAAGACACCGAAGTTCGCGGTGCCTTCGATCGGGGCAGAAGCAATGGCCGAGAGGCACATTCCCACTACCGTGCGGGTGTCACGGGGGTCGATGACGCCGTCGTCGTACAGGCGTCCGGAGAGAAACATCGGCAGCGACTCGGCTTCGATCTGATTCTCGATCATCGCACGAAGTCCGGCATCGGCCTCCTCGTCGAACACCTGGCCCCTGCCTTCGGCCGCGGCCCGTCCGACGATCGAGATCACGCCCGCGAGCTGCGCACCGCCCATGACCGCTGATTTGCTCGACGGCCAGGCGAACAGAAATCGCGGATCGAACGCCCTGCCGCACATGCCGTAGTGGCCTGCACCGTAGGACGCGCCGAGCAGGATCGAGATGTGCGGGACCTTCGAGTTGGACACGGCATTGATCATCATCGAGCCGTGCTTGATCATGCCGCCTTCTTCGTATTCCTTGCCCACCATGTAGCCGGTGGTGTTGTGCAGGAACAGCAGCGGAGTATTCGAGCGATTGGCGAGCTGAATGAACTGCGTCGCCTTCTGCGATTCTTCGCTGAAGAGGACGCCGCGGGCGTTGGCCAGGATGCCGATCGGGTAGCCGTGCAGCTCTGCCCAGCCGGTGACCAACGATCCGCCGTACATCGGCTTGAACTCGTCGAAGTCCGATCCGTCGACGATGCGTGCGATGACCTCGTGCGGATCGAACGGGATCTTCAGATCCGTCGGGACGATACCGAGTAGATCCTCGGGGTCGGCAAGAGGCTCGATGACCTCGGCACGCGGTTTGGGGCCCTTCTTCGTCCAGTTCAGTCGCTTGACAATGCTGCGTCCGATGCGAATCGCATCCTGCTCGTCGACAGCGAAATAGTCGGCGAGACCGGACTTTCGGGCGTGCATCTCGGCACCGCCGAGTGATTCGTCGTCGGAATCCTCACCCGTCGCCATCTTCACCAGTGGCGGCCCAGCAAGGAACACCTTGGAGCGTTCCTTGATCATGACGACGTGATCGGACATGCCGGGAATGTAGGCACCGCCCGCGGTGGAGTTGCCGAAAACCAGTGCGATCGTTGGGATCCCTTGTGCTGAGAGCTGCGTCAGATCGCGGAACATCCGACCGCCGGGGATGAACACTTCCTTCTGAGTCGGTAGATCGGCGCCACCGGACTCGACGAGCGAGATGACCGGGAGACGGTTCTGCGTCGCGATGTCGTTGGCGCGAAACCCCTTCTTGAGCGTCCACGGATTGCTGGCACCGCCGCGCACCGTCGGGTCGTTCGCGACGATGAGGCATTCGGTTCCGCTGATCACACCGATACCCATCACGGTGCTTGCCCCGACCGGGAAGTCGCTGCCCCAGGCCGCAAGCGGGCACAGTTCCAGGAAGGCGGAGTCCTCGTCGATCAGCAGTTCGATGCGCTCGCGCGCAAGCAGTTTGCCGCGCTTGCGGTGTCGCTCGACGTACTTCTCGCCGCCACCGATCAGCGCCTTGCCGTGCTCGGCGTCGATTTCGGCGAGTTTCGTGTTCATCGCCTCGGTGGCACCGGTGAACTGCTCCGATGCGGTGTCGAGGGTGGACTTCAGCACACTCATGCCTGGTACCCCAATCGTTTTGCTGCCAGTCCGGTCAGAATTTCGGTGGTGCCTCCGCCGATCCCGAGGATGCGCATGTCACGGTACTGGCGTTCGACTTCGCTTTCACGCATATACCCGAGACCTCCGAAAAGTTGAACGGCTTGGTTGGCAACCCACTCGCCGGATTCGACAGCCGTGTTCTTGGCGAAGCAGACCTCGGCGATGAAGTCGTTGTCCGATTCGAGGGATCGCTCGACGAGGTAGCGCGTGTAGACCCGGGCCGTGTCGATCTTGCGGGCCATCTCGGTGACGGTGTTCTGCACGGATTGCCGCTTGATCAAGGGCTTTCCGAACGTTTCGCGGTCGCGGACCCACTGCAAGGTGAGGTCGAGGCACCGCTGCGCGCTCGCGTACGCCTGTGCAGCGAGGGCAATGCGTTCGGTCAGGAAAGCCTGGGCGATCTGCGCGAAGCCGGAGTTCTCGGCGCCGACGAGGTTCGCCACCGGGACACGGGCATCCGTGAACGACAACTCGGCAGTATCGGACGCGCGCCAGCCCATCTTGTCGAGCTTGCTCGTCACCTCGAATCCCTCGGTTCCCTTCTCGATCACCAGAAGGGAGACACCTCCCGCGCCGTCGCCACCCGTCCGCACCGCAGTGACGACGAAGTCAGCTCGGCAGCCGGAGGTGATGTACGTCTTCGAGCCGTTGACGACGTAGTGGTCGCCGTCCTTGACCGCCTTGGTGCGCAAGTGCCCGACATCGGAGCCGCCGCCCGGCTCGGTGATCGCGAGGGAACCGATCTTGGTTCCCGCCAAGGTGGGCCTGACCCACTTGTCGATCTGATCCTTGTCCCCCGCTGCGACGATGTGCGGTAACGCAATTCCGGAGGTGAACAGCGAAGCGAACAGCCCACCCGATGCCCCTGCCTCATGCATTTCCTCGCAGATGACAACAGCATCCGCGAGATCTCCACCGTCACCGCCGACCTCTTCGGGGAAACCTGCACCGAGAAGTCCGAGAGCTGCTGCTTTGGTGTGCAGATCGCGAGGGAGCTCGCCGTCGCGCTCCCAGTCGTTCAGGTAGGGCGCGATGTCCTGCTCGACGAAGCTGCGCACCGTCTTGCGGAGCTGCAGCCGCTCGGGAGTGGTCCAGATTGTCATGTGAAGTCCCCCTGGAAGATCAGTGTTTCGGGAATGTCGATGTGGCGAGACCGCAGCCATTCACCGAGTCCCTTGGCCTGTGGATCGAATCGAGCCTGGGATGCGACGCCTTGCCCGAGGATGCCCTCGATGACGAAGTTGACGGCACGCAGGTGCGGCAGGACATGCCGGGTGACGGTGAGGTCTCTCGTCTCCGGCAGTAGTTTCTTCAGCGCGTCGACGGTGAGAGCATGTACGAGCCAAGCGAACTCGTCGTCGGTGCGCACCCACACGCCGACATTCGCATTGCCGCCCTTGTCGCCGCTGCGTGCGGCCGCGATGGTGCCGAGGGGGACGCGGATGGTCGCCTCGTCGGGACGCGTTTTCGGGAGGTCGGGCTGCTGGAGGGGTTCGAGCTCCCTGGTGTCTTCGGCCGGCGCGATGTCATGACGCGATCCGTCGGGCAGCACTGCGATATGCGGAACCTCCACGACCGGCACGTAACCGGCGGTGAACACTCCGTACGGCGCTCCGTGCCCTGGAGGTGCCGTCAGCGAGAATCCCGGGTAGCTGGCCAGAGCAAGTTCCACTGCCACCGAGGAGAACTGACGGCCTACGATGTTCGCGTCACTGTCCCGAGCAACGCACCGCAGCAACGCGCTGGCAGTTTCCTCCGTCGGCGAATCGGGCTTGTCGGTGCGGACGAGTGTCCAGTCGAGTTCAGCAGGACGTACCGGCAACCAGGATTCGAACTGCTTCTGCACAAGTTCGGCTTTGGCGTCGATGTCGAGGCCCGTCAAGATCAACGTGAACTCGTTTCGAAAGCCCCCGAGGGAGTTCAGCGAGACCTTCGAAGTGGGAGGTGGGGCCTCACCCTTCACCCGAGAGATCCCGATGCGGTTACTGGATTCCCGAGTCAGTACCGCGGTGTCGATACGGGCGGTGACATCGGGGTTCGCGTACCGGCCGCCGGTGATCTCGTAGAGCAACTGCGCGGTGACGGTGCCGACGCTGACTGCTCCCCCGGTGCCGTCGTGCTTGGTGATGACCGAGGAACCGTCGGAGGAAATCTCGGCGATCGGGAACCCCGGGCGCGCCATGTCGGCGATCTCGGTGAAGAACGAGTAGTTTCCGCCGGTTGCCTGGGTGCCGCATTCGATTACGTGGCCTGCGACGACTGCGCCAGCCAGAGCATCGTAATCGGTTCTTGCCCAACCGAAATGATGCGCCGCGGGCCCGACGATGACGGACGCATCGGTGACCCTGCCGGTGACCACGACGTCGGCGCCGGACTCGAGGCACCGGGCGATCCCCCAGGCGCCGAGGTAGGCATTGGCCGTCAGGGGGCTGCCGAGCCCGAGTTCCTGCACCCGCCCCAGAAGATCGTCGCCTTCGACGTAAGCGATCTTCGCACCCGAGCCGAGCTTGTCGAGAGCCTCGGCCAAACCCGCCGGATTCAAACCGCCTGCGTTGGCAACGATCTTCACACCTTTGTCGAGCGCAAGTCCGAGGCAGTCCTCAGCTTGGCGGAGAAAGGTTTTCGCGTATCCGCGGGACGCATCTTTCATGCGATCGCGTCCGAGGATGAGCATCGTCAGCTCGGCCAGATAGTCGCCGGTGAGGTAGTCGAGTTCACCGCCTTCGAGCATCTCGCGCATTGCGACAAGCCGGTCGCCGTAAAAGCCGGAACAGTTGCCGATTCTGACGGCCGCATCGTGTGGTGTCACTGTTTTTCTCGTCCTGCTCCGGGAGGGCCTGCAAAGGCCTGGGCGATGGTGATCCAGTACTGCGCGTCGGGGCCTTCGGCGGTGATGTCGAGGTCGTCACGGTGGGCTCGCTGCGTGACGAGGCGACAAAAATCAGCAGCCGAACCGGTGACGCGCTGTGACGCGTCACCGGGGCCCCAGGTCCAGATCTCACCCGAGGGGGAGGTCAGCTCTATCCGGAACGGCTCGGTCGGCGGAGTCTGTTGGTTCACCGCGTAGGCGAAGTCGCGGGTGCGGACGCCGATGTGGGCGACGCCCTTGATGCGTTCGGTGGGCTCGGCGGTGATGCCGAGCGCGTCGGCGACGTCCTGGCCGTGCGCCCAGGTTTCCATCAACCTGGCGGTGGCCATGGACGCCGCGCTCATCGGCGGTCCGAACCATGTGATCTTCACACCCTGCGGCACGGCCACCAGCGCGTCGGCCATGGCGTGCCTGCGCGCGCGCCAGGTCGTCAGCAGCCCGGGAGCCCGCGATTCTTCCTCGGCGGCAACGGCGACGAAGCCGGTCGGATCGCTCCACGCCTGCTTCAGCACGACGTCGAATTGGGCGCTCGCCACGGAGTCTCCGGCGGCACCGGACGTAGTGCGTTCAGCGACGTTGTCGGTCCACGAGAGGTGCCCGATCTGGTGCGCTATGGTCCAGCCTTCGGCTGGGGTGGGCGTTGCCCATTGGTCTTCGGTCAGGTCTGCGACGAGCGCATCGAGTGCGTCGCCTTCAGCCCGAAGGTCATCGACGATCGAGTCGAGGTCGGCCATGCACATAGCTTCACATCCGCCATTCAAAAAAGCAAGCACGCCTGCTTGTTAATGCTGGACAGATTTTCGCGAAGTGTCCAAAGGGTCGATGTAAATGCGTTACCGTGTCGGCATTCCGATCGCCTTCAGTGCCGATCGGTCGGGGATGGGGAATCGTCGTATGCAAATCGGATCGAAAATCAGCGCGGTCGTATCCGCCGTCGTCGTGATTGTGGCGGCGCCCGGAGCGACGGCGACCGCCGACATCCAACAGTTCCTCGATGTCGGCACAGTCTCAGTCCCCCGCGCCGAGTGCGGCCCCGGCTCCAATCCCGAGACCGGACTTCAGGGCGACGTTCCCGCCGAGGATCGCAACTCTGGTCGCAGCGCTCAGGGATACAGCTGCAACACGCACCTCGTCGGCGGCTTTCGAGGACAGGGCGGCGCGATCACGTCGACGACGTTCGAGCACTGCTCGTACACGGGCTCGTTCTTTCCCGGAGATTTGCTCGGCCAGAACCGAGGCGTCCAGGTGGTCGACGCGTCCGATCCCACCCAGCCAGTGGTCACCACGAGCCTTACCGAGCCTGCGATGATCGGCGGCACCTGGGAGACTCTGAAGGTCAACCGATCGCGCAAGTTACTCGCTGCCACGGCCGTTCCCTTCGTCGCCGGTGGCGGCTACATCTCGGTGTACGACATCAGCGATTGCGCTCACCCTCGGCTGCTCAACCCTGGCCCCGGCACCAACCCGGCGATGCCGCTAGCCTTTCTCTCCCACGAGGGAGGCTTCTCACCGGACGGCAACACCTACTGGGCGGCCTCGAACGGCGGAGGAATGCTGACCGCGATCGATCTCGCCGACCCGTCGAACCCTCACGTGATCTGGCAGGGACTGACCGGCATCGAGAACCATGGCTTCGGCGTCTCCCCCGACGGAAACAGCCTGTATCTGTCGGCGGCTGCGGGAATCACGGTCCTCGACGTCAGCTCGGTGCAACGCCGCGACGCGTATCCGCAGGTTCCGCACATCGGCCGGATCTTCTGGACGGACGGGATTTTCACTCAACACAGTGTGCCGGTGACGTACGACGGTGTCCCGCACCTGTTCACCGTCGACGAGGCAGGTTCCGGCGGTGTGAAGCTCCTCGACGTATCGGACGTGGACGACATCGCGATCGACGCGAAGATCAAACTTGAAATCAATCTCCCTCAGAATGCCGAAGCAAACCTGCGGTCTTCGCAAGGCGGATCGTTGTTCGCATACGAATCGCACTACTGCGCGGCCGATCGGCCCGACAACCCGACCGCACTGGCCTGTGGCTGGATCTCGTCGGGCATCAGAGTGTTCGACGTGCGCGATCCCGACGCGATCCGAGAGATCGCCTACTACAACCCACCTGCACTCACCGGCCAGAACACCGCGTTGACCAACTCGGCGCATGCGATGGCGTCGATCATCGGAATCCCGGCCCTGAGCTTCCTCAGTCAAGGTAGAGCCGCGTTGGAGGGAGATTCGAATCCGGCGAACACCATTACTCGACGATCGGGGCAGGTGCTGTTCGGTGACCTGTCCTCCGACTGGTGTTTCTCCCCGCCTGAATGGCACGGCAACCAGCTCTGGACCTCCTGTAGCGACAACGGGTTCATGATTGTCCAACTCGATAACGACGTGTATTCCGTTCCGGCGGATCAGCAATCGACCGTGGGATCCTGAGCGATGCCACCTCGCTTGTATGCCCTGTTGATCTGCGCGGCGGCCTGCATGCTCCTGGTTGTCGGCGCAGCACTGCGGCCCGTGTTCGATTCGCCTGCACCTCCGCCGACGATGCTGAGTTTCGGCGAAATCGGTTTCGCCCAGGACATGGCGGTGCACCATGCACAGGCCCGCTCGATCGCCGCGAGCCTCTCGCCAAAGGCATCTTCCGAGGTAAAATCGCTCGCCCAGCAGATCGAAGCATCGCAGAGCATCGAGATCGGCATACTCCACGGCTGGTTGATGCTGCTCGACCAACCACTGGCATCGGATAGCCCCATGCAGTGGATGAGTCACGCCGACAGTCACTCTCACACCGTCGAGGAGAATTCGCCGATGCCAGGTCTGGCATCGTGGGACGAGGTCAACGCACTATCTACTCTGACCGGCGACGACGCCGAGATACGCTTCCTGCAGTTGATGATCCGTCACCACCGCGGCGGAATCGAGATGGCGACGGCAGGGGCAGCGATGGCCACCTCCGATGCCGTCGCTCGCGCGGCCCGCTCGATGGCCGACGAGCAGACCAAAGACCTCGGGTACATGACGCTGATGCTGGAGCAGCGCAGTGCCGCAGCTCTGCCGTATCCGTGAATCCGAGTTCCGAAACTGCGGTCGTGGTACCGCCGTCGCCGAGCCGGTTCTGATCCGCCACCGAGTGGAGCATTTCCGACGATGCACAAGTCGTTCGACGCCTGCAATCAACCTGATGGCCGGGTACACCTAGCCGGTGTAGCCGCTCATGTCGTAGACCGTCACTCCGTCGACGGTCATGGACGTGAAGTTCGTTGCGACCCACTCGGCAATCTCGGACGACGTGCCGTCCGAGCCACCTCCCATTCCGCCGCCCTGGCCACCGGAGATGTAGTATTTCACCTGGTGGTTGCTGACGTAGGAGATGAACTGGTCGAGAGTCGGAGCCGGGTCGCTGCTCCAGCCACCGATAGCGATGACGGCCGTGTCGGTGTTCAGCTCATAGGTAGACGCTGACTGTGAGCCGTTGACTGCTGCCGACCAGGTAGTGTCAGCCGATTCCAGAAGGGTGTTCAGCTGGTCGCTGGATTCGGAGGAGCTGTCTCCCGTGCCGCCGCCGTCGGTCGGGGCTGTGCCGTCGGCCGGTACCTCTCCGGTGGGGGCTTGGCCGCCGCCGCTCGGACCACCACTGCCCGTGCCCCCTCCACCCATGCCGCTGGAGTCCGAGGCTGCGCCGGTGGGGCCTGCTGTCGGAATCGACCCGCCGTGGGCGGTTGCGGACGTGGCGATGGCGTACGAGGCCCCTCCGCCGAGGCCCGCGATGGCTCCGACAATGATTGCCACTGCTGCGAGCTTCTTGTAGCGACCCGCTGCGAGGATCAATACCGCTGCGATCACAGTTCCGGCCAGGAGTACCCACTTCAGCGCGGGCAGCCAATCGGTGTTGCGATGCAGGAGAACCCAACTCCAGGCCCCTGCGGCGAGCATCATAGAGGCAAGTCCTATACGGCCCCAATTGGATTCGCGCTTCAGCCACAATGCGTAGCCGCCGGTTCCAACGAGCCCGGCGATGGCCGGGGCCAATGCAACCGTGTAATAAGGGTGGATGGTGCCGGACATGTAGCTGAAGATCAGAGCCGTCACCAAGAACCAACCGCCCCAGAGAATCAGCGACGCGCGCAGCAGGTCGGTACGCGGCGCGCGTCCCCGAGCGATCAAGCCGAAGACAAGTGCAACGAGCGCCGCCGGGATGAGCCACGAAATCTGGATGCCCATCTCGCTGCCGAACAGTCGGTCGAGACCGGTGCTACCACCGAAGCTCGATCCTGCCGAACCGCCGCTCATTCCGCCGCCGCCACCGCCGTTTCCGTCGGAACCAAAGATGCGTCCGAGTCCGTTGTAACCGAGGACCAGGTCCATCACCGTATTGTCGGTCGAGCCGCCGATGTACGGACGTGCGCTGGCCGGCCACAGGGCGACCGTCAGCACCCACCAGCCTGCGCCTGCGATCAACGCTGCGAAGGCTCCGGCGAGGTGCAGCAACCGAGCGCGAAGTCGTGCTTGTCCAGCAACGAGATAGGTAAGGCCGAACGCCGGCAGCACGAGAAGACCCTGGAGCATCTTCGTCAAGAATGCGAATCCCAGTGCGACACCAGCGAACGCGAGCCACATTGCCGCGCGACGCCCCGCCTTGGTCTGGAGCGCCCGGACGACGAAGTAGCCGCCGATCGACATGAGCAGCACCAGTAGTGCGTCCGGGTTGTCGAACTTGAACATCAGGGCAGCTGCGGGAGTTGCCGCGAGTGCTGCTCCGGCGAGCAATCCGGCCGTAGGCGTCGCAACCCTCTTGACCGCGGCGTACACCGTTGCGACGGCGCCGACGCCCATCAGGGCCTGCGGTAGGAGAAGGGAAAAGCTGGAGAATCCGAAGATACGAGCCGACAGACCCATCACCCACAGCGAGGCAGGCGGTTTGTCGACGGTGATGAAGTTCTCCAAGTCGAGTGACCCGAAAAACCACGCAGTCCAGTCCTTGGAACCGGCTTGCACGGCAGCGGCATAGAACGTGTTGGCGTAGCCGCTGGCTGTGAGGTCCCACAGATAGAGGACTGCCGTCACGGCGAGCAATGCGCCGAACAACAGAGTGTTGCGGTTCGGCCCGAACCTGCTGGTACGCCGATGTTTGGGCTGCGGGCTCGGCTGCGAGTTCGCAGACCGAGGTGGCAGAAGTGTTGTAGTCACAGTGGTCCTCCAAGACCTTTGAAAAGTTGGAGAAGATGTCGGGTACCACAGTGACTAGCGAGGTTCCGGCCACCCTGGGAGCAGGCTGCGTGGTTGCTGTGAACGTCTCCCGTCACAGCTCGGGCGCACTGAAGTGGTGGTT
Source organism: Rhodococcus sp. G-MC3 (assembly GCF_030063335.1). Lineage (GTDB taxonomy): Bacteria > Actinomycetota > Actinomycetes > Mycobacteriales > Mycobacteriaceae > Rhodococcoides. The sequence continues at coordinate 147,938 of NZ_JASISW010000002.1, read as the reverse complement.
GCCGAGCGGATCAGTGAGGTGGACGACACCCTCGGGCAGGCGTTCGGTGGACCAGGCCTTGGCGGTTTTCAAGTTGTGATGCAGCCTGCAGAACGGACCGAGGTTGGTGCGGATGGTCCACCCGCCCGCGGCGGGATCGTCATGGTCGAACTCGACGATATGGTCCAGATCGCACCGAGCCGACGGTACCGAGCACCGTGGATGCAGGCACACCGGATGTTCGGCTCGCACCAGGGCAGCCAGCGTCGCTCCGGGCGCGTAAGTGAGGGCGCCAGGCGGTGGAGTGCGGTGGCCGCCATGCCCGTCCGGGTACACCGCGTGACTTTTGCTCGGATTCTTTTCGACGACCTTTCGCCAGTAGTCGATGAGTTTGCCTGCCCCTCGCCGCCTTTCGCTCGACGGGGTCAGGTCGGAGGGAAGGAACCCGGCCGGAATTTTTCGCGTACGCCCCAGCACGAGATCGCATTCGGTACCTGCTTTCTTCGCCTGTTCGTTCGCGAGTTCTCGGAGCCGCTGGATGTCCTCGCGTATCTGTTGCGCGGTGGGCGTGGTCACTCCGTCGGGAAATTCGGCAGCGGTATCGTTCTCGCGCCGCATCGCCTGGTCGAGAAAGTACGCGACGCGATCGTCGAACTCGGTCGCGGTGCAGTCGTGATCGCAGCAAGTGCATTCGCATGCTGCGGGTTGATCGGTATCCGGCGGAGGGTCTGGTCGATCCCAGTCGGAGTGGTCGTCGAGGCAGTCCTCTCCCCCGGTGAGTAGGTCGAGGTATTTTCGCGAAGCCGTGAAAGTAATCTGCCAGGTGGAGTCGGCCGCCATGGCCCTAGCCGTTGCAGCATCCACCGGGCCGTAACCATGCAGGTGCGCAGCGCGGTTCCCGATGCCGAGGATCGTCTCGAGGTCAGCTGAAATGTGGATGACGTAGGCGGTCGTCGGTGCACGGCGGCCGGCGGCGGCACCGGTGCAGCCCTGACTGGGCCCAGCAGCATTACCGGGCCGCGCCGAATCGCACGAACCAACCCCGGAGGTCGGCCCATCGCTTCCCGGCCCATCACCTCCCGGAGAGTCGGATGTCTTACGCTGTGCGACATCAGTTTTCGCGTCCGGAGACTTGCCTGGCTCTGCGTCGTCGTCTGGGACCGGGCTACCGGCGGCCCTGTCAGTCACCGGTTCGGAGAGTGTCAGCACGCAACCAGGCTCACCGCACTCGCAGCTCAGCGACCCCTTACGGAAGAGCTCGACTACCGCCTGCGCACGGAGTTGGTCGAGCGACCGTGGATCCCGAGGGCACACCTTTTTCAGTTCAGCTTCGATTCGATCGGCCATTTCGACACTCTCGGCACCGGTGACAGTGGTCGAGACACGACCCATTCCGCGCGCCAGTGGGGTAATCCGCACCTTTCGCTCGGTCGCAGCCGCGCGCTTCCGCGATTCCCGATCCCAATCGGGGTCCGCGTCGTTGAGCAAGCGGTCGATTTCGCGACCAAGTTCGGGTGGAGCGAGAGCGACCGCGCACCTGACGAACTCGGATTCCAGTTCGAAAATCAGCTCCGATCGCGCACCCAGTGTGTGTTCGCGGATCTTCCTGACCTCGGCCAAACCGATCCGGCCGTCGGCGAAGGCGTCGCGGACGAGCGGCGTGATCGACCACCACTGGCGGAGTAATTCATCGACCGTCTGATAGGTGGTAGCCAGTGCTGCGGCCAGCTCGGCGATTGCCGACGTGTGCACCGTCCGGTGGTCGAACTGTGCATCAGCAGCCGCTTCAGGGTATTCCGAACGAGACTCGTAGTAGCGGGCCATATCAGCCAGCGATGCCGCTACTGCTGCGTTCGCCGCACGGCCGGCGGCAAGCACGTCGGCAAGCACGGCTCTATCGTCGACGATTGTCATGCCACCCCCCGGTGTCGCGATTCCCAGCTACTCGAACTGATGTTCGAATATCAAGAGACTACCGCGGGCCACCGACAGGTTTCTTCGACGATCTCTAACCCTCCGCACTCGACACTTCGACTGCGTTGCTTGCTTCCCAGCCACCCCTCCGGCGTCGTCCATCTCGTGCCAACCAGCAGGACAGAACGGTCGCTTTCTTCCCGTGGATTCCTACCCGACGCCGTCGCATATGCCGTCGAACCTGCAAGAAAGTGTGCCCTCGACGGAAGATCAGAAATACTTCATTGTGAGTGCGAATACACACCCTGCTGTGTATTCCCACGCACACGCGGCGGAGCCGTCTACTCCAGGTCCTTCTTCTCGGCAGCGCTAGCGGCCTCGGCGTCTCGTTCCTGCTTGGCCGCGGCCAAGCCGGACATCGTTCGCAGCGGAACCTCCTTGACGAAGAGGACCAGTACGAAACCGACGACCATCAAGATCGACACCGCGAGGAAGACGTAGTCCATTGCGTCGGAGAATCCGATCCGGAACGGTTCGGCGAGCGCCGAGTCCAGTTTCTGGATGAACGACGAATCCACCAAAGCGCTACCGGCGATCGAGGGATCACGAGCAATCAACGCATTGGCGAACCCTGTTTCCAGGGGATCGCCGCTTGTCGACGCTGCCTTCACCGCGGCCTGAAACTCGGGCTTCTCCGCAGCAGCGGTCAGTGCGTCGGTTGTCTTCGGAGTGAGCTGCGTGAACAGCATCGACAGGAAAACGGCGACACCGAGGGTCGCACCGATCTGCCGGAAGAATGTCGCCGCGGACGTCGAGACACCCATGTCCTTCGGGGGCATCGCGTTCTGAATCGCAAGTGTCAGCGGCTGCATCATCGAACCGAGCCCGGCGCCGAACACACCCATGACGACCATGGTCTGCCAGAGCGGAGTATCGGCGTGCACGTAGTGGAAGGTGAACATTGCTATCGCCATCAGAGCGGTGCCGACGATCGGAAAGATTTTGTAGCGACCGGTTTTGGAGATCATCCGGCCGGACACGATCGAGCTGACCATCAGTGCACCGACGAGAGGAAGCGTCTGGTACCCGGCCAGTGTGGGCGACGAGCCTTTGACGACCTGGAGATACTGCGGCAGCAGGGATATCCCACCGAACATCGCGGCACCGGCGATGACGCTCACTGCGATACACAATGCAAACAATCGGTTGCGGAAGAACCGCATCGGGATGAGGGCGTCGTCGCCCATTTTGATCTCGGCCAGCACGAACGCGATGACGCCGACGATGCCGATCCCGAAGCAGGCGAGCGCGCGTGTCGAACCCCAGCCCCACACACGGCCTTGCTCGGCGATGATCAGCAGCGGCACCAGACCCACGCTCAGCAGCACCGCACCCCACCAGTCGACGCGGGCATCGCGGCGGTTCACCGGGAGGTTGAGCACTCGCCACACCACCGCGAGCGCGAGGATGCCGAGGGGAACGTTGATGTAGAAAACCCAGCGCCAACCGGTGATGCCGAGGATCGATGACTGGCCGGCGAGCAATCCGCCGACGACCGGGCCGAGCACGCTCGACGTGCCGAAGACTGCCAGAAAGTAACCCTGGTATTTCGCGCGTTCGCGGGGCGGAACGATGTCGCCGACGATGGCCAGCGCCATCGACATCAGACCACCGGCCCCTAGACCCTGCACTGCGCGGAAGGCGGCAAGCTCGTACATCGACGTCGAGATTCCGCAGAGCATCGAGCCGATCACGAAGATCGAGATCGCCGTCATGAAGAACGGTTTGCGTCCGTACAGGTCGGACAGCTTGCCGTACAGCGGCGTCGAGACGGTCGAGGTGATCAGGTACGCCGTGGTTACCCACGCGAGCACCGAGAAGCCGTTCAGATCGTCGGCGATCGTGCGCACCGACGTGGCAACGATCGTCTGATCGAGAGCCGCGAGGAACATTCCCATCATCAGCCCCGACAGGATCGTCATGATCTCCCGGTGGCTGTACTCGCCTGTCTCGGTCTTCGTCACATCAGATTGGGATACCACCGCTTGGTCACACCTTTACGATATGTTTGCTTACCGCACACAACTAAATTCGGACTACCAGCATGCGCGTCGGCACGTGAGAAATGCAACGTGGTTTCAGCGGTTCCTGAATCGGTGCAAAATTTCACGCATCGTGTGCGGATGGATGCCTTCATCGGCCAGTTGCCTTCGGGTCTTGCGACGAGTCAGCAGAACGCCGGTGATCGCAACGATCCACACCGGATATTGCACAAGAAACGCGACCCTGAACGCGTCGAAGGTGTACCCGCCCATGGCCTGGAGTACCCAGCCGATGGACGCGATCACCAGCAGCGATGCGAGGAATCCGCCGATATTGACCATGCCCTGCGCAGTGCCGAGGTTCGCACTCGGATTGAACGTGCGCGCGTAGTCGAATCCGATCACCGAGCCGGGACCGCCCACTGAAATGACCACGACCAGAAGCACGAGCAACCAGAGCGGCGCAGGCCCCGGCAGCGCCAGCACGATCGCCCACATCACGGCATTACTGACCATGACCGTCAGCACCATCCACGACCGCCTCATCGGATAGCGACCCGTCAGAATTCCCAGACCGATGCCGGACAAGATCGCCGACACGACCGACACCGAGAGCAGAGCACCCGCCGTCGATGCCGACAATCCCTGCGCCGACGTCAGATACGGAATCCCCCACAGCAACGCGAACACCGTGATGGAGAATTGCGTACCCATGTGGCTGAAGAATCCCAACCGCGTGCCATGACGCTTCCAGACCTGGCCGATCGTCGCCAACGTCTCGCGCAGCGAAGTCCTGTTCTCGACGATGTCCATCCCGGCGGGCACGTCGCGGATCAACGCCAATGCCAGTACGAACGCGACGAGACCGAGCGAGGCAGCGGTACCGAACGCGAACGTCCACCCGGGCCCGTTCAACAGAATGAGAAACGGAACCGCCGACAGTATCTGCCCCATCTGACCGAGCAGACCCGTCAACTGGGACACGATCGGTACCTGGCGAGGCTTGAACCAGCGAGGTACGAGTCGCAGCACCGAGATGAACGTCAGCGCATCACCGACTCCCACCAGCGCACGCGCCGCGACCGCCAACGGCAGCGACTCCGTCACCGCGAGCGTGACCTGCGCAATCGTCATCAGCAGGGCGCCGAGTGCGATCATCTTGCGCGAACCGACCCGGTCGAGAACTACCCCGGCAGGAATCTGCATCGCTGCGTAGACGATCACCTGCAGGACGACGAACGAGGACAGCAACGATGGGCTGATCGAGAACCGGTCGGCTGCATCGAGGCCCGCGACACCGAATGATGTCCGGTGGAGAACCCCGACGATGTAGGCGAAGACACCGGCGCCCCAGACCACCCACACAGTTCTCACTGGGGACATTCTGCCAAGGCCGCTGTGAAAAGATTGCACCCGGCAGTAATCGATCACCAGGAAAGTGAGCAATGACATGGCTGGACACATCTTGGTGATCAACGGACCGAATCTGAACATGCTCGGCACCCGGCAACCCGAGGTGTACGGCCACGAGACGCTCGACGACGTAGTCGCGCTATGCGAGAAGACCGCAGCCAAGCATGGCCGAACCATCCGCGCCGAGCAGTCAAACCACGAAGGCCAGATCATCGACTGGATCCACGAGGCACGTGGTCAGGCATCGGGCATCGTCATCAACCCGGGTGGATTGACTCACACCTCGGTCGCGCTCCGAGACGCTCTCGTCATCCCCGAGGTGCCGATCATCGAAGTCCACATCAGCAACGTTCACGCTCGCGAGGAGTTCCGCCACCACTCGTTCGTCTCCCCCATCGCCAGCGGAGTCATCGCAGGCCTGGGCATTGCCGGGTACGGGTTTGCCGTCGAACGGCTCGTTGCCCTCACCTGAGAGCGTCCGAGCACTCAGCTTGACCTCAGGCTTACCTGCCTATGCTGGCCGAGGACTTTTCGGCAGGCGAGCGAGGGACGACGCAGTGAGCGACAGCAGCAAGAAGAAGGCGCAGGCGGCCGCAGCCGCACTCCAAGGCAAGAAGGACAAGCAGCGCCGGACCCTCATCCAGGTTGCCGTCGCCGTCGTGCTGATCGCGCTGGTTGCCGTCGTCGGATTCAATATCGCGTCGAAAGACTCCGACGACACCACCGCAACACCGGCTGGCACGGCCACCGCCCCTGCCGTTACGCCCTCCTCGGTCACCGCGGACGGCGCCATCCGAGTCGGGGCAGCGGACGCGAAGGTTGTCGTCACGGTCGTCGAAGATTTCCAATGCCCGGCCTGCAAGCAGTTCGAATCCATCAGCGGTGAGACTCTCACCGATCTCGTCGCCGACGGGACCATCGCGATCGACTACAAGCCGATCGCGATCCTCGACCGCATGTCCTCGACCCAGTACTCCACGCGAGCGGCGAACGCGAGCATCTGCGTCGCCGACTCCAACAAGGACGTATGGCCCGCCTGGCACACGGCGATGTTCGAGCAGCAGCCCGCCGAGGGCGGCGATGGCCTGACCGACGACGAACTCGTCGCCATCGCCACGGCAGCGGGAGCCGACAGCCCGGAGGTGGCAAGCTGCATCACCGGCGGCACCTACATCGACTACGTCGCCAGCCAGACACAGTCCGTCATCGACGGCGGCGTCACCGGCACGCCGTCGGTGTCGGTGAACGGCACCGCAGTCTCCAACCCGACGCCCGACGGCCTGCGCGCAGCAATCACCGCAGCGCAGTGATCGAGACAGCACAGTGATCGAGACAGCACAGTGATCGAGGCAGCACAGTGAAGGCGACCCGGACCACCGCCTGGGTTCTGACCATCGGCGGCCTCTTCGGATTGACTGCGGCCCTGACGCTGACCATCGAACGCATCGAACTGTTGATGGATGCGTCGTACGTTCCGTCGTGCAGCCTCGATCCGGTGCTCTCGTGTGGCTCTGTGATGACGACCGATCAGGCGGCGTTGTTCGGATTCCCCAACCCGATCATCGGTATCGTCGCGTTCACCGTCGTGGTCGTCACCGGAATCCTGACGCTCGCGAAGATCGAACTTCCGCACTGGTACTGGCTCGGACTGTCTCTCGGAACACTGCTCGGTGAAGTGTTCATTCACTGGTTGATCGACCAAAGCCTCTATCAAATCGGCGCACTCTGCCCGTACTGCATGGTCGTGTGGGTTGTGACGATGCCGATCTTCATAGTGTCACTGTCACAGCTGGTCGACCGCGATCACAGCTCGAAGATCCCGCGGCTGCTTCTGGAATGGCGCTGGACCATCCTCGCCGTCTGGTACGCCATTGTCATCGCCCTGATCGGTATCAGATTCTCCGACTACTGGGCGTCCCTTTTTTAGAGAACAGCTACAGCGTCGATCTCGATCAATAATTCCGGCATCGCGAGACGAGAGACCTCGACGACGGTCTGTGCAGGCCTGGTCTCGGGAAACAACTCTCCGAGGATTCCGGTGTATGTGTCGAGGTTGCTCAGGTCCGCGAAGTAGACCGTCAGCTTGACCACGCCTTCGAGAGTTCCACCCGCGGCGTCCAGGATCAGACGAATGTTCTCGAACGACAGTCGAATCTGCGCCTCGACGTCCGAGGTACCCTCGAACTGCCCGTCAGCCGAGATCGCGGTCTGGCCGGACAGGTACAGCGTCTTGGCTGCGTTCTCCACGACGACGCACTGCGACAGCAACTGTGCGCCAGGATCCCACACAGTGTCGGGCGAGACGACATACTTCTTCATCGGGCTCCTTGGGCTGTCACAGTTGCACCGTAAACCTTCGCGCGTAAAACAGGTATGGACCCCACTCACCTTGTCGACCCGCGACGCCCTCGCGGCCGGCGTCACCGAGCGCGAATTCCGAGGTGACCATGCACATCGGCAGCTCGTTCGAATCCGCCGTGGGGCGTATCTGGCTGCATCGACTGCAGGAACGGTGGCACAGTCCCGAGGTGCCGGGTTCTGCACGCCACTTGGCAAAGAACGCGCCGTGGGCGCGATCCGTAGATGAGGTACGCGAATTCGAGACCACGGACCGCACCGACAGTGCATGATGATGTGAGTCAGCTCATGTGGGGATGAGCGGGCACGGAACGTTGGGGAGAGGTCCGAGCACCGGGAGTTGTTTTATGGCAGGTGATCCGATCGCAGTCATCGTCGCAGTGGTGATGTCTGCAGCAGGAGTAGCAGCAGGATCCGATCTACCCCCGCAGATACAGGACGGAGTCGCCGGAGCCGCGACAGCGGCCGAGGATTCCGTACCCGGTCTGCAGAAGCAACTCGACGACTTGCTCAAAGGGCTGCCCGCACCCGCGGCCGAGACTGCGAGCACCATGCTCGACGACGCAGCCACAGCGATCGAAACTGCAGCGGAGCCGATGCTGCCGCCGACGGCCGACAAAGCCGAGACACCCGAGGCAGCTGCGGCCGACGCTGCCGGTGCTGCAGTAGCGGCGGCAGCAGCAACGGCAGCGCTTCCGACCGTCTCCACTGCGGGACCCGTCGCCAGTACCTCGATTTCGTCGCTGATTCCGAGCTTCGGTGGGGCCCTTCAGTTCGGTGCATCGTCGTTTTCGCTCAGCGATCTGGCTTCCCAGACCGCGTTCATGCCCGCCGCGGAAGCACTGCGACGTGCTCTGTTCCCCGGAATGCCAGCGACATTCACCGGGGTGTCCAATTCGCCGATGGGCGCCATCACTGCATTCGTGCCGTGGCTGATGAAGGCCGGGGCGATCTGCGGCGGCGTGAAGGCACCTACCATCGCTGCCCTCTACGCCGCCGAGAACGGCTTCCGCTTCGGACCGACCTCACCGGTGTCGAGTACTGGAGCCCGCGGGCCGGGACAGTTCATGCCCGGCACCTGGAAGACCTACGGCAAGGACGCCGACGGGGACGGCATTGCCGACGTCAACGGCATAGCCGACTCGGTGATGGCATCAGGGAACCTACTGTGCGACATCAACGGCCAGGTCGAGCAGTGGAAGAAGGAAGGGAAGGTCTCCGGCGACTCGCTCGACCTGACGATCGCGGGCTACAACGCGGGCGCGGGAGCAGTGCTGCGATCAGGCGGAATGCCCTCGGGGACCGTAGATTACGAGACACAGACCAAGCCTTACGTGGCCCGCATCCGCGCAACGGAAACGCAGTTCTCCGCGATCATGAACCCGTTCGCCGGCCTCGATCTCGCCGGAGTCGGTTCACGCGCAGTCAAATCGGCGATGGACTACCTCGGGCTTCCCTACGTGTGGGGTGGCGGCAACATCAACGGGCCCTCCGGCGGCGGGTTCGACTGCTCGGGTCTGACGTCGTACGCCATCTTCAAGGCGTCGGACGGAAAGGTAACTCTCCCACGCACATCGGAGACCCAGTGGAACGTCGGCACCGAGATCCCACTGTCGATGACGCAACCCGGAGATCTCCTGTTCGGAAACTGGCAGGCAGGCGGCCCAGGCCACGTCGCCATCTACATGGGCAACGGGCAAATGGTGCACGCGCCGACCACGGGCGATGTCGTCCGCGTCGCGGAGGTGTTCGACGGCATGAAGGCGCGTCGAGTGCTCTGACGCGCGCCTCAGAGTTGATGGACGCGAGTGTGGGGGTAGGTTCGGAACCGACCGAATACAGCGCACGAGCAGAGGGGCCGAACCAAGTGGCACACGGAGCCGGCACTGAACCATTGGGCTTCGACGACGCGTTGGCTCCGGCTCCACCCGAGGGCGAGGGCTTCGAGACCGGGTGGACGGTGCGCACCGGTGACGTCGACCCTGGCAACCGTCTCCGGTTCGACGGCATCGCGCGTTATTTGCAGGACATCGGCTCGGACAACCTCGATGCGACGGCGCTCGGCGTCACCGACCCGTTCTGGATCGTGCGTCGCACCGTGATCGACGTGCACCGACCCGTCGAGTTCCCCGATCGCGTTCAACTGCGGCGTTGGTGTTCCTCGATGTCGACACGATGGTCGAACATGCGCGTGCAGATCACCAGCGACAAAGGTGCGTCGATCGAGACCGAAGGGTTCTGGATCAACATCAGCGCCACCACCGGCATGCCGACGCGTATCAGCGACGAAGCATTGGAGTTGCTGGCACGCACCACCGAACAGCACCGCCTCCGCTGGAAGCCTTGGCTCACCGAACCCGCCCCGTCGGAATCGCACACGGACATCCATTTTCCGTTGCGCGCCACCGATATCGACTCGTTCAACCACGTCAACAATGCCGCGTACTGGCATGCTGTCGAGGAGCTACTCGTCGATCAGCGTCCGCTGGTGACCGCCCCGCACCGGGCCGTCATCGAATACCTGTCACCGGTCCTCGGAGGCGAGCACGTCGCTATCCGGCACCGCTACGACAATGGGGCGCTCACACTCTGGTTCGTGGTCGACGGCGCCGTCCGCTCGGTCGCGAAGGTGGCGCCGAGAGCCTGACGGTCGAGCTTTCCTCGCGCCGTCCGAGGAAGCTGCGCGAGAGCGGTGATCACGGCCGGCATACTCGGACTCGGCAGCGAGTCGCGAAGCGCACGGCGAATCGCGTTCGAAGAGAGTGCATCCCCGTCGAGCACCACCGCAAGCGCTGGTACTTCGCCCATTCTGGCGTCAGGAATCGCGACGCACGCAGCCTCGGTGATTCCCGGAATCGCCAGTGCGGCAGCCTCGATCGGTGCAAGCTCCACATTGAGTCCGGATCGGATCAATGTCTCTACCTCGCGGCCGAACAGGGTCAGCTGCCGGCCGTCCAGGGAACCCCTGTCCCCCACCGCCATCCATCCGTCGACCGGGCCACCCGCGACGCCGCCTGAGGTGAGGTAACCGTCGAAGAGCATGTCGCTACGCACGTGCACGATGCCGCCGCGGACCTCGACGTCGACGCCGTCGAACAGCGTGCCTGCCGCGGGTTCGACGCCTCGATCGTAGGACACGAAACTCAGCTCGGACGCACCGTAGAAGTGCACGAGCGAGGCGTGCGGCAACACCTGCTGGAGCGCTTCGCGGCCCGCCGACGGCCAACGGGCGGCGCTGGAGAGCACTTCACGGACGCTCAGGAACGGGCCGGCGCCCGATCGTGCGATGTCCCAGGCGATCGTCGGAACCGAATAGAGGTGAGTGGCACCACTCCCGAGAGCATCCACCGCGGGACGCAGATCGATGGCGGCTCCTCGGGTCAGTCCGTGCACCGCGCCGTACAGAAAGTGGGTGTGATCGAGTGCGCCGGGAGCGGAGATTCGATCGCCCGTCCGCACATCGAACACTTCATCGCTGCGATCGAGTGTTTGCGCCCACGAATGCTGTTTTCGGACGAACAGTTTCGGCTCACCGGTGGTGCCCGAGGTGACTCCGACCAGAAGCTCCGAATCACTCTCGGCGCCGAAATGGCTGCCGTCGGCATCGAGTCGCTCGATCGGGTTCGTGCAGCCGAGCCGACGCATTCGCCGATGCTGGCTCGCCGACGCGACCACGGCGCCAGGGCCGGCGACCTCGATCACCTGTGCGTACTGCTCCGGCAGTAGGTGCCGATGCAGCAGCACAACCGACACACCCGCCGACATCGCCGCCACGACGGTAACGAGCGACCCGACATCCGACGTCGGGAGCACTGCAACGCGGCGCAGCCCTCGCATCCCCGCCGCCGACCGCTCTACCTGCGACCAGAACTCCCTGTACGACACCGATTCACGACGGTCGATCACGGCGACCGAATCTGGGACGTCCCTGACGCTGCGGGCGATCCGGTCGGCGATCAGCTCAGTCATCGTCGACCCCTCGCGCCACGAGGGCATCGCCGAGAGCGTCGGCGGTGCGCAGCGCCCGCACTATCACCGGGGTCGCGAGCGCGGTCATCGACCACTGCAGTCCACGGGCCTTCCGAGCCTCGGACACCTCGTGGACGATCGTTGCCAGGATCGGGATGCACCGGATCGCGAGGGCGAGCATCAGACCGATCCGCTCGGGGTCGACACCGAGGCGCCGAGTTGGACCCAAAGCACGCGTGACGGTGTCGAGCATGTCGGTCACACGGGTCGTCAACGTGACGAGCGCTGCGAGGGCCACCGAGATCAACAGCACCCCGCACACCACGATCGCCCGTTGCCACGTGGTGATGATGATCTGGAAGACACCGATGATCAAGAGCATCCACAGCACGGGACGCAGCTGCGCCAGAGCTATTTTCACCGGGATCCGAGCAACGCCGAAGAGGGCGGCGACCACCAGGGCCACCGCCGCGACCTCGATCGGTGTCCTGGCGAAGATGGTCGCGCACAGGATCGAGACGATCAGCAGCAGCAGTTTCAGACCGGCGGGCATCCGGTGCAGAAGGGATGTGCCGGGACGATACAGCCCGATCACGAGGTCCCTCCGGAGATCAGCGGGACCACAGGCTTGGTCTCGGGAACAACGAGTCCGATCACGAGGTCCCTCCGGAGACCGGCCTGATCACAGCACGAGTTCCCGATAGGCGGGCACGGCATCCGCCGGGGTGCCATCGAACGCAACGACGCCCTGGTCGATGACGACGACTCGCTCGAAGCTCTCCAGCAGCGCCAGCTGGTGCGTCACGACGATCACCTGCTGGTCGAGCGAATCCAGGGCTTCGGAGACGACGCGCGCATTCCGTAGGTCGAGCAGCGTCGTCGGTTCGTCGGCGATGACCACCTCGGGGCGTCGGATCAGCACGGCACCGATTGCCAACAATTGCTTCTGACCACCGGACAGCAGATGAGAGGGGTGCTCGGCATGCCCGTCGAGCCTGAAGCGCACCATAATTTCCTGCACGCGTTCCGCGATTTCCTGCTTGTCCAGCCCGGATCGACGAAGCGAGAATGCGAGATCCTCGGCCACCGTGGGCATCACGATCTGGGTGTCCGGGTCGGTGAAGACGAAGCCGACCTTCTTACGGACCTGCGCGCCCTTCTTCGACGCGTTCACTCCGTCGACCATCACGGTGCCGGAGGTCGGGGTAAGGAGTCCGTTGATCGTCCGTGCCAGCGTCGATTTTCCGGACCCGTTCGAACCGATGATGCCCACTCGCCGCTCGGTGATCGACAAGTCGATCCCTCGCAGTACTTCTCGTTCACCGAACGCATGTCGCACCGATTCGAACACGATCTCGCTCACCACGCACGCTCCACGATCATCGCAATACCCTGTCCGCCGCCGATGGCACACGCGGCAAGACCCAGCTCCGGGCCGCCGCCGGTGAGCATCTGAGCAGCCAAGCGCACCAACAGTATTGCCCCGGATGCTCCCCACGGATGCCCCATCGCGATCGCGCCGCCCTGCGGGCACAGCACGCCCTCATCGATACCCAGCTCGTCGGACACAGCGAGCACGACGGACGCGAAGGCCTCGGTGATCTCGATGATGCCGATGTCGGACAGGCCGACTCCGGTGCGCCGCAGAACCTTCTCGATGGCGGGCACCGGCCCAAGCCCCGGCAGCGCAGGATCGGATCCCGCGACGGCGCAGCCGAGCACCCGAAGCGCAGGCAGTTCCTTCGCACGCTTTTCGGTCGTCACTGCGAGTACTGCTGCGCCATCGGAGATGCCACAGGAGTTGCCTGCAGTCGCAGTGCCGTCGGAAGTGAAGCTCGGCCGCAGCCGCGCCAACCGCTCCCGCGTCATGTTCGGCCGGATGCGTTGGTCACGCTCGATGCCGCCGACCGCGACGATCTCGCTGCTGAAGTCGTGGGCCGCGGCCAGCGAATGCGAACGCGCCGCATAGGCATCCTGACGCTCTCGCGAGATGCCACGGATGCGCGCCAGATCGTCAGCGGCGACGCCCATATCCGGGTCGGGAAAATTGTTCGGCGCGAATGGTGCTCGCGTGTAGCGCACCGGATCGGAGTCGCCGAGCGGGGGCCAGAACCGCCACGGTGCAGTGCTGGCCGACTCGACCCCACCAGCGAGAATCAGCTGATCGTCACCGCTCCTCACGCGCAGGGCTGCCTGCATCACCGCATCCAGTCCGGAACCGCACTGACGATCGACTGTCACACCCGGCACGTCAATGCCGAGTCCTGCCGCCAGGGCTGAGATACGCGCAGGATCTCCGCCTGGACCGAGGCAGTTTCCCAATACGACGTCGTCGACCCCATCGGAGCAGCCCGACTCCCGCAGCGTTGTTGCTACCGCGCGTAGAACAGGCGCAGCCAGATCCGTCGTCGTCAGACCGGCGAAGCCGTGTCCTGCATTGCCGATCGGCGTCCTCCACGGAGCAACGAGCACCGGTGCGCTGCTGCTAGTCATTCAACGAGTCTTTCACCCGACCGCGAGCAACCTTTCCGCTGCCCGTACGCGGGAGTGTCTCCACGATCATCCAGCGACGTGGTATCGCCTCCTTGACCAGTCCGCTGCGCGCGTGGGCCTTGATCGCGGCCAGTTCGGCGTCAGGGTCGAGTTCGAGCACTGCCGTCACAGTCTCGCCGAGCACATCGTGTGGTGTTCCGATCACGGCGGCGCCGCGGACACCGGGAAACGATTCGAGAATCTGCTCGACGTCCTCGGCGATGACGGTAGTGCCTCCGACGTTGACGGCAGCACTGCCTCGGCCGAACACGACCAGCTCCCTGCCCTCATGAAGCTCGGCCAGATCCCCCACACCAACCCATTCATCGGTCCCGAGAACTGTGTACGGCGAGCGCACCCACAGCAATCCGCCCCTGATCTCGGCATCGATGCCGCGCAAGAGGCGCAGCGGCTGGGCGCCCCTGCGGGCGGCGACCAAAGACAACTCTGCGGCTCCGTAATACTCGACGATATCCATGCCACCGAGAAGTTGCTCGGCGCCGCCGCGGAGAGCTGTGCCTGCGACGACGGCCAGCCGGAGGTGCGGAGCGTGCTCGACAAGTGTCCGCAGAACACTAGGCACGGCATGGGCGACCGTGGCGTCGAGCTCGTTGTCGGTGACACAGGCTCCGAGCGTCAGGGCATGAACTGCGCCGAAGAGGTGCATCGTTGCGTGTAGCGGACCGGTGACGAGCACACGGTCGGACGCACCGATCTCGGTGATATTCGTGAACTCGGCGAAACTGTCGGTCCACGATCTCCAGGTGCGAGCCAGTGGCCTAGGCCTACCGGTGGACCCCGACGTGGCGACGAGCAACTCTGCTCCGCTGGGAACATCCGCACGCTCGGGACGCGCAGCAGGGTCCTCGACGTGGACCGGGACTCCCTGCCGCGCCGCGGCGAATACACACACCAACGCCTCGGGGACGGATAGAGCCGAGGCATCGTGCATCGGTGCATGCGGCCACCGACGAACCTCGCGCTCGACGTCGGCGTAGGTGAGAACAGTCCCGTGCCAGTCGATCGCGGGTTGCGACCCCGATCCGCCGAGCAGCAGGTTCATCAAAAAAACAGGGTCATCGAAAAATCAGGGTCACTTCGACATCAGGCCGGGATACGCCCGGTGCACCGATTTCGCGACGACGGTAGCGATGACGACCTTGACCAGGTCACCGGGGATGAAAGCGAAGTTCGTGGAGATCGCTGCCCACACCGACAAGTCGGTGCGCAGAAGCAGCCCGATGGTTCCGAAGATGTAGACGACCACGATGCCGCCGAGGATGTTGATCAGCAGACCGAGCACAATCGAGTACTTCGGGAGGACGCGCGCGGTGAGCAGGCCGATGACGAACGCGGCTGGGATCCAGCCGATCAGGTAACCGGCGCTGGGTCCTGCCATCGCGGTCAGACCGGTTCGTCCACCCGAGAGCAGCGGTAGTCCGATGAGCGTCAGGGCGATGAACACAACCACCGCAGCGGTGCCTTTTCGCGCTCCGAGGATTGCACCGGCAAGCATTACTCCGAGTGTCTGCAGCGTGATCGGCACGCCGCTGAATCCGACGGTGATGGCACCCGGCAGGCCGAGGGCGGCGATCAGTGCGGCGAAGACTGCGATCTGCGCCATGTCGCGAGCCGAGATTCGCATACCTGACATCCGTGCACCGGACAACGTGGACTCCTGTGTGCCGCCGAGACCTGTCATGACTACTCCTGAGTGTTTCCAACTTGAACGGCGTTCAAGGTAGCAGGTCGCAGGGCTCCGGCACAGCTCAGGCCTCCTTGGGCTGAACCAACCGACCGACACGTCACGGGAGAATGCCCGATACGGTGTCGACCATGACTCGAACCCTGGTACTGATGCGACACGGTAAGTCCGGATACCCCGAGGGCACCCCCGATCACGATCGGCCTCTCGCCGAACGAGGACAGCGTGAGGCAGCCCTCGGCGGGGAGTGGATCAGGAGCACGGTCGGCACGATCGATGCAGTGATCTGTTCGACGGCAGTTCGAACGCGCGAAACACTGGGGGCCACTGGCATCGACACACATGTTCGGTTCGAGCAGCGAATCTACGGTGGCGCGCCCGAGGAGATCGTCGAGGAGGTCGGATTCACCGATGATGCCGTATCCACCCTGCTGGTCGTCGGACACGCACCGGGAATCCCTTTCACTGCAGTGGAACTGGCAGTTGATCCGGACTCCGAGGTCGCCCAGGAGATCAGCCGACGGTTTCCGACGTCGGCGATCGCAGTGTTGACATTCGACGGGCCGTGGGAAGCGTTGGGACCAGGCACCGCCTCACTGACTGCGTTTCACATCCCACGCTAGCTGCGCATTTTGGCGACAACGAAACCGACGACGCCGAGTGCGATGAGCAGCAGCAACGCGGTACCGAAACCTGCCAACCACCAGACCACTGCAAAGACGACCAACGCAGGGGCGGCCGCGACGAGCGCGATGGCCGGGCTCTCACGCACCGTCTCGAGCGCTGACTGTGCACGAACCCTGTCGATCTTCTTGCCTGCCATGAGAGCCCCTTCCGATATGTCTGCTTCTACTGCTCCACAGTAGCGCGCATCGACTGGGTACCGATGACCCTGAGCAGGTCGAACTTCGCGCGCGCGTCGGTCCCCGGCAGCGGTGTGTAGACAAGTAGATGCTGACCTTGCTTCTGGGTCACGAGGGTCTCGCAGTGCACCGACACGAGTCCGACGTCCGCGTGCACGAAACGCTTCACCGCCGACGTCTTGAATGCGACGCGGTGCTCGCTCCAGATGTCCTCGAACTCCTGACTGTCTGCCCGGAGACGATCCACCAACGTGGCCACTTCGGCATCGCCCGCCCGCCTTGCCGACACTGCGCGCAGGTCCGCGACATGCTTGTGTCCCAGACGCTTCCAGTCGTCTTCCGGGAACAATGTGCGCGCCGATGGATGGGTGAACCAGCGCCACACGATGTACCGGTCGAGACCCGAGTACACGGGCGGCCCGCCGCACAATGCCACGTACATCTCGTTGTGCGCGAGGATCTCGCCGAGATCGGTCACCACACACGCCGGAGTGTCGTCCAGTTTGGTCAACAGGTGCATCAACCCTGGTCCGACGTGTTTGTCCGCTCCGACCCTCGTGGGGGGTGATTGCCCGGCCAGGATGTAGAGGTGATCGCGTTCGTCGTCGTCCAGCCGTAGCGCGCGGGCCAGCGAACTCAGGATCTGCGTAGACGGATGCGGTCCGCGGCGCTGCTCCAGTCGTGTGTAGTAGTCCGTCGACATCCCTGCCAGCAGCGCGACCTCGTCGCGGCGCAACCCTGGAGTACGGCGTCGGACTCCCAAAGAGATGCCGACGTCGGCAGGGGTGAGCACCTCTCGGCGTCGCCGCAGAAAATCCGCCAGTTCGTCTCGTTCCACACTCTCAGTGTGCGCTCTTACGCCGCGTCCCAGCCAGGGATCGGCAGTCCCCCGACAAGCGGTCTCTGCCGGTCGCCGCCGAAAGAGCCGACTGTGGGGTGCATGAACAAGACACAGCTGGGAACCACTGGTCCATCCGTATCGCGCATCGGCCTCGGCGGCATGGGCATGTCGGGCGCCTACGGCGCCTCCGACGAGAAGGAGTCGATCAGGACTATTCATGCGGCGATCGATGCAGGCGTCGACCTGATCGACACTGGAGACTTCTATGGGGCCGGCCACAACGAGATGCTGATCGGGCGAGCACTGAAAGAACGCAACCGCGAGGACGTCACACTGTCGGTGAAGTTCGGCGCGCTGCGATCCCCCGACGGCGGATGGCTCGGGTTCGATTCGAGCCCCCGCGCCGTCAAGAGCGCCGTGGCGTACAGCATGGCGCGACTCGGCGTCGAGTACATCGACATCTACCGTCCGGCCCGGCTCGACAGCGCCGTGCCCATCGAGGACACCGTCGGTGCGATAACCGAAATGATCGAGGCCGGATACGTTCGGCACATCGGTCTCTCCGAAGTAGGAAGCGCGACACTACGCAGAGCGGCTGCTGTACATCCGATCTCGGATCTCCAGATCGAATACGCACTGATCTCCCGCGGAATCGAGGCGGACATCCTGCCGACCGCACGGGAGCTGGGAATCGGCATCACCGCGTACGGAGTGTTGTCACGCGGATTGCTGAGCGACGGGTTCCTGACGCCGAAAACGTTCGAAGCCGATGACTTTCGTGCACACAGCCCTCGGTTCCAAGGCGACAATCTGGACCGGAATCGCGAGATCGTCCGGGTGCTCGCATCACTCGCGGACGAACGAGGCGTCGCCACCGCACAATTGGCGATCGCCTGGGTACTGAGCCGAGGCGAGGACATCGTTCCGGTGATCGGTGCACGCACCACCTCACGACTGTCCGAAACGATCGCGGCGCTCGACATCGAGCTGTCGGACGAGGACGTCGCTCGGATCGAGAAGGCAGTTCCCGCCCACTCCGCAGCCGGAGCGAGGTACGCCGACGCGCAGATGGCCCAGCTCGACAGCGAGGCCTGACCGCTAAGGCTAGAACAGTTCGATGAGTGCGGCATCGGCGTCGAGCAATGCACCGCGGTCGTACGTCGACGTCGATGCCAAAATCTCGTCGGCGCCGGTGCGCACGATCAATTCCTCCAACATGGCCAGCACGTGACCGGGTGTGCCGTGCACGGCTGTTGCGATCGATCGCTGGACACGGTCCCGAACCCGCTGCGGAGCCGCATCCAGATCGATGTCGGACGCCTGTTCCAGCGGAGGGAACTCCCCGGTTCTCCGCGACTGAGCCATCGCCCAAGCTTCGGACAACACGAGCTCGGCCGCATCTTCGGCGGTGTCGGCGATGGTGATGTCGAGCGAGACGATCACGGTCGGCTGCGGATTCTTCGCGGTGGCGCGGAAATTCTTGCGATAGATGTCGAGTGCAGCGCCGTCGCTCTTCAGCAGCGGACCCCCGACGACGACGGGCAGGCCCGCCTTCGACGCGATCGCGAGCCCCTGCCCGGTCGCGAGGAGATAGACCGGAGGCGCGGGGACGGCGGGGCGGACCTTCACCGGGCCGGTTCCGTCGAGAAAACCTCGAAGCTCGTCGAGATCGGCCACGAACGTGTCGGGGGCATCTCGCCGAGTGCGGAGTGCGGCGCGAACAGGCTCGGTGAACCCGAGCGATCGGCCGACACCGGCGTCGATGCGACCCGGGTACAACGCTTCGAGCATCGCGAACTGCTCGGCGACGACGAACGGCTGATGGTTCGGCAGCATCACGCCACCCGAACCGAGCCTGATCCGGGAGGTGCGGGCACCGATCGCGGCGAGAAGGATCGAGGGCGCACCACTCGCGATCCCGGGGACGCCATGATGCTCGGCGACCCAGAAACGGTGATAGCCCAGCCGTTCCGCGTTGATCGCCCGGTCGACCGTCGCGGTGAGAGCCGCGGCGTCGTCGAAACCCGTTCGGGTTCGGGAGCGGTCGAGGATGGACAAGAGCACCCCTGAGCCAACCACGGATCTGCTATGCATATTTCGTGTTCGGAAATTGGCCATTAGGACCGAAACTGTCCGCAATGAGGGGCAGTCTCGAACGCATGGACATCAAACTCGAGCTCGTCATCATCCCCGTCAGTGACGTCGACCGCGCTAAAGCGTTCTACACCGGAATCGGCTTCAATGCCGACTTCGACGAGAGCCCGTCGGAGGGCATCCGGTTCGTGCAGCTGACACCGCCCGGTTCGGCATGCTCGATTGCCCTCGGTCAAGGCATCACCACGGCGACCCCCGGCAGCGTGGAGGGCCTGCAGGTGGTGGTCGCGAGCGCCGAGGAAGCTCGCCGTCACCTTCTCGCCGCGGGACTGGAAATTGCTGAGGTCACAGACCTGGGGTGGGGAAAATTCGTGTTCTTCGCCGATCCCGACGGCAACAAGTGGGCAGTGCAGGAACTACCAAAGCATTAGGGCGTCAGAGAAGGAGGGAAGCTCGGATGCCGCGGTGATCCGAGCCGGGAAGGTCGACCAGGCCTACCTCGGTCACCGCCGCATCTCGAACCAGAATATGGTCGATAGCGATCAGGGGTGGTATCCGCAAGTCGGCGTGATAAGTCGCCAAGTGCCCGGCGCCGACTTCGATCGCGGCGTCCCGGTACCGGCCTGACACCAGGTCTCGATAACGCTTGTGGTCGAACGTGGCGTTGAAGTCACCGGCGACGACCACCGGACCGTCGTCATCGGGGACCTTGGCGAGCATCTGGCGGATCGCCGCCAACTCTCGCACCCACGCCTCCGGATGCCGCGGCCACGGCGGAACCGGATGCACCGCGAACACGAGCGGCTTCGGGCCCCCCGGCACCGCGACCCGACTCGACAGCAGTTCGGTGACGTAACCGTCGTGACGCTCCTCATCGGTAAGAGGATGCCGCGAGTAGATACCGGTGCCGTTGCCTCCGGCTGCAGTGCTGACGAACGAATAGGGGAGCCGCTCCCTCAGACCCGCATCGAGTAGTCCCCGGTGCGCGTGAGGTGTCAGCTCCACGATCGTCAGAACATCCGGTTCGTGGCGATCGACGAGAGCGACGATCGCGTCTGTGTCTGCCTTGCCGAGCAGAACGTTGGCGTGCAGGACCGTGAAGGGAATCTCGCCCACCTGCTTCGGTCGGAACCGATGCCTCCAGAGCGGAACCTGCGTCCCCGCGGCTGCTGCCAGGGCGGCCGCGCCGACCATACCGCCGATCCATCCGGCCGCCAGTGCGAGCAGAACCGCGCCCGGTACCGACATGAGCAGCAGTGGCCGCGCAAGCGCACCGGCCACGATCACGGCCTGATGCCTCGAGTCGACGATGTGAGATGCCGCTCCGAGGAGAGCAACTGTCACAAAAATGATGCCGAGGACGATGATCATTCGGTCGAGTCTCCCACCGCCACCTGTGGAGGACCTGGGAGAACTCACCGTTTCCAAACACTCGGTCGCTTTTCGGGCACCGAATGAGGAATGATGGCGCTCGAATGAAGAATGATGACTGTCGGGGTCGGGATCGGGATCAGGGGATATTGACAACGTGAAGCGCAGGCAACTGCTCCAATTGGCAGCCGCAGGTTTTGTTGGACTCACAGCTCCGTCGCTGGTTTCGGCGTCGCGTGCTGGAGCACTACCCATCGGTGTGGGGTCCATCCGGTCCCTCGTTCCCGAACTGTTCGCAGATCCGCCGCGCCCTCCCGATCACTCCCCCGTCATCGTCATCGGATCTGGATTCGGCGCCAGCGCCGCCGCGCTGCGTCTGGCGCAGTCCGGCAGCCAGGTCACGATCCTCGAACGCGGACTCCGCTGGCCGCGCGATCCGTTCCGCGAGATCTTCACCCCCGACATGACTGCGGACGGTCGCGGACTGTGGCGTCAAGGATCATTCACCAACATCACCGGCTTGCCTGTCGGGCCGGTCGATCATTTCGGCGGAGTACTCGACACCACTCGCTACGAGAATCTGTCCGTCTGGCGCGCAGCTGCCGTCGGCGGTGGCTCGGTGGTCTACACGGGCGTCACCATCGCCCCTGAGCGACGCTTCTTCGACCTGTCGTTCGGCGGCAGACTCGGCTACGACGAGATGGCGAGCACCTGGTACCCGAAGGCGCGCTCGGTCCTGCTGCCGTCCACCATGCCTGCCGACATCTACAACAGCCCCAATTTTGCGCACTCGCGCACCTGGGACGACCATGCTCGTCGCGCCGGCTACACACCGGAGGCCGTCGACGGCAACTGGAACTGGAACGTGCTGCGCGACGAGATGTCCGGACGGTCGCGTCCGTCCGCGACTGTCGGTGCCAGCACCTTCGGCAACTCGAACGGGGCGAAGCACGACCTCACCCAGAACTACATCCCGCAGGCAGAAGCAACCGGTCGCGCGATGGTATGCCACAGCCACGAAGTGGCGTCCATTGGAACCGAGTCCGGAGGGCGCTACCGCGTCGAAGTCAGGCGCGTCGATCCCGAAGGCAACGTCGTCGAAACCAGGACCCTGACGTGCGACAAGCTCGTGCTCGGTGCCGGTTCCATCGGCACCACGGAGCTGCTGCTGCGCGCCCAGGCCACCGGGGCTCTCGGGAACCTCAACGAGTTCGTCGGCCGCGGTTGGGGAACCAACGGCGACGCCTCGATGACGCGCTCGCTCGGACCCGCCGCCGGCACCCCTCAGGGCGCGCCGTGTGCGTCCCGCATCGTCGACGAATCGGGACTCCCGCTGACCGTCGAGAACTGGTACGTGCCGGGCGTTCCCTGGGACCTCGGCTTCCTCGGCTCACTCGGAATGACCATCGATCCGCTCCGCGCCGACTTCCGCTACGACGCGGGAACCGACGGCATCACGCTCAGTTGGCCGAAGGGCGGCAGCCGCGACACCGTCGAGGCACTGCGCGCCGTGCAGAACAAGATGGCCGCAGCGGGCGGAACCGTCGTCGCCGCAGAACCGTTCACTCGCGACGTCGACGACACCTTCACCGCGCACCCCCTCGGCGGTGCTGTGCTCGGCGACGTCACCGACTCCTATGGCCGGGTCAAGGGTCATGAGGGGCTCTACGTCATGGACGGTGCCCTCGTTCCAGGTAGCACCGGCGCGGCCAACCCGTCGCTCACCATCACCGCGCTGGCCGAACGTAACGTCGCACAGATCATTTCGCAGGGGCGGTAGCGCACCGTGAGTGATCAGTTACGTCGGGACGTAACGAATCACTCACGGTCAGCTCAGCTGGATTTCCGGGCGTCCGCTCGGGACGGTGACGGTCTGCGCCGTCCGGACAGCCGCACCCGGCGTCGATACTGCATCGAGAACTCTTACTTCTGAACGCCATTCGTTCGGAGTGAGACTTGCTCGCAGGTATCCGCGGCGCGCGTTGCCGTACTGCACGTGCGGTGACGCCGCCACGATGGCTGCACCCGCCGAGTCGACATCGGCCCCGTCCTTACCCGACGCGATCGACGTCGTCGCGATCTCGACGCCCACTACCGGCGACACCTGATCCTGGTAGTCGCGCCGAAGTTCCGAGACGATCGTGCGGTGGATGTCGCCGACGATGGACGCCACGTTGGTGACACCTCGATCCCTCGCGCCGTCCAGGATTCGGTGGCGCGACGCCTCGTAGCCGCTCCACGGATCCATCCCGACCTTCCGATCGCCCTCCAGCCCCTGGGCCAGATCGGAGATGACCGTCTGGTGCGCAAGGAAATTCCACGTCGACGGTGAATCGAACCCGTCGAGAATCCACTTCTCCTGCTCGGGACCGGTGATGGTCCGCGACGGATCCGCCGTCTCCGAGTCCTGCGCGTGTTGGCCGTCCCCGTGCGCCTGATCGCTGCGGTACTGACGGGTGTCCAGCACCGAGAAGTCGACGAGATCGCCGAACGAGAACCTGCGATAGACCGACATATCCGGGCCCTTCGGCCGCAGGTTGCCGCGCACCGGTGTATTTTCCCACCAAGCCTTGAAGGCATCCGCTCTGCGCAGCAGGAACTCTCGTGGATCGTCGTCGTCCTGGCTGATCTGCGATGCCCAGTTGTTGTCGACTTCATGGTCGTCGAACGTCGAGATCCACGGCGCCGACGCATGCGCGGCCGCTAGATTCTCGTCGGCCTTGTACATCGCGTAGCGATCGCGATAGTCGCCGAGCACCATGGTCTCCCGGTTCGCCGCATCGGGCCTCGGCTGGCCTTTGCGGGCACCCTCGTCCTTGATTGCGTACTCGTAGATGTAATCGCCGAGAAAGAACACGACGTCCAGATCGGACGCTGCGAGATCCTTGTAGGCCCCGAAATATCCGTCCTCCCATTTCTGGCACGACGCCCACGCGAAATCCAACTTCGGCAGCGGCTTTCCTACAGCGGGTGCTGTCTTGGTACGGCCTACCGTGCTCGCGTGTGGGCCGACGAGGAAGCGGTAGAAGTACTCGCGGCCGGGTTCGAGGCCCGCCGCGTCGACGTGAACGGACCAGCCGTCGAACTCGGTCGCCAGTTCCACCCCCTGAGCCGTGACGGACCGGAAGTTTTCGTCGGGCGCGATCTGCCACCGGACCGGAACCACACCGGGTCTCATGCCGCCGGCAGGGGCGAAGGGGTCGGTCGCGAGCCGCGTCCACAGCACCACTGAATCCGGGAGCGGATCGCCCGAGGCAACACCGAGACGGAACGGATAGTCCGGCGGAACAGAAGATTGTGCGTGCGCGACGGCACCGCTCAGTTCGGGAGTGAACGCCAGCGCACCCACCAGCGCACTCCACGTCAGAAACTGTCTGCGAGTGCTTCCCCCTCGCAACGAAATGTCGCCGCCGATTCGTATGTCGTTGCCTCGTCTCACCATTCTTCGAGACTTTCGCGCCGGTACCAACGGCACTTGTCGAGGGGCTGGAGTTCGGATGAACGGAGTGCGGCTAGGGCAGGGTGGTCGGTCTGCCCCAACTGACGACACGAAAAAGCCCCGCACCCAGGTGGGTGCGGGGCTCTTTGCGCTACTGGCTAGCGGTATTCGTTGGAGAAACCGTAGTCGTCGAGCGGCACTGCGGCACCGGTGTTCTGGCCGAAGCCGTCCGGGCTGTAGTACTGATCGTCGTACGACGGCACCGCGTATGCGGCGGCGCGTGCTTCCTCGGTCGGCTGCACCGTGATGTTCCGGTACCGGTTGATGCCGGTACCAGCCGGGATGAGCTTACCGATGATGACGTTCTCCTTGAGACCGATGAGCTTGTCGCTGCGGGTGTTGATCGCCGCATCAGTGAGCACACGAGTGGTCTCCTGGAAGGAAGCCGCCGACAGCCACGAATCGGTTGCCAGCGAAGCCTTGGTGATACCCATCAGGACCGGACGACCGGCTGCGGGCTCGCCACCTTCGGACACGACGCGACGGTTCGACGCCTCGAATTCGCTGCGCTCGGTAAGTGAACCGGGCAGGAACTCGGTGGAGCCGGAGTCGATGATCGTGACACGACGGAGCATCTGGCGAACGATCGTCTCGATGTGCTTGTCGTGAATCGACACACCCTGCGACCGGTACACCTCCTGGACCTCGTTGACGAGGTGGATCTGAACCTGACGGGGACCCATCACGCGCAGAACCTCGTGCGGATCGGCAGCACCTTCCATGAGCTGCTGTCCGACCTCGACGTGGTCACCGTCGGCGAGCAGACGCTCGCTGCCGTCCTCATGCTTGAAGACACGCAGACGCTGACGCTTGGAGAGCTTGTCATAGACAACCTCTTCGCCGCCGTCGTCCGGGACGATGGTGATCTTGTAGAAACGATCTCCGTCCTCGAGCTGAATGCGTCCCGACACGTCCGCGATCGGAGCCTTGCCCTTCGGCACACGTGCCTCGAACAGCTCCTGCACGCGAGGCAGACCGCCGGTGATGTCATCTCCGGCGACACCACCCTGGTGGAAGGTACGCATGGTCAGCTGAGTACCGGGCTCACCGATCGACTGAGCCGCGACGATACCGACGGCCTCACCGATGTCGACGAGCTTGCCGGTAGCCATCGAGCGGCCGTAGCAGGTTGCACAGACGCCGGTACCGGTGGTGCAGGTGAGCACCGAACGGACCTTGACGTTCGTGACACCTGCTGCGAGCAGTGCGTCGATTGCCGGGTCACCCAGATCGTGGCCGCGAGCGACAACGATGTTGCCGTTTCCGTCCACTGCGTCGGAGGCCAGCGTACGAGCGTAGGTGCTGGTCTGGACGTGTGCGTCCGGGATCATCGTGCCGTCGGCGAGCTTCTCGGCGATGGTCGTGTTGATACCGCGCTCGGTGCCACAGTCGGTCTCGCGAACGATGACGTCCTGCGACACGTCGACGAGACGACGTGTCAGGTAGCCCGAGTCGGCGGTACGAAGCGCCGTATCGGCCAGACCCTTACGAGCACCGTGCGTGTTGATGAAGTACTCGAGGACCGTCAGGCCTTCCTTGAAGGAAGACTTGATCGGACGCGGGATGAACTCACCCTTCGGGTTGGTCACGAGGCCCTTCATACCGGCGAGCGACCGCACCTGAGTCATGTTTCCGGCTGCGCCGGACTTCACGATCATCGGGATGGGGTTGTCGTCGGGGAAGTGAGCCTCCATGGCCTTACCGACCTGCTCGGTAGCGTCCTGCCAGATCTTGACCAACGCGGAGTTGCGCTCGACCTTGTCGAGTGCGCCACGCTGGTACTTCTTCTCGATCTGATCGGCCTGAGCCTCGAAGGTCTCCATGATCTGCGGCTTCTCCGGCGGCACGAGGACGTCGGAGATCGAGATGGTGACACCCGAACGCGTGGCCCAGTAGAAGCCTGCGTCCTTGAGCTTGTCGACCGTCTGTGCGACGACGATCATCGGGTAGCGCTCGGCGAGATCGTTGATGATCGTTGCCTGACGCTTCTTCGGCATCTGCTCGTTGACGAACGGGTAGTCCGCCGGCAGCAGCTCGTTGAAGAGGACACGTCCGAGAGTGGTCTCGGCGTTCCATGCCTCGCCGCGGTTCCAGCCGTTGGGGAACAGCTCCGTCTCGATGTCACGAGGCGGGCGCTGCGTCAGCAAACGGACACGAATCAGCGACTGCACGGTCAGCGAACCGCGGTCCACTGCCATCTGAGCCTCGGCCGGGCTGGAGTAAGCCCCGAACTCGGCGTGGTCGGTCTTGGCGTCGGCACGTTCACCGGTGGCACCGGCATCGAGACGAGTCAGGTGGAACAGACCCGTCACCATGTCCAGACGCGGCATGGCGAGCGGACGGCCCGATGCAGGCGAGAGGATGTTGTTCGAGGACAACATCAGCACGCGTGCCTCGGCCTGAGCCTCGGCCGACAGCGGGAGGTGGACAGCCATCTGGTCACCGTCGAAGTCGGCGTTGAACGCCTCACAGACGAGCGGGTGCAGCTGGATGGCCTTGCCCTCGACGAGCTGAGGCTCGAACGCCTGGATGCCCAACCGGTGCAGGGTAGGTGCACGGTTCAGCAACACGGGGTGCTCGGCGATGACCTCTTCGAGAACGTCCCACACCTGCGGACGCTGACGCTCGACCATGCGCTTGGCGGACTTGATGTTCTGCGCGTGGTTCAGATCGACCAGACGCTTCATCACGAACGGCTTGAACAGCTCGAGAGCCATCAGCTTGGGCAGACCACACTGGTGCAGCTTCAGCTGCGGGCCGACGACGATGACCGAACGGCCCGAGTAGTCGACGCGCTTGCCCAGAAGGTTCTGACGGAATCGACCCTGCTTGCCCTTGAGCAAGTCCGAGAGCGACTTGAGCGGTCGGTTGCCAGGTCCGGTGACCGGACGTCCACGACGACCGTTGTCGAACAGGGCGTCGACCGACTCCTGCAACATCCGCTTCTCGTTGTTGACGATGATCTCGGGAGCACCGAGGTCGATCAGACGCTTGAGGCGGTTGTTGCGGTTGATGACGCGGCGGTACAGGTCGTTGAGGTCGGACGTAGCGAAACGTCCACCGTCGAGCTGCACCATCGGGCGAAGCTCCGGTGGGATGACCGGAACGGCGTCCAGAACCATGCCCATCGGCGAGTTACGGCCTGCCTGGAACGCTGCGACGACCTTCAGACGCTTCAATGCGCGAAGCTTCTTCTGGCCCTTGCCGCTGCGAATGGTTTCGCGCAGGTTCTCGGCTTCGGCGTCGACGTCGAAGGTCTGCATGAGCTTCTGGATCGACTCGGCACCCATGGCGCCGGTGAAGTACTCGCCGTACCGGTCGATGAGCTCGCGGTAGATGAGCTCGTCGACGATCAGCTGCTTCTTGGCCAGCTTGGTGAAGGTGGTCCAGATCTCGTCGAGACGATCCAGCTCACGCTGCGAGCGGTCACGGAGCTGACGCATCTCGCGCTCGCCGCCGTCCTTGACCTTGCGCCGCACGTCGGACTTGGCACCCTCGGCCTCGAGCTCGGCGATGTCCGCTTCGAGCTTCTGGGCACGGGCCTCCAGGTCGGCGTCGCGCTGATCTGCGACGGACTTCTTCTCGACCTCCATCTCGGCTTCGAGAGTGGAGAGCTCGTTGTGACGCAACTCGTCGTCCACCGAGGTGATGACGTAGGCAGCGAAGTAAATGATCTTCTCTAGATCCTTCGGAGCCAAGTCGAGCAGGTAGCCCAACCGTGACGGCACACCCTTGAAGTACCAGATGTGGGTGACAGGAGCGGCCAGTTCGATGTGACCCATGCGCTCACGACGAACCTTGGCACGAGTGACCTCGACGCCACAGCGCTCACAGATGATGCCCTTGAAGCGGACGCGCTTGTACTTACCGCAGTAGCACTCCCAATCCCGAGTGGGGCCGAAGATCTTCTCGCAGAAGAGGCCGTCCTTCTCGGGCTTGAGCGTGCGGTAGTTGATGGTTTCCGGCTTCTTGACCTCGCCGTAGGACCACTGACGGATGTCGTCCGCAGTGGCCAGGCCAATGCGAAGTTCATCGAAGAAGTTGACGTCGAGCACGTAACTTCCTTTCCCCGTTATGGGTGTTGTGCCGAATCAAAACAAGAGTTACTCGCCCCGGTGGCCTGCAGCGATGCAGGCCACCGGGACCGTAGTACTACTGAGCTGGCTTCATGAACGCATTCACTGCGCTCACTGAGCCAAGTCGTCGACGGTTGCTGCCTCGTTGCGGGAGAGGTTGATACCCAGGTTCGCCGCGGCGCGCTCGAGATCCTCGTCGTCACCGTCGGCCATCGTGATGGCTGCGCCGTCCGAGGACAGCACCTCCACGTTGAGGCACAGCGACTGGAGCTCCTTGAGGAGCACCTTGAAGGATTCGGGAATGCCGGGCTCCGGGATGTTCTCGCCCTTGACGATGGCCTCGTACACCTTCACGCGGCCGACGACGTCGTCCGACTTGATGGTGAGGAGCTCCTGCAGCGTGTATGCAGCGCCGTACGCCTGCATGGCCCAGCACTCCATCTCACCGAAGCGCTGTCCACCGAACTGAGCCTTACCACCGAGGGGCTGCTGCGTGATCATCGAGTACGGCCCGGTCGAACGAGCGTGGATCTTGTCGTCGACCAAGTGGTGCAGCTTGATGATGTACATGTAGCCCACCGAAACCGGGTACGGGAACGGCTCGCCGGAGCGGCCGTCGAACAACGTGGCCTTTCCGTCGGTGCCGACCATCTGCTCGCCGTCGCGGTTGGGAATCGTGCTGGCCAGCAGGCCGGTCAGCTGATTCTCCTTGGCGCCGTCGAACACCGGGGTGGCGATGTTGCTGTCCGCAGGTGCCGAGAGCATTTCCTCCGGCAGACGCTCGGCCCAATCAGGCCTCGTGCCGTCCGTCGCGACTTGAACATTCCAGCCGGTCTTGCCGATCCACCCCAGGTGGGTCTCCAAGATCTGACCGATGTTCATACGACGCGGAACACCGTGGGTGTTCAGGATGATGTCGATCGGGGTGCCGTCGGACATGAACGGCATGTCCTCCTGCGGGAGGATCTTGCCGATGACGCCCTTGTTGCCGTGGCGGCCGGCCAGCTTGTCGCCGTCCTGAATCTTTCGCTTCTGAGCGACGTAGACGCGCACGAGCTCGTTGACTCCGGGAGGCAGATCGTCGTCGTCGTCGCGCGAGAACACGCGAATGCCGATGACCTTTCCGTTCTCGCCGTGCGGAACCTTGAGCGACGTATCGCGAACCTCACGTGCCTTCTCACCGAAGATGGCGCGCAGCAGGCGCTCTTCGGGGGTCAGCTCGGTCTCGCCCTTCGGCGTGACCTTTCCGACCAGCACGTCGCCGTCACGAACCTCGGCACCGATACGGATAATGCCGCGCTCGTCGAGGTCGGCAAGGACCTCGTCGGAGACGTTCGGGATGTCACGAGTGATTTCCTCGGCACCGAGCTTGGTGTCGCGGGCATCGATCTCGTGCTCCTCGATGTGGATCGAGGTGAGAACGTCCTCTTCCACGAGGCGCTGCGACAGAATGATCGCGTCCTCGTAGTTGTGACCTTCCCACGGCATGATTGCCACGAGCAGGTTCTTGCCGAGCGCCATTTCACCGTCTTCGGTGCATGGGCCGTCCGCGAGTACCTGGCCGGACTCGACGCGCTGACCCTCGTCCACGATCGGACGCTGGTTGGCACACGTGCCCTGGTTCGAGCGAGCGAACTTGCGCATCCGGTAGGTCTTGCGCGATCCGTCGTCGGCCATGACCGTGACGTAGTCGGCGGAAACCTCTTCGACGACACCAGTCTTCTCGCTGATGACGACGTCACCGGCGTCGACAGCGGCACGGAGTTCCATGCCGGTTCCGACGAGCGGCGATTCGCTGCGCACCAGCGGGACAGCCTGACGCTGCATGTTGGCACCCATGAGGGCACGGTTTGCATCGTCGTGCTCGAGGAACGGAATCATCGCGGTAGCGACCGAGACCATCTGACGAGGCGAGACGTCCATGTAGTCGATGTCGGAGGACGAGACGAACTCGACCTCTCCACCCTTACGACGGACGAGAATCTTGTCCTCGGTGAAGTGACCACCGTCGTCGACGATCGAGTTGGCCTGCGCGAGCGTGTGGCGATCCTCTTCGTCGGCGGTGAGGTAATCGACATCGTCGGTGACCTGGCCGTCGACGACCTTGCGGTACGGGGTCTCGATGAAGCCGAACGGGTTGACCCGCGCGTACACCGACAGCGAACCGATCAGGCCGATGTTCGGGCCTTCAGGGGTCTCGATGGGGCACATGCGGCCGTAGTGCGACGGGTGAACGTCGCGGACCTCAAGGCCTGCACGCTCACGCGAAAGACCACCGGGGCCTAGGGCGGACAGACGACGCTTGTGCGTCAGCCCCGACAACGGGTTGTTCTGGTCCATGAACTGCGACAGCTGGGAGGTTCCGAAGAACTCCTTGATCGCGGCGACGACGGGACGAATGTTGATCAGGGTCTGCGGCGTGATGGCCTCGACGTCCTGAGTGGTCATGCGTTCACGAACGACGCGCTCCATGCGGGACAGGCCCACGCGGATCTGGTTCTGGATCAGCTCGCCGACAGTACGAAGACGACGGTTACCGAAGTGGTCGATGTCGTCGACCTCGACGGGAACCTCGACGCCGTTGGGCGCGGTCATCGATGTTTCACCTGCATGCAGACGCACGAGGTACTCGATGGTCGCGACGATGTCTTCTTCGGCGAGAGTCGACGCCACGATCGGCTGGCCCGAGTTCAGGCCGAGCTTCTTGTTGATCTTGTAGCGGCCCACGCGGGCGAGGTCGTAACGCTTGTCCTTGAAGAACAGGTTCTCCAGGAGCGTCTGCGCGCTCTCCTTGGTCGGCGGCTCGCCTGGACGCAACTTGCGGTAGATGTCGAGGAGCGCCTCGTCGGTACCGGCAGTGTTGTCCTTCTCCAGCGTGGCCATGAGGATCTCGGAGAAGCCGAAGCGTTCCGTGATCTGCTCGGTGGTCCAGCCGAGTGCCTTCAACAGCACCGTGACGGGCTGACGACGCTTGCGATCGATACGGACACCAACGGTGTCGCGCTTGTCGACGTCGAACTCGAGCCATGCACCGCGGCCAGGAATAACCTTGACGCTGTGCAGATCCTTCTCCGTCGTCTTGTCGACCGAATGATCGAAGTAGACGCCGGGAGAACGAACGAGCTGCGAGACGACTACGCGCTCGGTTCCGTTGATGATGAAGGTGCCCTTGCCGGTCATCATGGGGAAATCGCCCATGAAGACCGTCTGGCTCTTGATCTCACCGGTGTTGTTGTTGATGAACTCGGCGGTGACGAAGAGCGGCGCCGCGTACGTCATGTCCTTGTCCTTGCACTCGTCCATCGAGGCCTTGACCTCGTCGAACCGTGGATCGGAGAAGGAGAGCGACATCGAGCCCGAGAAGTCCTCGATTGGGGAAAGCTCGGTCAGGATGTCTTCTAGACCGCCGGAGACATTGCTGTCTCCGCGCGCGGCGGCTTGGTCACGCCAACTCTGCGCACCTACCAGCCATGCAAAAGAATCCGTCTGTACATCGAGGAGACCGGGTACCTCCAACGGTTCGCGAATGTTCGCGAACGAAACCCTCCTCGGGGCTCCCGGTGTTCCGACAACTGCCTTGGTCTGGCTAGAGACTGCCAAGATGCGTCCTTCCAGCACCTCACGCGGGCCGCTCGTGCAGTGCGACCGCCGCTATATCTGCTTGCTTAATGTGGGGCGAATTCGCTGGTTACAACCAGACCGAATCCCCATCGCAATTTCTCCGAAGCAATCGCTTCACAGACACGGCAATCGAGAGGTGGACAGGAGGCAGCCAGCGCAACGTCCAAAGATACCCCAAATGTGCACAGGGGGCAACAGGGGCATCAAAAGTAGCACCCGGGATCAGAACCTGCGGCGCCTTCGAAAGCGGCGTGTCGCGGGTCGAGCGATCGAGTGTGACGATCGCTGCGGGGGTGCCTTCCGAGGACAAGACTGAACCTTGCACGCCCATGCGTCAAGAGGGAAGGCCCGGTAATTCCTGCGGCGTGCCGGTTTGCCGCGGTTGAGCGAAACCACCGAACCGGTCGGTCCTCGATGCGTGCCCGCGCCCCCGAGTCACACTCCCCCGACGGTCGTGCCGGCGCGACCCCTGAGGCCATCGTCCGCCGCCGGCCGCGCAGGTTCCAGGCGTTCGCGCCGTCTGCAACCTGCGCGGTCAGCTGGAACGTGCGCCGCACCCAACCGCCCCAGCCTCCTCACTACCCCAGCCTCCAACCGCGCAGGTTCCAGGCGTTCGCGCCGTCTGCAGTCTGCGCGGCCAGCTGCAACGTGCGCGAAATATACTGCCTACCAGACGATTCAGCTGAACTAAGACTTTTGGGATGCGAAACATACTGTGCAGCAACTCCTTCGAACACTCTCAGAATCCATCGGGCAAGCAGAGCGCTGGACATGGACCACGGCATAACTGCGAAAACTATTGAAAAATTGACCTTGTCATCGTTCGTTGAAACAACCGAAAATGACTGACAAGTATCGAAATTCACTATGGCGGTTCGCGGTCGAGTCTGGTTGTATTCATTCAGCGCAGGGGGCTCCGCGAACACAAGATCTCGCCACACGTGTCGATGTCGATTGGGTCGGCGCCCTCCGCGCATCACGGCGTTTCGGGGGGAACACGACGATCAGACCGCTCGAACAGAGCGCACGGTCGGCGATCTGTGGCCGCCCGAGGTCGCGAATCATCAGGCCGGCGGAGGATCAGGGGAGAGTCATGGTCGAGATTGCACTAGTCGGTATCGGGTGCCGGTTCCCGGGCGGAGTACACGACGGGAAGAGTTTCTGGGAGTTCATGATCTCGAAGGGTGACGGAATTGTCGACATCCCCGAGGACCGATGGAACGCCGACAGATTCTACGATCCAGACCCAGACGCACCAGGACGCATGTACACCCGCAAGGGTGGCTTTCTGACGCAGTCGCTGTGGGACTTCGACCCCGAGTTCTTCGGAATTTCTCCGCGCGAAGCATCGGTCACCGATCCGCAGCAACGGCTTCTGCTCGAAGTTGCGTGGGAAGCCCTCGACGACGGCGGCCATGCAGGACGCGTGTCCGGCCAGCCCGTCGGCGTCTACATCGGCGGATTCACCAACGACTCCGCAGGCCTGCGCGCGTCGTCGACAGGTCGCCCGTTCATCAACGCACACAGCGCAACCAGCAGCTCGCACACTCTGCTGTCCAACCGAATCTCCTACTGCCTCGACCTCGTCGGGCCGTCGATGACCATCGATACCGCGTGCTCGTCCTCCCTGGTTGCCGTGCACGAGGCAGTGCGCGCGCTCGAGCGAGGCGAGTGCGAAATGGCTCTCGTCGGCGGCGCCAACACGATGATCAGGCCCGAGACGTTCATCTCGATGTGCAAGGGTCGTTTCCTGGCCTTCGACGGCCGGTCCAAATCCTTCGACGCCGCAGCCGACGGATACGGCCGTGGTGAAGGCGCTGGAATGGTGTTGCTGCGTCCGCTTGCCGACGCGATCCGCGACGGCGATCGCATCTACTCGGTCATCCGCGGCTCCGGCGTCAACCAAGACGGCCGCACCATCGCCATCCCGGTCCCCAACCCGGTGTCGCAGCGAGCTCTCGCCGAGCGCGTGTGCGCCGAGGCAGGGATAAACCCCAAGGACGTCGGATACGTCGAAGCCCACGGCACCGGCACGTCCGTCGGCGATCCGCTCGAATTGGAGGCCCTCGGCGGCGCCTACGGCGCCGTCGACGGCCGCGAGAGTGCGTTGATCGTCGGCTCCATCAAGGCATCGATCGGGCATACGGAAGCGGCAGCGGGCATCGCGAGCCTCATCAAGAGCGCACTGTCCATCCACCACCGCACCATCGCTCCGCAGGCGTGGCTCGACACGTTGAACCCAGCGATTCCATTCGACGACCTGGCCATCCGCATTCCCACCGAAGTCGAACCGTTCCCCGACCACTACGACCGGCCGATCATTGCCATCAACGGATTCGGCTACGGCGGCACCAACGCACACGTCGTGATGGAGACTGCACCGGCAGCCGAGTCGCCGGCAGTCCGGCCACTCCCCGTGCGCCTGTTCCCTCTCTCGGCCCGCACCGATGCCGCGGTGCGCACACTGGCGACCTCGTTGGCGGACTCCCTCGACTCGCTCCTGGCAGGGACGGAACCGGACGACGTCGAACCGGACGACGTCGACCGCACTCTCAGGGGCTTCACGGCGGCCGCATGGACCAGGCGAGCCCACCACCCCGTCCGCGCATCACTGAGCTTCACTGACAGCACTGATCTTCTGTCGAAACTCCGTGACTTCGCAGCCGGCACCGGAACGACGTCGCACGTGGTGGATACCGCGGGCGCGGCCCCGGTCTTCGTCTTCAGCGGAATGGGACCCCAATGGTGGGGAATGGCACGTGAACTCCTGCACGCCGGTGGCGAATTCGCTCGCACCGCACAGATCGTCGACGACGCGTTCATCGAGATTGCCGGCTGGTCCATCATCGAAGAGCTGTGCCGGGACGAGGAACACTCACGTGTCACCAACACCGAAGTGGCACAGCCTGCCAACTTTCTCGTGCAGGTTTCCCTCGTCGCCGAACTCCGAGCAGCGGGAATCGAACCCGAGACGGTCGTCGGCCACAGCGTCGGTGAGGTCAGCGCAGCCTATGTCAGCGGCGCATTGAGTCTGCACGACGCCTTGCTTGTCAGTTGCCATCGCGCACGCTTGCAAGCGAGGACGGCGGGCAGTGGTTCGATGTTGGCCGTGGGCCTCTCAGAAGCCGACGCCGTCGCATATCTGGCGGCGGCGGGCGAGGACATGGTCGCGCACGTTTCGGTCGCCGCTATCAACAGTCCGACGGCGGTGACACTCGCGGGTGACGTCGAGCACCTCACAGTGTTGGCCGACAAACTCACCGACGGCGGCTACTTCGCCAAGCGGCTGCAGGTCGAGGTCCCGTATCACAGCCACCTGATGGATCCGATTCTCGCGGACGTGGCAACCAGCTTGAACGAGCTCGATCCCCGCGTTCCGAAACTGGCCTTGTTCTCGACGGTTACCGCCCACGAGGTCACCGATGCGAGTTGGGGCGCGGCCTACTGGTGCGACAACGTCCGCAAACCGGTGCGGTTCGCCGACACCGTCAGCGAACTGATCGGACGCGGACATCGGGTGTTCCTCGAGATCGGACCGCACCCCGTGCTGTCCGGCAACATTCGCGAAATTATCATTCGCACCGGCGATCCGGGCACCTCGATCGGCACATTGGTCCGCCGAGAGAGCGACGCGGTCTCGTTGAACATCGCCCTGTCGAATCTGTACTGCGCCGGTTCCTTCGACGGCCGAGTCTTCGCGGCCGAGAGTGCACTCGCATCGCCACACGTGTCGTTGCCTGCCTACCCCTGGCAGAAGACTCGGGTCTGGACCGAGGATGCAGCCTCGATTGCCGACCGGATGGGCTCGAACACCGTCTACCCGATGCTCGGTGACAGAACAAGCGCAGCAGCATCGGAATGGCAAGCCGAACTTGCTGTTTCGCAGTTGCCCTGGCTGCAGGACCACGTCGTCGACGGTCTCGTACTGCTCCCGGGCACCGCCTACCTCGATGCCGCACTCAGCGCGGCAGCTGTCCGGTCGGGTCGCGGCGAAGTCGGGCTAGAGCACGTCGAGTTCGTTGCACCGCTCGTCGTCGACAAGCACGACGTCCCGGTTCTTCAGGTCGCGGTCGAGGACAGCACCCGACGCTTCGTCATCCGCTCTCGATCTGCCGCCGACACCGTATGGACCACCAACGCGATCGGCCGACTCGTCGAAGGCCACTTCGATGCGCCCTTCGTCGATTCTTCGACGACCGATATGACCGCCGATATCACCGATATCACCGGAGACATTCTCTATCCACTGCTGAGCGCGGCGGGCCTGCAGTACGGACCGGCGTTCCAGGGCATCGAAACAGCACGAATCGGCGCAGACGTCGTGGTGGCCACCATCGACAGCTCACGCCACACGGGCAGTCGGCACCTCGTGCATCCCGCTGTCCTCGACACCGCACTCCAGTGTGTTGCGACGTTGGCCTCGCCGAACGCCGTGTCGGGTGCGGTCGTTCCGTTCTCCATCGCAGCGGTGCGCAGATTCGGGCCGATACCGCGCCGCGCCACCGTGATCGTCAGACGGACCAGCACCTACCCGATGCGAGCGGACATCGCCGTGACCGACGCCGAAGGACGTGCCGCAGTCACCCTCGGAAGCGTCGAATTCCGGCCGATCGCGCCACCGCAGTCGCTGCACACCAGGTTGGGCACAGTGTTCTACGAACCGACCTGGGAACTTCGGGACAATCGTGACGCAGACGCGATCGGAACCGAGGCAGCTCGCGACTTCGCACTCGTCGTGACGCTCGGAACACCGGATCCGAGTGCACAGCAGCGTGCCGAGGCCATCGCAGCGTCTCGGCCGGCCTCGAACATTGTGAACGCCGAAGGCACAACGGTGCCCGAACTCGTTGCAGCACTGCGCGAAGGAATGGCCATCGACGGCATCGACCGGGCCACGGTGATCGCCGTCGCGGGTACCTTCACCGACCCGGCGAGCGCAGTCTTATCGCTCCTCACCGTCGCGCGCACCGTGCATGTCGCCATCTACGGCGACGACACCGGGCCGGCCACCGAGCCGGGCAGCGTCTCGGCCGTGGTGGTCACTCAGCGAGCATTCTGCATGCCGGGCGACGTCGACGGAGCCGACCTGGCACACGCGAGTCTTGTCGGTGCCAGGCGGTCACTGCGCAACGAACAGTCCCCCGCTGCATGGCGATTCATCGACACCGAACCCTCGACAGCGGTGTCCGAGATCGCCGCCGAGACGTTCGCCTTCGGACCGTTCGGGTCCGACGTGGTCGATGAGGTCGCCCTCCGTCAGGGCTCTCGCTGGGTTGTCATCCTGCAGAACAACCTGAGTGAGCACCTCGCCGTCAGGGATCAGCCGACCGTGTCGAAGGACCCCGAGCAATCGTTCGCGGTGGAGGTACCGTCGACGAAGTTGCTGTCCGATCTGGCATTTCGCGTCCACGCGCGCCGCGCTCCCGGACACGGCGAGATCGAGGTGCGAATGGAAGCTGTGGGGCTGAACTACAAAGATCCGCTCAAGGTGATGGGCGTGCTCACCGACAAGGAGCTGTCGGGCACCTACTTCGGTACCACTCTCGGATTGGAAGGCGCGGGCACCGTCACCAGAATCGGAGACGGTGTCACCGATGTCGCGGTGGGTGACAAGATGGGGGTGTGCGCGCGCGAGATGATGCGCCGCTACATCACTCTCGGCGTCGACGAGGGCGGCACCATGAAGATTCCTTCCCGTTGGGAGTCCGGTTGGTGCTCCTCGATTCTGCCGTTCCTGTGCGCGGAGTACGGACTGGTGTACCTGGCCCGCGTGCAGCCGGGTGAAACGGTGTTGATTCACGGCGCAGCAGGAGGCATGGGTCTGGCTGCAGTCCAGGTTGCCCGGCTCATGGGCGCTCGGGTCATCGCAACCGCAGGCACCGAGGAGCGCCGAGAGGTAGCACGCGCGGCCGGTGCACACGAGGTGCTCGCGTCGAGGTCGCTCAACTATTCCGAAGAGGTGATGGCGCTGACCGACGGCCGCGGCGTCGACGTGGTCTTCAACTCGTCGCCCGGAGAGATCATGGCCCAGAACCTGCACGTGGCAGGCGAATTCGCGCGGATCATCGAACTCGGCAAAGCCGACATCTATTTCGGCGGCGTCATGGACCTGAAGCCGTTCGACCGCAACATCACCTTCTATGCGGTCGACATGGACCGTATGTTCGAACACAAACCCGATCTCGCTAGGCAGGTCACCCGCGAGGTACTCGACAAGATGTCGGCAGGCACATACCGGCATCTCCCGTACACGACGTACACGCTCGACCGCGTCGGCGAGGCATTCGACTCGGTGATCCGGTCCTCGCACACCGGACGAGTCGTGCTGAGCTTCACCGAGGACTCCCCCGTCGTCCGCCCCGAAATTCCGACCGTCGAGATCGACCCCGAGGCAACCTATGTCGTCACGGGAGGTTTCGGAGCATTCGGTACCGCGATCGCCAAGTGGCTCGTCGACGAAGGTGCTCGCACCCTGGTTCTGGTCGGAAGGAGCGGACCGACCACGGACCGCGCAAGGCAGACTCTCGCGGAGTTCGCCGAAGCCGGAGTGACCGTCGTACAGGAATTGCTCGACATCTCCGACTACGACGGGGTCCGCGGGCTACTCATCCGAGCGCAGGACAGCAATGCCCCTGTACGCGGCATCTTCCATACAGCCGGTCTGGTGGACAACTTCGCCATCAACGACATCACCGACGAGTCACTGCGAAACATATTCCTTCCCAAGGTCGACGGTGCCGTTCACCTCGACCGCGCACTCGACGAGCTGGGGATCGATTCGGACATCTTCGTGATGTTCTCCTCGATGAGCAGCCTCACCGGCGGCGCACCCCAGGTGTCGTACTCGGCAGCCAACTCGGTTCTCGACGCGCTGGCCTGGTCGCGGCGCCAGCGCGGCAAGGCTGCATTCACGGTCAGCTGGGGCTCCATGTCGGGCGGTGGCATGGCCGAGGCGAAACAACAAGTGGTCCGGTACCTGGACATGCTGGGGTTCAAGAATATCGACATGGATGAGGCGACGCGCTTCCTGCGCGAATGCCTCACCCTCGACATTCCACATGTCGCGCTCGTGGGCATCGACTGGGAGCAGTGGGGCCTCGCGAACCCCGCGTCCGCGTCGATTCCACGGTTCGCGGCCCACATCGCGGCCGCCAGCACCGGCGGATCCGGAATCTCCGCACTGCACGCCGAGATCCTCGCGCTTCCAGAGGATCAGCGGGCCGAGGTTCTCACGTTCATCCTGGCCGAACAGCTTGCGCTGGTGATGGACGTCGAGGCAGAAGCCGTCGACGTACAGACCCCTCTCCCCGAGCTGGGTCTCGACTCGCTCATGGCAGTCGAGTTCGCTGCCCGCGTCGGCAAGACCGTCGGGCTCGAACTCTCGGTTCTCGAGTTCGGGCGAGGACATGGGCTCGCCGCAATCGGCGCGAAGCTGGCCGCGGGCCTCACCGCACGCGGCGACGGCGCGGCGACGGCCGCGCCGGCAGCCGCTGCACCTGCAGGCGAACTGCTTGCCGTCGAGGTGATTCCGGCCTCGGACACCATCCTTGCCTCCGGCGTGCCCGCTTTGTCCTCGTCTGACTCTGCGGGAGGCAATTGAGATGACCACTGACTCGCGTGAGATAGCCAGGCGACTTCTGTCCAGGACCGGGTATTCGACGGTTCCGCTCGAGGATCCGGGTCCCGCGGCGGTCGCTTCGTCCAGTCCTGCGGTCACGGTTGCCAAGACTGGAGCGCACGGTTTGCTGGACCATCCGGATATCGTCTCGACCGTCGCGCAGTTCGACGGTGTGGACGCGATGTTCAGCGGTTTGGGTGTACCCAATCCGCTGTACCTGCCGCACGAGGGCAAGAGTGGCCCGATCATCAGGCAACTCGATCGCGACATGATCAACTTCGGGAGTTTCAACTACCTGGGGCTCAGCGCAGACACCCGCCTCGCCGACGCCGCCAAGGACGCGATCGATCGATACGGAACCTCCGTCTCCGCCAGTCGCATCGTGTCGGGAGAGATCCCGTTGTACGCGGACTTCGAGTCACGAATCGCGGGAATTTACGACGTCGACGACGCAGTGATCACAACGAGTGGGTACCTCACCAACGCAGCGGCGGTCGGATACCTGCTCGGCCAGGGTGACCTTGCGGTATGCGACGCGTTGGTGCACAGCAGCATCGTCTCCGGCACCGAATGGGCAGGGTGCCGCCGGGTGACGTTCCGGCACAACGATCCGGCCGCGCTCGAAGCGATCCTCAAGATGTCACGCGGCAGCTTCAAGCGTGCACTCGTAATTCTCGAAAGTCACTACAGCATGGACGGCGACGTCGCTCTGCTGCCGCAGTTGATTGCAGTCGCTCGCCAGTACGACTGCGCGGTGATGATCGACGAGGCCCATGCCTTCGGTGTGCTCGGCGAACACGGCCACGGAATCCGCGATCTGTACGGCCTCGACGGTGACGCCGTCGACGTATGGATGGGAACCATGTCGAAGGCACTCGGCAGCGTCGGGGGGTTCGTTGCCGGTAGCCGTGAGTTGATCCGCGCGTTCAAGTATTCGGCGCCGGGGCTGAGTATGTTCGCAACGGCCCCTGCGCCCGCGTCGATCGCCGCTGCACTCACCGCACTCGACATCATCGATGCCGAACCGGATCGCGTTGCTCGGTTGCAATCCAACGCGAAACGGGCATTCGCTCAGGCGCAATCACTCGGTCTACACACAGGATTGGCCGAGGGGACCCCCATTCTGCCGATCATCGTCGGGGACACCCAGAAAGCGGTGATCGCGGCCGTCACTCTGCTCGATGCGGGGATCAACCTCAATGCCATCACGTATCCGTCGGTGCCTGCGGGCGAGGAGCGGTTGAGGCTGTTCGTCTCCAGTGAGCACACGGTCGAGCAGATCGATCGAGCGATCACCGAGGTGGCGGGGGTATTGGAGCAGCTGTAGCACACCGCTGTAATGGTCCATTCATGTTACCCGACAGCATGAATGGACCATTCAGGTGTTTCAGGTCAGGTCAGGTCAGGTCAGGTCAGGTCAGTGAACCAGCACCATTGCACCCCAGATGAACCCTGCACCGATTGCCGCGATCACCGTCACTTTTCCTGCGCCGATCTTGCCCTCGCGCGACAGCTGCGCGAGAACTGTGAAAATACTCGCTGCTCCCGTATTTCCAAGTTTGTCGAGCGTGATGAGGGCGCGGGATCGATCGAGACCGAGCGTGTCCATCACATCCTCGATGATGTTCCGGTTCGCCTGGTGAAAGACGAAGTTGTCGATCTCGTCCACAACCAATCCTGCATCCTCAGCGGACTGACGAACCACCTCCGGCAGCAATGTGGTCGCCAATTTCCACACGCGCGGGCCATCCATGTAGATGTAATGATCGCCGCGAGCGACCGCATCGACAGTGAAGGGGTTGCGCGATCCACCGCCGCTGATTCCGACGGACATGTCGAACTCGGAGGCGAGCACCACCGACCGAATCCCCCTGTCTGCGTGAGTTTCCTGCACAACCAACGCTGCTCCGGCTGCATCGCCGAAGAAAACCCTGGTGGTCCTGTCTCGCGGATCGGTCTGCCGCGAGAACACTTCGACAGCGATCACGAGGATGGTCCTGTATCGATTGCCGATCATCGTGGACGCCACTTCCAACGCCAACAGTCCGCCGGCGCAGGCCGCCTGCGTCAGGTCGATGGGAAGCGCACGGCTCGCACCGAGGCCGTGCGCGACGGTGAGGGCCGTGGACGGAAACGGTTGGTCGGGATTCGCCGTGGCAAGCACGATTGCATCGATATCGATTGCAGCAGTGCCGCTCTCGTCGAGGACGCGTTTCGCGGCTTCGAGCGCAAGGTCCGACGCCGCACGCTGCGGTTCGAGGAATCGCCTGGTCGAGATTCCAGTCCTCGTCTCGATCCAGTTCTCGTTCGTATCGAGGTCGCGGCACAACTCCTCGTTGGTCACCACTCTCGAAGGCAGTGCGTCGACGAAGAATCGAGCGGTAGACGAGAGGGTTCGATGTCGATCCACGTGTATCCATCCTGGAGCAGTTGAATTGTTGACCATAGACGACCGAAAAACCAAGGAGGAGAACGACTTGCAACCACTGAGGCCGGACCAAGCCGTGGCCGATAGCGTAGCCGAACCTCGTACCGGTCGGCACCCTCGACGCCCTGCACAGATCGGTGTAATGTCACGGCGTCGAGGCTGCTCAGCGGCGCCACAGGGGGCTCGTTCGTCACCGCCGGGCAGGCCACGTCACGGTTCGTATTCTTCGCATGCCATTCGAGAGATCTGCGTTCGTCGACCGAAGAGGATTCTGCTTTGTCCACAGCACGCGACCGAGTCGTCGACGCCATCATCACGCACGCCCGGTACGTCC
Source organism: Rhodococcus sp. G-MC3 (assembly GCF_030063335.1). Taxonomy (GTDB): domain Bacteria; phylum Actinomycetota; class Actinomycetes; order Mycobacteriales; family Mycobacteriaceae; genus Rhodococcoides. Next base: position 105,281 of record NZ_JASISW010000002.1, on the reverse strand, counting down.
TCGCGACATGCGTGGTGGTCATTGTCGCCGCGGGCATATGGGGCGTCGAAGTCGTCTCGACCCTCAGCCTCGGCGGATACTCCGATCCCCATAGTCAAGCCGCGCAGGTCGATGACATCGTCGACGCGCAATTCGGGCGCACCGTCCCGGACGTTGCCATCGTTTACACCCCCACCGACGGCCGCGGCGTCGACGACATCGGTGATGTCGTCGCGGACAACCTCGCCCGGATCGACCCGGGGTTGCTCGTGCGTGCGCCGACGACCTACTGGAACGTGCCACCCGCGTTCACAACGGGGTTGGTGTCGTTCGACCGGCGTTCCGCTCTTGCAGTGCTGACGTTCAACGGCGACGAGGGCACCCGCATCAAGGCGTATCGCGATATCGCAGAGGCTCGTTCGATCGACGGAATCGACGTGCAGTTCGGCGGATTCTCCGTGATCGCCAACGCGTACAACACCGAAGCACGCGCCGACCTCATTCGCGCCGAGACCATCACGTTCCCGGTGTTGATGGTGCTGCTGCTGCTGATCTTCGGCGGAGTAACCGCAGCGGCGATACCGCTGTGCATCGGCGGGCTCAGCATCCTCGGCTCGCTCGCCGTGATGCGGGTCCTCACCATGTTCACCGAAGTGAGTGTCTTCGCCACCAACATCGCCACACTCGTCAGTCTCGGCATGGCGGTGGACTACAGCCTGTTCGTACTCACACGCTTTCGAGAAGAAATCCGCGACGGTGCATCGACAGCGGACGCGGTCCGTCGCACCATGAGAACCGCAGGCCGAACCGTCGCCTTCTCCGGATTGCTGCTGGTGTGCGGGTTCATCGGAATGCTCATCTTCCCGCAGGCGATGGTCCGGTCGCTCGGCTACGGCGGTATGGCAGCAGTGGCCGCAGCAGCATTCGTCTCTCTCACAGCACTTCCCGCTGCGCTTGCGCTGCTCGGCCCCAGAATCAACTCGCTCAGCTGGCGCTCAGGTGCCATCGAGCGCGGTGACGCACGCGCAGAACGATTCTGGGGTTCGGTGGCCTCGGCAGTGATGCGGAGGCCGGTCGTCGTCGCGGTCGCGATCATCGCGTTCCTGGCCTTGCTCAGCGCCCCCGTGTTCGGGGCAACACTGGGCGACCTCGACCACAAGGGCCTTCCGCAAGATTCACCGGCTCGAGTCGCTACGGACACATTGTTCTCGGACTTTCCCCTCGCCAATTCCGGAGTCACCGTGATGATTCAGTCGACCGACGGCGGGCAGCCGGATTCGCGTTCGGTCCAACTGGTGGTCGACGAGGTGAGCGACGTCGACGGCATCGCGGCCGCGGCCCCGGGCGGAGTTGCGGACGACTATGCCGTCGTACGCGCAATTCTGACATCACCGGACCGCACGCAGGGTGCGCTCGCCACCGTGGATTCGATACGCGAGATCGCTCCACCGGAGGGCACCGTCATCATGATCGGTGGACCCACTGCGCTGAGTCAGGACGGAATCGATTCCATCTACGGCACCGTGCCCTGGATGTTCGCCATCATGATCGCCGCAACATTCGTCGTGACCACCGCTGCGTTCCGGTCGATCGTGTTGTCCATCAAGGCAATCGTGATGGCAATGATCAGCCTTGCAGCAACATTCGGAGTACTGACCTGGATATTCGTCGACGGGCATGGTGCCGGTGCGGTGGGTATCACGCGCGGTCCACTTCAAGCGACGATGAGCATCCTGATACTTGCAGTGGTGTTCGGGCTCTCCACCGACTACGAGATCTTCCTTCTCTCACGGATCGTCGAAGCACACGATCGAGGCGCGAGTACACGCGACGCCGTCCGCATCGGCGCCTCCAGGACAGGGCGCGTGGTCACCGCTGCAGCTTTGCTGCTCATCACCGTCACGGCGGCGTTCTCACTGTCCGAGTTGGCGATGATGCGCTTGCTCGGCATCGGCGTCATCGTTGGGCTGATCCTCGACGCGACGGTGGTCCGAATGCTGCTCGTACCGGCGCTCGTGACACTGATGGGTGAGGCCAACTGGTGGCTGCACCCGAAAAAGTCTGTCCCCGAATCCGATACCACCGCCCGAGACAAGGACACTCAGAATGTCGGTTGATATCAGACTTGCCACCAAGGCAGACATACGAGAGATGTCGGCGATGATGGCCCGCGCCTTCCAATCCGACGACCCTGTCAGCGGATATTTCTTTCCAAAGGAGAAACGAAGGCCTACCATGCAGCGGAGAATGATGGCTGCGCTCATTCGGCACCGCTATCTACCGGTCGGCGGCGCAGATGTGGCGTTGCAGGCCGGACGGATCGTCGGCGTCAGCCTGTGGCATCCACACGGAGCGCGTCAGGGTCCGTGGTGGCGGGGGCTCGTCGCAGGCCCACATTTGCTGTGGGCGATGAAGCGCGGTGTTCGGGCCGGCATTCAGATGGATCGAATGCTGGACGATGGCGCTCCGAACGAGGACGCCGTGCTGTGGGTCTATCTGGGAGTGGAACCGAGCCTGCACCGCTCCGGTGTCGGCGCAGCGTTGACGAAAACCATCTTCGATCGCATGGACAGCCAGGGACGAACCACTTACGGCATTTGCAAGGACGGCAACATTCCGTTCTGGACCGCAATGGGATTCGAGGAGGCCGGAACCGCGACCATCGGACCGAAAGGACCACACGTGTACCGCATGAACCGCCCGCCGGCCCGCGTGAGCGGCGGGCCGGCGGAACGAACCGGTACCCAGGTCTAGCGCTGAGCCTCGCGCCAACGGGTAGCCTCTGCCAACTCGAACCCGTAGCGATCGGCAAGGAGTCCGAGCTGCTCGACGTTGGAGCTGTCGAGTGCCGTTCCGATACTGCGCAGCTCGAAGCGCTCCGACAGTGACAGCAACATGGTTTCGGCCATGCAGGCGTAGGTGAGACCCGGAGCCAGACCATATTCCAGCCCGAAGTCCGAACCTGCAGGCAACCGGACGATGCCGCCGTCGAACACCGTCACGTCGCGGCGAATCCGACCGACATCGTGCGGGATGTTCGGCGGCTGCGCCACATCGCACACGATGGCGTTCGGTGCCAGATCGGTTGCATCGATCAGCGAGCGTGGCGCGGACGTTGCGGCAATGACAACGTGCGCCTGCGCCACTCCCACGGCCGGATCATCGAAGAATTCGAGATGCCCGGAGGCGACCAGGTCGTCGACGGAGCCCCCCGAACGCTCGGCAGCAGCGGCGAATTCACCGGAGCCGCCTCGGGCGGCGGCCACGATTTCGCCTGCGGCAGCCCACAACTTGGGCGCTATCTGCCCGTGCTCGCCCGGACGCCCGACGAGTGTCACCGTGCCGACGTCCGGTGCCAATGCCCGAGCGATGGTCCGGCCGATGGCACCGGCCGCACCCAGGATGGTTACCCGAACGTCCTTCAGATCCATTCCTCGCTCCGAGCACACTCGTCGAACCGCACGGATGCTGGCCGCAGCCGTGAACGAGTTGCCGGTCGTGAGGACCCCTGCCATCTCACCGAGTGCAAGACCGTTTGCGGTGACCACGGACGAGTATCCGCCGAGACCCACGACAGCTGCGCCACGCTCGAACGCGAGGTTCGCCGCCGCTGTGACCGCGGCGACGGCTGCTTCGGCAGGGAGCATCAGCAGCGACTTCGACGTGAACGGAAGCCCGATCAGTGTGCCGTGCGCACTTCCGTCACGCACCGACACCGTCCGGCCGCTGCCGATCACGAGCGGCGACGGATTGACTTCGGAGGTACCGAAAGCGAAGCGGTTCAACAGTTCCGCACGTTCGGAATGCGATAGCTCGCGCAGCTCGGGGTCGAATGCCTCGAACACGTCGAGGTCCAACGGGTGTGCGATGAACGCGAAGAAGCGGTCGCCCGCGACCGGCGTTACGTGTGGCCGCCTCCGCGGCGTAGTCGGCACGGCCTTCGGTGCATTTTTCGGCGCCTTCCCAAGGAGATGGCCGATCAGGCCGATGAGATCGCCCGCCGCCGCGAATCCGAGTGCACGGTCGAGCGCCGCGACCAGGCGACGGCATTCGGAGTCGGTCACCGTGAGAGGCGGCTCGACCCGAAGCACACGAGCACCGAACAAGGTCGGCGCAATGCGGATGCCTTCGACCGCAGATAGATACGAGGACATCATTGCGGCTAGATTCAACTGAACCGCAATGGAGCCCAGCAATGCTTGCCTGCCGACGAAGTTGATGTCGTCGGTCAGTTCGACACCGAGAAGCAGACCCCTGCCCCGCACGTCGGTGACTACGGTCGGATACTTCAGCGCAAGCTTCTGCAATTCCATCTTCAGCATCTCACCGACGTCGGCCACCCGAGTGACCAGAGCGCTCTCATTCGCGGTGAGCTCGTCGAGCACTGCAATCCCGACTCGGGCAGTGAGCGCGTTACCCGCGAACGTGGACGTGTGGCGCAATGCAAAACTCTCGCCGACCAGCTCCGGTTTGCAGAGAACGGCACCGCTTGGCAGGACACCGCCGCCGAGTGCCTTTGCCAACGCCAGGATGTCGGGCACGACATCTTCGTGCTCACATGCGAACAGTCTTCCAGTCCGCCCAAGCCCGGTCTGAACCTCGTCGACGGCCAGGAGAACGCCGTGGGCGGTACAGATTTCCCGTACGCGGGCGAGGTAGCCCTCGGGCGGCGCCACGACTCCCCCTTCACCCTGGATCGGCTCGACGACGAAGACCGCGAACTCCCCGGGGGCTGCGGTCAACGCCTCATCGAGCGCACCGCTGTCTCCGAACGCAATGCTCTCGAAGCCGGCAACGGGCGCCCCGAATCCGTTTTGATACACGCTGTTTCCGGTCGCCGACAGTGCACCGAGGGTCTTGCCGTGGAAACTGTTGCGCGTACTCAGAACCCCGAGCCTGCCAGTGGCCGACCTGGCGATCTTGATAGCGATCTCCATCGCCTCGGCGCCGCTGTTCACGAACGTCACACGCCCGAGCCCGGACGGTGCAACCGCCACCAGTCTGCGTGCCAACTCCCCCGCCGGGAACAGCACCGACGGTTGAACGAACACCGCTTCGCCACGTTCGCGTACCTCGTCCATCGCACGCCAGACGCACGGAGGATTGTGGCCGAAGGGAAGCGCGCCATAGGCACCGGCGAAGTCGAGATGTGTCCGCCCCAAGGCGTCGTACAACTCGGTGCCCATTCCCGAGACGTATTCGACGTCCAGATCTACCGCGCCGAGGAGCCGAAACAATTCAGGATTGACATTTTCCGCGTACCCCTCGCGGCCGGGCGAAAATCGAGTTGTGATGTCTCCGATAGTGGTGCCGGTCATGTGTGCTCCGTATTCTCGCGAAACCGGCTCCGGCGACGCGAGCGGCCAGGAGGCGGATCTCGCGCAACCAGAGCTCGCCCCACAGTGGGACGCAAGCGCGATGTTAACTGCCACATCGGCCGCTATCCGAGCACGAACCAACTACGCATTATGAATAACGCGCAATAAACCACACCTACGGTCGGTTTATATAGTTTCTTACCCTCACGAGGTGTATCGGATATCACACTTCGATCAGCGAGGATCGATCGCCGACAGAAGCCATTTCCCGTCGACTTTCTCCATATTCACGATCAACGGAAGAGTGACGCTTCCCCGAGCGACGCCTTGCTGGGTGGTGCTGACGTTCATGTTGATGATCAACTCGGCACTATCGGACTCCAACCGACTGACGCCGATATCCATCATGTCGACCTCGGTCGCGGCCTGAGTCTGACGCGCCGAGGACTTGATCGTCTCGGCCTGGCTGTCGAACTCCTGAGCCATTTTCTCGGTCAGGAAAGCATCGACGCCGGAGAACTGATCATCCACGGTGTCGTAGCTGTAGCCGTAGATCGCAGTCAATGCATCCGTCGCCGACCGTGTCACCTCCGACGTCGCGCCCTGATCGACCCACGCCTCATTGTCGTTCCCGGTACCGGGCTTCAGGGCAGCCACCACCGCGAACACGACGAGGGCAAGCGCCACGAAAACCATCAGCAACGCGGGAGCCCAACCGATTCGGCGAGCGTGCGCACGAGGAGCAGCAGCCTCCGGCTGGGACGAAGACGTGCTCTTCGTCAGTGATGGCCCAGTACCATCCGAAGACACAGCCGCATCCGAAGACACAGCGGCAGGCTCGGTTGTGTCGGGCGCGGCAGGAAACTCTGTCGTCGGCTCGACGCCGGTATCGACTGCCTCTGACGCGGGGTCGACACCTGCAGCTTCAGGTGACGGTTTGCGCGTCGACCCCGCCATCTTCTTGCGAGACTGGCTCGTGGTGTTCGGGGGAACGATTTTCCGGCGCTGTGGGGGCACTGCGGAACTCCTCTGTTGCTACTGACGACCTCACCGAGGTGCGTCAGAAAATCACGTATGGCTGAACTGGGACTCGGCCTGGTCCTCTAGGGGCCTGCGGACGTGTCGGGAACCGCGGCAGGGGCGCTCGGATCAGCGGTCGCATTCGGGTCAGCGGGCGCGCTCGGGTCAGCGGGCGCGCTCGGGTCAGCGGGCGCGCTCGGGTCAGCGGTCGCATTCGGGTCTGTCGCAGTACCATCCGCAGGCTGGTTGTAGACCCTGGCGTTGTCGTCACCGATCGGTGCCCGGTCACCCACGGGGAGAAGCTTGTTGACCTTCCACGTGCCGTCGACGTCCTGCAGGAACATCCGCATCACTGCGCGACTCCGCTCGGGCGCTGTGTCGTCGGGACCCGTGGTGAGGTTGGCGACGATCAACACAGCCGTAGCTGTCTTGTCGTCGACGTTGAGTTCGGTGAGCGAGGATCCGATCACCTCGGCGGTGATCTTGCGCCCCGAGTTACGTTGCTCGTCGCTGATCGACGACCGAGTCTCGTCGAGGTAGTTGGTCATCTCGTCGCCGGTGACCGACGACATCATCGTGTCCAGCGAACCGTCGAGATTCGCAGAGTCCACCGAACTCAGATTGATAGCTGCCTGCTGGGCTCCCGCCAACGCTGAATCTCGTACATCGGCGATGTTCTGGTCGGTGGCGGCGGACTTCCACCCGATGCCGAACCACACGCTCGCGGCAAGTGCGATCACCGCAACAATGGAAGCGCCGATCAACACTGGTTTGGCTGGATTCTTCTTCGATTCTGGGTCCGTGAATTCCGGATCCCGAGCTTCGGTGTTTGACGTCACAGTACAACCTTACTCTTCGGTAACACGGGCACTTTCGAGTCCGAGGACCGAAGCTTCTATTCGAACGACGAGTGGCGACAATCCTCGCGTTCGACCAGGATTGTCGCCACCCGCACAGTCAGTGCTGTTCGTGGATCAGCTTTACTTCGGAGTCACCCCGAGCAGCGGCGCAAGCTGCGACGCGATCGGGTTGAGGTTGAGCTTCTCCGGATCTACCTTGGGCTTGCTGTCCCACGGCTGCGGAGTCTCCGGATCAGCGAAGACGATGCGATTTGCGCTGCGAACGCCCGTCACACTGCCCTCGGGTGTTGCGCAGTTGGCCTGAAGATTCAGCGGGTAGTTCTCCTCGGTGAGATCGAAGTTGGGGTTCTTCGCCTTCTCCTCGTCGAGAATCGCCTGCGAGCCTTCGTAGCCGACGGTGCACGGCGGCGGGTTGTTCGTCTCCAGCAACAGTCCCTGGTGAATCGTTCCGTCGCCCGGCACGAGCGTGCTTGCGCCGGCAGCAAGGGCAGGCAGGAAGATCAGCAGCGGCTTGAGCGCGAGCGCTCTCGGAGCAGCAAGCTCGGTAACCGAGTTGATGTTCGTCAAATCGGTCGTCAGTGCAGGTCCACCCTCGGCGATCAATGCACCGATCTGGTCACTGGCCGCAGTGCCCGTGTTGATGAGCCGCCTGATATCCGGATCACTGTTGCGCAGCTGGGCCGTCACCGAGTTCAGATCGGCACTGAACTGGCGGATGGCCGAAGATTGCTCGGATTGCGTGTCGAGCACCGTCCTGCTGTCCCTGATCAGAGCAAGCGTCTCTGGCAGCGCCTCGTTGCCAGTCTCCGACAGCGACCCGAGCGAATCGACCAGAACCTGCAGATCGTCGCCCTTACCATCGAATGCAGCGCCAAGTTCCTGAACCACCGTGGTCAGATTCTTCAGGGGAACCGTCTTCACGAGTTGATTGGTACTGGCGAGAACTTCCTCGACGGGTACAGGCGTTTGGGTGTTTGCCGTTGCGATCGTCGAACCGTCGACGAGGTACGGACCCTCGTCGCTTGTCGGCTGCAGATCGACGTACTGCTCACCGATTGCAGACCGGTTGGCGACGACAGCTTTCGCCGAATCCGGAATGTCCAGACCACCGCTGTCCAACAGCAGTTCCACGTTGATGCCGCTCTGGGTCAACGAGAGCTCACCGACGGTGCCGACGGGCACACCGCGGTAGGTGACCTCTGCGTTGGAGAAAATGCCACCGGAATCGGCGAACTCGGCGTTGACCCGATACTGACCGAACCCGAGCAGATTGTCGAGCCGAACGTATTTTCCGCCGACGTACACGATGCCCACGATGGCAACGATGACGAATGCAATGAGCTGAATCTTGACCAGCCGCGATCTCACAGCCCACCTCCGAGTTGCTCGAGTAGATCGTTCAGAGGTGCAAACGGAGTCGGAGCCGGAGCTGCCCCAGGTTCGCCTGCGACCGGTTCGACTCCCGGCGCGACCGGTACGCCCGGTGCCGGAACCGGTTTGGGAATGATCGGCGGCAATGGCAGCAGCGAGATCGTCGGCCAACCCGGACGCGGTCCGTTGCCGTTGTAGTAGGGATTCGACGGATCCACCAGCGGCAACGAGTCACCGTACTTCGGCGGAATGTAGACCGGATCGCCCTCTCCCACACCGAAGTTACGGAGTGCAGTACCAATGGACAGGTCGAGTGAGAGGAAGAGGTTCGCCGAGTCGCCCTGGGTGACCTCCTCGATGCCATCCGGGAACGGGAGCGTCGGAATCAGCGGCAACGTGGTGACGATGTCGTCACCCGATGCTGCCAGCGCCTGCAGAGTCGGCCGGAGTGCGCGAAGATCGGCGATCAGATCGTCTCTGGACTGATCGATCACGTTGGTGCCGACTGCGCCCAGACGGTCGAGCTGTCCGAGCATCTGAGTCAACTGCGGACGCTGTTCTTCCAGCACACCGGTAGCGATCGGAAGATCCTGCAGTACGCGATCAATCTTGTCCGTCTGCGCGCTCACCTGAGTGGTCAACACGTCGAGTCCGTCGAGTGCCCGTGTGATGTCGTTCTTTTGCTCTTCGAGGCCGCCGATCAGAGTGTTGGCCTCCTCCAACAGATTCCGAGTCGTGCCCTCGCGGCCTGAGAACGCAGCGTTCAACTCCTTGACGATCGGAGCCAGCTGACCGACGCCACCACCGTTGAGAAGCAACGAGAGCGCACCGAGCACCTGTTCGATATTGGTGGTTACACGCGTGCGGTCGAGCGGGATGGTGTCACCGTCGGCAAGCCTCTTCGGATCGGAATCACCCTCCGGGACCGTCAACTGGATGAACTTCTCACCCAGAATCGAGGTCTGTTCGACGGCTGCGGTGGCGTTCGCCGGAAGGTTCACCGAGTCGTTGACGATGACACCGACGTTCGCGGTCCATTCACCGTCGGGCACCGAAATCGAGTCGACCCTACCGACCTCGACACCGTCGACCTTGACTGTCGACTGCGGAACGAGATCGAGAACGTCCTGAAACTGAATCGTCAACCGAAGGGGATTGCTACCGGTGTCGGCACCGCCGGGGAGCGGAATGCCGTACACACCTTGTGAACACGCGGTGGCCGACAGTGCGATAACCGTGGCGCCGACGATGGCGGTCAAGTGCCGCCGCCGCGCAGCGGCCTGCGGAGCAACCCGACCCGCTTTGCTCGTCGGCGATGTCCTGATCGACAAGATCACTGTCCCCCTCCAAGCGTTTGCTGCAGACCGGGCATCTTGTTGTTTTCGCCGAGTCGTGGTGAGACGTTGCCGGGCACCGTGCCCGGGACGACGTTGCCCTGCTGGGTCTCGTTCGTCAGCACACCGAACGGAAGTACCAGTCCGGAGTCGCGAACCGGCCCCTGAATCAGCGAAGTGATCTCGCCGCATCGATCGATGACGGGTTGGATCTGCGCACCGAGCTGTTGGAAACGCGGATCTCCCGGGACCAGTTTGCCGAGGTCGATCAATCGGCAGACTGTTCCGAGCGGATCCTGAGTTTCGTTCTGCAGGTTCGCCCGCGATGCGAGAGTTCCGGACTCTGCGTCGTAGGAGTTCACCAGGTTGCTGATAGCGAGCGGAAGAATCGTCAGAGTTTCCACGATGGAATCCTTTCGATCCGACAGCGTCTGAGTCGGCTGTACCAGACCGTTTGCGGCCTGCACCAACTGATCTCGGTTGTCCGCCACGAATCCGGCGACATCACCGAGCGAAATGGACAGCTGGTTGAGCGCCGCTCCCAAATCGTCACGTTCCCCGTTGAGGAAACCCGTCAGATCGGCCAGCTGGTTGTTGAACTCCCTGACCTGCTGATCGTTCGCTGCGAGCGCAGAGACGAACGTCTGCAAATTCTTGACGGTGTCGAACAGGTCGCCGCGCGAGTCACTGAGCGTGCGCGAGGCGGCAGTCAGCTCGGTGATGGTGTCGCCTAGAGCCGCACCGTTGCCATCGAGGTTGGCAGCGCCGGTGTTCACCAGGTCGGTGAGTGCGCCGTTGGCATTTGCACCGTTGGGCCCGAGCGCGGTCGAGAGCTCGTCGATACTGGCGTAGATCTGATCGACCTCTACCGGGGTTGCCGTTCGTTCTCGCGGGATGACGGTATCGCCCGACATCTTGTCCCCGCCGGAGTAGGCCGGAGCGAGTTGCACGTACCGATCGGAGACGAGTGACGGGGTGATCTGAGCGGCCTTGGCGTCCGAGGGGATGTCGACGCCGCGCTGGACGCGCATCTTGACCTCGACCTGGTCACCCTGGGGCACCACCGAGGTCACATTGCCGACGGACACACCGAGAACGCGGACATCGGATCCTTCGTAGATACCGACGGACTTGTCGAAGTACGCGGTGATATTGGTTGCACCCGCACGGGTGAACACCCACCACAGTCCGCCGGCGATGACGAGTGCGGCGATGACGATACCCGCGATGACGGCACGGCGGCCGCCGGTCTTCTTCACGGTTTCTCCCGAATCACTCATCAGTTGCCTCCCAGGTCACGCGCAGGTTGGCGATAGCCCGGAATCAATGGCAAACCGGGGGGTGTGAGGTTGGCCAAGGTTATGTCCAACCAGCGGCCGTTTCCGACGACGTTGGAGTACAGCCGGACGAACGGCGCGTAGAGCTCCAAGCCCCGCGAGAGTGCGTCGTTGTTCTTGTTGAGAATGTCGATGACTCCGTTCAACTGCTCGAGCATCGGAGTGATCTGCTGCTCGTTGTCGCGAACCAATCCTGTGAGCTGCTGAGAGAGCCGTTGCACGCCTGTCAGCAGCTGCGAGATCGACTGCTGACGATTGTTCAACTCTTCGAGCAGCGGCCCTGCGTCGGTAATCAGGCGATTGAACTCCTCGTTCCTGTCCGCCAACACCTTCGTCGTCTTACCGGTTGCTTCGAACAGCTTCTGCAGTTCGTCGTCGCGGCTCGAGATGCTCTCGGAGAGTCGGCTGACTCCATCGAGGGAAGAGCGAATGTCCGCCGGAGTCTCCGAGAACGCCTGCGAAAGTGTCTCGAAGCTCGACGCCAGCTGGTTGGTGTCGATGTCTTCGATGGTCGATGCGGCATCGGAGAACGCATCGATGACGTCGTACGGAGATGTGGTGCGCTCCACCGGGATCGGCTCCTTCGGCTTCAGTACATCGTCACCACGAGGGTCGATCGCGAGGTACTTCTGTCCGAGCAGCGTCTTGATCTGAATCGACGCCGTCGAGTTGTTGCCAACCCACGCGTCCTGTACTCGAAAGTCGACATCGACCTTGTCCCCGTCGAGTTCCACGGAGCTGACCTGACCGACTTTGACACCTGCGATGCGAACTTCGTTGCCCGGCTTGAGACCTGCGGCTTCGGTGAACTCAGCGGTAAAGGTCGATCCGGCACCGACGATCGGAAGTTTGTCGAGAAAGAACACCGATATCGTGGCCAGCAGCACGATGGCAATGCCGAGTGCGCCGAGAACCACGGGGCTACGCTTCTTCATTCTTTGATCCCCCCAGCTTTGCAACGCGAAGCCGAATTCGTGTACAGCGGTTGATTCACGGTCGGCAAACCCGTCGGCAGATTGAGATTGGGCGAGGTTCCAGGTCCTGCCACAATGTCGATGCCGCATATGTAGAACGTGAACCACGAGCCCTGCTGCGCTGTGCGCACCAGTTTGTCCAGCTTCTTCGGCAATGTCTGAAGGACCTTGTTGACATCATCTTCACGCCTGTTCAACGTTGTTGCCAACGTGTTCAGAGCTGCGATCGAACCCTGGATGGACGGCCGCGTCGGCTCCAGGAGGCCCGCTGTGGCATCGGTGAGACCTGCCAGCGAGGTGACCGCAGAACCGACGACGTCGCGGTCCGCGGACAGACCGGAGACCAACTGCTGAGTGTTGACGATCAACGAGTCCAACTGGTCGTCGTTCTGATTGACCGTTTGCAGCACCGTGTTGAGGTTGGTGATGACAGCCCCGATCACAGCGTCCTTGTCGGCCACCGTGTTGGTGAGGCTCGCAGTGTTGCGCACTAGCTCCGAGATAGTTCCCGATTCCCCCTGAAACACCTGGATGATCTGGTACGACAATTTATTCACGTCGTCGGCGCTGAGCGTCTGGAAGAGCGGACGGAAACCGTCGAACAGGGTAGTGAGATTGACTGCGGGCTTGGTCTGCGACAGTGGAATCGTGTCACCGGGATTGATCTTGCCGCCCTGCTCTCCGACACCTTGCTCGATGGCAACGTACCGCTGGCCGACGAGATTTCGGTACCGCAGGTTCGCGGTGACGGTCGATGGAAGGTAGTCGCGGCCGTCGACCGAGAATTCGATCTTGGCCTCGCGCTCGTTGACGATCTCGATGTTCTTCACGTCTCCGACACGAACGCCTGCGATTCGAACCTCGTCGCCTTTGTTGAGCGAGGCGACATCACTGAAGATCGCGCTGTACGTCTTGCCGCCACCGCCACTGATGTTCGCGATGGAGAACGCCAGCGTCGCGGTAGCGAGAATTGTTATTACTGCGAACACGATCAGCTTGACGAGCGGAGCGATTAGTCCCCTCATTTGATGGTTACCTCCGCACCCCTGAGCGCCGGCGCACCGACGGACGTCAACCAGGAAGGAACATCATCGGGCGAAGTTCCTGTTGCCTCGCCGTAGATCACGGCAAGAGTGTCACGCTCGAAATCCGAACCCTCGTAATTTACAGGCGTCGACTCTGTTATCCCGGGCAACGGCGAGTACTGCGGCGCCGGAAGGTCCGGAATATCCTGCGGCCCTGGGTTTCTGGACGGAACCTGGTACGAGCCGTCGTTTGCCGAACCACCCGGATACTGAGGGAAGTACTCCCCGGCATCGGTGTTGGCCGGGGTGTAGCACCGAGGCCCGCGATTGTCGAACAGTCGCGGCTCGTCCTGATTGGGCAAGTAGCGTCCCTTGGGATTGACAAACGATGCCGTCACGTTGATGGCTCGGTATTCGTCGCCGACACCGATGACCTCCTGTGCACGTTCCACGACCGGAACGAACTGAGCAAAGGCGCACCCGAACGACGGTGAGTACTGCGCCAACAACTCCAGAGTCTCTCGTGAATCGGCCGAGATACGAATCAAATTGTTCGAGTTGGCCTGCAGGAAATCCGCCGTCGAGCTGCTCGTCGCCGTCAGGGACGAAATCAACGTGTCCACTGCAGGACGCTGCTCCACCAACGTATTTCCGGTGACGGAAAGGTTGTCCAACGCGTCGATCAACTGCGGACCGGCGTCGGCGTATGTTTGCGAGAAGTCGGCTAGACCACGCAGATCCTCCTGGATGTTCGGCAACTCGGTGTTCAGTCCCTTGAATATGTTGTCGAGCCGATCGATCGTCAGCCCCAATTCCTGACCGCGGCCGCTGACTCCCTGCGCCAGCGCGCCAAGCGTATTCGCCAGGTCCTGCGGCGGAATCGCCTCCAGAAGCGGAAGCAGGTTGTCCAGCAGTTCGCCGACCTCGATGGCACTGCCGCTGGTGTCCTGCTTCAGTACGGTGCCGTTGACGATCGGCGACGCGGTGTTGTTCTCGGGAATCATCAACGCCACATAGCGCTCACCGAACAGCGTCTTCGGCAGCAACCGCGCCGTGGCGTTCGACGGAATAAGTTCCGCCTTGTCCGGCTCGATGGCCAGATGGGCGGTAACGACACCGTCGTCGGTCGAGGCAGAGCGAACCTCACCGACGATCAGACCGCGCACTTTCACATCGGCATTGGACGGCAACGCATTTCCCACCGTGTCCGTGATCAGGTCGATGCTGACAACCTTCTTGAAGGTCTTGTTGAACGAGGTGATCGACCATCCTAGAAAGAGGATCAGCACCAGGAAGAACGCAAGACCGAGCAGCAGTCTCCTCAATCGCGACGTCGAGTCGATCATCCAGCAACCCTCACTGTGGTGGTGGTCCCCCAAATTGCGAGGCTGAGGAAGAAGTCCAGAACAGCTACCGTCACGATGGCTGTTCGCACGGCACTACCCACGGCCACACCCACACCTGCGGGTCCGCCGGAGGCGTGAAATCCGTAGTAGCAATGGATCATGATCAATACAAAAGCGAAGATCAACACCTTGAGGAACGAATAGAGAACGTCTTCCGGTGGCAGGAAGAGGTTGAAGTAGTGGTCATATGACCCGCTGGACTGCCCGTTGAAAATCGTGCTGATTCCCCGTGAGGCGATGTACGACGCGAGCAGACCGACGATATAGAGCGGGATGACGGCAACGAAGCCTGCGATCATGCGAGTCGTTACCAGGAACGGCACGCTGGGCACTGCCATGACCTCCAGGGCGTCGATCTCCTCCGAAATTCGCATAGCACCGAGCTGCGCCGTGAACCCCGCTCCGACGGTGGCCGACAGCGCAAGACCAGCCACGACGGGCGCGATCTCCCGGGTGTTGATGTATGCCGACAGGAAGCCCGTGAGAACCGAGCTGCCGAGCTGCTCGAGCGCCGCGTAGCCCTGTAGACCGACGACCACACCGGTTGCGCCGGAAAGCATCACGATGACGCCGATGGTGCCGCCGATGACTGCGAGAGCGCCGCTACCGAAGGTGACTTCGGCGAGTAGCCGTAGTACTTCCTTCTTGTAGTGGACCAGAGTGCGCGGGATCCACCCGATGGCGCGCACATAGAAGGACATCTGCTCGCCCGCGGTGTCGAGCACGGTCAGCGGAGCACTCACAATGCGCTTGGCGCGCATCAGAGTACGGTCGCCACGACTTTTGGCGATGGTCATTGCGGGTCAGCTTCCCTTCGCTGGCACAACCTGGAGGTACACCAGGGTGAGAATGAGGTTCGCGAAAAACAGCAGCAGGAAGGTGATGACAACCGTCTGGTTCACCGCTTCACCGACGCCCTTGGGTCCCGGGTTGGGATTGAGTCCCTTGTAGGACGCGATGATTCCGGCGATCACACCAAAGATCGCGGCTTTGAGTTCTGCGACATACAGGTCGGGCAGCTGCGCCAGCGCCGAGAACGACGCCAGGTAGGCACCGGGCGTACCGCCTTGAAGCACGACGTTGAAGAAGTAGCCACCCGCAATACCGACGACGGACACGAGGCCGTTGAGCAACAGTGCGATGAGGATCATCGCGAGAACGCGCGGAACGACGAGGCGATGCACCGGGTCGATACCCAGCACGCGCATGGCGTCTATTTCCTCGCGGATGGTGCGCGATCCGAGGTCGGCGGTCACAGCAGAGCCTGCGGCGCCTGCAATCAACAGTGCAGTCACGATTGGGCTGCCCTGTTGAATGACAGCGAGCACGCTGGCTGCACCGGTGAACGATTCGGCGCCGAGTTGCTTGATCAACGAACCGGTCTGTAGCGACACGACAGCACCGAAAGGAATGGCGACCAGCGCCGTCGGCAGAATCGTGACGCTGGCAATGAACCAGGCCTGCTCGATGAACTCACGGAACTGGAATGGACGACGGAACGTTGCCCGCGCGACCTCTACCAGTAGTTCGACGATATTTCCGGCTTGCGAAAGTGCTGCGCTCGCCGGTGCGAGAGCGGATTTCTTGGAACCTCCCATAGCCCTTACTGTCCCCGCCCTTGCGAAGGGCCGTGGCCCTGGTCGCTATATCCCGAATTGTCATAGCCGGAGTTGTCGTGGCCGGAGTTGTCGTACCCCGAATTGTCGTAACCGGAGTTGTCGTAACCGGAGTTGGTGTGGCCCGAGTTGTCCTGCTCCTGCTGGCCGGCATCACTGTAGGCCGGAGTGTGGTGACCCGGGTCGGTCGAATCAAGGCTTTCCTGAATAGCGACCTGTGCATTCTGCGGCAGCGTGTGCATGATCTGACGCACCCGCTCCTGCCGACGACCCACAGCCTGACGAACCGGAGTACCGGGCGTCGCCTTCATCTGCGGCACGATCCCCTCGACGTCCTCGACGCCACCCGCATGGTGACCTGCATCGACGAGGGCCTGTTCGTGCGCCATCTGCGCCTCGTCCTTCTCCTCCGACATACCGATCGGCCCGATCATCGTGCCGTTCAAGAACTGCTTGACCACAGGCTCGTCACTGGTCAACAACACCTCACGAGGACCGAACATCACCAACTGGCGACGGAAGAGCATCCCGATGTTGTCCGGCACTGTGCGCGCCAGATTGATGTTGTGGGACACGATCAGAATCGTCGCGTCGATCTCGGCGTTGATGTCGATCAACGTCTGCGAAATGTACGTGGTGCGAACAGGATCCAGACCGGAGTCGGGCTCGTCCACCAGGATGATCTCCGGATCGAGCACCAGCGCACGGGCCAACCCGGCGCGCTTACGCATACCGCCGGAGATCTCACCGGGAAGTTTGGTCTCGGCACCGATCAGACCGGTGAGCTCGAGCTTCTCCATGACGATCTTGCGAACATCGGATTCCGATTTCTTCGTGTGCTCACGAAGTGGGAACGCGACGTTGTCGTACAAGTTCATCGAGCCGAACAGTGCGCCATCCTGGAACAACACTCCGAACAATTTGCGGATCTCATAGAGATCACGCGAGGAGCACTCGAGGATGTCTGTGCCGTCGATGAAGATCTTGCCCTGCTCTGGACGCAGTAGCCCGATCAACGACTTCAAAAACACCGACTTGCCCGTACCCGAAGGCCCGAGCAATGCGCTGACCTCCCCCGAGGGCAACGTCAGAGAGACATCCTGCCAAATCTTCTGAACTCCGAAAGACTTGGTCAATCCCTCGACCGAAACCTCGACTCCCACGCTGACCTCCACAGTTCGTACACATCGACCCGGATGTGGGTTGGGTCACTCTATCGCACACGAGTGTCCGCTCCGACATAGGAGCTTACTGCCCGGTAAGAAGTCCCCCGACCCGGGCTGCGGTCCTGGACACAGTGTGGCGCATTTCACCGCGACACGCGTAGGACTCGCCCGATTTGTGACAGAACCCAATCTTCGAATGCTGTGAACCGGCACGAAAAAAACCTCGAACATAGAAGTTTCACGCTCCCGAGAACACACGAAGGGCCACCCCCAAAGCGGGGATGGCCCTTCGCGGTAGAACAGAAGAACTGACCGAAATCGGTCCGGCAAGAATTACTTGACGGAGACCTTCGCGCCGGCTGCTTCCAGCTTCTCCTTGGCAGCCTCGGCTGCGTCCTTGGCGACCTTCTCGAGGATTGCCTTCGGAGCGCTCTCGACGAGATCCTTGGCTTCCTTCAGGCCCAGGCCGGAAACGACCTCACGGACGACCTTGATGACCTGGATCTTCTTGTCGCCGGCCGACTCGAGGACGACGTCGAACTCGTCCTGCTCTTCGGCTGCCTCAGCCGGAGCGCCTGCTCCGCCTGCTGCGGCAACGGCGACGGGAGCAGCCGCGGTGACCTCGAAGGTCTCCTCGAATGCCTTCACGAACTCGCTGAGCTCGAGGAGTGTGAGCTCCTTGAACTGGTCGAGCAATTCATCGGTGCTGAGCTTCGCCATGGTGGCGGGTCCTTCCTATAAGTACTCCAGTCGCTGATCCGCGACATGGTGTGGGGTTGAGCTGTTCGCTAATGCCAGCGGATCAGCTTTCGGCGGGAGCTTCCGCCGGTGCTTCTGCTTCTGCAGGCGCCTCGGCTGCGGCGGGAGCGCCAGCAGCCTTCTTCTCCTGCAATGCAAACGCCAAACGGGCGAACTGCGATGCGGGAGCATTGAACAGGCCTGCAGCCTTCGACAAGTTGCCCTTCATGGCGCCTGCGAGCTTTGCCAGCAAGATCTCGCGGGACTCGAGGTCCGCGATCTTGTTGATCTCGTCCACGGACAGCGTCAAGCCGTCCATGTAGCCGCCCTTGACGACCAAGGCCTTGTTGTCCTTAGCGAAAGCCTTGATGGCCTTCGCAGCGTCGACCGGCTCGCCCTTGATGAATGCAATGGCGGTGGGTCCGACGAACAACTCGTCCAGCCCGGTGATGCCGGCTTCGGCAGCAGCGCGCTTGACCAGGGTGTTCTTGGCGACGGAGTAGGTTGCACTGTCTCCGAGCGCACGCCGGAGCTGTGTCAGACCGGACACCGACAGTCCGCGGTATTCCGTGACGACGGCAGCCGTCGATCCTTTGAACTGTTCGGTGATCTCCGCAACTGCGGAGATCTTTTCGGGCTTTGCCATACTTCGCCTCCTCTCGTGGGAAGTTATGTCGATCGCGAGAGGTCCTGAAAAACGACAAACGCCCCGGTGCAGAAGCACACGGGGCGTAGACATGGATGACAACCGCTGGTCTGATTAAGCACCGATAGGCGTCGAACAGGTCCCTTACCTCGTTCTCCTGCGTGGGCCGTCCGAACACTTCTCGAACCTTCAACCGCATACCTGTCGGGACTTCCTGCTAACAGGAGACCCTCGAAATTGCGGTGACCAACGGTCTTGGGTAGAACTTGATTGGGCGGTTCCGAACCGAACTTCCGATTCAGAGCCGTGGAGTACCGTACCCCAGGCCTACAGAGAATTCCAAAACGTCTCAGATGCGGGAACCGAACGCCACAAGATTCCGGCTGTAACTTCCCACGGCAGAATCGAAGTCGCCGGAACACGTGATCAGTCGGATTCGGTCGGCCGACGTAGCTCCGAAGACGTCCACCGTGGGAAAGTCACTCTTGGAGAGATCCCCCAGCGTTTCCACACGATAGTGCGCGGAATCTCCCGCGCTGCTCGTCACCGTCACCACGTCCCCGGCGTTCAGTTGACGCAGCTTGTCGAACACGGCTGGGCCGGTAACCGAATCGACATGGCCCGCAAGAACTGTGGGGCCGATTCCCCCCGGCCGTCCTCCTTCACTGAACCAGCCCACGTCCGAAATCCGATGGGACTTCCATCTGCAGTGGGAGCTGGAACGGTTCTAGGCGTCGACGCCGCTACCGACCGTCCCGCAACCGGACCTCCCGGCACCCTCGGCGCATTCGAACAGATCGAATTCATCGGCACGCCGGCAGGGACCGACATCGAAGGTGGACTCGTCGCACACACATGGGGTACCGAGACCGTCCTCGAAATGGACGGTGTTCCGGTCGCCGGTACCTACGAGGTGTACGTCGTCGATGGCTCCGGAGTCGAGCGCGCGTCCGGCACCTTCTTCGGCAGTGCCGTCGCCATCGACTGCCGAATGAACGCCGCAGTGATGCGCGAGAACGTGGACGGCATCGAAATCCGGAATGCCGATGGTTCCGTCTTGGCATTCGCAGACGTCCCGGACGCACTGTGACGGTGTGACCGACCACGAAATGTAGCGCCGCCTCCTGTCAGGTGGGACAACAATCGTGTCCCACCGGACAAACAAGCCTCGATGACTGTTCAATTAGATGTATGACGGCAGCGCAGCCACACCCTCTCCTGCGTCCGGGGCGTGACCCGAGCGGCGGTGAGGCAGCGCTGAGCTGGAGCAACATAGCCCGAGAACAGCCGCGCTACCCGAAAGTACTGGTCGCGGCCGACGTCCGGATTCCGATGAGTGACGGTGTGATTCTTCGGGCATACGTGATTCGTCCCGCCGACGCGTCCGGCCGAGCAATCGCGGGCGACTTTCCGACAGTCCTCAACATCACGCCCTACAACAAACTGCTGATCAAGAGCGTCGACACGATCCTCAATGCCCCCGTCGTCGGGCCGCTGCTCCGAGTCCTCTCGCGGCGCTTCGATCTGTCGGGGACGCCGTTCGATGGGATCACCGAGATCACCCGGGTCGTCGCGGGCGGTGCCGCCGATCTCCTGGCAGTCAACAGGCACCTTGTACGCAGTGGCTACGTACAGCTGTTGGTCGACGTCCGAGGCACCGGTTCTTCCACCGGAACCTGGAATGTTCTCGGACCACGTGAGCAACAGGATTCGTTGGAGGTGATCGAGTGGGCGGCCTCCCAACCGTGGTGCAACGGCCGCATCGGCATGTCCGGCATCTCGTACTCGGCAATAAACGCACTACAGACCGCAGCGAAGCGCCCTGATGGTCTCGACGCCGTGTTCGCCGTCGAAGGTTCGGTCGACATCGTTCGCGAGATCTTCGCGACCGGCGGCGCACCCTCGTTGTTCATTCCGCTGTGGCTCACGGCGGTCAACGGTCTCAAATGGGTTCCCTCCCTTCGGGATCTCGACGTTGCGACCTGGCTGCGCGACCGCCTCTCCTCCCCCGCCACCAACCTCCTCGATCTCGCCAAAGGCTTTGTCACCGGCGGTGATCGGAGGATCTACGACGATCCCTACTACGCCGAGATCGACGCCGAGATCGAGGAGATCACAGCTCCCACGTTCGTGTACGGATGCTGGCACGACATTTTCGGTGGTTCGGCCCCCGATATCTACAACCGCCTGTCCCTCGAGCGTGGCCACAAGCAACTCCTTGTAGGCGATGGCTACCATGGAAATCCAGGAATCGGATTTGGCGACCCTGGGTTCCCCCCTCGGCTCGACGTCCTCGAGCGCGCATGGTTCGATCGCTGGCTTCGCGACGAGGACAACGGAATCGAGAACTACGGCCCGGTGACGTTGAGGAGGCAGGGCGGCGGTTGGACTGCGCACGGCCGATTCCCCGCGCCGCAAGCGGAGCCAACCCGTTTGTATCTGTCGGCGGCATCGTCGGGTACAGCTCGCCACGCCGTTGCAGACGGAAGCCTCGAGACCCAGAACGACGGGTCCAGCGGCCACCTCTCGGTACGCCCGACGTTGCGGTCGGTCGTCTCTCGCGATACGACGCAGGTCCTCGCGGGGCTGCCTGCAGTGTTGGGCGGCGGCTTCACCTACGACAACCGCTTCGCCGAGAAAGGCGCGGTCAGCTTCACCACCGGACCTGCGCACTCGCCTACTGTCCTCTCCGGTCCGATGAATCTGCATCTGAGAGTGATTTGCCATGCACCCGAGGCGCTTTGGGCGATCATGGTGTGCGACGTAGCTCCAGAAGGTAAGTCGACCGTACTGACGAACGGTGCACTTCTCGCCACTCGGCGGGCAGTCGACGACGAACTGTCTCTCTTCGCCCCGAACGGGGACTACACCCGTCCGTACCACCCGCTGACCGAAGAGTCGCTCGAGTCGGTGCCACTGGGCGAACCCATCGAACTCGACATCGACCTGCTCACCACGGAAGCAGTGTTCGAGATAGGCCATCGACTGCGAGTCGACATATTCGCCACCGACGCACCGCGTTTCATGCCCATCCTTCCTGACTTGCTGCGCACTCGCGGGCGTAGGCAGGATATCGATATCGACACCGAGAACCCCAGCTACCTCGTCGCACCTCTGGTCGGCGATCCGGGCTGGTGAGGAGAAAAATGCAGTCACGCACGGGCTTCGCGCCGTCGAACGATATCGAACTCGCCTACGAGGACATGGGCAACCCCGAAGATCCGGTGGTTCTGATGATCATGGGTCTGAGCGCCCAGATGACACTGTGGCCGCGGGAGTTCTGCGAACGGATCGTCGAACAGGGTTTCCGTGTCATCAGATTCGACAACCGAGACATCGGATTGTCGACAAAGATGGACGGTCAACGCATCGAAGGCTCGTCGCTACTGCGGCTGCTCCGAACCGGACTCGGGGCGTCGAGCAGGGTTCCGTACACCCTGGAGGACATGGCCCTCGACACCAAGGGACTCCTCGACTATCTGGAGATTCCGCAGGTCCACGTCGTCGGCGCGTCGATGGGCGGAATGATCGCCCAAATCTTCGCTGGGCTGTACCCCGAGCGCGTGCTGAGCACTGCCGTCATCTTCTCCAGCACCAACGAAGCATTTCTGCCGCCGCCCGATCCACGGGCGCTGCTGCCCCTGATGAAGGGACCGGGCCCGACGGCGACGCGAGAACAGATCGTCGCGCACTCGGCCAACACTCGACGCATCATCGGCAGTCCCGCGTATCCGACACCGATGGACGAACTACTCGTCACCGCGGGCGAAATGTACGACAGGAACTACAACCCCGCCGGTTCGCTCCGCCAGATGGCTGCGGTGACAGGCACAGGAAGTCTTCGTCGCATCGCGGCGCAGATCGCGTCGCCTACCGTTGTGATCCACGGCCGCGCGGACCGTCTGATGCGCCCGTCCGGAGGCAAGGCGATCGCACGAGCGGTAAAGGGATCTTCACTGCACCTCATCGGCGGCATGGGCCACGATCTCCCGCGGCCGCTGTGGGACGAAATCCTCGGCGAGTTGGGGTCGAACTTCGCACGAGCGTGAGGTTGAGGTTCCCGGGCGGGTGACCGGATGGGGGATTCGGTCAGGGGCTCGGGCATCCGCACACAACAGAAAAGGCCGGCTCCCCGGGGCGCCGGCCGTGTCTGTTACCTGTTGCTTACGCGTCCGCGTCGTCCTCTAGGAGGTTACGGGTGCGGTTCGGATCGATCTGGATTCCGGGTCCGGTCGTCGTCGAGACGGTGACCTTCTTGACGTAGCGGCCCTTGGCCGAAGACGGCTTCGCACGCAGGATCTCGTCCAGCGCTGCGCCGTAGTTCTCCACCAGCTTGGTGTCGTCGAACGATGCCTTGCCGATGACAAAGTGCAGGTTGGACTGCTTGTCGACACGGAAGTTGATCTTTCCGCCCTTGATATCGTTGACGGCCTTGGTCACATCGTTGGTGACGGTGCCCGTCTTCGGGTTCGGCATCAGGCCACGCGGTCCGAGGACGCGGGCGATCCGGCCGACCTTGGCCATCTGGTCGGGGGTGGCGATCGCAGCGTCGAAGTCCAGGAAGCCGCCCTGGATGCGCTCGATCAGATCTTCTGCGCCGACGACGTCGGCTCCTGCTGCCTCAGCTTCGGCAGCCTTCTCACCAGCGGCGAAAACGATGACCCGAGCGGTCTTGCCGGTGCCGTGGGGAAGGTTGACGGTGCCGCGCACCATCTGATCTGCCTTGCGAGGATCGACGCCGAGTCGCACTGCGATCTCGACGGTTGCGTCGAACTTGCTCGACGCGGTGTCCTTGGCCAACTTCGCTGCTTCGAGCGGCGAGTACAGGTTGTCGGCGTTGATCTTTGCGGCCTGCTCGAGGTAGGCCTTGCTGCGCTTTGCCATGTGTTGCTGTCCTTTTTGTGAGTTCAGTGTGGTTGACGGGCCAGGCGGGCCCTCCCACGTCGTGCATGTGGTGGCTGAATCAGCCTTCGATCGTGATGCCCATCGAACGAGCAGTACCGGCGATGATCTTCGCGGCCTGATCGATGTCGTTGGCGTTGAGGTCTTCTGCCTTGGTCTTGGCGATCTCGCGGACCTGATCCATGGTCACCTTGGCGACCTTGGTCTTGTGCGGCTCGCCGGAGCCCTTGGCAACGCCTGCAGCCTTGAGGAGCAGCTTGGCGGCCGGAGGAGTCTTCAGCTTGAAGTCGAACGTACGGTCCTCGTAGACCGAGATCTCGACCGGCACGACGTTTCCGCGCTGCGACTCGGTCGCGGCGTTGTACGCCTTGCAGAACTCCATGATGTTGACGCCGTGCTGACCCAGTGCTGGGCCGACGGGTGGTGCCGGGTTTGCGGCACCGGCCTGGATCTGAAGCTTGATGATCCCGGCTAGCTTCTTCTTCTTCGGGGGCATTTCTTTTTCCTTGTATTCGCTCGGGTTTCTTGCGGTTACTACTGCAAGTTCTGTGCGGGCTCTAGATCTTTGCGACCTGGGTGAAGCCCAGTTCGACCGGAGTTTCACGGCCGAAGATGGATACCAACACCTTGAGCTTCTGCTGCTCGGCGTTGACCTCGCTGATGCTGGCCGGCAATGTCGCGAACGGACCGTCCATGACGGTGACCGACTCGCCGACCTCGAAGTCGACCTCGATGGTCGGCTTCGACGTGGACTCGGTGCCGTTCTCGCCGCCGGTGCCTGCAGCCTTGGCGTCCTTCTTCTGGCCCTGCTGCGGCATCAGGAATTTGACGACCTCGTTGATCGTCAACGGCGACGGACGCGAAGTGGCACCGACGAAGCCGGTGACACCGGGGGTGTTCCGGACAGCGCCCCACGACTCGTCGTTGAGTTCCATACGGACCAGGATGTAGCCAGGCAATACCTTGCGGTTGACCTGCTTGCGCTGGCCGTTCTTGATCTCGGTGACCTCTTCGATCGGAACCTCGACCTGGAAGATGTAGTCGCCGACGTCGAGGTTCTGAACGCGAGTTTCGAGGTTGGCCTTCACCTTGTTCTCGTACCCTGCGTACGAGTGGATGACGTACCAGTCACCGGGCGCGCGGCGCAGCGCAGCCTTCATGTCGGCGACGGGATCCTCGGACTCGGCGGAGATGTCGACGCCCTCTTCAGCGGTTGCGTCACCGGCTTCGTCAGGTGTCGAATCCTCACCAGCGGCAGCGGCAACGTCGGCTGCAATGGCCTCGTCGGTCGCGCGGTCCTGAGCGGCCTGCTCCGCCTCGAGGCCCTGTTTGGTCGCCTCGACATCGGCGTCGAATGCGGCCACTTCGGTGGCGTCGTTGTGCGGCGTGCTCACAGCAGGCACCCTTTCTGTCGTTTCATGCATGTCGAAATGTCATCCATGTCGAAAATTCACCGATTCCGGTAGACGAGAAGCGTCAGCCGAACAGCCAGCCGACACCCTTGATGAACGCCAGGTCCAGTCCACTGATGAAGGCGACCATGAACGCCACGAACACGAGCACGACGCTGGTGTAGGTGACCATCTGTTTCCTGTTCGGCCAGATGACCTTGCGCAGCTCCGCGATGACCTCGCGTAGAAACTTGCGAAGGCGCTTGAAGATGTTCATCCGCTTCGGCTCGCGCGACTTCTCGCGAGTAGCCACTGCAGACTTGCCAGATCCTGACGACTTGGTCATCGACACCGTGCCGGCTGAAGTGCTCGGCGACGTGGCTGATCGTGATCGGCGTGCTGCTCGCTTGCCGGACGGCCGTGCAGAAGTCTCCGAAGAAGAGGCGTCGTCGGTGCGGGCTGCAGCATCCTCGGACGTCGCCGAGTCTGACGCGTCGACGCCCTCGGACGTCTCGTCGCGCTTACCGCGCTCCTCGCTCACCGTCGTTCCTCTCAGTAGCTGACACCGTCGCCTCACCTCGCCGATCGACGAGGCATTGGCAACATGGGCAGGGGCGACAGGACTTGAACCTGCAACCTACGGTTTTGGAGACCGTTGCTCTACCAATTGAGCTACGCCCCTTCGGTCCGATCCGTCGTCGCAATCGGTCCGTCCTGCGGTCACACAACATACGCGCTACCTCGCACCCTCTTGCAGAGAGCGTCGAACTCTCCTACAGAGAGCGTCGGCAGCGCGCAGCGCTGAGCAACCCCAGAAATCTCAGTGTACTGCACAGGGTGTGGAACCTTGAAATCCCGCCGTCCGGAAACAGCAGGCACGATGGATACCAGTAATCAGGCCAGGCGGACGGTCGCTGTTGCACGACCGAAGATCTTCTTGCCTTCGGATTTCGCGGTGATCGCGATGACTGCCGACTTGGTTTCCGGATCCAGCGACTTGATTTTGCCGGTGTACTCCACTGATGCCGCAGCGTCGGCGGGGACGTACACGGAGCTAGTGAATCGCACGTTGTATTCGGTGACCGCACCCGGGTCGCCCAGCCACGACGTGACGAAGCCTGCACCAAGCCCCATCGTGAGCATGCCGTGAGCAATCACGTTGTCCAGACCCGCGAGCTTGACGACCTCGTCGCTCCAATGAATCGGATTGGGGTCGCCGGATACGCCCGCATAGTTGACGAGGTCACCGCGAGTGAGCTTCACGATCCGCTCGGGCAGTTCCTCGCCGACAACAACATCCGCAAAACTACGAAGCGCCATGCATGATCACGTCCTTGACTGCGTGGGCGATGTTTTCGTCGACTTCGCCGCCGGTGCGTGCAACGAGCGTGGTCCAGGTGGTCTGAACGAGCTCACCGTTCTGATCGGTCACGATGTTCTTGGTGGTGATGATGTCACTGCCGCTCATCTGGCGGAAGGAATCCAGGTACACCTCGCACGACAGTTCGTCACCCACCGAGATCGCCTTGTGAAACTGAAGACGCTGATCGGTCTGCAGGATCTGGCTCGGATCGTATCCGGTGATGAATTCCTTGAACATCCGCGACTGCGCGATGATGCCGACCAAAGAAATGAACGTCAGCGGCGCGACGAGGCCGTCGTAACCGAGGCCTCTCGCGGCCGCTTCGTCGTGGTGAGCGGGATGCCAATCTTGAACGGCTCGCGCGTACTCACGCACCTTTTCGCGGCCCACATCATAGGGATGCTCCACTTTGTAGTGGTGCCCCACCATCGAGGCCGCGTGTACCGCGGGGTCCTGCAATGAATCAGTCACGCGTTCAGTGAACCTTTTCTACCCAGGACGCGTATGCGGTTAGGGCAAGAAAAGTAAGCCTAACGCGTGGCGTCGACTCCGAACAAAAACCAGCAGCCGAAAAGGCCCGCTACTAGCGAGACTCGCGGTGCGCGCGATGCGTTCCGCAGTTCGAGCAGAACTTCTTCAGCTCGAGGCGGTCGGGATCGTTGCGACGGTTCTTCTTCGTGATGTAGTTACGGTGCTTGCAAACGTCGCAGGCCAAGGTGATCTTGGGCCGCACATCGGTGGAGGAGGCCACTGGATGCCTACTTTCGGGTAAATCTGATCCGGTTAATCAGGACTGTGCATTTTTCTTGTGTAGCGGTGACCGGACTTGAACCGGCGACGCAACGATTATGAGTCGTTTGCTCTACCAACTGAGCTACACCGCCTCAGGTGCTCACCCCTACACCTTCTCATTGACGAAGCAGTCTCGTCCACGAGGGTTGTCAGGCGAACCATCCAATCCAGCGAGCCCCCTAACGGAATCGAACCGTTGACCTTTTCCTTACCATGGAAACGCTCTACCGACTGAGCTAAGGGGGCGCAGCGACTGCGCGCGGCGAACCGTGCGCTGAAGCCTTCAAGAGGTTACACATTCTGAGCGCCGAGTACCAAATTGCATGCTCAGCACGTCTTCGCGTGTGTCCCTCACAGTAGAAACCCCAGCGAGAAATAGTTTCGCTGGGGCTCCTGTGTGGCAGATGTAGGATTCGAACCTACGTAGGCATAAGCCGACGGATTTACAGTCCGCTCCCATTGGCCGCTCGGGCAATCTGCCGTGATCGCTCCGAAGAGATTCTCTCTCTTCGACGCGGTGAGAAGAATACAACGAACGTGCCCCCTTGACGCAAACCGGGTGGATAGCGGGGGTGCGCGGGGGCTAACGTCGGGTGTGCAGACCGTGAACAATCGATTCGACACAGGAGTTCTAAGTGGCTGATTCTTCCTTCGATGTGGTGAGCAAGGTCGACCGTCAAGAGGTGGACAACGCTCTCGGACAGGCTGCGAAGGAGCTGTCGACGCGCTTCGACTTCCGCGGATCCGGCACCGTCATCGAGTGGTCCGGAAGTGGCGAGGCCGAGGTGATCGTCATTACCTCCGAAACCGAGGAGAAGGTGAAAGCCGCACTCGACGTCTTCAAGGAAAAGCTGATCCGACGCGACGTATCGCTGAAGGCTTTCGAAGCCAACGACCCGGCAGCGTCGGGCAAGGTTTACAAGGTCACCGGCAAGCTCGTTCAGGGCATCTCGACCGAGAACGCAAAGAAGCTCACCAAAAAGATCCGCGACGACGGCCCCAAAGGCGTCAAAGCACAAATCCAGGGTGACGAACTTCGCATCAGCAGCAAGAAGCGCGACGACCTCCAGGCCGTCCAGCAACTCTTGAAGTCCGAAGATTTCGGGCTTGCGCTGCAGTTTGTCAATTACCGCTAGGCGCTTCGGGCATGTGCGCGGAATTACGTCCCCTGGGACGTATTTCCGCGCACATGCGGCGTCAGCCGCCCCTCGCCATCCGCTCCAACCGCTCGATCCGATCCGCCATCGGCGGGTGCGAGGCGAACAGCCTGCCGACCTTCTCCCCTGCCCGAAACGGGCTGGCGATCATCAGGTGCGACTCGGCGGCGATACGAGGCTCAGGAGGCAGTGGGGCGAGCTGTACGCCCCTCTCCAACTTCGCCAGGGCCGATGCAAGCGCGAGTGGATCACCCGTGAGCTCGGCTCCCGACTGGTCGGCCTGATATTCGCGTGACCGTGAGACTGCGAGCTTGACGACCGTCGCAGCGATCGGCCCCAGCAGTGACACCAGCAGAAGCGCGACCGGGTTGGCCCCGTTGTTTCCTCGCCCACCGAACATCGAGGCGAACATCGCGAAGTTCGCCAGGCCAGAGATGACCGCGGCCATAGCGCCCGCGACCGACGAGATCAAGATGTCCCGGTTGTAGACATGGGACAGTTCGTGGCCGAGGACGGCTCGAAGTTCTCGTTCGTCGAGAATCTGCAGAATCCCGCTTGTGCAGCACACGGCGGCATTACGCGGGTTTCGTCCGGTGGCGAATGCGTTCGGATTGTGGGTCGGGCTGATGTACAACGCAGGCATCGGCTGGTGAGCGATGGTCGCGAGTTCACGGACGATCCGGTACATCGCCGGTTGCTCGACCTCGGTCACGGGCTGCGCATGCATCGACCGCAGTGCCATCTTGGCGCTGTTGAAGTACGCGTATCCGTTGACGCCGATGGCAAGTGCGACCGATAGAAACAGAATGGCCGAGCTGTTGAACAGCGAGCCGATGAAGACGATGATCGCCGACATCCCCACAAGCAGGCCGAATGTCTTTGCACCGTTCGCGTAACTCACGTCGAGCCTCTTCCAGCCTTGCCCCGCGGACCGTGGGGGATTCGTTGTTCTCTCCTACCGAAGAACGAGCGCATCCCCCATCAAGGTTCCCGAGTGTCAGCCCACCCGCTCGACCGTGTAGTCGACGAGCCGTCCCAACGCCTGGTTGGCTGCACCCTGAGGGAGCTTTTCGAGCTCGGCGTGTGCCTTTGCCGCGAACTCACCGAGTGTGGTTTTCGCCTTCGCCATTCCCGGCGAACGTTCCAGCAGCTTCAATGCCTCGTCGACGGCTGCGTCATCGGTGACCGGGCCGTCGAGCAGAACGCGCAAGCGGTCGCCGTCGGGACCCGAGTCTGTCAGCGCGTAGAGAACGGGCAGGGTGTGCACGCCCTCACGAAGGTCGGTGCCAGGTGTCTTGCCCGACTGCTCGGACGCCGACGAGATGTCGATGATGTCGTCGGATATCTGGAATGCGGTGCCGACGGCGTCGCCGAGTCGTTCGAGCGCGGCGACATGATCGGAATCCCCGCCGGAGAAGGTCCCGCCGAATCGGCCACATGCGGCGATGAGCGAACCGGTCTTCTCCCACACCACCCGCAGGTAGTGCGCGACGGGATCCTCGTCCTTCTTGACGCCGATGGTCTCGCGCATCTGGCCGGTGACAAGCTCGGCGAACGTCTCGGCGATGATGCGTACCGCCTCGGGCCCGAGGGTCGACACCAGCCGCGAGGCGTGAGCGAAGAGGTAGTCGCCCGCCAGGATCGCAACGCTGTTGCCCCACCGTGCATTCGCGCTCTCGGCTCCGCGGCGCATGCTTGCCTCGTCCATCACGTCGTCGTGATAGAGCGTCGCAAGATGAACGAGTTCGACGACGGTCGCCGCGGTGACGATGGAGTCTGCCGTCGGATCCGGTCCGAGCTGGCCTGTCAGGACAGTGAAGAGCGGGCGGAAGCGCTTGCCTCCGGCTTTGGCGAGATGAAGTGCAGCTTCGGTGAGGAAGTCCTCCCCGTCGGACAGCTCGGAGATCATCAATTGCTCGACGTTCTCCAGACCGGTCGCGACGATTCGTGCAAGCTCCGGATCCACGAGATCCACCCCGGCTACGACCGTCGATCCGACTGGCCAATCGGTTCGTTCCGCGGGCTCCACTCCCACGTCGTCTGTGCTCACGATTGTTCGTCCTGTCCTCTTCGGCTTCGGCGTTTGTCCGACAATCCCGACTTACTCGCTCCTACCGTAGTGAACCGGATGCAGCGCAGGGTCGGAAGGTGCCGTAGAGCACGGCGGAGGAGGCCGGGAGAAGGCGGACAGACTGCCGCTGATCACGTCGAATGTCGCTTCCAGCGCGGCGGTCGGTGAATCGGAGACTCTGACACGTCCGCACCACCGACGGTCACGAGGCGTCAACTTCGGGACAGGACCGAGGTCACAGTGCCCACCGCTGCTTTACTGGAGAGGTGACTGCCGAACGATCCACCGACGTGCTCGTCATCGGCGCTGGTCCGGCCGGGTCTGCTGCCGCTGCCTGGGCCGCGCGGGCCGGGCGCGAGGTCGTCCTCGCAGACTCCGCGACGTTCCCCCGGGACAAGACGTGTGGCGACGGCCTCACTCCGCGCGCAATCGCAGAACTCGACCGCCTCGGCCTCGGCGACTGGGTGCGCGGTCGCGCCGAAAATCGCGGACTGCGCCTGTCCGGCTTCGGCCAGGAATTGCAACTCGAATGGCCGGGCGGATCGCTCCCCTCCGTCGGCAGTGCAGTACCGCGTACCGAGCTGGACGACGGATTACGGCGCGCAGCAATCGAATCCGGCGCAACGATGCTGGAGGGGTACAAGGCAGCGGAGGTCACCAGGAACGGCAACAGGGTCACCTCGGTGACCTTCGCCGACGGCACCGAGATCGCCTGCGAGAAGCTGATCGTCGCCGACGGCGTTCGCTCCACGCTCGGTAAGAAACTTGGCCGTGAGTGGCACCGCGACACCACCTTCGGGGTGGCCGCTCGGGCGTACATCGGCTCCGATCGCTCCGACGACCCGTGGATCTCGTCGCACCTGGAACTGCGCGACGGCGCGGGCGCACTGCAGCCCGGTTACGGCTGGATCTTCCCGCTCGGCACCGGCGAGGTGAACATCGGCGTCGGGACTCTCGCGACGGCCAAGCGTCCGGGGCCGGGAGCGCTGCGGCCGTTGCTGGATCTCTACACCTCGCAGCGTCGTCGCGATTGGGCGCTCACCGGCGATCTTCGCGCGGTGGCGTCGGCGCTGTTGCCGATGGGCGGCGCGGTGTCGAACGTGGCAGGCGAGAACTGGGCGATCATCGGCGATGCAGCGGCGTGCGTGAACCCGCTCAACGGCGAAGGCATCGACTACGGTCTCGAAGGCGGCCGAATGATCGCGGACATGCTCGATGCGAAAGACCTCACCGACGCGTGGCCGACGGTGCTACGCGAGCACTACGGGCAGGCGTTCTCCATCGCCCGACGCCTGTCCGGGCTCTTGACGGTCCCCCGGTTCCTGCCCGCGACGGGTCCGATCGGGATGCGCTCACGCGCACTGATGACCATCGCTGTTCGAGTGATGGGAAACCTTGTCACCGAGGCCGATTCGGACGTTGTCGCGCGGGCGTGGCGGGCGTCGGGAAGCGCCTCACTCAAGGTGGATTCCCGGCCGCCGTTCACCTGAGAGTGCGGCTTCGCCGCCCGTGAGCGCTTTGTGACACGGGGGCGCGCCTGAACACGCACGGGCTGGTCAGCGACGCGCGCGATGCAGCGCGACAACTCCGCCAGTGAGGTTGCGCCACTGCACGTCCGACCAACCGCACTCGGCGATAGTGCCGGCCAACTGTTGCTGAGTCGGCCACGCACGGATGGACTCGGCGAGGTAGACGTAGGCGTCGGGGTTGCTGGAGACTGCGCTCGCCACGGCGGGCAGCATCTTCATCAGGTACTCCATGTACACCGTCCGGAACGGCGCAAGAACCGGCGTCGAGAATTCACAGACGACGAGGCGTCCACCGGGTTTGGTCACACGCGCGATCTCACGCAGGCCTGCCTGGAAGTCGGAGACGTTGCGGAGGCCGAAGGAGATGGTCGCGGCATCGAAACTCGCGTCCGCATACGGAAGGCGCATGGCATCGCCTGCGACCATCGGCACGGGTCGATTGGCACCTGCCTGCAGCATGCCCTTGGAGAAGTCGGTGGCCACGCACCACGCCCCGCTTCGCGCAAGTTCGACGGTGGAGACGCCGGTACCTGCTGCGAGGTCGAGAACCTTCTCCCCCGGTTTCAGGTTCAGCGCCGCGCGGGTCAGCTTGCGCCAGCTACGGTCCTGCCCGAAGGAGAGCACGGTGTTGGTGAGGTCGTAACGACGAGCGACGCCGTCGAACATCGACGCGACCTCGTGCGGTTCCTTGTCGAGAGTTGCACGCGAACTTGTAGGCACTGCTCAAGACTACTCAGGCCGTTCGTAGCGATCGACCGTTGTCCCAACCCCGCCGGGTCGCTCCGCGGGCTCCGCTCCCGCCGAGGACGTCGCCGTAGTGCCCGAGCAGCTCATCGCAGATGGCGGGCCAGGTTCGGTGCAACACCGACCGCCGCGCAGCTTCGCCGAACCGGGCACGGGTGACAGGCGAGGCAAGCGCGGCCACTGCACTCGGCAGCAGCTCGGAGAATCTGTCGACGGGCAGCAGGTAGCCGTTGCGGCAATGCGAGACGAGGTCGCGTGGGCCGCCCGCGTCCGGTCCGATCACCGGGACACCGCTGGCGAGAGCTTCTTGGACGGCTTGGCAGAAGGTTTCGTGCTCGCCGGGGTGGACGAAGACGTCGAAGCTTGCATAGGCCTGCGCGAGTTCGTTGCCGCCGAGTTGGCCGGTGAAGATCGCGTGAGGCATCAGCGCCTGCAGGGCGGCGCGATCGGGTCCGTCGCCGACGACCACCAGTTGGATGTGCTCACCGAGTGACGCGAGTCGTTCGACGTGCTTTTCCGGTGCCAGCCGGCCGACGAAGCCGACGATCAGCTTGCCCTCGGGCGACCAGCTCTGACGGAGCGACAGGCGCCGCGCCGACGGCGCGAATCGGATGGCGTCGACACCCCGGGCCCAGCGGTGGACGCGAGGGACACCGTGCGCCTCCAGCGCATCGACCGCCGAGGACGACGGCGCGAGGGTGCGAGCCGCCCCTCGGTGTACGCGACGAGTCCAGCGCCACGCGGCGCGGGAAGTCAGGCCGAGACCGTAGCTTTCGGCGAAACCGGCGACATCGGTCTGGTAAACCGCGACTGCAGGCACTCCGAGGCGGTGTGCCGAAGCCAGCCCGCCTGCCCCGAGCAGAAACGGCGACGCAAGATGCACGACGTCGGGCCCGAACTCACGGATCGTTGCCGTCAGTCCCGGGCCTGGAACGCCGACGGGCAGTGAACTGACCTTCGGGACCATGACGGCCGGGACGCGGTGAACCGGAATTCGCCCGTGTTCGACGGCTGCGCGCGGGCTTCCGGCAGGGGTGTCGGGAGCGACGACCATGGCGTCGTGCCCGGTTCGTTCGAGGTGCTCGAGAACTCGGAGGACCGAGCCCGTGACGCCGTTCATGTTGGGCAGGAAGGATTCCGCAACGATGGCTACTCGCACGATCCTCAGTGTGAAGTTGCACTCCGGCCACCGGGCAGCGGCAGAGTTACGAGCGGGCGAAGTTCACACGAATGGTCGACGGGAGGCCACCCACGTCGGGCTTGGGTTGCTGCGATGTTCGGTACCGCGGAACACCGTCGGGACCGTCTCGTTGCCGTCGTCGACAGTCCGAGAACGAAGAGCACCACCAGTGCCGCCAACACGGCAGACGTCACGACGTTTCCGAACGTCACGAGAGCGAATCCGCAGACTGCAGCAAGTCCTGCAAGCACCCACTTACTCACCGGAGTTCTCCCGTCGACGAAGTAGGTACAGCGTCGGCCCGGCGACGAGCCAGGTCCCGACGATGACCGACGCGGCCGGGATGATCGCGACCTTGGCATTACGCCCGGACACCCGAACCAGATCCGGATCGGCCCGTGAGTACTCGACGTCGATGCGTTGTCCGGCAATCAAGTTGGTGGGGTAGAGCACACCGAGCTGCGGATTGTGCGTGATGCCGTCGGGCGTGACGAAGCTGACCGCCGACCTCAACTTGCCTGCCGACAGTACCTCTGCGGTGGCAGTTCCCTCGTCGGAGGTGATGGTGCTGTCGTTCTGCCAGGCCGCGACGACGAGCAGAAACGACAGCACCGAAATCCCGATCGCGACGACGAGAACCGAGATCCGCGCGCGATGCCAACCTTTCGAGGTGCCCTTGCGGGTGTCGGGGGTGCTCACGCCGTTAGACGTTACTGTGCGTCTGCAGCATCTCGGCTCGGGTAGCCTCTGCTGCTATGTCTCGCGACTTCCAGTTCACGATCAACTCCACCCACACTCCGGCCGAGGTTCACGAGGCTTTGACGAGCGAGGACCAGTGGATGGCCCGGTTCGCCAAGGCGAAGAAGACCGAGGGCTACGAGCTGATCGCGCACGAGGACGGCGCGTTCACCGTCGACATCTCCGAGGAAGTCGGCACGTCCGAGCTGCCGGGGTTCGTCAAGAAAGTCATCAAGGGAAAACTGATGATCACGCGGACCGATCACTGGGGCCCGCTGAACGGCGACACCGCCGACGGCACTCTCACCGGCGGCGCGTCGGCCGTCTCGGCGAAGGTCGTGGGCACCATGGCGCTGCGGCCCGACGGCGACGGCGCAGTCCTGACGGTGGCAGGCCAGTCGACTGTGAAGATCCCGCTGATCGGCGGCAAGATCGAGTCGCTGATCAATGACATGATCCGCGACATGGTGGATCAGGAAACGCGCGAGACCGTCGAATGGGCCGAGGAACAGGAACAGTCCTAGAGCCTGGCCTTGATCCCGGCGTGGAGTTCGCGTAGCCCCGAGCGTTCGGTACTCACTTCGAGCACTCTGATTCCATCGGCGTTACCGAGCAGAGCTTCTGTGAGTTCGCTCGTGGTGACGCTGCGATGCGAGATCCGATACGCGGCGCAGAGCGCCGCCAGATCCATGCCGTGTGGGGTGCCGAACACTCGCTCGAACGCTCCGGCATACTGCGGATCGCCTTGCTCCAGAAGCTCGAAGATGCCTCCGCCGTCATCGTTGGCAACGACGATCGTCAGGTCTTTCGGCCGTGGTTCGCCGGGCCCGATCAGCAGGCCGGAGGCGTCGTGCAGAAACGTCAGGTCGCCCATCAGCGCAATGGTTCGGCCTTCGGCCGCCAGAGCAGCTCCCACTGCCGTCGAGACGGTTCCGTCGATGCCCGCGACGCCGCGGTTGGAGAGCACACGCACCCCCCGCGTCGGATAGCTGACGAGGGCCGCGTCGCGGACGGGGTTGGACGCTCCGAGGAGCAGCTGATCACCGTCACGCAGAGAGGACATCACCGTCGCTGCCACGTGCAGCCCGGTGGGCTTGGGGTGGGCGGCGAGTTGATCACGCACGGCACGGTCGGCGGCGGCCGACAACGACGCGCAGCGGTTCAGCCACTGCGCGCGAGGGCTTCCCGACGCCACCGCCCTGGTCCCCGTCGCGAGCACGTTGCCGGAGACATCGGGCCACCGCGGACCGGTGGTGAGCGCAATGACGTCGACTGCCGGATCGGCGAGCAACGACGACACCTGCCGGTGGAGCGTCGGCCTGCCGGTGATGATCGCCTGCCGCGGCTTCAGCTGCGAGAGCGCCATCGGATGCAGCGGCATCCCGTGTAGTGGAGCTGTCGGCTCGGCAACCGTCGGCAAGCCGGCCAACTCCGGTCGGAGCGCCGCGCCGTGGCCGGACACCACGATCGTGTCGACCGTCAGATCGATGTCGACGGGAACGTCGAGGGTGGCACGCTGCGTAGTGGTCCAGGCGGCGTCGTTGGGCCGTCCCGGCGGCGCAGGCGTCCTATCCGAGAGATCGGGGACAAGAGGTTCACGCAGGGGAATATCGAAGTGCACAGGACCTGCATTGCCGGAACGGGTGCCGCGTGCAGCCGCGAGCACTCGGCAGACGGCGCTGCGCCACTGACTGTTCTGACCATCGCCGTCCTCGGCGAGACCGAGGCTGATGGTCGCGCGCACCTGACTACCGAACAGACCTAGCTGCTCGACGGTCTGATTCGCACCCGTCCCCAGCATCTCGTACGGACGGTTCGCGCTCAAAACCACCAGCGGCATACGCGCATAGTTCGCTTCCAACACCGAGGGGCCGAGGTTTGCTACGGCAGTTCCCGATGTCATCACCACCGGTACCGGACGTCCACTTCCGAGAATCAAACCGATGGCCAGGAAGCCCGCCGTTCGCTCGTCGATGCGCATGTGCAGCCGGACTCGGCCTTCGACATCGGCTTGCTGCAACGCGAACGCCAACGGCGCGTTTCGAGATCCAGGGCAGAGCACGACGTCGCGAACACCACCACGAACCATTTCGTCGACGACGGCTGCGGCCTGAGCACTGGACGGATTCACTACTCCAGATTGTCAGAACACGAGCGCAGCAGCCCAGCCGCCCTGCTGAAGAGATGTTTGGCACGATAGAGATGTGCGTACTGTCTTCGATCCGTCCGAAATGCCGCCGAACGGCTTCTATTCCCTGCTCACCGCATCGGTGGTGCCACGGCCCATTGCCTGGGTGTCCACGGTGTCCGCAGACGGTGTGGCCAATCTCGCGCCCTACAGCTTCTTTTCGGTGTCCTCGTCCAATCCGCCTGTAGTGCAATTCACCTCGGTAGGACGCAAGGACAGCCTGAAGAACATCGAGGCAACGGGCGAATTCGTCATCAATCTTGCGACCGAGTCGCTGATCGAGAAGGTCAATCTCTCGTCGGCAACCTACGACCACGGGGTCAGCGAGCTGGAAGAACTCGGAATCGCGAGCGAGCCGTCCGAGAAGGTCGCCGCTCCTCGCGTCGCCGAATCCCCCATCGCGATCGAGGCCACGCTGCACCGGGTCGTCGAGGTAGGAAATTCGTTCGTCGTCATGGGCCTGGTCGTAGCCCTTGCTGTTCGTCCCGAATTTCTCGCTGAGGACGGCCTCCCCTCGTTCGAGGCGATCGCGCCGCTGAGCCGCCTCGGGCGCGCCGAGTGGGGCCTGCCGCCGCAGGTGCGCGTCCTCGAGCGCCCGGCACGTCCCTCCTGACCACGTTCGGAAGTCGCAGGTCATACAGTTCACCTATGCCCGATGCTCGCCTAGGCCATGCCGTAATACCCGAGTTCGGCGACGCGGACCGCAAATCCTTTGCCACGTTCCGCGCGCGGCCGACCCCGCGCGCCGAGCGATACCTGCTGGGCAAGAGTCTGCGCGAGAAAGTCTCCCGTGAATCCATGGGCGACTGGGCACCTCCCTCCGACCGCCCCGATCCGAT
Organism: Rhodococcus sp. G-MC3; assembly: GCF_030063335.1. Taxonomy (GTDB): domain Bacteria; phylum Actinomycetota; class Actinomycetes; order Mycobacteriales; family Mycobacteriaceae; genus Rhodococcoides. The sequence continues at coordinate 67,597 of NZ_JASISW010000002.1, read as the reverse complement.
TCGCCAGATCGAGTTCTCGCACGACGGCCGGATCGACTGGCTGATCCCGGTTCGGGTCGAACGGATGGCGGAGTCCCCGTACGGGTTCCTGCGCGGCACCGCGATCGTCATGGCTCGTGATGTCGCACTCCTGCCGTCGACAGGCATCACCCCGGTGATCAGCGGCGACTCGCACCTCGGAAACTTCGGGTTCTACGCATCCCCTGAGCGGGATCTGGTGATCGACCTCAACGATTTCGACGAAGCACACCCCGGCGGATGGGAGTGGGATCTACGACGCCTCGCCGCGAGCATCTGGGTGGCCGGCCGGCAGAACGGACGCACCGAGGCGCAGTGTGAGGAAGCCGTCACAGCGTGTGTGAGGGCGTATCGAATCGAGGTCTCGCGGCTGGCCGACGAGCCGCTGATGTCTCGCTCGTTCCAGCGACTCACGGCGGAGAAGTTGCAGGCCGACGCGACGGAGGGCTCACTCCGCAAGGAGATCAAACGCGCCACCAAGAAGGCCCGCACGCGGACGAATGACCGCGTGCTGCCCCGGTTGACCGAGGAACACGAGGGCAAACGCAGACTCGTCGAGGAACCGCCGATCACCACTCGGATCGGTGCACGCGACGAGGAAATGCTCGCGGTGGGACTCGACGAATACTTGACGACGCTCTCCCCGCACTGGCGTCGGGTGCTCGGTGGGTACACGTTGATCGACGTGGCGCACCGAGTGGTCGGAGTCGGCAGCGTCGGGCTGCGGGCCTACGTGGCGCTGTTAGAGGGCAGCAGTCCCGACGATGTGGTGTTCCTCCAACTCAAGCAGGCTCGGCGTTCGGTGTTGGCGCCGTACGTGCACGGCGAATCCGCGTGGCACTCGCACCAGGGGCAGCGCGTCGTGGAGTACCAGCAGGATCTGCAGACCGTCAGCGATCCGCTGCTGGGATGGACGACCATCGACGGGCGCCAGTATTACGTCCGGCAGTTCAGAAACATGAAGGGAACCATCGACCTCGGGTCGATCAACGCGCCCGCGCTGGTGGACTATGCGGGGGTGGTGGGCCGACTCCTGGCCAAGGGGCACGCCCGCACGAGCGGGGCCTCGATGATCGCGGGTTACGTCGGCGACTCCGATGCGCTCGACACCGCGCTGTGCCGCTTCGCGCGGCTGTACGCGGATCAGACCGAGGCCGATCACGCGCTGCTGGTGAAGGCTGTGAAGAAAGGTCGCTTCGCGACCACGTGAGTGAAAGTACGTCGCCTGGGACGTATTTCCACTCACGTGCGCGCAGCGCCTACCCGGCGTACTTGGTGACCAGCGCGCCCAGACGCGGGAGCGCCTCGGCGACGTTCTTCTGAGCCGAACCACGCAGACTGCCGTAGAACTTCTTGACGACGTTCTTGTCCGTGTCCTCGATGCGCGAGTCGGTGACCGACAGCAGTGCGTTGGACGCTTGGTCGGAGTTCGCGATTAGGTACTCGGAGAACGTTCCGCTCGGGGCGGCGTTGTAGGACTGCCAGAACGGATCGAGCTGATCCACGAACTCCGGCCACAACTGCTCGACGGCCTTCTCGATGTACGACGGTCCGACCTTCTTTACCGCGCCGTAGCCTGCCTTGACAGCCAGGCCGCTGGCGCCCTTCTTGTCCGAGACCTCGGCGTCGATCAGGGCCAGGACGTCGGGCAGCAGAACATCGCGCTTCGACTCGTCGAGCAACGATTCCTTGAGTGCAGCAACCACTTGTTCAATTCCTCCCACAGTTTCACTTATGGCGTGTGACCGCCGGAGAGTACCCCAGACGGCCGTTTTCCGGTCACGTCACCGGTTTCATGAGCGGGTGAACCCGGCGCACACGATCGTGCCACCATTCGACACGGTCCGGCGGGGCCGCGAGCGCCGTCAGACGCTCGGGATCGGGCTCGACGGCCCCTGCCGCCAGAGTGCCGTCGAGAAGTCCCGGACGCTCGCAGACGTCGTCGACGAACAGCGTTCCCGTACCGAGTCCGCAGGCGAATTCGAGTTTCGGGATGGCGGCGGCGGCGGCGAGGCCCGCCGACATTCCCACCGCGGAATCCAACGCGCTCGACACCACGACGGGGACGCCGTACTCACCGAGTTCACCGGCAAGCTCGAGTAGCGCCCGCATACCGCCGAGCGGTGCAACCTTGACGACGGCGACGTCGGCGCCCCCGGCTCGGACCACTCGCAGCGGATCCTCGGCGCGGCGGATGCTCTCGTCGGCTGCGATGCGCACCCCCGGCAGTCTCCGCCGAACCTCGACGAGTTCGGGCACGCTCGCGCACGGTTGTTCGGCGTACTCCAACGGGCCGTCCTCGCTCAACATGGTGAGCGCCCGAACTGCTTGTTCGACGGTCCAGCCGCCGTTCGCATCGACTCTCACCCTCGGCACGAGTGCGCGGACGGCACGGACGCGGGCCACGTCGTCGGCCATGCTCTTCTCGAAGCTGCTCTGGCCCTTCTCGGCGACTTTGACCTTCGCGGTATCGACGCCTGGGTACAAGGCCAGGATCCCGGGCACTTCGTCGGCGGAGACGGCAGGCACCGTTGCGTTGACGCGGACTCGTTCGCGGTACGGCGCGGGCGGCCCGTCCCAAGCCGCTTCGACGCCCGCACGCAGCCACGCCGCCGACTCTTGGTCGTCGTATTCGGTGAACGGCGAGAATTCTCCCCAGCCTGCTGGTCCACGGAAGAGCACGACCTCGCGGGTGGTGATGCCTCGAAACTTGGTACGCATCGGGAGCGAGAGGACGTGCGAGTTTCCCAACAGCTCGTCGACGGTCGGCATCTCCCCCGACGTCACTGCTGGCCCGGGAGCAGTTGGAGCATGAGCGCATCGCTGTCGGCGAGCACATTGCCCTCGGTGTCCTTCAGCACCGCGCTGATGAAGGTTTTTCGACCCTCGACACGGTCCACGCTGCCCTCGACCACGAGCTCGGTATCGAGTGGGGTGACCTTTCGGTAGTTGATGTGCAGGTATGCCGTGCGGCTGATCGGGCGGCCGTAGGCGTGCTGGATCATTCCGAACATGTCGTCGAACAGCAGCGGCAAAGTGCCTCCGTGCGCGGCACCGTTACCTCCGAGATGGAACCGACGGAACACGCCGCGGCTGCGCACGCCTTCGGCGTCGAACTTCTCGATGGTCCACGGCAGCATCAGCAGCGATCCGCGCCCGGGGAGTTTTATGGCTCGCCCTGCCGGCGACGCCCCCTCGGGCACCGTGAACGGCGCCAATTCCGCATTCAGAGCTTCCACTCGTTCCGCCAGTTCGGCGGTCACCTCGGGCGTCGGTGCGGTGCTGACCGCGAGATCCTGCAGGGTTCGGAGCGCTTCGATGAGCCGTCCATACTCTGGCCCGACGTCGGCCGGGGTGTACTTGGGGAACCCGCCGTGGTGCTCGTACTCGTCCTGGCCTGCGTTTTCGCTCATCCCAGCACCGTAACCGTTTCACGTGCTCCAAGGTCTTCGCACCATCGATGTCTGGGCAATCTATCGTGGCAACGGTGACCTTCACTCCTTCCCTCTGGCAGAGCGTTCCCGGTTTCGACGACCTGACCGACATCACGTACCACCGTCACATCACCGACGACACGGTCCGCATCGCGTTCGATCGTCCCGACATCAGGAATGCATTTCGGCCGCACACGGTCGACGAGTTGTATCGGACGCTCGAACACGCTCGGATGAGCTCGAACGTCGGCACGGTTCTGCTCACCGGTAACGGTCCCAGCTCGAAGGACGGCGGCTGGGCGTTCTGCTCGGGCGGCGACCAGCGTATTCGCGGCCGCAGCGGCTACCAGTACGCCGAGGGTGAGACAGCCGAGACTGTCGACAGGGCACGTGCCGGGCGCCTGCACATCCTCGAGGTACAGCGACTGATCCGCTTCATGCCCAAGGTGGTCATCTGCCTGGTCAACGGCTGGGCCGCGGGCGGCGGACACAGCCTGCACGTCGTGTGCGATCTGACCCTCGCGAGCCGTGAGCACGCCAAGTTCAAGCAGACCGATGCCGATGTCGGCAGCTTCGACGGCGGTTATGGCAGTGCGTATCTGGCGAAGATGGTGGGACAGAAGTTCGCTCGCGAGATATTCTTCCTCGGCGAAACGTACACGGCCGAGGAGATGCATCGAATGGGCGCAGTCAACCGCGTCGTCGATCACGACGAGTTGGAGAACGTGGCCATCGAGTGGGCCGCGAAGATCAATGCTAAATCTCCGCAGGCGCAACGGATGTTGAAATACGCCTTCAACCTTCAAGACGACGGCTTGGTCGGTCAGCAGCTGTTCGCCGGCGAGGCCACGCGCCTGGCATACATGACCGACGAAGCAGTCGAGGGACGTGACTCGTTCCTCGAGAAGCGCGAACCTGACTGGTCCCCGTTTCCTCGATATTTCTGATTAGGATTCATGTCGATCTCTCGAAATCCTCTGAGGCGTCGGCGGCACGCGCCCGACAGCGCGTGGTCCGCCGCCGCCGGCTGGCTCGTGCAGCCGCACGACTACGAGTGGATGACGGAGTTCCAGAACACTCACCCGTCGGGAAAAGTCATCCGGCTCATCGTGGCAATGTCGACGATCAACATCGCCATCATGTCGTTCATGTCCATCTTTGCCGTCGGTGGTCCTACCGGCCCCGGCGCCACGTGGTTGACGCTGACGCTGTGCACGACCAACCTGATCATCGCGGCACTGTGGGCTCTACGACCGTTCCCCGGTCGTCTCGGGGTCGTATCGTTCGCAGTGTATTCCGACGTGGGAGTGACAGCGGCACTGTCGATGCTCGACCTTCGCAATTCACTGCTCGGGTGCGTTCTGTTTGCCGTAGTCGGTGCGTTCGTCACGTTCTTCGTAAGCCCGCGCTGGGTGATGATGCATCTGGCGTTCGCATCGACGGTGACGCTGACGTTCGGCGCACTGCTGTACTTTCGCGGTGACGTCGACACAATCACGCTGATCGTGCAAACGAACGTGGTTCTGCTTGGAATCGTCAGTATCCCGGTCACCTCGCACATCTTCTTGACGACGCTGTCCGACGACGCACGCAGCTCGGTACTCGACCCGCTGACCGGTCTACTCAACCGGCGAGGACTCGACGCCGCGCTCGACGACTTGTGGGCGAGGGGCCGGCTCGACGGGCAGTGCGCCACCGTGGTTGTAGTCGACATCGATAATTTCAAGTCCGTCAACGACGTTTACGGCCACGACGAGGGTGACGCCGTCATCTGCCGCGTCGCGGACCGCCTCGTCGCCCATATCTCGCAGTACGGCGTACTGGGACGGACCGGCGGTGAGGAGTACCTGGCTGCGATAGTGACGTCGCGGCTTCACATCGACGCCCTCATCCACGGAATTCGGCGGGCGCTGCACGGCGACAACGACACCGTCCCGGTGACGGTGAGTGTGGGAGCAGCCATCCTCTACGCCGAGTCCAACCTGTGGTACAGCAGCGCAGACACCATGCAAACCGCGTCCCGTATTGCAGATTCGATGATGTACAAGGCGAAGTCGGCCGGCGGCAACAGAGTGGTCACCAAGCTGATTTGATTCCGCGGTTTCCGGCAATACAACCCGGTATGAGCAGCGACAGAGAGATGCCATCGCCGGAGCATCGACGCCCGGACGGTCTCGACAGCGCGACGGTTGCCGCCGTCGGCAAGGTGTCCGAGGCATTGGAGACCATCGAACGCGCTCGTGGACATCTGTACTCGTTCCATCAGTTGATGGGCCATGCCGACCTACAACTCGGCGACGCCGTCGATGCCCTCAGGGATGCAGGGTGCGGCGAGCAAGGCGACCGTCTGGCACACGAGATGATCGGACGCAATGCGATCGACGGACGATGGTCCTTCCAGATCGTCGAGGAGTTCGACGATCTGTACTGGTCGGAGTTCCGACACCAGGAGAAGTGTGTTCGTGAGGAACTTCAGGGCGGCCGACGTCATCTCTTCGAGGCCGAGATGAAGGAGAGCAGGCGAACCCACGGCAAGCCGGGGCACGAAGCAACCCCCTGACGTCCGGTTCCTGTGATATCAGTGTGCTGTGGAGATTCTGAGCGGGCGGACGATTCTGCGTCCAGTCGACTACGACCGAACTCTCGCGTTCTACCGAGACGAACTCGGTCTCGCAATTCATCGGGAATATGGGGCAGGCACGGTGTTTTTCGCCGGGCAGGCTCTCGTCGAGGTCGCAGCGCACGGCGGATCGGGAGCGTCCCGCACTTTCGACGGTGCAATCTGGTTGCAGGTCAGAGACATCGAGTCGGCCGAGGCAGAACTACGCGGGCGCGGAGTGCCGATCGACCGGGAGGCCAAGCAGGAAGCCTGGGGCCTGATCGAACTGTGGATTCAGGACCCCGATGGTGTACCGATCGTGCTGGTGGAGATTCCGGCCGAGCATCCGCTCCGGCGGGACGTGCGCGGGGACTGACAGCCTCGGTTGGATCCGAGCAACTCTTGAAGACTGCATCTCAGCTCGATGGCGGTGTCGGCGCCACTCACAGAGCCGGAAGCCGGGTGTGAAGCAGTCGGTGGCGCAGCACGGCGGCCGCCAACCGGATGCCGTCCGGGGACGGTGTGTCCGAGGTGAGGCCGCGTCTGCCGTCCGAGTAGGAGAACGCGCCGAGAGCGGTGAGTTCGGAGAGGACCGACTCAGCGAGAGGCTCGACCTGGTGATCGCGGGGCGGCGCTTCGAGATGCGTCCACCCTTCGGCCACGAGCAGTGCCGAGCACAATTCGGTGGTGTCGTGCGGTCGTTTTCCGCGGATGACCTCGGCGAGAACGACGTCGGCAGCAATGGTTTCCGGGTGATAGTCGGTACCGACCAGCCGCGCGACGAGAATGTTCCACAATCGGTCGGCGCTGACGCCACGGGACCGGGCAGTCGGCAGCAGCCGGCCGTGATACTTACGGACCAACCCCAGTCGGAGTAGTAGTCGCCGCACGGTCAGCACCGGGACGGTGTCTGGTTCGGCGCCGGACGGGAACGGCCATTCGCGCGGCGTCCACAGCGTGGCTACGGCCCTCTCGACGAGGGCGTCGGGAAGGTATCCACGCTCGGTCAAAGTGATGCCGTCGCCGACGAGCGCAAGCAGACCCTCCAGTCTGCGCACACAACCGTAGGCAGGTTCCGACGCGGCATGCAGCTCGTCCGACAGGCCTCGGTACAGCTCGACCCGCGGCGGACTGTACTGCGTCCACAAACCGATTCGGTGATCCACGAGCTGTTCGAGCAGAACCCCGCCCGCTCGTTCGGTACGCAGAACCGCGTCGACGACGCCTCGTCGCCTCGTCGAGAGCGTCTTCGTCCCGAGGGGTGGCGCGTTGAGTCTCGTCGGCGCGAATTCACCTGCGACGGTGGCAACTTCCAGAGTTTCACCGATGAGGTCGGCGATTGCACGCTCGGCACCCTCGGGCACGTCCTGCCAGGTGATCAGGTCGGTGTCCGTCGGCCCGATCCCGGAATCGGCGAGCGCCTCGTCGTAACGTTGCTGCCACAGTGCGTCGGGCGCCGCTGCGAGAAGCTCGTGGGTACGCGTGCTCCGTGCGATGCCGGCGTAACGAGCATGACCGAGTCGCTCCAGTAGGTCGGCCAGAGCGTTCGCGATGTCCTGGGCTCGCCCGGCATCCTCGGCGACGACTCTGAGGTGGACCCATAGAAAGGTCTGCACCGAGTTCTGAGTCGGTCCGGCAGTCGGTGAGGCCGCTCGAAGGCCGTCCCACCCGATCTGGGCGTCGGCAGCGGTGGCCGGGTCGACCGAGTCGAGATACGAGAGGGCCGCAGCGACCGCGTCGTCAAGACCGCTGCGATCACCGCCGATACCGTCATCGAATTCCACGACTTCCACTGTTGCACAGCGAGCGCATGTAAGGGTTGTCGACGCACGTGACTCACGCCATTCGCCAATCGGACATTTGCGACAGAAAGGTGAACGTGAGGTTAACGAAAGACATCGCGCAGGGACCCGAGAAGAACACTTCGAGCAAAATTATCGTTCAGGAGCCATCAGGCCTCACACTTTTCTTGTGAGCGCAGAATTCCTAGTCCTCGTGGTAGTCGTCGTAACGGCCCTGGCCTTCGACTTCACCAATGGTTTCCACGACACCGCCAACGCGATGGCGACGTCGATCGCAACGGGGGCACTCAAGCCCAAAGTTGCAGTCACGCTGTCTGCCGTACTCAACCTCGTCGGCGCATTTCTATCGGTGGAGGTGGCTGCCACTGTCGCAAAAGGCATCGTCAACCTCGGAGACACCGGCGGGCAATCTCTGCTGACCATCATCTTCGCCGGGCTCGTCGGCGGCATCCTCTGGAACCTCGCAACGTGGCTCCTCGGAATTCCGTCGAGCAGCTCGCACGCTCTCTTCGGTGGACTGATCGGCGCCACCATCGCCGGCCTCGGCACGTCGGGCGTCATCTGGGACGGTGTTTGGAGCAAGATCGTGCTCCCTGCAGTCCTCGCTCCCGTCGTCGCAGGTCTCGTCGCCACCGTCGGAACCTGGCTCATCTACCGCATCACCAACGCCGTTCCCGAGAAGTCGAAGGAACGCGGATTCCGCTGGGGCCAGATCGGTTCGGCATCGCTCGTATCACTCGCCCACGGCACCAACGACGCGCAGAAGACAATGGGAGTAATCTTCCTTGCCCTCGTCGCGTACGGCACCGTTACTCCTGACGCCGAGATGCCGTTGTGGGTGAAGGTCACCTGCGCGCTCGCCATCGCACTCGGCACCTACCTCGGCGGCTGGCGCGTCATCCGCACACTCGGCAAGGGCCTTGTCGAAATCGCATCGCCTCAGGGAATGGCCGCAGAGTCATCCTCGGCAGCAATCATCCTCACCTCCAGCCACCTCGGTCTCCCGCTGTCGACCACGCAGGTCGCTACGGGCTCCATCCTCGGTTCCGGCATCGGTAAGCCAGGCGCAGCAGTGCGGTGGGGCGTCGCCGGTCGCATGGCCGTCGCCTGGGTCATCACCTTGCCGCTCGCCGGCGTCGTCGGCGCGGCATGCTGGTATCTCGCCGACATCGTCGGTGGACTGCCCGGAATCCTGGTGGTGTTCGCCATCCTCGTCGCGCTGGCCGCCGTCATGTATCTGCGGTCGCGTCGCGAACCCATCGACCCGAACAACGTCAACGCCGAGTGGGACGGCGGACTGGTTCCGACCGACGCCGCGACCACTCCCGAAACCCCTGCGAAGGTCTGAGCCCAATGGAAACTCTCGAGCACACGCTGAACTCGCTCTGGCAGGTCGTACTCGTCGGACTACTCCTCGGTGCAGGCTTGCCCGCAATCTTCGCTTTCGGACTGAAGGCACTCTCGGTCGGCGAAGCACCGGACGAGGCAACCGGAACCACCAAGGTCGCCACAGGTCGGCCCGCGGTCGCCACCGCAGCCGCAGTCCTCTGCTTCGCCGTCGTCGTCGTCGCGATCGTCGCCGGGATCCTCTTCATCATGAAGAGCTTCCTCGACAGCACCTTCGGCATCTCTGTCTTCTGACCCATCTCCGTCTTCTGACCCACAAAAGGATCACTCATGACCGAGACCTCCTTCCCCGCATCCGTCCTGGAGTGGCTGCGCGCCGGCTATCCCGAGGGGGTTCCACCCAAGGATCGTTTCCCGCTAGTCGCACTGCTGCGTCGCGCAGAATTGACCGACTCCCAGGTCCAAGAAGTCGTCCTCTCCCTCGTATCGCCGGTCGGCGGCGCGCTGGGTGATGGCGCCATCACCACCGACGAGATCACCGAATTCATCCGTCAAACCGTCGACCACGACCCCACCACCGAGGACATCGCTCGCGTCTCGGCGCGCCTCGCTGCCGGCGGTTGGCCTCTCGCAGATCCCTCGTCTCTCACGTAGATGGCTTTACCTTCTTTCCTCAACTCGATACTCCACTGGTTGCGCGTCGGATATCCCGAGGGCGTGCCCGATGCGGATTACATTCCGTTGCTGGCACTACTGACCAGACGATTGTCCGACGACGAAGTCCAAGCTGTGATGGATGCGCTCATCGCGGGAGGGCAGCTACCGGTGGACAAAGCAAAAATTGCGGTGACCATCACCAAGGTCACCAACGAGATGCCTCGCGAGGAGGACATCGCACGCGTTCGTTCCAGAGTGGCTTCGGGCGGGTGGCCCCTTGCCGATCCGTTCACGATCGAGCCCTGCGACTAGGGTTTTTACGGTGATGCTCGAAGAACTACAGATTCCGTCGGGACGGGCCGTGGCAGAAATTTTGCCGCGGCTCGTTTCTGTATTGGAAGGCCGCTCCGATGCGGTGCTGCCGGTCCCGCTGGGCGACGAGCGTGAGACTGCCCGCCTCCGCAGCGCCCTCTCCCCCGGTACCCCGATCTCCGACGAAGTTGCACTCGTCGTCGCGACGTCGGGCACAACCGGCACGCCGAAGGGCGCCATGCTGTCCGCGTCGGCGCTCCGGGCGAGCGGCAACGCGACGCATGATCGTCTCGGTGGCCCCGGCTCGTGGTTGCTCGCACTGCCTGCCCACCACATCGCCGGGATGCAGGTACTTCTGCGAAGCGTGCTCGCAGGCACCGAGCCGGTGATCCTCGACGTGTCGGCGGGGTTCGACCCAGCTCAGCTTCCTGCCGCCGCGGCATCGATGACAGGAAGGCGCTACACCTCGCTCGTCCCAACCCAACTGATCAAGGCTCTCGACGATCCGGAAGCAACCGACGCTCTCGCCTCGTTCGACGCGGTACTGCTAGGCGGAGCCGCTGCTCCCGGTCCGTTGTGTGAGAAGGCTGCTGCGGCAGGCATCACCCTCGTGAGCACCTACGGCATGAGCGAAACAGCAGGTGGCTGCATCTACGACGGGGTTCCGTTGGATGGAGCTCAGGTCCGTGTGGATTCCGGCCGGGTCGTTCTGGGCGGGGAAACGGTTGCGCTCGGCTACCGGGGCATGCCGGAGCACCCCGCCTTCGCCGTACCAGGGTGGTTCCGTACCGACGATGCAGGAGTGCTCTCGGGCGGGGTTCTCGCGGTCCACGGCAGGCTCGACGAGGCCATCACCACCGGTGGGTTGACCGTCGTGCCTCAGGTCGTGGAAGCGGCGCTCGCGACGCATCCGGCGGTACGCGAGTGTGCAGTGGTCGGCCTTCCGGACGAACGCCTCGGGCACCGGGTCGTGGTCGCTGTGGTTGCTTCGTCCGCGGTCACGCTGGCCGAGTTGCGCACGCACGTCTCGGCCACTTTGGATCCCACTGCTGCGCCGCGTGAGCTGTATCTGGTGGATGCTCTGCCCGTTCGGGGTCCGGGCAAGCTCGATCGGGCGGCACTGCGGGGGTTGCTCGCGGATCTAGCACCTTCGGTGTGAACCGTGCACGGCTTTCAGGTCGGAGAACGACGTGCAGGTCGGCAAGAAGGGTGCTCCGTCCGCCCAACCGTCGCCCAGCCGTGGACGGTATTTCCGGTCGGCGGCACATTGCCTGCAGCCGATTGAGACGCCGGAGCACATCCGTGCAAGCATTTCCCGATGAGCACACTGGTCTGCTTTCACGCCCATCCCGACGACGAGGTCTTCACCACCGGCGGAGTCATGCGCCTCGCTGCGGACGCCGGCCACCGCGTAGTGCTGGTGACCGCAACGGACGGCGCACTCGGTGAATTTCCCGAGGGCATTCTGACCCACGGTCAAACGCTTGCGGAGCGCCGCCGAGGAGAGCTGGAGAAGTCAGCGGGCGTCCTCGGCGCGAGTCGTATCGTCATGCTGCACTACGCGGACTCCGGGATGGCGGGAACAACGGACAACGACGTCGAACATGCGTTCTGCAATGCCGACGTCGAGGAGGCCGCAGCCAAGCTTGCTGCAGTTCTCGAGGAGGAGAATGCCGACGTGCTCACGATCTACGACCCCAACGGTGGCTACGGCCATCCCGACCACATCAAGGTCCACTTCGTCGGGCTTCGCGCCGGTGAATTGGCCGGGACCAAGAACGTGTACGAAACCACAACCAATCGCGATCACATGAAGCGCCTGCTCGCAGCGAACCCGAACTGGTCGGAAGACGGCGCGACACCCCCGGATATCGATACGTTCGGGCTCCCCGAATCCGAGATCACGACGGTCGTCGATGTCAGCTCGGTGATGGCTGCCAAGCGTGAGGCGATGCAGGCGCACGAGACTCAGGTCGGCGATTTCGGACCGTTCCTTCAGATGCCCCCCGAGATACTGCAGGAGGCGTTCGGGCAGGAGTGGTTCCGTCGTGTCGGCGCTGGTCCAGGGCTTACGGAGACAAGACTGCCGCTCTAGTGTGGCTTCGCCGTCCGTGAGCACTCCAGTACTCACGTGCAGGTCAGGAGCTGTGAGTGCTGAGTGACCGTGAAACGTAACTTTCCGCGCACGGGCGTGGCGCAAGGCTCGTGCAAGCGCGATGCAAGCGGCCGGGTTCAGTGTTATCGCCATGACCCCAGCAATCGAGGCAGAAAACCTCGTCAAACTGTTCGGCACCCACCGCGCCGTCGACGGCATATCCCTGACGGTGCCCGCCGGCGCCGTTTACGGCGTCCTCGGCCCCAACGGAGCAGGTAAGACAACCACAGTCCGCATGCTCGCCACCCTCCTACGTCCCGACGGCGGCTCCGCTCGCGTCTTCGGGCACGATGTCGCGACTGAATCCACTGCAGTGCGCTCTCTCGTCGGAGTGACGGGGCAATACGCGTCGGTCGACGAAGACCTCTCGGCAACCGAAAACCTGATCGTCTTCTCGCGGCTCCTCGGTCTGAGCCGGAAGGACAGTCGTCGCAAATCGGCCGAGCTGCTCGAAGAGTTCGGTCTCGCCGAGGCGGCGACGAAACCGCTCAAGAACTTCTCCGGAGGCATGCGTCGTCGTCTCGATCTCGCCGCGAGCCTCATCTCGTCGCCTCCGCTGCTGTTCCTGGACGAGCCGACCACTGGCCTCGATCCGCGGACGCGCATGCAGATGTGGGACACGATCCGCCGACTCGTCGCGCAAGGTTCGACGGTGCTGCTCACCACGCAGTACCTCGACGAGGCCGACCAACTGTGCGATCGGATCGCCGTCATCGACCACGGCAAAGTGATAGCCGACGGCACTGCCGACGAACTGAAGTCCTCGGTTGGAACATCATCGCTTCAACTGACGCTGAAGGATCCGAGCCAGTTCGATTCGGCAAGGTCGATCGTTGCAGCCCACCTCGGCGTCGAGGTCGTCGCGTCTGGCGAGTCCGGAAGACTGAGCGCCCCGATGTCCGACCCATCGGCGACGCCGGAGATCCTGATCCACCTACGTGACAACGGAATCGCCGTCGAAGAAATCTCCGTTTCCAAGCCAAGTCTGGACGAGGTCTTCATGACCATCACCGGACACGACTCGATCGAGGCAGCATGACAACCACTCTCACGATGCCGACGACCGATCGGACAACCCCCACCCCCAAGCGGCACATCTCAGTCCAGCAGACCGTCACTCAATCGATGACGATGGCGTACCGCGGCCTCCTGAAGTTCAAGCACAACCCGGAACAGCTGTTCGACGTCGTGTTCCAGCCGATCATTTTCACGTTGATGTTCAGCTACATCTTCGGCGGAGCCGTCAGCGGTGACGTGACTAGCTACCTTCCGACCATCATCCCCGGAATTCTTGCGCAGACGGTGATCACCACGTCAATCGTCACCGGAACCCAGCTTCGTGAGGACATGGACAAGGGCGTCTTCGACCGCTTCAGATCCCTTCCCATTGCTCGTATTTCACCACTCGCCGGTGCTCTGACCGCCGACGTAGTTCGGTATTTCATTGCAACTCTCATCACCTTCGCCACTGGATTCGCGATGGGATATCGCCCCGATGGGGGCGTCCTCGGCTTCTTGGCCGCCGGTGCACTCGTCATCTTCTGCGCCTGGTCCATCAGTTGGATCTTCGCTCTGATGGGCGTTCTGATGAACAAGGCTTCATCGGTGCAGGGAATCTCGATGCTCGTCCTTTTCCCATTGACGTTCCTGTCGAATGCGTTCGTGTCCGTTGACACGATGCCAGGCTGGCTGCAGGCGTTCGTGAACATCAACCCCGTCTCGCACCTGGTGACCGCAGTCCGCGACCTCGCCAACAACGGACGCTTCGGAGTCGACGTGCTGTGGTCGTTACTCGGAGCGGCGATCATCGTCGCTGTCATCGCACCAATCACCGTCAAGGCCTACATGCGCAAAGCTTGATCGGTCAGGGCCGGAGCAACTCGAGTATCTCGGCGAGCGCTCCGGCCCTTGTAGTGTGTGCTACCGACTTGATGGCAACGTCGACCGCCCGGTCCCCCAGGACGGCCCGTGCGGCATCCAGGTGGCGCTCCGGACGCATCGACGGATAGTCTTGGCGCGCCTTGGCTTTGACGGATATCGCCAGGAGTCGAATCCCGCGATCCGGGTCACGACGGGACTGGATGTCGAACGATCCGATTGCGCAGGCGACCGCGCCGAGCTGGGGTAGATCGCGAAATCCACCCGGACCCATACGCGTCGACGCGACGAACTCGAGAACAGCAGCCGCGTCCACAATTGTGCCGGTTCCACCGTGCAGCGCATGAGCTGAGACCGACGCACTGGCGAGCATGGTCAGCGATGGATCGCCACGCGAGTCGCCGGCGAATCCTGCGATGTCGACTGCTCGGCGATGCTGGGCCAAACCTTCTTTGATCTTTCCCTCCGCGATATCAGCTTCGGCAAGGGTGGCCGTGACAGATGCGAGCCGCTGGTCCGTGGTGTCCGCGTCGATAGGGATGGACGACGCTGGTATCGGCGATTGCCCGCCCGCAGACATTTCCATCGTCTCCGCCATCGCACGGCCTTCGTCGATTCGGCCTGCCGCGATCAGTGCGCCACTGGCGTATCCGCGCATCTGGATACTCTCGTCGTACGCGTGCAGATCCCACAGCAGGTCTGCCGCCATCGTGTAGTTCGCGATCGCATCCTCGTGGCGCCCCGACTGGCCGTGGATACTGCCCAATGCTTGCGACGAGGATGCGACGATCCACAGGTCACCACGTCGCTCAGCCAAACACTTCGCGGCCTCGGCGTCGCGGGCCCCTTCGTGCAGACACCCTAGGTTCTCGTGCAGGGTGGCGCGAAACATCAGAGCCAAGTTGCGGACCGAAGCCTCCCGGTCACGAATTCCTCGTGCGAGTTTCCTGGCCAATCCGCGACCGTCGGATCGTCCCACAAGAATTTCCGCGACAAAACGCAAGCCCGGTTCGATGCGTCGACGCGCCGACAGACAACGGCGAATGCGGACGCGAATTCGCGCGGCTTCACGAATGTTCTCGTCGTGCGCCGCATGCGCGAGGATCACGAGGTTGGTCAGTACGACATCGTCGTCGATTATCTCGGCCGCTTCGGCGCCCTCTATCGGCGCACGGAGGAACCGAGGCGCCCAGTTCAGAACCTCGGTGTGCGCCCCACGCATCGACCAGAAGTAGGACAGCGCAGCAAATATCGCGTACGCCACTGGCCACCGGCGGGCGTGAAGAGCATGCCTTAGCACGTCGAGCAGGTTGTCGTGGTCCTCTTCGAGGATGCGAATCACCTCGATCTGTCGAGATTGCCGATAGCCGTCAGTCACGGTCCGCGCCAGGCTCGAACCCCACTGCAACATTCTCTCGGTGACGACAGCATCGTCGGCGTCGTCGAGCTGTTCCTCGCCGAACTCCCGAACGGTCTCTAGCATGTGGTAACGAATGTGATCACCCTCGTCGACCACAGTGAGCAGGGACTGACCGACGAGCCCGCCGATCGCGTCGAGGACGTCGTCGACACCGCCGAAGCCTGCTACATGTTCCGCGGCGTGGGCAGTGAATCCTGCTGGGAATCTGCACAATCGAGTGAGTGCCAGCTGCTGATCCTGCTCGAGGAGGTTCCAACTCCAGTCGATGACGGCGTGCAAGGTTCGATGCCGTTCAGGCCTGGTCCGATCCGAACTGCGCAGGAGCGCGAAACGATGCTCGAGCCGAGAGTTGATGTCTGCCACCGCCAGGGTCCTCACGCGTGCGGCTGCAAGTTCGATGGCGAGAGGGAGGCCGTCGAGCGTGCGGCACAATCGATCCACCTCGGCCGGATCGAACATGACGCCGGGGCGGACTGCACGCGCGCGCGCGACGAACAGTTCCGCTGCAGGCGACCCTGGTCCTTCCATGTACAGGGGTGGCAGCGGGTACGTGACTTCGGCGGTGATCGCCAGAGGGGATCGCGACGTCGCAAGAATCGTCACGTGCTCACTCGCCGAAATCAATTCATCCACGATGAGCGCAACGTCGTCAACGACGTGTTCGCAGTTGTCGAGGATGAGAAGACTCGGGCGCGCCGACAAAGCCTCACGCAGCCGTTCCTGAGCGGTGTGGACCCGCCCGATACCGAGGCGTCCGATCTTCAGTTCCGTTTCGCTGAGACCGAGCGTGCTCGTGATCGCAGCGGCCACATCCTGGCCCCGACGAAGTGACGCCAACTCGACCACGGCTACGGGAGTATTTTCACGCGCTCGCGCGCCGAGTTCGTGTGCGATTCTTGTCTTTCCGCTGCCACCCGGGCCCAGGATCGTCGTCGAACGCGATCGCGCCATCAGTGCTTCCAGCGCAGCGATGTCCGCCTCGCGCCCAATGAGTTCGTTGGGGGCCGCCCGCAGTCCGATGGCGACCGCTACTTTCGCGGGCGGCGCCTCGAGCAGTTCTGCGTTGAGTTCGACGAGCATGGCCGACGGATCGGTACCGAGCGCGTCGGCGAGGGATCCGCGAATGCGGGCGAACGCGGCGAGTGCATCGTTGGTGCGACCGAGCGCGTTCAAGCATCGCATCAAGTGTTCCGCTGCCTGTTCATCGAGCGGATCGTGGTGCACTGCGGCCCGAATCAGCGGCAGGGCGCGGTCGTGATCGCCCAGAGCCAGAAGTGCACCGATCTCGATTTCGTCGAGTGCGCGTGCGACTACTTTTGCCCGCCTGCCCAACTCCTCCGCGAGTCCCGATGCAGGCAAATCCGCGGCCGGCTCACCGCGCCACAGCGATCTGGCGGACGCCACGGAAATCAATGCCTCGTCGAATCGGCCTTCCGCGACGTTCGCCCGTGCGTCGGACGCTCGCGATTGAGCACACGTGAGATCGAACTGGTCGACTGTCAGAACCAAGCGATAACCCGCAGGCCCACTCTCGAGCAGACCAGGTGCAAGCGCCGACCTGAGCCTGGAGATCTGCGTCTGAAGCGCGTTCTTGGGCGACCGAGGTGCCTCGTCCGGCCAGACGTCGTCGATCAGGGCTGCCGCCGATCTGATGCGCCCCGGCGACGCACCGAGGGCGACGAGCAATGCGCGAGATCGGTTGCCTGGTAGCGGTGTCATCACACCATCGATCCGGGTCGCGACAGCACCGAGCACGCCGACTTCCACAGGAAGGACGGGGACTGACGCTTCTGGTTCACGGATGTCCGGCTGCACTGCTGATCATCGTAGGTGACCTGCCCATTCGGCACGAGATTCGCCGATCGGTCGGTTACGGGTCGGAAAACAGACCACAAGACGGTAGAGTGTCCGCCAAGGGGTGATGCAGTTGCCGGTTCAGCAGCGCATCTTCGTAGGGGATGGGAGGCCATGAGCAGCGATGGTTTCGTCAGTCGGCATGTCTATGGGCACGAGCGGTATCCGCGCTGTCCGGACCCTCGACGGGCGGTCGTTCACGGCCGAGTGGTTTCCTTCGGCAGGCCAAGTCCCCGATGCAGAGGACGTCGCTCACGCTATCCGTGCGATCGTCGATCGCCCCGACGCCCCACACTCGCTCGGTGTTGCATTTCCTGACCCCGACTACGCTGCTGCACTGAAGTCTGCGCTGGTCGAGGAATACGTGTCCGAGGTGCATGTCATCTCCGAGATCACCGGAACCATCGAGCAGCTGCGTTCGGATCCAGATTTTCGGTACCGCACCGTCGCGATCTACGACCTCGGCGCCACCGGGCTCGAGATGACTGTCGCCGATATCGACAGCGGCACCGTCTATGCCACCACCAGGTCCTCCGATTTCAGCGGCAACGGAATTGACGGCTCGGTACGTGACAACCTGATGACACTCGACATCCTCGCAGTTCCCCGCACCGACGAGGAGGCCCTCGAGCTTCTGGATTTCAGTCGGGAGATAAAGGAAGCGCTCTCGACGCACGAGGCGACCCAGACAACGGACGGCCAATTCCGTTTGCTGGACCGCAGAATGTTCGATCTTCAGATCATCCGTCCCACCGAGCGCTCGGCGATAGCACTTCGCGATCTGGCCGAGATGTCGGAGATTCCCCCGGAGGTCGTCGTTGCCATCGGCGGCGGCGCCCGCATTCCACTGCTGAGCGATGTACTGGGCCGCTATCTCCGGATCCCCGTGGTGGTCCCCACAGACCCCGAACTGATCTCGGCCAGGGGTGCAGCGCTGTACGCGACCCGTGTGGACGGCATGCGGCCCCCGGCACCGTCGACCGCGCGCCGAAACGCAAAGACCTTGTTGACTCCGCTTCTTCGCTTCGGGCTTCCGTCCATCCTCGCTCTTGGATTTCTGACGTGGATGCTGTTGCCGGACGCGGGTACCGATCGCTCGGATGCCGGCATCCCGGTGAGCACCGTTGCGGACACGGCATCCGGAGACGAGGTGGAGCAGACAACGATAATGACCGCCCCCAGCAGCACGGCGGTGCGCCCGACGACGCCCCCACCGGCCGATCCAACCGCAATAGCTTTCACGACCGTTGTTCCTGCACCGGATCCGCAGGCGCCCGACGCCTACATTCCGCGTTACAACACCGGCGGCAACGTGGCTCCGCCCGCGCCGGCACCTGCCCCGTTCCAACTCCCCCGCATCGTCCTTCCGCAGATCCAGTTGCCACAGTTGCCACGCCTGCCCTTTCCCTGACCCGCACGACCTCGGCGGGACACACAGGACCTCGGCGTGACGTAGCCGTCCTCGATGCGCAAAGATCAGGAAATGGCCACTGCAGCTCAATGGATCGAAGGCGCGCGCCCGCGCACGTTACCGAATGCGATCGCGCCCGTTCTGGTGGGAACCGGCGCTGCAGCTTCTCTCGGCGGCGCGGTCTGGTGGAAAGCTCTGCTGGCGTTGCTCGTATCGCTGGCGTTGATCATCGGCGTCAATTTCGCCAACGATTATTCCGACGGCATACGCGGCACGGACGACGAGCGGGTCGGTCCGATGAGGCTCGTGGGCTCCCGCGTCGCAACTCCTCGGGCGGTCAAAGCCGCTGCGATCGGGTGCTTCGTTGTCGGTGCCGTCGCCGGTCTCGTACTTGCTGTGACCACTGCATGGTGGCTAGTCGTTGTTGGAGCCGTCTGCATCGCCGGCGCGTGGTTTTATACCGGCGGCAAGAAGCCCTACGGCTACAGCGGGCTCGGCGAGATCGCCGTATTTGTGTTCTTCGGCCTAGTGGCGGTGCTGGGCACTCAGTTCGTTCAGGCGGATCGTGTCGACTGGGCCGGCCTGGTATCGGCGATTGCCGTCGGTTCGTTCTCCAGTGCGGTGCTGGTTGCCAACAATTTGCGAGATATAGACACCGACCCGGACTCCGGAAAGCACACTCTCGCCGTGCGTTTGGGCGACACTCGCACCCGGCTGTTGCATCTGGCGCTCGTCGTGGTGCCGTTCGCGGTCACCGTCGCGCTCGTCGCGAGGACGCCGTGGGCACTCGTTGCTCTGATTGCACTTCCACTCGCCGCCCGCGCGAACAAGCCGGTACGCACGGGAGCCCAAGGGCTCGCGCTCATACCGGCTCTGCGTGACTCGGGTTTGGCGATGCTGGTCTGGGGCGTGGCTACCGGCATCGCGCTTGCTCTCGCTTAACGCTTCTCGGGTACGAAAGCGCCAAGGAGAAAGTTGACGATCGAGATGATCAACGCGCCCCAGAATGCTGCAGCGAAACCGTCGATCAGCAATCCGTACTGAGTAGCCGTGGAAATCCATGCGGTCAACATCAGCATCAGTGCGTTGATGACGAGGGTGAACAGTCCGAGTGTAAGGATCAGCAGAGGCAACGACAGTAGTTTCACGAACGGTTTGATGAACGCGTTCACGATGGTGAACACCGCGGCGATTCCCGCGAGAACTATCAGGTCCCAGCCGGTTCCGCGGCCGGAGCTGGTGACATCGATTCCATCGACCCACTGTGCTGCCAGCCAGATCGCAACTGCATTGATGACGAGCCGTGCAAAAAATGTCATGCCAGAGAGACTAGTTGTTGGGCCACTAGGACGCGTCTTTCCCTAGCCTCTTACGCAAACGATCGGGCTCGGTCACGATCGCGGTGAAATCGTCGTCGGCGCCCCTGATCAGACCGAGCAGCAAGTGTTCGCAACGGATCTCGGATTCTTTGCGCGCGATGGCCTCGCGCAACGCGTGTTCGAGCGCCTTCTTCGACGCGGCCGCGAACGCGATGTGCCCGGCCTTTCGATGCAGCCAACCGTTCTTGGGTGGTGCAGGCTCATCCAACGCGCCTTCGCCGAAGGTCGATTCCAGGCTGGCACGAACGGACTCGAGGTCGATTCCGATCGATTCGAGAGCCTCCGCGTCCCGGCCTCCGAGCGCACTGCTCTCCGACAGCAGCCTGCGAACGGACTCGGCTGTATACCCCTCGTCCGTCAGCAGTGAAGCCAACTCGGGATCCGCCGCACCGATGACCCCTAGGAAGAGATGCACGGTCCCGATGCGGGTGGCGTGCACTTGACGCGCTTCCGCCTGGGCCGCGACGACGGCCTCGCGTGCGCCGCTGGTGAACTTCTCGAACATCTCTCACCTTCCTGATCTGTTGTGTTTCTTGTGCACCGCTTGCTTGCTCACCTCGAGCGAATCGGCGATCGCTTGCCACGACCAGCCTTGCCTGCGCGCGTTGGCAACCTGAATCGCCTCCAACCGTTCGAGCAAACGTCGAAGCGCCAGGACAGCGCGCAAACCCTCCTTGGGATCGGGGCTCCCTGCTGCGGCGGCGAGTGTGGTTGCTTCGGTCATGTCCGTCAATTTAGGTTGACATTATCGGTTTGTCAACCTTGATTGACACATCTGCGGACAGCTGAGCGGCATACCCTGGAAGCGTGAACACCGCGAATCTCTCCCGGACCGAGACCCGACGCCGATCACGCCATATCACCGGCGTCGGCTATCACGTGGAACTCGACCTCCGCGAGGCTGCTGACCTCTCCGCGGACACCTTCGGCACTCGAACCACGATCACGTTCGACGCCACCACCCACGCGACGTGGCTCGACTTCATCGGGCCTGAGGTCATGTCGGTGACACTGGACGGCACGCCGGTTCCGGTCGATCACGACGGTTCACGCATTCAACTGGTCGGACTCGGCGCACACAACACCGTCGTCGTCGATGCGCGCGGACGCTACAGCCGATCGGGAGAAGGGCTGCACCGCTTCAAGGACCCGGTAGACGATGCCGTCTACCTCTACACGCAGTACGAACCTGCCGATGCTCGACGGGTGTTCGCCAATTTCGAGCAGCCCGACATCAAGGCGCCCTTCATCTTCGAGGTATCGGCCCCCGAAACTTGGCAGGTTCTATCCAACCGGACTGGCAGCAGGTCCGCCGACACCGTGACGTTCGAACCGACGCTCCCCATCTCGACATACATCACCGCCATTGCCGCAGGTCCGTATCACCGGGCCGAATCTTCCTGGAGCCGAGGAGATCTGACTGTCCCGCTGGCTGCTCTGTGCCGCGCCTCACTCGCGGAGCATTTCGATCCCGAGGACATCTTCGAGATCACCAAGCAAGGCCTCGACTTCTATCACGACACGTTCGACTTTCCGTACCCCTTCGGCAAATACGACCAGATCTTCGTGCCCGAGTACAACCTCGGCGCAATGGAGAATCCAGGACTGGTGACGTTCACAGAATCCTACGTATTTCGTTCGGCCGCAACGCAAGCGCAGTACGAGCAGCGCGCCAACACGATCCTGCACGAGATGGCGCACATGTGGTTCGGCGACCTGGTCACCATGGAGTGGTGGGACGATCTGTGGCTCAAGGAGTCGTTCGCCGACTTCATGGGAGCCTTCACATCGGCGCATGCCACCCGGTTCACGGACGCATGGGTCAGTTTCGCCAATCGCCGAAAAGCTTGGGCGTATCTGCAGGATCAGCTTCCGACCACACATCCGATCGTCGCGGACATTCCCGATCTGGAGGCCGCGAAGCTCAATTTCGACGGCATCACGTATGCGAAGGGTGCAAGCGTTCTCAAACAACTGGCCGCATACGTGGGAGAAGACGCCTTCTTCGAGGCTTCGCGGACGTACTTCACCGAATTCGCCTACGGAAACACCACACTGGCAAATCTCCTCACCCACGCATCAGCGGCATCTGGACGAAACCTGGACGAATGGGCGGCCGCATGGCTGCTGACGTCGGGAGTATCGACGTTGTCGTTCACCGGCACTGCCATCGAGCAAACCGATCCCCGCCCGCATCGCCTGGCAATCGGTCTGTACAACGAAGATTCCGACGGCACCATCGTGCGGACCGAACGTCGAGAGATCGACATCTCGCAGACAAGCACACCGATCGAACTACCCACCGCTGCACTCGTTCTGCTCAACGACGACGATCTCACCTACGCCAAGATCCGATTCAATTCGGCCTCACTCGACACGATCAGATCCTCACTCGACCGTGTCGCCGATCCCCTTGCGCGCGGTCTGATCTGGTCGGCGCTCTGGAATTGCGCACGCGACGCGGATCTCGCGCCGAGTATCTACCTCGACATTGCGGAGAAGTTCGCAGTATCGGAATCGACGATCGCCGTGTTGAGTTCCATCGTCGCAAACACTCAGTATGCGATCGACAACTACGTAGGCCATGCCGAGGCTGCCGCCGGTCACTGGCTCGCCACCTGCTGGAGCCACCTCGAGACCGCCGATCCAGGAAGCGACGCGCAAATTGTCTGGCTGCGTGCGGTTGCCGCGGCAGCGCAGAGGTCCGATGCACGATCCGGGCAGATACTTCGGCTGCTCGACGGCGCGCTGCCGATCGAGGGAGTGGACCTCGCCCCTGAGCAGCGCTGGATGCTTCTCCGATCACTCAGCGCAACGGGTGACGTGACGACCGAGCAGATCGACGGCGAATTGATCACCGACAGAACATCATCGGGACGTAACTCGCACCGCGCCGCGATCGCCGCGCAACCGACTGCTGATGCGAAAGCTCGCGCGTGGGCCGACGTGATGGACTCCGACGATCTATCCAACGACGCGGTCGACGCCACCGTCTCCGGATTTCGGGCAGGTGGGCGACGTGACCTGCTGGCCGAGTACGACGATTCGTACTTCGAGAAGATCCTGGGGTTGTGGTCGAGTCGCAGCATCGAGATCGCCCGACGCCTGGTCATCGGGCTGTTCCCGCAACAGGATTCGACCGAAGCGGCCGAGAAGTGGCTGGCCGACCATGAATGGGCGCCGGCGGCGTTGCGCAGGCTCGTCACCGAACAGGCAGATCACCTCGGGAGCGGACTGAGGGTCCGCGCGGCGTTCCGGGGTTGAGGGTGGCGGCCCCGGGGTCATGACGCGGGCGAGTTACCGAGAAGTCGTTCCAACTCGGATTCGGCGTCAGCGCTTCCGGCGTCCGAAAGCCGCTGAAGTTCGAGCAGGTCGCTACGTTCGACGGCTCGGCGGGTGAGCAATCTTCCGGCGCGCTCACTGCCCTCGTCGAGGAGGTCGGAAAGAGCACTCGTGTCGCCACGAGCATCGGCCAGATCTGCGAGCCGGTCCAGGGCCGTCTCATTGCCCTCGTCGGCAAGTGCACGAAGGACATCTTCGTCGAAAGCGGGTTCGGTCATGCTGTAAGCATGCGACCCTGCCCCTGGGGCATGGTCAAGGCTCATACTCGAACCATGCTGACAATCGGGCAACTTGCGAGGCACATCGGCGTGTCGATCAAGACAGTTCGGGTCTATCACGCCAAGGGTCTGCTGCCTGAACCTCAGCGCGATGCTTCGGGATATCGACGCTACGGCGCCCAGGCGATCGTCGATCTGACACGTATCGTCACCCTCGCTCGGGCCGGCGTCCCCTTGGCCCGTATCCCCGACATGCTGCAGGCCGATACGGCCGAGGCCGCCGTTCAAATAGAGAGAATCGACGCCGAGTTGCGTTCTCGTATCGAGCAACTCGTCGAACAACGAACTCGACTCCGTCACCTCGATCAGCCGGATCAGCTATGTTTGCCGCCCGAGGGAATTGCATTCATGGACCGCCTGCGGTCGCTCGGGCTGACTGCGCGCCACGAGGACTCGATCAGGGACGGCTGGATTTTGGGCTACGCCCTTGCACCGGATCTGACCTGCACTATTCTGACGTTGCGTACCCCGATGCTCGACGATGTGGACTACATCGCAATGCTCCGCAGCTACGACGACGCCATAGAATGGTCCCCCGACGATCCTCGGCTGAGCGCCGTGGCCGAAGCTGCCGCCCGGCTCGCGCAGCGTATGACGATGCCCTCTGATCTCCCCGGTTTCGGAGGTGCACCTCCCGAGACTCTCGACATCCTCGCTGGGCACCTCGGCATCGACAGCCCCGCGTGGGATCGCCTCGACCAGCTACTCATGGAGCGCATGGCTACCAAGCACATCTAAGCGCGGCTTCTCCTGTTGCAAGCAAGAACTGCGCCATTCGGTGTTGGCCCTGCAACCGCGCACGTCCCCGAGTCCGGATTCAGCGCGCGTTCTTGTCGGTGCCGCCGAGTATCCTCGAACGTATGTTCGATACGGGGGTTTCGGCGGGGGACGCCGTGAATGGTTCGGCGGGAGTTGATGCCGCCTGCGCTCGGGCCGTCGATGACGCGGTTGCGGCGGGGTTGATCGGGTTTACCGCTCGGTGCCGGGTGGCGGAGAACATTGCGCGGGCGAGGGTGGTGGAGTCGGTGTGTGAGGTCACCGAGATCCGTCTTGCTGCCGCCGAGGACGAGGGCGGGGATCCGGCGACGGTGATGCGGTCGGTGGTGTGTGAGATCGCGGCGGGGCTCAATGTCTCGCAGATGGTGGCGCGGCCGTTCGTGGAGACGGGATCGGTGTTGGACCGGTTGCCGTTGACGGCGGTGCGGTTCGTGTACGGAAATTTGGATTGGGCGCGGACGCAGGTGATCGCGCAGGTACTGGGCAAGGCGTGCGATGCGACGATCAAAGCTCTCGAGTTCGAGGCGGTCGCGGCGGCGGAAGTGTGGGGTCCGCGGTCGTTGAAGTTGGAACTGTGGGCGTTGTGGGCCGAGTACGACGAGGAGGAGGCTCGGGCGGCGAAGGGGGCGGCGGTCAAGGGCGCCCGCGGGGTGTCGGTGCGCTGCGAGGGTGATGGGTCTTCGGTGCTGAAGGCGACGTTGACCGATATCGAGGGCGCGGAGGCGCAGGCGTTGGTGGAGGAGATCGCCGGGACGGTGTGTGGGCGGGATCCGCGGCCGGCGGTGCAGTTGCGGGCGGATGGGTTGTTGGCGTTGATTCATGGTGAGCATGCGCTCGAGTGCGCGTGCGATCTGGGTGAGCAGTGTCCGCAGTTCGGGGTGGCGGATCTGGTGGATGGTCGGCGTGGGCATCTTCTGCAGATTCAGATCGATGTGGAGACACTGTTGGGGTTGACTTCGACGCCGGCGCGGTTGGCGGATGGGACTGCGCTCGATGCCGAGGTGGCGCGGGTGTTGGCCGAGGATGCTCGGTGGCAAGCATTGTTGACGGAGTTGGTGGTTGCTCTCGATGCCCGCAACAGTGACTCCGGCAGCACCGGCAACGGCGGCACCGTAAACGGCAGCGGGGCAGAGAAGTCCGGTACCGAGACGGGTGAGGCCGAGACGAGTGGCGTTCGGAGACCCGATGCGGCACCGAAGCCTGCGTGCGCGACGCCGACCGAGACACCCGCCGGAGGTGGGTTGCGGGGTGGGATCAGGGTTCCGCGTTTGATCTTTCGGGGCCGGATACGACCGGCAGCGACAGTCCCACCCCGACCGAAACGTAGTGCCGGTTCACCGAATCGGCCTCCGGCCCGCGGGAAGGGTACGGCCAGTGAGGCTGCCCGCGCCCACGCGGTCGCCGTGCTCCTGGCGGCGATCGGGAAGGACCCGGCACTGGCGGCTGGGATCTTTCCCGACGGGCACGGCGGACTCACCGCACCACCGCCTGGTGCGTTGACTTACAAGCCCGGCGCCGAAGTGGCCGCGCGCGTGCGGATGCGTTATCGCACGTGCACTCATCCTGGCTGCGCGGTCCCTGCGGCGCGCTGCCAACTCGATCACATCGTTCCTTTCGATCACGACAACCCGGCGCGGGGTGGGTGGAGTATCGAGACGAATCTGCATCCGGCGTGTGGGGGTCATCATCAATTGAAAACCTCGAAGCTCTGGACTGTCGCCTACCTTGCCGGTGGTGCGATCCTGTGGACGAGCCGCACCGGGATCCGGTCCATCACGCTGCCGCGGCTCGGCTGCCCCGCACCGCCGCGCAGCCGCACACGCGGACGAAAAACCGAAGTGCCGGAACCCGATATCAAGGCACCGACCTGGTGGGAGAAACACATGGCCACCGACACACCGGAGCCGACCGCTGCCGATCAACGCGCCGCGGAAACCGATGCTGCCCGCACCCGAATCCGATTACTGCGCCGCCGATTCCGCGAACACAACACCATCCGGAAACTTCGCAAGAACGCCGAACCCCCACCCTTCTGAACGGCGGATTGAGCCAGAAACGGAGCCGAAACCCTCCCGCCTGACATGGAGATCGGCAAGAGGAGGCTGACCCACCGCTACGACGCGGACGCTAGGGTTATCTGCATGGACCAGAGCACATTCGCAACCTCGCCACTGGCTACATCAGCGCTTGCAGCCGGGGGTCTACTCGGCGGCTTCGCCATCGCGCGGACAACCAAGAACCGGCAGCTGGGCGGCGCGGTGCTCGCTGCCGTCGGCGTCGCTTGTACCGCCTCGTGGAATGCGTCGGCGGGACCGAAGGTGGCAGGCGCACTTCTGGGCACCTACCTCGTTGGCTTCGGTGCCTCGCACCCATTGGCGAAGAAGATCGGCGCGTGGCCGGCAGTGAGTGTTGCCGCGGGTGCAACAGCCGCGGCCTCCCTCGTCCTCACTCGGAGTTAAATCTGGAACTCACCGGTTCTCGCGAACCGCTCCAATGTCTCCGTCGGTCCGCTCAAGTCCATGCCTTGGGCGGCCACCCAGTCGTCGTCGAAGTAGGTTCCGGCGTAGCGCTCGCCGCCGTCGCACAACAGTGTGACGACGCTGCCACTCCTGCCGGACGCGATCATCTCGGCAATCAAACCGAATGCACCCCAGACGTTTGTGCCGGTCGATCCGCCGACCCGGCGTCCGAGCACGGCGGATGCGTGCCTGGCCGCGGCGACCGACGAGGCGTCGGGCACCGCGATCATTCGATCGATGACCTGCCCGACGAACGACGGTTCGACGCGCGGGCGGCCGATGCCTTCGATCCGTGAAGGTTTGCCCGTCGAGTAGTCGACGCTTCCGGTTTCGTATCCACCGATGAAGGCCGAATTCTCGGGATCAACGACAGCCAATCGTGTTGCGTGCCTTCGATATCGGATGTACCGGCCGATGGTCGCACTGGTCCCGCCGGTGCCTGCACCCACCACGACCCAAGTGGGAATCGGCGAGTCCTCATGCGTGAGCTGGTCGAAGATCGACTCGGCGATGTTGTTGTTACCACGCCAATCCGTTGCGCGCTCGGCGTGAGTGAACTGGTCCATGTAGTGCGTGTCCGGCTCGGCCGCGAGACGGTGCGCTTCGGAATACATCGCTGCGGGATCGTCCACGAACTGGCATGTGCCGCCATGCGACTCGATCAGGGCGATCTTCGCCGGACTCGTGCTACGTGGCATGACCGCGACGAAACGTAGCCCGAGAAGCCGCGCGAAATAGGCTTCGCTGACTGCTGTGGAACCCGAGGAAGCTTCCACGACAGTTGTGTTTTCGGTGACCCAGCCGTTGCAGATCGCATAAAGGAACAGCGATCTGGCGAGACGGTGCTTGAGACTTCCGGTGATGTGGGTGGACTCGTCCTTGAGATAAAGGTGGACGTTCCAGGCCGCGGGCAGCGGATAGCGAAGCAGATGAGTGTCGGCTGATCGTTGGGCGTCGGCGTCGATGAGCCGCACTGCGTTGTCCACCCATTCGCGTGACGCGGAATGGTCGACGACGTGTGTCATTATCGGCCGTCCTCGCCGCGCAATTTGGCCTGCAACTCCGCGCGCGCCTGCCTGCGGCCTTCGTCCACACCTGCGATCGACTCGTTGAGGCGAATCCGGAGGGATTTGAACAGCAACAGCGACAGGGGCAGCGAGATCAGGACCGCGAACACCGCGGCGACGAGTACCGGAATCTTGATCCCGGCAATCAATCCCACTCCGATGATGACGGCAGCGATGACGATGACGAGCAACAACCGGGCACCACTGTAGAGCGCCATGTTGCGGAACAGCTGTCCCTTGGTTGCGGTGGCTACGGTCGGTTTGTTGCGTTCGTTCACGAACCCCAGGTTACCGCCCTCTCGAACTGCTCGGTCACGACCTAGCATGCCCGACACGGCTCGCTGGAAATCGCCCTTTTCGGACAGCCTGACTTATCCGATTTGTCCATTACCTCCCCTTTACCAACGTTAGATCAGTCGAGTACCTAGGGGGTCGAGTGCCACCATGGGTGTCGAACACGAATTTGCTTCATCCACTGTTCGGCAAACACCAGCTCCCTGATCGTCGTCCCAACCGGGAATGCGCGAGCCGCGGGGAGGGACCTGATGTCCCACCGAACACCGCACGCAGGAGGACACGACCAAGATGAGCGCACCAACACTGCACAAAGCTCAGGATTCATTACTCACACCGGGGCAGGTAGCCGCGCTCTTCCATGTCGACCCGAAGACGGTGACCCGTTGGGCTCACGCAGGTCGACTCGGATCCCTTCGCACGCCGGGCGGACACCGCCGGTTCCGCGAGACCGAGGTCATGCAGCTCCTTTCGTCGCTCACCACCGAGGCGTCTCACCGCTAAAACCTGACCAGCGCGCCGAATTCTCAGGAAATTGCGAGCCGCGTGGGGTGCACACTGCATCCTCACGCGGCTACCCTCGTAGGAGGAGGTGCGTCGTGATCTATCTTTTGGCGTTGATCGGTTTGGTGGCAGTAATAGTTCTGTTCTGGAAGGCGTTCGGGCCCACGACGCAGGCGCCGGCCAAACGAACGGTCGGACCGGACGACGATCCGGAATTCCTGTGGAAAATGAATCGTGATGCCCGCCGCTCGGGCAACGACGGCAAGGACTCAGGCAAGCAGGACTCACCCGAATAGACTCGCGAAGACATGCAGCCCGTTTCACTCGAAGCGGGCTGCATTTTCATCTCTACTGTTGAGACTGCCCAACTCCGGGGCTTTGATCTCGTGGGACCGAGGCATGTCGGTCTTGAGCACATAGGACCTGGGCGTGTTGCACATCGTCCGGCCTGTTGCTCGGGAATCCCGATGCCATCGCCGCCGCCAACTCGAGCAGTGCCGTCCGCGTCCGCCGTTTCAGTCTGCCGAGGTCGATCTCGGCGCCTTCTTCCAGATGCGGATCGAACGGAATCAGTACGACCTGCCTGCATCGCTGCTCGAAGTGCTCCACCACCTTGGCCAGGTCGACCTTTCCTGCACGCGGACGGACGGCGTTGACAACGGCCACCGAGGAACTCACCAGATCACGGTGACCGTGAGCATCGAGCCAGTCCAGGGTCGCCGATGCGCTTCGCGCCCCGTCGACCGAGCTCGAACTGACGACCACGAGCGCGTCCGAGCCCTCGAGAATGCTGCTCATCGCCGAGTGCATCAATCCTGTTCCGCAATCCGTGAGGACGATGCTGTAGAACTTCTCGAGTAGCGCCACGGTTTTGTCGTAGTCCTGCCCGCTGAAGGCCTCGGACACCGCGGGGTCGGTGTCCGAAGCCAGTACTTCGAGTCGGAATTCGTTCTGCGAAGTGTACCCACGGACATCGCTGTAGCGCGTCAGAGTGTCTATGTCCCGCAACATGTTTCGCACGGTCGCCGGCGTTTCCAAAGGCACTTTCTGACTGAGAGTCCCCCGGTCGGGGTTGGCATCGACGGCGATGATTCGGTCACCTCGTATGTCCGCGAAGGTGGAACCGAGAGTCGCGGTCATCGTAGTTTTCCCGACGCCTCCTTTGAGGCTGAGTACTGCAATTCGGTAGCAGCCGACGAGGTGGCGATCTACCTGCTGCGTCAATCGGAGTAGTCGTTCGTCGCGGGCACTGTTTCCCAGGTTCACTCGTCCACCGGTGACGTTGTGCAGCCATTTTCGCCAACCCGACGCGGGCGCCGGGCTGACAGACCTCACCAGCAAGGCGTTGGTCAGGTCCAGTGCGGACGCGGCGGCGACGGGTGGCAGCAGGGATGCAGGCGCGGGGCCTGCGGGTTGGCTCGGTGAGTAGTCGGCGGGCATGGGCACCGGAGTCGACCGGAACGGCGGAGCGGGCTGGTCGGTCTTCGGGCGTGGATTGTCGTCTGCGATCGGTGTTGCCTTCGTGACCGGCTCGGCTGCCACAACCGGATCGACTTTCACTGTCGGCCTAGGTTCCGCTGCCGAATCGGCATTCGGGACCGGGTCTGATTTCGGAGCCGACATGATGTCCACCGGCCGGGTCTTGCCTGCGGACTGGTCGGCCGATGTGTCAGCGGCTCCGGAGCCGGCAGCATTTTGCCTCGTAGACTCTTCTGTTGCACCGCCTGTGTTCGAGCGAGCACTGCGACGCTCCCACGGCGAAGCCTGCTCGTCAGTTACGGGCTCGGGCTCTGCCGGCCGGACCGGTTGCCACGCACTCATCTGCCAATCGGCCACAACCGATCCCCCCACCGATTTTGGACTACCCCCATCGGTGCGCGCTCCCCAGCACGCACGTCCGCTTTCGGGGCGGACGTTACCAGTTAGGTCAGACCTGCATACGAGTGCAGACCCGAGACCACCATGTTGATGATGAAGAGGTTGAAGAGCATTGCGGTGAAGCCGCCGACGTTGATCCAGGCTGCGCGGGTGTTCCGCCAACCCGACGTCGCACGGGCGTGGAGGTACGCCGCGTAGATGATCCAGGTGATGAATGACATCGTCTCCTTGGGATCCCAACCCCAGAAACGTCCCCATGCTGCTTCGGCCCAGATGGCGCCGAGGATGACACCGGCACCGAACAGCGGGAACGCGATGATCGTCGTTTTGTAGGCGAGACGATCGAGAGACTGAGCGTCGGGAAGCCGCGAGGCGAACTTGCCCCAGAAGCTGCCGCTCTCCTCACCCGCGGGCTGCCTGATGCGCAGTAGGAACAGCAGGCTGGCGACGCCCGAGACGAGCAAGATGCCACTGCCGACGCTGACGATGGTGACGTGGATCGGCAGCCAGTAGGACCGAAGCGCAGGCACAACGGGTGCCGCATCGGCATAGAGCTTGGTTGCGGCGAGGAACATCAGCACGAGGATCGGCGCGAGCACGAAGACGATCATCGGACGCATCGTTTTCTTGCGGAGCAGCACGATCGACGTCAGTGCCGCTGCTGCCGTGGCCATGGTGACGAACTCGTACATGTTTCCCAGCGGGAAGCGGTGTGTGGCGAACCCTCGGAGCACGACAGCCGATACGTGAAGTATCAGCGCCAAGACGAGCAGCGCGTACCCCATGCCAGCGAGACGCTCGGACAGAGGCCGCTTCGGCGCCTGCACCACCCGTCCGGGAACACCGGCCGCCGCTACGGGTGCCCCACTGCCCACCAGTTCTTTCGCCTGCACAGCCGTGGCCTTGACCGAGGCGTACTGCGCGATGAGCATGATGAACGCAAGCACGTAGATCGTGAACGCGGATTCGAAAGACCAGTCGCTGTACTGCGAGATCGTCTCGTTGATCGGCATCGGTCAGTTCTCCTGATTGTTCTTGGCGACGGTGTGCGCTTCACCGGTCTCCACGTCGGCCATCAGCTTGGCGCAGAGCCTGTCGAACTCTTCTCCCCAACCGGCTTGATCGGTACGAGCGAGCCCACCGAGTTCTACTACAGTACGTCGTGAGTCCGAATCGGCGGTGAACCGGACCCACACTCGTCGACGTTTGATGACCAGCGAGACCAGCAGTCCGCCCATCATCGTCAGCGCGAACACCAGCACCCACGTCTGCGCGGGGTCGTGCGAGACCTGCAGGTTGACGAACTCTTCGGCGCCGTCGAACCGGACGTTGGTGCCGTCGGACAGCGTCGAACTCTCCCCCGGCTTCAAGTTGACGCGGTCTTGCTTGACCAGGCGTCCCTGATTCACCATCTCCTGGTTCAGCGAGAACAGCGATTGTGGGTACCCGGTGTCCAGACCGGTATCGCCCTTGTAGATATCGACCGCAACGGCCGGATCGTTCATGCCGGGGTAGCTCGACGACAGCAGGCTGCCGTGGAACAACGCTGTCGGCGCGAACAGTCCTTCGATGGCGATCTGGTTCTTGCGACGCTCGATCGGGTCCGGGTACAGGCCACCGGGCGGGTCGACTCGCAGCACGCCGCTAGAGAGGAACGTCGTCGCGTCGGTGGGCTGCCACTGGATGGTCTCGGTGCGGGTCTCGCCGTTGGGGAACGTCACGGTGAACGTCGGGGCGTAGCCGTGTCCCTGCAGGTAGACGCGATCTCCGGCAACGCGCAGCGGGTGGTTGACCTGCAGTACATCGTCCTGCCAGTTGTTGTTCGTCAGGTCGTCCCCGGCCTGGTACTGGATGTTCGACGTGAACTGCTCGGCCTGGCCGTTCTCGAGGTAGTCGGCTTCGAAGTCCTCGACGCGGATGCACAGCGGCACCATGTTGGTGCCGTCGACCAGTTGGCCGGCGCGGAACCCGTCGTACACGGCGGGTGAGGTACTACAGAAACCTGGCCCGTCGTTTGCGACGACGACGACGTTGCCCTCGTAGCCGAGGAGCTTTCCCATCGCGATCGCCGCCAGGAGCCCGACGAGCGAGAGGTGAAAGACAAGGTTGCCGAACTCCCGTATGTAGCCCTTTTCCGCTGACAGAGTGACCTCGTCACCGGAGGTGCGTTCAGCCACTCGCCAACCCCGCAGCTGCCCCCTGACCTTGGTTGCGGCTTGTTCGGGAGATTCGTCGACGCTGTAGCGCTGATGATGAGGTAGTCGAGCGAGATTGCGCGGCGTCGGAACCGGCTTGGTACGCAATGCTTTGGCGTGCTCGATGCAGCGAGGCGCAATGCAGCCGATCAGCGACACGAACAGCAGCGCGTAGATCGCAGTGAACCAGAAGCTGGAAAAGACGTCGAACAGTTCCAGTTTGTCCATCAGCGGGCCGAGAGTTGGCCTGTCCGCGATATATTGATCGACTTTGCCGGAGTTGAGACTGCGCTGCGGGACCAGCGCGCCTGGTATCGCGGCGAACGCAAGAAGGAAGAGCAACACCAGCGCTGTGCGCATGCTTGTCAAAGATCGCCAGGTGTTTCGCACCAACGCAAAAGCGCGGCCGGCGAACGACTGCCGCTGCGGCTTCTGCTCAGGACGAGTATCCAGGTCGGTCATCTGGCCACGCTCTTCACTCATATCGGCAGCACCACATCGGAGACGAAGGCATCGCGGACCCAGCTCACGAACACGTCCCACGCACCTGTGACGAGTGCAATTCCAACTGCTATCAACATGATTCCGCCGAACACCTGTATCTGTCGTGCATGGGTGCGGAGCCAGCCGACTCCGCGTAGAGCGTTCACCGAACCGAACGCGAGGATCACGAAGGGCAACCCGAGGCCGAGGCAGTACGCGATGATCAGAGCGACACCCCGAGCAGCCGTCGCACCTTCCGTTCCGGCGGCGAGCGAGATGACGCTGGCGAGCGTCGGGCCGAGACACGGGGTCCATCCGAGAGCGAAGACGCCGCCGAGCAGGGGTGCGCCGACGAGGCTACCGATCCTGCGTGGCTCGAAACGCACGTCGCGCTGCAGTGCGGGGACCAGGCCGATGAAGACGAGGCCCATCGCGATGGTGACGACACCGCCGATGCGCATCAACAACTCGCGATTGACGGACAACACGGAGATGGCGCCGAACACCGTCGCCGTCGCCAGCACGAACACGACGGTGAAGCCGAGAACGAACAGCCCGGCGGCACCTGCAACCCGAGCACGGCTCGATGCACGAATCTTGGTCGTCGCGGCCTCGGACGCGGTCACTGCCGGTTCGTCGGCGCCGACGACTCCTGCGAGGTAAGAAAGGTAGCCGGGAACCAGCGGCACCACGCACGGCGACGCAAACGATACGAGTCCGGCGAGAACGCACACTCCGAAAGCCAGAACCAGCGGTCCCGTCGCGGCTGTCGTCTGAAACGTCTCGCCTATCCCTGCCACATAAGAAACAGTCACTGCTGTTCGGACTCCTCGCCTGCGATCCGCTCGACGACGGGCTGCAGATCCTCGGTCAGAAGTTCACGCAGGAACACCGCGGCGACACGGTGCTGCTTGTCGAGCACGATGGTCGTCGGGACCACCGAAGTCGGGATGCCGCCGAGGGCTGCGAGAGTGCGCATCGGCGGGTCGTAGATCGACGGGTACGTCACCTTGTTGTCGACGACGAAGTCCTGCGCCTTGTCCTTGGCGTTGTCGCGCACGTTGATGCCGAGGAACTGCACTCCCAGATCCTTGGTGCCCTCGAACACCTCTTCCAGATCGTCGGCTTCACCGCGGCACGGTCCACACCACTGGCCCCACACGTTGAGCACAACTGCCTGGCCCTCGTAGTCCGAGAGCGTCGTCGTCTTTCCCTCTTCCATGAGGTCGGGGCCGGACAGCTCGCCCAGCGTGCCTCGATCGGACGGGGGGTCGTAGAAAATCTGAGTTTGACCGCCGGGTGAAACGAAGTCGAATGTTCCACCTGTCGACACCGCATCTTTTCCCGTTGCGCATCCGGAGACCAGCACAACGGCCGACACGGCGACTGCGGCGGAGACGAGGAACTTACGCACCGGAAACTCGTGGATCACTTGCGCCCGCCGGCTCGGAATAGACGATGTCGACGAGGGTGTCCCCTTCGTAGACGAGCGAGGTCAACGAGGCGAGGCCGCACTGACGGTTCCGCGGGTCGTGCCACAGGCGTTCGCCCTGCAGGAACCGACGAAGCGTCCAGACCGGCAACTGGTGGCTCACGAGCACTGCCTCGTGCCCGACGGCGGCGACGCGGGTGGCGTTGACAGCTGCGAGCATGCGGTGCGCGATCTGGAGGTACGGCTCGCCCCACGACGGAGTGAACGGGTTGCGCAGTTTCCACCAGTGGCGAGGCCTCCGAAGAGCGCCGTCGCCGACGGCCACGCGCAGACCCTCGAACTCGTTGCCCGCTTCGATCAGGTTCTCGTCGACGCCGATGGTGAGTCCGTGCGCGGCCGCGATCGGCGCTGCGGTCTCCTGCGCCCGCTGAAGCGGCGATGCAACCACGTGCGTGATGTCATGTCCGACAAAACAATTCGCCACGGCGGTAGCCTGCGATTGACCCGTCACCGACAGCCGGAACCCGGGCAGACGTCCGTAGAGGATGCCCTTGGGGTTATGGACCTCGCCGTGCCGAAGCACATGGACGATGGTTCGGGTCGTCTGGTGCGGATGGGTGCTGTTGGTGTCGGGGTTGGTGTCGGGGCTGCTCACTTGGAGGTTCCTGCTTCTGCTTTGGCGGCAGCTTCGGCCGCGTGAGGAAGGGCGTCGGCGATGACCTGGAAAGCATCGTCGTCGAGCGCAGCGGAGACGAACCATGCCTCGAACGCGCTCGGCGGCGGGTAGACCCCCCGGGCAAGCAAGCCGTGGAAGAACGCCGGGTAACGCCAGGTCTCCGCCGCTTTGGCGCCCGCGTAATCGATCACGGGACCGTCGGAGAAGAACACGCTCACCATAGTGCCCGCGAACTGCACGTGATGACGAACTCCGGCCTCGGCCAAGGCGTCGCCGAGCAGTCCGCCGAGCCGCTCCGAGTTCTTCTGCAGCTTCTCGTAGACGGCGGCGTCGGCCAGTTGCAGGCTGGCGAGCCCAGCTGCAACGGCGACGGGGTTACCCGAGAGCGTGCCTGCCTGGTAGACGGGTCCGGCGGGCGCAAGGTAGGCCATGATGTCGGCACGTCCACCGAAGGCAGCAGCGGGAAGGCCGCCGCTCATGACCTTTCCGAAGGTGTAGAGGTCGCCGGCCACCCCGTCGATGCCGTACCAACCCGCGGCGCTCACACGGAAGCCCGTCATCACCTCGTCCATGATCAACAACGCGCCGTTGTCGGTGGCGAGGCGCCGCAGACCCTCGTTGAACCCGGCGACGGGCGGGATCGCACCCATGTTGCCCGCTGCGGCCTCGGTGATGATGCAGGCGACCTGGCCGGGATTCGCGGCGAATACCGCTTCCACTGCCGCGAGATCGTTGTAGGGAACGACGATCGTGTCCGCTGCCTGCGCGCCGGTGACACCGGGAGAGGTGGGGAGGCCGAGCGTTGCCAACCCCGATCCCGCGTCGGCGAGAAGGGCGTCGACGTGGCCGTGGTAGCAGCCGGAGAACTTGAGGATTTTGGTGCGGCCCGTGAAACCGCGAGCCAAACGCACCGCGCTCATGGTTGCCTCTGTGCCGGAATTCACAAGGCGAACCTGGTCGACAGGGCCTACCCGACGGACGATTTCCTCGGCGAGGGCGATTTCACGCTCGGTTGGGGCACCGAAGGAGAGGCCCGTGGCCGCGGCCTTCTGGACAGCCTCGACGACGACGGGATGCGCGTGTCCGTGGATCATCGGGCCCCACGACGAAATCAGGTCGACGTACTTGTTTCCGTCGGCGTCGATCATCGTGTAGCCGCTGGCCTCGGTGATGAAGCGTGGGGTTCCGCCGACCGACTGGAAAGCGCGAACCGGTGAGTTCACCCCGCCTGGGATCACGGCGCTCGCGCGCTCGAAGAGCTGGGCGGAAATGGGGGCGTCGTCGCCAGCGGAAACAGTCACGAACTCCAGTGTCCCAGGTTTGCCGATATCTCCAACTACAGGGCGTAATAATCCGGCCCTGGTCGTTCTTGTCCTCGGGCCCATATCGGCCAGTAACTATTCGGTTCGGTTACTTCACCTGTGCTGCGTAGGCCTCTAGCCTGTTCGCCAATTCGAAGGGTTGCGACAGGGCAAGCAAGTGACCGCCCGGCATTTCGTCGACGTCGATTCCCAATCTCTGGGCAACGAGGCGACGTTGAAACTCGACAGGGAAGAAGCGATCGTCGACGCCCTGGAGAAATCGCGTCGGGACATCGGGCCACTCGTCCATTGGCCACGGGGCCGAGAACGGCCCATCGGATTGCTGCGGCTCACCGCGTGCCATGAGCTGCTCGACGACATCGCTCGGCACGTCGTGTAGAAACACGTCCACCAACAGGTCCTCGTTCTCGAGGTCTCGCCCGTCGCGACGGGCCTGCTCGACGCGAGCCTCCATGAACCCCGTCGAAGCCCACCACTCCCCCGGCGATTCGCCGCGGGCGGGAGTCATCGCGTTGAGCAGAACGATCAACGAAGCATTCACCCGTTCCGCGACCAGCGGGGCGGTGAAGCCGCCGAGGGACTGCCCGACGACTACGACGCCCCGGCGGTCACCGATTTGCCGGACGGCTGCTTGCGCATACTCAGACAGGCCTGCCGCCGGATCGGCGGCAGGCAGGTCGACCGCGACAACATCGTGGCCTCGTGACACCAGGTCCGCGGCGACCCGATTCCAGTACCAGCCGTCGCCGCCCGCACCCGGAATCAGCGCGAACGCGCACTGAGATAAAGGAATCGGACTTCTACCTGTCAGTTCGTACGGTGCTGACCGGTCTGGTCACGGGGATCGCTGGGGTCCACTGCTTCACGGTTGCCACCGAGGTCACGGTTGCCACCGAGGTCACGGTTGCCACCGAGGTCACGGGGGTCGTGCTGGTCACGGGGGTCCAGCGTGTCACGGACCTTCTGTCCCGCATTACGCCCATCGTTATCGCCGTGGTCCCGGTGACTGCCGTGGTCGCTATGAACGCCGGCGTCATCGTTTCGATCGACGATCTTTTCGGCGTGCGCCTTGTCGACGTCGCCGGAACGAGCCCGGTTCTTGACGTCGGGGTCGATCTTGTTGGCCCGCGCGAACTCGGCGTCCAATTCGTCTCGCGAAGTCGCGGCGTCGCCGCGGTGAGTGTCGGCCTTCAACGAGAGTTGCCTGGCCTCAGCTGCCTTGGCTTCGGCATCAGCCTGAGCTCGACGCGCTTTTGCCGCGCTCTCGTCGGCCACTGCCTGGCGCTGTTCTACTTCGGTTGTGCGCTCAGCGGCTTTCTCTCGAATGTGTCCGGCCTCGGCGCGCCTGGCGGACTGGCGCTTGCGGGTCGCGGCCAGAGCGATTGCCACGATGAGCAGAACTACTACTACTGCAATGACGATCCATACTGCTGTATTCATGTCGTGCCCCCAAAACCTAGTGCGGAAGGTTCGGGTACCCACCGCTCGATTCGGCAAACGGAAACGGGATATCTGCTGGTTCGATGTGGAAGATATCTGCGAGTGCCGGTACGTCGAACCAGGTTGGAGCTGCTGCTAGAAAATCGCTCCGGTTCAACTGTCCGACAGCTGCCGGTATCCGTCCGATGACCGGGGCCCCCGCGACATCGGGGAGTTCACCGAGGTTCGTTCGCGCCGCGAGACCGGGATCCGCAGGCCAGGAACCGACGATCAATCCGGCACAGAACACCCCGGCCGCCCCCAACGCCGAAGTCGTCAACGCGGTGTGGTTGAGCGTGCCCAGTTCAGCCCCGCACACCACGATCACCGGGGCTCCGAGATTGCGCGCGACGTCGAGCAGTGTGAAGTTGCCTTCCCCCAACCGCACGAGCAGTCCGCCGGCCCCTTCGACGAGTACGAGGTCGGCATCGAGAGAGCGCGCATCGGCCAGCACGGTGTCGAGTTCGAGCGGCGCCATCGACCGCAGCCGCGCCGCGACGTCGGGTGCGAGCGGATCGGGAAACCGCGCCGATTCCGCGGTGCGTGTCACCCCCGTCAGTCGACGAATATCCGCGAGATCGGCCGGCTCGCCGGGTTCGACACCGGTCTGCGCAGGTTTCGCAACTGCAACGGTGGCGCCGAGCCACATCGCGGTCGCCGCGAGTGCTGCAGTCGCAACAGTCTTGCCGACATCCGTCGACGTTCCGGTGACGACGAGAATGGTCACGCGGGCACACGGCTCAGGATCGAACCGAGGACATCGCCGATGACATCGAGTTCCGCGTCGGTAAGCGACGCCCTCGCTGTCAATCGCAGGCGCGATGTTCCCTCGGGAACGGACGGCGGCCTGAAACACCCAACGTGCACGCCCCGCCGAAAGGCCTCCTGGGCTGCGGCATAGGCCGTCGCGGCATCACCGAGTACGACCGACACGACGGCCGACTCGGGAACTTCGGTCCCGACGATCGACGAAAGCCTCAGTGCGCGGTCTCGCACAGCAAGGGCGCGTTCGGGCTCACGGATCAGCACGCCGAGGGCAGCCCGCGCCCCACCGGTGGCAGCGGGTGCGAGTCCGGTGTCGAAAATGAATGGCCGCGCAACGTCGATCAGATGATCGCGAACCATGGCAGGTCCCATCACCACTCCCCCTTGCGAGGCCAAGGACTTGGACAAGGTCGCGGTGACGACGATGTCGGGCGCACCGGCCAACCCCACCTCGTGCACGAGCCCTCGTCCTCCGACCCCACGGACGCCGATGCCGTGGGCCTCGTCGACGACGAGCAACGCCGAGTACCGGCGGCACAGGGCGTGCAGTTCGCGCAGTGGGGCGAGGTCGCCGTCGGCACTGAACACCGAATCGGTGACGACGAGTGCGCGTTGTTCCGTACGAGTCCGCAGGGCATGCTCGACGTCGAAAAGGTTCCGTCGGTCGTAGATCTCCACTCGTGCTCGCGACAACCGACAGGCGTCGACGAGGGACGCATGTGACGCCGAATCGGACAGCACGAGGGAACCGCGGCCCGACATAGCCGCGACGACACCGAGATTGGCGGTGTACCCCGAGGAGAACACAAGCGCCGACTCGGCGCCGACGAACGACGCCAACTCTTCTTCCAGCTTCTCGTGCAGTTCGGTAGTACCGGTGACCAGCCGAGATCCGGTTGCGCCTGCGCCCCAGTTGCGCGTCGCGGCGCAGGCGGCGTCGAGTATCTCGGGATGGCGCGAGAGTCCCAGATAATCGTTCGAGGCGAGGTCGATGACGTCGGTGCGCCGAGGCCTGAGAGTCCGGTGCAGCCCGCTTCGGGCACGTTCGTTCGCCGCTTCGGTCAACCAGTCGAGTGCCGCCACGTTCCCGACCATACTTGAACGGTGTTCAAGTTCGAGCGACAGCCCTCATTGCCGCCGTGATCCGTCCAACTTCGCCCGTAGTGCAGATGTACGGCGGCATCGCGTAGACAAGCTTGCCGAAAGGCCGAAGCCACACCCCTTCACCGACGGCGGCATCGGTGGCGCGCTGCATGTCGACGGCTTCGTGCATCTCGACAACCCCGATGCCGCCGAGCACCCGAACATCGGCGACACCCGGCATGTCGGCAACCCCGGCCAACCCATCACGCAGCGACTTCTCGAGCCCAGCCACCTCCGAGCGCCAGTCCCGGTTCAGCAATAGTTCGACGGCCGCCACCGCGACAGCACAAGCCAAAGGGTTGGCCATGAACGTCGGCCCGTGCATGAGCCCTCCCGCCTCCCCGGCACTGATGGTCGCCGCTACCTCGGCCGTGCACATGGTCGCGGCGAGAGTCATGTATCCGCCGGTCAGCGCTTTTCCGATGCACATCACGTCGGGCGTCACGCCCACGTGGTCGGCGGCGAACAGTTCGCCGGTACGGCCGAATCCGGTGGCGATCTCGTCGAACACCAGGAGCACGCCGTGCTCGTCGGCCATCCGTCGAAGCTCGGTCAGATAGCGCGGGTCATGGAAACGCATTCCGCCTGCACCTTGCACGATGGGTTCGACGACGATCGCCGCGACCTCGTCCCGATGCCGCGCCAGAATGTCCTCGAAAGCGGCCGCGTAGCCGGCCTCGTATTCACGTGGCGGAGCCGGCGCGAAGATCTGCCGGTTCAGCACGTTCGACCACAGCGAGTGCATGCCGCCGTCCGGGTCGCAGATGCTCATCGGAGCGAACGTGTCGCCGTGGTACCCGCCGCGCCACGTCAACAGACGACACTTGGCGGGCTTACCGACGCTGCGCCAGTATTGGATGCACATCTTTACGGCAACCTCGACCGAGACCGACCCGGAATCGGCAAAGAACACCGTGTCGAGACCATCGGGAGTGATGCCGACGAGCAACTCGGCGAGGCGCGCCGCGGGCGCGTGCGTCAATCCGCCGAACATCACGTGGCTCATCCGCCCGAGCTGCTCGTGTGCGGCCGCGTCCAGGACGGGGTGCCGGTAGCCGTGGACCGCGGCCCACCACGAGCTCATGCCGTCGATCAGTTCCCGGCCATCGGAAAGCCTCAGGCGGACGCCCTGAGCACTGTCGACGATGAGGGGTGTCGTCGTAGCAGGCAGCCCGCCGTAGGGATGCCAGACGTGCTGCGCGTCGATGCGGCGAATCTGTGAGGTGTCGATGGTCCGAGACCCTAACTCAGGACATCACGGTCACCGAAGTTTGTGACGCACATGTTAACTCTGCATTACACTGGCCGACATGGAGGCACAACACGAACCAGCGCGGTACTCCTGGCCGGACGGCTTCCAGGATTACTTGGTGGCGCAATTCGACGGCTACAGCCCACTCGTCACTCGCGCGCTAGAGGACAACGGCGCGTCGGTCTTCCGCGACGGACCCTACGGTCGCAGCAAGTTCTGGTCACGGCTACGGCACATCGGCCGAGAATATTTGTGGCCTTCCTGACCGCGACAGAATCCGCGCAGGTTACCGTCGAGTATGGCAACCACTTCGGAGCACCTACGTAACACGTTGGACGGTCGTTGGCGCGATGTGAAGAACGAGGCCCGCGCGCAACTCGTCCGTGACGAATTCCGTCCGCACTACACCCCGAATACCGTCATCGCGCGGACCAAGGCACTGGAGCAACTCAAGCTCCTGGCCAAGAGTGGTGCTGCCGACGACGGCTTCAAGAAGGAACACGGGGGCACCGGCGACGTCGGCGGAGCCGTCACGATGATCGAAATGCTCGCCATGTCGGATCTCTCGCTCATGGTCAAGGCCGGAGTCCAGTGGGGACTGTTCGGCGGCGCAATCGAAAACCTCGGCACCGAACGTCACCACGATGCGTACGTCCGGCGCCTCATCGACCTGGACCTGCTCGGCTGCTTCGCAATGACGGAGACCGGCCATGGCAGCGACGTTCAGTCACTGGAGACCACCGCGACATACGACGCCGAGACCGGCGAATTCGTCGTGCATTCACCGACACCGTCCTCACGCAAGGACTACATCGGCGGTGCCGCCGAAACTGCCACCGTCGCAGCAGTGTTCGCGCAGCTGATCACGGCAGGCCCTGGCGAGGAGTCCGACGGCCACGGCGTCCACTGCTTCTTCGTCCCGCTCCGCGACGAGAACGGTGACGATCTGCCGGGTGTCACCACCTCGGATTGTCAGTACAAGGGCGGTTTGCCCGGCGTCGACAACGGCCGGATCATGTTCGACCACGTCCGGATTCCGCGGGACAACCTACTGAACAGGTATGCCGACGTTGCCGCCGATGGCACGTACTCCTCCCCCATCGAGAACCAGAGTCGACGGTTCTTCACGATGCTCGGAACGCTGATTCGCGGACGTGTCACCGTCGGCGGCAGCGCTGCGGCAGCGGCGAGGGTCGCCCTCGACATCGCTACTCGATATGCGTTGCAGCGCAGGCAGTTCTCGGCACCGAAGTCCGAGGAAGAGGTGCTCATCATGGACTACCTCGTCCACCAGCGCCGACTGTTCCCCCTCATCGCGAAGTCGTACGCACTGCAGTTCGCGCAGAACGAGCTCGTCGCGAAGATGCACGAGCTACAGACGGCGGACGACCCCGACGCCGAAGAGCAGCGCGAGCTGGAATCACGTGCGGCGGGTCTGAAAGCCGCCAATACCTGGCACGCAACCAAGGCCATCCAGGAAGCCCGTGAAGCCTGCGGCGGTGCCGGCTATCTTGCCGAGAACCGGCTGATCTCCCTCAAGGCCGACACCGATGTGTTCACCACCTTCGAGGGCGACAATCACGTGCTGACACAGCTCGTTGCCAAGGAACTGCTCACGGCCTACGCGGACGACGTCAAAGGCATGAGCCCTGTCGAGTGGGTCCGTTTCGCCGCCGAGTTCGCAGGCGATCGCGTAGTCAAACGAACTGCGGCACAGACGATCATGCAAACCATCCTTGACACTCGCCAGAACACCGAAGAAGAAGGCTCGCTGTTCAACCGCGGCACGCAGGTCAAGATGTTCGAGGATCGCGAGGACTACTTGCTCTCCACGGTCGCCCGCCGCCTGCAGAGCAAGTCCAAGGAAATGGGCGCATTCGAGGCGTTCAACTCGGTGCAAGATCACGTGCTGCACGCCGCGAGCGCACACATCGATCGCATCATCCTCGAAGCCTTCGTCGCAGGCATCAACACCTGTGAAGACGAGGCGGCAAAGGAACTGCTCGGGCAGGTATGCGACGTGTACGCACTCTCGGTCATCGAAGAGGACAAGGCGTGGTTCATCGAGCACCGCTACCTCTCCACCGAGCGTTCCAAGGCCGTCACCCGCGGGATCAACGAGCGCTGCAAGACACTTCGGCCGCATGCACTCGAACTGGTCGAGGGTTTCGGGGTTCCCGAGCAGCTGCTCGGTGCCGCCATGCTCGGGCATCCGCAGTCGGGTAGCGACGAAGAGGAAGCTGCCCACCCCAGCAAGGCGTAGTGCGCCTTCGGCCCCGGTGAGTGCTTGGTTACGGCGGAACGTAACGAAACACTCACCGGCGGCTACGGAGTAATTCGCAAAACCTTGTCTGCCGAGCCGTTGTCGGTGGTGAGCAGGAAAGACCCGTCGGGCATGCTGGTCAGCGAACGTAGGCGACCGAACTGGTTCTCCAGTGCGACGTCCTCCTGCGCGACGGTCTTTCCGTCGTCGGTCAGCTTCAAGAACACCAGCTTCTTGCCCTGTTGGCTCGACACGACAGCAGCACCGGACCAGTC
Source organism: Rhodococcus sp. G-MC3 (assembly GCF_030063335.1). GTDB lineage: Bacteria > Actinomycetota > Actinomycetes > Mycobacteriales > Mycobacteriaceae > Rhodococcoides. The sequence continues at coordinate 23,387 of NZ_JASISW010000002.1, read as the reverse complement.
ACCCCACGCAGGCCCGTCCACGAAGGTCAGCCCCGGCGTTGCGATAGTCGGCGATCCCGAACTCCACACTGCAGCAAGGGCACCCGGCACACGCTCGGGATCGGTCATCGGCACCGACTCGTCGTAGATCAGCGGGGTACGGTCAGGTTTGTAGCCATAGTTTCCGCCTGCCACGAGGAGGTTCAGTTCGTCGTCGCGACTCGTTCCCTGCTCTACCTCGTAGAGGCGGTCGGTTCCTGGCGCGAAGGCCAGACCCTGAACGTTGCGGTGGCCGAGCGTGTAGATCCGCCCCGGCGCATCGGCCGCGGCGGAGCCATCGGCGTTGACGTGTAAAACCTTGCCACCGAGCGAGTTCCGATCCTGCGGCACGGTCGGTGTCGCCGTATCGCCGGTACCGACGAACAGCGTGCCGTCGGGCGCAGCGAGGATTCTGCAGCCGCCGTGACGTCCCCCGTCGGCCACCGGAATGTCGCCGATCACCGTCTCGGTGCGTGTCAAACTCGTCCAGTCCTTGTCGACAGTCCACCGGAACACTGCGATGTGGTTCTCGCTCCCAGCGCCCGCACTACCCGGCGCAGCACTCCCGGCGCCCATTCCCCCGCCGCTGCTACTGCCGACGACACCCTGGCACGTATACAGGGCGCGTGAACTGACGAAATCTTGTGCCAGTTCGATACCCATGAGGCCGGTCTCGCCCTGGGCGTACAGATCGCTCAGATCCGCAGCGACCTCACCCACCGATCCATCGGGATGCTTGACGACGAAGCGTCCGTCGCGTTCGCCGGTCAGGAGTGTCCCGTCGGGAGCGGCAACCACATCCCACGGCTTGACCAGGCCGTCGATTTCGGTGGTGACTGTCAGGCCGGGCGCCTCGGAGCTTTGCTGCGCACCCGCTCCTGACGAACACCCGAGCGTCAGACAGACGCTCGATAGGAAAACTCCGGTTCCGGTCAGCAGTCTGTGCACAGTTCTCCTCGATGTGACTATCGGGATCGATCTATGATCTGTACCACAAGCGCCGGCAACAAAACTTCGCTACACCGAGAGTCGGTAACCTGCTTCGACAACGGCGGCGGCAACCGAGCTGTCGGCGATTGCACGCTCGCTACTCACCACTACCGCTCCAGATTCGACGTCTACCGTCACGTCGGTGACGCCGCCGATCTCCGATATCTCCTCCGATACCGATTCAGCGCAATGCCTGCAGGTCATGCCCTCGACGATGAAACTGCTTTCCACGATCGAATCCCTTCTTTTTCTCGGTGGACCGGGTCAGGATCGGACGAGTCGGGCAATAGCGTCCGACGCCTCTTTCACCTTGGCATCCGCCTCGGGCCCACCCTTCTTGGCAGCCTCGACCACGCACCCCGCAAGGTGCGCATCGAGCAGCTTGAGCGAGACGGACTGCAAGGCCTTGGTTGCGGCCGATACCTGAGTGAGGACATCGATGCAGTAGCGGTCCTCGGAGACCATCCTCGAGATGCCCGCGACCTGGCCTTCGATACGTCTCAGTCTTTTCAACAGGTCGCCCTGCTCGGTGGAATAGCTGCTCATAAAGCCAATGGTACCCCTACCGGGTATGGGAACGATGCCGAACGGTGCGCCGGACTGCATCGGCAGCCAGTAGAAGTGCCGCCGTCACGCACACGGTCAGTACGGCAATCCACGACCCGGAGTAGCCAGTCGAAACGAACTCGGGGGCTCCGCCGGAAACAGCCCGAAAGGTCGTCTCGGTCACGGCAATGTTCCAAATCGGAACCACCAGCGCGAGAAGCACGATCGCACCCACGGCCTCGAGAATCCGTTTCACGATTTCGCCGTCACAGCCTTCTCGAGAGCGTCACGCAATTCGTCGTCGTCTTTCGCCCAGGCTTGCACGAGGGTGCCTCCGACCAGACGCAGGCCGATGCCATGCCTGCGGCGCGGCACCCCGCTCAGTTCACCCAGCACACGTGCGGTTTCCCACTGCTTGGGTTCGAAATCGCCGTCCGAGTAGGCGGCTGCAGGCAGCACCGCCGCGATCTCGGAAAGATCCACGCTCTCGGTACCTTGCCGCAACTGGTGCCCGGTCAACTCCACGCTCACATGTCGCCGCGCTGCCGAGATCTGGACGTAGGTGAATCCGACAAGCAACACCGCGAACAGGCTCAGGGCGAACCAATGAATCACCGGTCCGGTGAACAGTTCGATTACCAGAGCAATTGCACAAAATATCGGCCCCCACGTCAGCGCGAACCACCGTGCACCCGGTTCATGGAACAACACTTCGTCTTCAGACACGGGCGAACCACCCGCGGGCACCCGGCCGGTAGACGAGAACGGAGGCGGCGAGCAGCACGAGCACCACGAGCAGCAATTCCTGGAACAGCATGAGCCCGAACACGACGAACATCAGGAGAACGGCGACGAGCACCGACGCTGCCACCAGAATCCGCCGCATGCGGGCGTGACCGGCACGCATGGGCCCGGCCAGGAGCCCCAGCGCGAGACCGAAGACTCCGCATACAACACCAACAACTCGAATCGTCGACAGATAGGAATCGATGTCCGGGCCCGTCGAACCCTGACCCTCGAGGGCGGTGCGCAGTTGCGCGAGCGGAACCGTCAGGACAACCAGCGCGACGAGTATCAACAGAATCGCCGCAACGAGCCACAGTGCGTAGGCAGCGGTGACGACGCGCGGTCGCTTCTCGGGGGGAATATTCTCGGGGGGAATATCGGTGCTCACGCGTCCATACTGCCCGTCGGCGACCGCGTCTCGACACAGAGGTTCATCGAAGGGCAGAACGTCAGGTCAGCCGGTGACGAGGGCCGGTAGAACGATCGCGGCAGCGGCGAGCATACCGAGGGCAACGACCAAAGCGATCAACAGCAACTCGCGCGCGATGCCGTGCTCGACATGGACGGTGCGCGACTCCCGCTTTTGCTGCATGCATCTCCTGAAGCCGACTGAATGTGACTCCCGTCACGGTACACCCCGGCCGTACATCGGGTCAGCCGGCTCAGCCAAAGTCAGGCGGCACTGAACCCGATCGTCATGATGAGCACAGCGATTGATACGGCCAGCAGCAGCCCTAGCAGCGCCCACACCGGCCTACCACTTTCGGTGGCGCTTCTGTCGACATCTTGTGCGACCTCGGGTTGCGTCATGGGCCGTCATCCGTTCACTCGAAGGTCCCCGCCTACGAGTGATACTAGTCACATGTTACTGAAGTGACGGATGTGACACGCCAAAGTTATCGCTTCCGAGATGCAAGAAAGTATGCGTTGGATTCCTTACGGTGCATCAGATAGATCGCGCCTGCTGCGAGCACGCCCTGCAGAATGCCGGCCACGGTCATGACAACCTGCAATGCGCCGCCGTCGACTCCCAAACCGAACAATTGTGGAATCGCCAGCACTACGGTGACGGTGCCGATCATGGTCAGCAGAGTCCGCGCCCACATGCGCCCGAATCGCATCTTCTTCACCCAGAAGACGAACAGAGCGCCGAATGCTGCCCCAATCAGAATCATGACCACGAGCGCGGCCGTCAGGTACGACTCCGCCGCGTCGAGTGACAGTGGCACGGACGAATCCTGCGCCCGCACGTCGTCGACGAGCTGCTGCGCGAAGTCCGACTTCTGTCCGTACACCACGAAGAGCGTCACGACCAGGTTGAGCATGCCGAGTCCGGCAACGCCCCACCAGAGATGCCGAGCGGTCTCGACGTCGACCGGCGCTGGTCGATGTTTCGGCTCCAGCGGCGGCGGCTCGACAGGGAACCCATGTTCGGCTTCCCACCGCGCCCAGTTCGGCTGCGGAGGCTGCTGTTCGTTCTCAGGTTGCCCGTCGCTCGAGTCCCATGTATTGCTCACAGCCAGCCCGCCGCTTCCGTCGCCCAGTAGGTCAACACCACGTCGGCCCCAGCACGACGGATGCTGGTCAGCGACTCGAGCACGGCAGCGTCACGATCGATCCAGCCGTTCTGCGCGGCCGCGGTGATCATCGCGTACTCACCCGAAATCTGGTAAGCCGCAACGGGAACCGGCGAGATGTTCGCGATGTCGCGCAGAATGTCGAGATAGGACATGGCGGGTTTGACCATCACCATGTCAGCGCCCTCGGCCAGGTCAAGCTCGACCTCGTGCGCCGCCTCGCGCCGATTGGACGAATCTTGTTGGTACGTCCGCCGATCGCCTTGCAACGAGGAGCCCACTGCTTCACGGAACGGGCCGTAGAACGCCGAGGCGTACTTGGCCGAATAGGCCAACTGCCCTACCTCGTGATGCCCGGCAGCGTCCAGTCCGTCACGGATCGCCGCGACCTGACCGTCCATCATTCCGCTCGGGCCCAGCAAGTGCGCGCCCGCATCTGCCTGTGCCACCGCCATGTCCACGTACCGCGCCAACGTTGCATCGTTGTCGACGACGCCGTCGGCCGTCAGAACTCCGCAGTGTCCGTGATCGGTGAATTCGTCGAGACAGGTGTCGGCCATGATCACGGTCGAATCACCCAGATCGCGTTCAAGCCTGCGGAGACCACGATTGAGGATGCCCTCCGGATCGGAGCCGCCCGAACCTTCGGCGTCCTTGTCCTCGGGCTTCGGCACACCGAACAGCATGACGCCCCCGACACCGGCCGCAACAGCTTCCTCTGCAGCTTTGCTCAACGAATCGAGGGTGTGCTGGAAGACGCCGGGCATCGACGAGATCTCGCGAGGCTCCGAAATCGAGTCGGCAACGAACATCGGCAGCACGAGATGCCTTGGCTGCAAAGAAGTCTCGGCAACCAGGCGCCGTAATGCCGGGGTGCGACGAAGCCTGCGTGGGCGATCTACGGGGAACAACGGATTTGCCTCACTTCGTTCGGCATGTGAGTGCGAATACACACCCTGATGTGTATTCGCACTCACATATGCGTCAGCGCCTACGACTCTTCTTACGCGGAGGAGGCAACGCTCCCTCGGCACGAAGGCGAGCGGCATGCTCGGCTAGTGCCTCGATGAGCGGTCCCACCTGCGCGGTTTCGGGCTGCACATCTACGCGCAGACCGAACTCGGCGGCCGTCTCGGCCGTCTTCGGGCCGATACACGCAACAAGAGTGCGCGCGTGCGGCTTCCCGGCGATTCCGACGAGATTGCGGACTGTCGAACTCGACGTGAAGCACACTGCGTCGAATCCGCCGGTCTTGATCATCTCGCGGGTCTCGGCGGGTGGCGGCGCAGCGCGAACAGTGCGGTACGCGGTGACGTCGTCGATTTCCCATCCACGTTCACGGAGGCCCTCGGCGAGGGTTTCGGTGGCAATATCGGCGCGAGGCAACAGAACTCGGTTGACCGGGTCGAACACCTCGTCGTACGGCGGGAAGTCCTCGAGCAGTCCGAGCGAGGACTGATCACCCGAGGGCAGTAGTTCAGGGTTGATACCGAACGAGCGAACCTTGGCTGCAGTGGCCTCACCGACACATGCGATCTTGACGCCGGAGAAAGCGCGGGCGTCGAGTCCGAACTCCTCGAACTTCTCCCACACGGCGCGGACAGCATTGGTCGAGGTAAAGACGACCCACTGGTAGCGGCCATCGACGAGCCCCTTGACCGAACGCTCCATCTGCGCCGGACTACGCGGCGGTTCGACGGCGATGGTCGGAACCTCGATGGGGATGGCGCCGTGCGTGACGAGTCGTTCGCTCATCTCGCCGGCCTGATCCTTGGTACGCGGCACAAGCACGGTCCAGCCGTACAGGGCGCGAGACTCCCACCAGGACATCTTGTTTCGGCCGGACACAACCTTGCCAACAGTCACGACGAGCGAGCCGACAAGCTCACTTCCTGCGTCGTTCAGCGTTGCGAGTGTCGCTTCGACGGTGCGCTGCTGACGCGTGGTGCCGCGGACGGTGATCGCGGCGGGCGTCTGCGGAGCAAGACCGTGTTCCACGAGTGCACTCGCGGTCTCGGCCAGATGGCCGGAGGTGGCGTGCAGCACCAGCGGGCCCGGCGCCGCGGCAAGCGCAGCCCAGTCGACCTCTCCGCGTACGTCCGCTTCGGTGTGTCCCGAGCCGAGCGCCATTCCGGCATAGCTGGGCACTGCCGATCCGGACGGCAGGCCGGGAAGGACCTCGAACTGGACGTGCGTGCGGGCAACAGCGCTGACTTCGGCGATGACCGAATCGGTGGTCAGCGGATCGCCCGAGACCAGACGAACAACGTCGTGGCCGTTCTTGGCCTCGGCGAGGAGTGTCTTGGCGACCTCGGCCGGTTCGCCGAGCGCCGGCCGGACGTCGACGCCGTTCTCCCCGGTTTCGGGGTCGCGTGCCAGGTCGTTGCCGACGAGGGCGACGACGCCCTTGTCGACGTCGGGATCGGTGAATGCGAGCTCGGCGGCTCCGAGGACCTCACGTGCTCGGACAGTGAGCAGCGCCGGATCACCCGGCCCGGACCCCACGAACAGGATCCTTCCGTTGGCGTTCTTGCGGACTGCGCTCATCGGTTGTTCTCCAGTGCTGTCTTGTGTGGGTAATGCAGTTCGATCGGGGTTGCCTGGCCCCGTTTCGGAATCAACCGTGCGGTGGCGATCGATTCGCCACGCACAGGGGGCCGAGGGGCCCTACGTTTGGCGCGTCCGCGTGTCGGTGCAGTGATCGACCTAGACATGGGTGGCTCCCCCGGTATGTGCAGTGTTGCCTGAAGATGCCGTATCGACAGCTGGTTCGGTGATTGCGACAAGTTCGCGGGCACCCAGGTCGAGTAGCTCGCGCGCGAGGTCGCGGCCTAGTTCCTCGGCGTTGTCGAGCGCTCCGACGATCGAGGCCCGGATCGAGTCACTGCCGTCGATGGCTGTGACACATCCACGCAGGGAGATCTCGTCGAAGATGCGTCCGTCCTCGTCGATGGACTCGACGACCTCGGCGATCGCACCGACCGGTGCGGTGCACCCGGCTTCGAGTTCGGCGAGCAATCCGCGCTCGGCAGCAACGGCCGCTCGGGAGTTCGCATCGTCGAGTGTGCGGACGACCTCGATCAGTTCGATGTCTGCCGAGCGACACTCGATCGCGAGCGCACCCTGGGCGGGAGCAGGCAGAAGCTGCACCGGATCGAGGGCCTCCGTGACGACGTCGAGGCGGCCGATCCGGGCGAGACCCGCGCGGGCGACGACGACGGCGTCGAGATCGCCCGATGCCACCTTGCCGATGCGGGTGTCGAGGTTTCCGCGCAGCGGCTGGATGTCGAGACCTTGGCCGAGCGCACGCAGCTGCGCAGTACGTCTGGGCGCGGACGTTCCGACTCGCGCACCCGCAGGAAGCTCACCGAGTACGAGACCGTCACGGGCGACCAGTGCATCGCGCGGATCCTCCCGCTGAGGAATCGCGGCGATGACGAAGCGCTCGTCGGGTGCCGTCGGGAGGTCCTTGTAGGAGTGGACGGCGATGTCGACCTCGCCGTCGGTGAGGGCTTCGCGCAGTGCTGCGGTGAACACGCCGACGCCGATGGTCTGCACCGGAGCTGCGGACAGGTCGCCTGCCGTCTTCACGATGACGAGTTCGGCCTTGAGGCCTGCGGCTATCAGTCCCTGACGGACCGTCTCGGCCTGCGTGGTGGCGAGAAGCGATCCGCGAGTGCCGATCCGAACGACGTCCGATTCGATATCGGTCACTCCGTTTCTCCCTTCCGGCCATCGGCGCGGCGGGAGGTGAAGTCGTCCACGAGTTCCATTCCGTTGATTTCTATCGGGCTCGCGACTGCCTCGACGGCACCTGGGCTGAGCTCGAAAAGCTCGCGCAACGCTGCCGCGTACGAGTCGCCACCCGGGGTGGTGGCCAATTGCTTGACTCGCACCGTAGGCGAGTGAAGTAGCTTGTCGACGACGCGTCGCACCGTTCGGGCCACCTCGTCGCGCTGCGGAGAGTCGAGGCCGGGAAGACGCGATTCGAGCCGCATCAGTTCGCCTTCGACCACCTCTGCCGCTCGCTGACGGAGTGCGGTGACGGTAGGGGTCACCTCGGCGAGACGCTGCCCTGCGAGGTAGCCGGACAGTTCGGAGGAGACGATCTCGCGTGCGGCGGAGGCGTCGGACGCTGCCGCGCCTGCCGCGGGATCTCGCTGAAGCGATTCCATGTCGAACACGCTGACCCCAGGGAGCCCGGCGACAGCGGGGTCGACGTCGCGGGGCAGACCGAGGTCGCAAATGGCGAGCGGACGGCCTGCTGCTCGCTGCGCGAGCGCTACATGCGCGTCTGCGAGGGAAACCACGGCACCGACCGCGCCGGTACAGGTGACCAGAACATCAGCGTCCGATAGTGCAGTCGCCATGTCGTCGAGATCCATCGCGGATGCTGCGACGCCTGCAGCGGTGGCGGTATCGGCCAACCGGTCGGCGCGCTCACGGGTGCGGTTGACCACGATAAGCCTGCCGATTCCTGCGCGCCCGAGATGCGCCACGGACAGTCCGCCCATTGCGCCTGCACCGAGAACGACGGCGGTGCGCCCGGCCAAGCTGCCGCCGTACAGTGCGGCCGCTCGGTCGAGTGCCACGGACACGACGGACGCGCCTGCGGAGTCGATTCCTGTCTCGGAGTGAACTCGTTTGCCAACTCGAAGCGCCTGCTGCGCGAGCTCGTGCAGAACACGGCCGGACGCCTGCTGAGTATCCGACGCCGCATAGGCCGCGCGGATCTGTCCGAGTATCTGCTGCTCACCGACGACCATCGAGTCCAACCCGCTGGCGACCGCGAACAGATGCTCTACAGCTGCCTCGCTGTAGCGGACGTACGCGTGCTTCGTGAGTTCGGGCACCTGCAGCCCCGAGTGCTCGGCGAGTATCTCGCCCACCGAGGCGAGTGCACCGTGGAAGGCATCGACTACTGCGTACACCTCGACGCGGTTACAGGTCGAGACGACCATGACCTCGGAAATGTTGCCGCTTGCTATCAGCTTGTCCGTCAGCTTGGGCCGATCCGTGTCGGTGATGGCGACACGTTCGAGGACAGCGACGGGAGCGCTACGGTGCGAAATCCCGACGAGGAGGACACTCACGGTGCAATCACCGATCCATTTCTTGTAGAGCTACTGCTTCTGGAACCACTGCTGTGCGAATTACTGCTGTGCGAGTTACTGCTGTGCGAGTTACTGCTGTGCGAATTACTGCTGGCGGGGTTGACCACTGCTGCCGCCGGAATCACACCCGCCGTCACTCGTGGGCCCCGACTCCGCCCCAGCCGGGGAGGCGGCGGCATGGCCGGCGTCGACACGTCCGGTGCGTGTCTCGCAGCCTCGTTGCGCGAGCTGTTGAACGAAAGAACCTGCATCTCCACGGCCAAATCGACCCGTCGGACTTCCACGCGATCCGGCACGTCGAGCATCACCGGAGAGAAGCTGAGAATGCATTCGACGCCGCCCGCGACGAATGCGTCGGCGACGCTCTGGGCAGACTCGTCCGGGGTCGCGATGACGCCGATCGTCGCTTCCAGTGCGCGGCACGCGTCCTCCAGATCGTTTACGTGCCGGACCTCGAGTCCGTCGATGTCCAACCCCACGCGATCCAAATTGCGGTCGAACAGGCCGACCATCGAGAATCCGCGGCGACCGAATCCGCCGTAGCGAGCCAGCGCTTCCCCGAGATTGCCGATGCCGACGAGCACAACCTTGTGCCCGCGGTCGAGGCCGAGTGCACTTTCGACCTTCGCGCGCAATCGCATGACTTCGTATCCGACGCCGCGCACGCCGTTCGGGCCGAGAAAAGAAAGGTCTTTCCGAAGTTTTGCCGAGCCGACACCGGCTGCGTTTGCCAGTTCTTCACTCGAGACGATGAGCACTCCGTCGTCGGCGAGGATTCCGAGGACCCGCAAGTAGGTCGCCAATCGGGTCACCGTAGCCTGTGGAATAACACGTTCGGCGGTAGACGAGTGACCGACGCCCGATGACCGATCGACACCAACCGGCATAGCGGGGCGTTCTTCGGTCACGGTCTTGGCTCCTCGTCCGAACGGCTACGACGGCCGATCTTCACGCTGATCCTGGGCAGGCCGCAGGATTGAGTTCCTGCGTTCGCACCACGGTAACTGCTTGTGAACGAATGAACAAAGTCGCTGGATCCGTGCTACAAGCGCCTTCACCTGCAAAGCGAGAGCTTGCCCATGCTCTTAGGGCGTCCTTCCGAGCCTCAGGTCAGCCCGCAATCTGGACTCGTCGACCTCCCAATAACTGTGTTCACGTCCTTCCAACAACACCACCGGGACTCTGTCCCCGTACTCCGCGCGCAGGTCAGGGTCCGTTTCGGCTGCTTCGTCGACGTCAATCGCGGTCGGTGTAATTCCGAAGTCGCCGCATATGGCCGTCAGGCGTTCGAACTCGACCACGCAGGTGTGACAACCGGCGCGGGTGAGAAGGACCACGGAGGTGTTGCTGGAATCCATATCGTCCACTGTCGCACTCGTCGTCGAGAGACGAACGTCACATCCCTCGTCGACGAGGTCGCATGCAGAGTTCTCATGTCCGTTGCACGGACTAGGGTTGTGGCAGTGCTCGAGCAGGGAGGTGCGCGCGATGTCCGACGGGGGATTCGAATTGCCCGAAGCTGAATTGCCTGAGGCCGACGTTTCCACATCTGGGGCAAATCCAGACAAGGCTGCGACCGATCCAGACAAGTCCACGATCGACCTACCGGTCTCCAAGGTTCCCGACGAAGACATGGTGGACACCGCGAAGCCGCACGCCGACAAGCGTCGCAAACGCAGGCTGCGCAACCCCCTCGGTCCGTCCGACGCCCAGGTACGTGCCAACGTTGCAGGCGAGGCGAGCGCCGATGCGGCGATCGCACTGCAGGCTGAGGGCGGCGGCTCGGTTCCGCTGGATCTGACGGCTGCCGCGTTTTTCGACGTCGACAACACCATGGTTCAGGGTGCGTCGATCATCCACTTTGCGCGCGGTCTCGCCGCACGCAAATACTTCACCAGCGGTGACCTCGCACAATTTGCGTGGCAGCAGGTCAAGTTTCGAGTCAGCGGTAAAGAGAACAGCGAAGACGTCGCGAGCGGACGTGAGAAAGCGCTGTCGTTCATCAGGGGCAGGCCCACGTCCGAACTTCGCGAGCTCGGCGAGGAGATCTACGACGAACTCATTGCCGACAAGATCTGGCCTGGCACTGCTGCTCTTGCTCAGATGCATCTCGACGCCGGTCAGCAGGTCTGGTTGGTCACCGCCACCCCCCTCGAGCTCGCGCAGATCATCGCCGAGCGGCTGGGTCTGACCGGAGCCTTGGGTACCGTCGCCGAGAGCAAGGACGGGGTGTTCACCGGGCGCCTCGTCGGCGACATCCTGCACGGACTCGGCAAGGCGCATGCCGTGCGCACACTTGCGGTACGCGAAGGACTCAATCTCAAGCGCTGTACCGCGTATTCCGACAGTCACAACGACGTACCGATGCTCTCGCTCGTCGGCACAGCAGTCGCTGTCAATCCCGACGCAGATCTTCGCGAGCTCGCGAAGAACCGCGGGTGGGAGATCCGCGATTTCCGAACCGGACGGAAAGCGGCCAAGATCGGGGTTCCGACGGCTCTCGCTCTCGGCGCCGTCGGCGGCGGCCTCGCGGCCGTGCTGGGGCGGCGCCGGGCGGCGTAGACCTTGCACCGCCGTACACACACGCACGTGTGTGTACGGCGGTGAAAAACATCTGTCAGAGTGTCAGTTGCATCAGGGTGAGATCGAGCCATCGATCGAACTTGACGCCCACCTCGGGCATCTGTCCGACAGTGACGAACCCGAATTTCTCGTGCAGCGCGATCGATGTGGTGTTCCGGGATTCGATGACGCCGATCAGCGCATGAATCCCTGCGGTCCGCGCTCGTTCGATCAGCTCGGTCAGAAGCAGGGTCGCGATGCCCCGACGGTGAAAGTCTTGGCTCACGTACACCGAATGTTCGACGGTGAGCCGATACCCGCTCTTGGGACGCCACTGGGCGTACGACGCATAACCGGCTACGTCCCCGTCGACGTCCGCGGTCAAGACGGGGTATCCGGCGCTGCGCCGCCCGTCCAGCCACGCGATGCGCTCGTCGAGTCCGACTTCGGTTTCGTCCCAGATCGCCGTTGTGTTCCTGATGGCGTCGTTGTGGATGTCGAGAATCGTCGGGAGGTCTTCGGTGATGGTGTCGCGGATCAGCACCGAACCAGCGTACTTTCCCTCAGCCCAGGTAGACGTTGCGACGCTGGGCGAGTAGCCGGTACAGCGTGTGCTGGATTGTCTCCCGAACGTGGTCTGTCAGCTCGAACAGCACCATCGGATCTTCCGATGCCTGCGCGTCGTAGGAGTCCGTATAGATCGGTTTGCCGAATTCTATGTACCACTTCGACGGCAACGGGATCAGACCGAGCGGCCCGAAGTGCGGGAAAAACGGGGTCACGGGGAAATACGGCATTCCCATCAATCGCGCCAAAGGAGTGATGTCGCCGATCTTGGGATAGATCTCTTCCGAGCCGACGATCGAGCATGGAATGATCGGCGCGCCCGTCCGCAGAGCTGCCGAGACGAATCCGCCGCGACCGAATCGCTGCAGTTTGTAGCGCTCGCTGAACGGTTTGCCGATTCCTTTGAAGCCTTCGGGAAACACTGCGGCCAATTCGCCCATGCGAAGCAATCGCTCGGCGTCCGGGTTGCACGCGAGCGTGTGCCCGGCTTTACGAGCAATGGTTCCGACCCCCGGCATCTCGAACGCCATGTCCGCAGCCAACATTCGGAGCGGCCGATGCGTAGGGTGGTGATCGCGGACGGCAACCGACGTCATCAGCGCGTCGACGGGAATGACACCTGCGTGGTTGGCAACCAGCAGTGCGCCGCCGTCGTTCGGAATGTTCTCGATGCCCTTGATCTCGACACGGAACCACTTGTCGAACAGTGGCCGCAGCAGCGGCAACCATAGAGCGTCGGCGAAGTGTGGGTCGTAACCGAATTCGTCGACTGTGTAGTCGCCGGAGAGCCGCCTGCGGACGAATTCCGCGGCGCCTGCGATCTGCTCGACCAACGAAGCCTTGACAGCATCGAGCGCATTCGGCTCCGTCGTGGCGGGCAGGGGCAGCGCGCCCGTCGACGGAACAATGGGTGTGGGCGGTCGAGATTCCGCATACGAAGACGGATGCCTGTTCCGGCTCTCCTCCGCCTGGCTCAGATCGGCGCGGTTCTGGTCGGCGCGGTTCTGGTCGGCGCGCCTGCGGGAGGACACACCGCGGCCGGAACCGGTGCCGTGCAGCGGAATCACCTTCGCCACCTCGTTCACCTTTCCCGTCCTGATGTCGTCGTAAGTTCTGATGCAGCGCCGAGCACTGTCTGTGCCACGCCTGTGCCCGCGTCGATCGCCGTCAACAGGCCCCTCTCGACCGAGTCGACCCATTCGGTTCTCAGTACCGGCCGTAGCGCCGCACCGCGCACGAAGTCGTCGAATGCCTGAACCGTAGTCCACCGTGGTTCGAATCCGAGGTCCGATCGCATTCGAGTGGTGTCGAGACCGCAACCGAAGTGAAAGTAGTCGAGTTGTTCGGTGGTGAACTCGCGCATCATGCCTCCCATCAACGCTCGGCCCACGCTCTTGAACAAAGCGAACGGAACCGGCACCTCGATACGACCCGCTCGCCTGATCGCCTGGCTGAGCATTATGGTGCCGTCGGCACCGATGTTGAAGGTTCCCGCCGGCCCGCTGACCGTAGCGCGTTCGAGCGCTGCAAGCGCGTCTTCCTCGTGCAGCAGTTGCATGCGGGCGTCGCGGCCGATGATGCTGGGGATCAGCGGGCTCGTCATGTACCTGGAGATCGAACCGTTGAGCCTCGGTCCGATCAGCGGAGCCATGCGCAGGATCGAGATCGCGATGTCCGGTCGCCTGCGGCCGAGTCCGCGGATGTATCCCTCGATGTCGATGGTGTCACGAGCGAAAGCTCCGGACGGAGGGCGACGCGCGCTCATCTCCTCGGTGAACTTGGCCGGATCCTTGGCGCTGCATCCGTATACCGACGACGAGGAACGGAGGACGACCTTCTGCACCGTCGGCGATTTTTGGCAGACGGCGAACAGTTGCATCGCACCGATGACGTTGAGGTCTTTCATCGTCGCACGCCCACCGGATTTGGGAGGCTTGGTGATAGTTGCCGCATGGACAACGGTGTCGACGCCTGCGTTGCGGATGACTTTGCCGATGAGCGGATTGCGGATGTCCGCGCGAACGAATTCAGCCCGACCCATTCGACGTAATAGATCTTTGCTCGGAGAACGAGTATCGACAGCGATCACTCGCTCGATCGCCGGATTCTGAGCCAGTCGAGTGACGAGGTACCCACCGAGAAAGCGACTTGCGCCGGTGACCAGGACTACTTTGGGCGCCGCTACGCCACGGTCGTTCGTGTTCACTCACACTCCCTGCACCTCATCGAAACCGGGCTGCGCTGCATCGAAAAGCTGGGCCGCACTGCGTAGCCTACTGGAATCTGAGGAAGATGCGAACGGTATGAAAAGCCGCTCTGTGCAGGAAAAATGTATGTACGGACAAGAAAACCTTGCCAAGTTTTCTATTCAACGAAAAAGCCCGCCACCGAACGGTGACGGGCTTTTCGTTGAAGTTTTACTTACCGAGTTTCCTACGCTGCACTCGCGTACGACGAAGCAACTTGCGGTGCTTCTTCTTCGACATGCGCTTGCGACGCTTCTTGATCACTGAACCCATGGCGGGTGTTCCTCACGTTCTTTTCTAGCGTTTTCGCGCACGCGAAGTTGCGTACGCCTACCTGGCATCCTCGAACTCTTCCGTGCATACGCAACAGAAGCCGCGACGCACCGATGATCCGTCGATCCCCAAGCTGGCGCTTCGGGCCTCGTTGGTCGAAGCTCAATGCAACTATCAGCCCCTTGCACGAGTGCCGATGTTACTCGGCCACGACAAGCGTCGACCTTACCGGGACCGCCGTCGATCCACGAAACCGGCCCGGCAAAGCTCGCGCAAGAGAGCGCTACTCAGCCTGCGTCGAAGTAGGAGGTCTCGAGGTAGTCGTGCACAGCCTTGGCGTGAACACGGAACGATCGACCTACTCGAACTGCAGGCAGTTCTCCGCCGTGTACCAGGCGGTACACAGTCATCTTGGACACCCTCATCAGTGTTGCCACTTCGGCCACTGTGAGGAATTGCGTTCCAGCCAGAGCTGGTTGTCCGTCCAGGGACGCACCCTTGGACGGCTTGTTTACAGGCGCCATCAATTCACATACCTCCGGCACGTCTCGCGCGGCAGGCTTCCCCTCCTGCCGAACAGACACGCACGTGCTACCTGTGAGCTTAACGTGACCCATGGGGTTACTGCGACGGGTGTAGGTAATCGATTTTTTATTCTGCTGTGACGCCCATCTCAGCGGCGCGGTCCTTTGCAGCACCCAATGCACCGAAAAATGCTGCTCGGAGGCCATTCTCTTCCAGTTTGCGCACCGCGGCAGCGGTTGTGCCGCCGGGAGAAGTCACCGCATATCTGAGGTCCGCCGGAGACTCGTCGGAGCGATCCAGCATCGCCGCGGAGCCGACCATCGTCTGAATGACGAGTGCCGAGCTCACTTCGCGGGTCAATCCGAGTCCGACGCCGGCGTCGATCATTGCCTCCGCGACGAGGAAAAAGTAGGCCGGTCCCGACCCGGAGACGGCGGTGACGGCGTCCAGTTGGCTTTCCTTGACGGTGACCACTTTGCCCACCGAGGACAGAATCGTCCGAACGAGTTCCAAGTGCTCAGCCTTCGCGTAGCGGCCGGGTGCCAGCACGCTGGCGCCTTCGCCGACGAGCATCGGAGTATTCGGCATCACTCGAACCACCGGGAATCCGGCGGGGAGCTTCGGTTCGAACTTCGAGGTCGGAACCCCGGCGGCGAGAGAGACGATCAGTTGCTCGTGTTCACCGTCGAGATCGGTTTTGGCGACCTCGGTGAGCGCCGCGTCCACGTCACCCGGCTTGACCGCGAGGACGATGACGTCGGCATTCTCCGACGCTTCCTTGATCGAGGCAGTCAGAATTCCGAAGTTGGACGCAAGCTCAGCCGCTCGAGCCTCGAACTTTTCGGACACCACCAGGTCGCGGACTGCATGCCCGGCCTCCAAGAGTCCGGCGATCAACGCCTCGCCGATCCGTCCGCCACCGATTACAGCAATTCTCGTCATGGGTTCAAGCGTAGGTATTGCGGCTTCGCCGCCGGTGCGTGGGTAGTGACTCCCCCGTGTCACTATCCACTCACGGGTCGTTCACAGCCGGCTAGCGCGGCACCATGGCAAGTTGCCTACTTTGCACCACGACGGCTCCGGTGGAGTCCAGCACCAGGTGATCCTCTTCGAACCAGGTTCCGCCGATGACCGTGCTGCTGGCGGCGACGCGCAGCCAACCCGGCGCGGGCTGCTTGCGGAGATACGCCGTGAGCTGCACAGTCGGAGCCCACCCGAACATTCCGCGGTTCATCGTCACGGGAGCGCAGATGTCGCCCGTCATGAGCGCGAACAGCACTGCAGTATCGATGTCTTCTTCATCACCGGGCCTGGGACGAACCCACATTCTGATTTCCGATTCGCCCTGATTTCCGGTGAGAAAATGCGCGGACGACGGCTCGATGCGCATGTCGCAACCCTTTCCGACGTGCACGATCGACGCCATCGGGTGGTCACCGCCAATCGCCCGCGTCGATTCCGGCGGCTCCACCGGCATCGATGCGAGCGATGACTCCACTTCGTGACGCGGCGGCTCGCCATCGGGCCGGCCAAGCGTGACAACGGCTCGCACCGCTGTACGTCCACCCTGCGTCATCTCGACATCGACGTTCGATACCTGCTTGCCGCGCTTGCGCACGATCGTCGTCAGCGCCACCTCCCCTGGGTCGGGTGCGTTGAGGTAGCTGACACTGACTGCGAGCGGTTGCAGATCGTCCTCGCCGAGCTGACGCTTCGCCGCGGCTGCGCAGATCGCGAGCATGGTGCCGCCGTGAACCTTGGGGCCGATAGTCCAGGTCGAGTCGATCGCGGCAGCGAAAGACCCCTCGCTCACCGAATGTTCCAGCGTCGTGAGCGTGGTTGCCGCGCGGAAGGGGCTGGTCATGAATGGTGCCTTTCGTCTGGCGTCGCGCCTCGTGCGGAGATGTCTTGATGGGCAAGGCGTCGCATGGCGGTGATGATCGGTTCGTATATTGCAGTTCCGAGGACCGCGTACTCGACGGCGGATTCCACAGAATCCGGCATCTTCGAGAGGTCGTATTCGGCGATGCCTCTAATATGCCGTCCGTAAATCTCGAGCCGTTCGTCGGTCATGGGAATGCCGACGTCCTCGGCCGCTCCGAGCGCTCGTTCGAGCTGCGCCACCGCCACGAAACGCGGATCGTAGATCTGACCGAGTTTCTCGATGACGGCCTTGGCCTGCGGATAGTCGACGACATCCGACGAGTCCAAATAGGGAGGCAGCTGAGCAATCGCTCGGCCGAGTGTCTCGAACAGCGAGCCGTCCTGATGTTCGATCAACCCGAGCACGGTCCTGATTCTGTCGATCGGAAGTCCGGTTCCCGCGAGCGCCTTGATCAGCGTCAGGCGCTCGAGATGCTCGTTTCCGTACTTCGACTGAGTGGCGCTCGTCGATTCGCCCGGCATCAGCAGGCCTTCTCGCAAGTAGTACTTGATGGTCGCGAGCGGCACACCGGAGGCTGAGACGAGCTCGGATACACGCACGCTCTTCTCCCTTGACCACAACCATTGGATACTTCTACTATCCAAGTTTAGATAGTAAAAGTATCCAGCAGACGTTACCGCATCGAGGAGGAACGGATATGAGCGCACTATTGATCATCGTCGCCGGAGCAACACTGCTCACCGTCATCGGAATTGCATTCGGCGGAACGTTTCTGCTCCGCATCAACACCGGCAAACGCGGAGCCAATCCGCTGCAGAAGACGTTCTTCCGCGCAGGTCACGCGCACGCAGGGGTACTCGTGAGCCTTGGACTCGTCGTAGCTCTCGTCACCACCGCTGCCGGTGTGTCCGATTTCTGGTCGGCCGTCGCGTCCATCGGAGTCCTGTCGGCTGCAATTTTCGTTCCTGCAGGTTTCTTCCTGTCGGTGCTCGGATCGGATCCGCAGAAACCGGGTCGAGCGATGGTGTCGGTGTGGGTGGGAGCAGCGACGCTCACGGCAGGCCTGATCGTCGCCGGGGTTTCGACTGTCGCAGCGGGTGTCGGGGCACTGTGACGTCAGCGCCGGACGGTTCCCGCCCGAACCCACTTCAGTGTCGATGCACAAATCCACTCCTTGATCCACGCGCCTGCGCGGCCTCCGATCGCAATTCGAGTGACACAGTCGGCCCTGTTCGTCACCTGGAAGAGACCGTCCCGACGCCCGAGACTGACGCACTGTGCGACGAACCGAAGCGACATCGGAGCAGGCTCCTCACCCGCGATCCGGGCGAGCACGGTGGCAGCTCCGTGTACGCCCAGCGTTTGTGCCGCTTGGCAACTCATTCGGACGGGCGAGTCGATCTGGGTTGCTCCGTCGCCAACGCCGACGATTGATGGGGCGCTGACGGAGGTGAGGGTCGAGTCGGTAAGTAGTCGTCCCCTGCCGTCGACCAGCAGACCACTGTCCCGCGCGAGGGTCGGCACCGCGAACGGACCTGCCCAGACGGTGCACCCCGAAACTTCGGAGACGGTGACACCTTGCTCGACGGCGACGTTCAGTTTCCTCAGGCCTCGCAGCAGCTTTCGTCGATTGGATTGTGGAATGGAGTGTGCCACCGGCGACGCACTTACCAATCGAACGGCAAGAGCTGGATAGGACTCAGCGATCTCGGCTGCGGTTTCGATGCCCGTGTATCCCCCACCTACCACGGTGACTCGTGCCCCCTCGGCCAGGTTCTTCAGCACTTCGGCGAGTTCGAGCGCACTCATGTAATCGTCGACGGTGTAAGCAGCCCCCATACCCTCCGGTTTCGCTGCCACACTTCCTGCCGCATAGACGAGATAGTCGTACGAGAGTTCCTCACCGTCGGTTAGAACAACGACGTCTCCGATGATCGCGGTCGCCTGTCCGACCCGCAGTGTCACGGCGGGATGCAGAACCTCGGCGAAGTCGACGGCCGCCGCCGATGTCCCGGCCGCCAGCTGATGCAGGCGAATTCGTTCTACGAACGTCCCAAGCCGATTGACCAGAACGACGTCTGCTCCCACGTCTGCGGACGCAATTCGATTCGCGGCCGCAACCCCCGCGTAACCCCCACCGATCACCACGACACGCACCGTTTGCGACATGATCTCACCGTAAGAGCCGTCTGCCGCCGGCCGGGCACGTGTGTGACATCCGTCTACGGTGAACCAACTCACCATCAGCTACCAGGCGATGAGCACTATTTCAGGTAGCGGCGGGCGAACTCCAGCGCCTGACCGAGCATCGAGGCCCGCTCGGGCAGCGTCCGTGCGTTCTGCGTGTTGATCTCGACGACAGCCTGACCACGGAAACCCCGACGCGTCAGTTCGGTGCAGACCTCCACGCACGGCTGGTCGCCGTGCCCGGGGATGAGGTGTTCGTCCACCGATGCGCCGCGCCCGTCCGCGAGATGCAGGTGCGCAAGGCCGTCGCCCATGCGGTTCATCATTTCGACAGCATCCGATCCTGCCGTGGCAGTGTGCGAAAGGTCGAGTGTGTAGTGCGCGTGCCCCGAGTCGGTGGGGTCGTACGACGGCGCGAACGCCGACAGTGCAGCACCGGGGCCCCCACGCTTGCGAAGACGGGCGGCCGACCCCTCCTTGCGGCCGAAGAACCTGTCGGCGCGCATCGGGAACATGTTCTCGACGGCAACGATCACGTCCGAGCCCATCTCGAGATCTGCGACTTGATCAGCGAATCCGTCGGCGTATTTCTTCTGCCACCTGAAAGGCGGATGAATAACGACAGTGGACGCGCCGAGTTTCTCGGCCGCTTCCACCGAACGCTCGAGTTTGACGGTCGGATCGGCTCCCCACACGCGTTGCGAGATGAGCAAACATGGCGCGTGGATCGCCTGCACAGGCACGGCGTACTTGCGCGAGAGCGCACCGACAGCATCGACGTCCTGGCTCACCGATTCGGCCCACACCATCAACTCGATGCCGTCGTAACCCAATTCGGCTGCATACCGGAACGCCGCCTCCGTGTTCTGCGGGTACACCGAGGCAGTCGACAGCCCCACCGCAACGTGCCCCTTCGACATTGAAATCCCTGTCAGCCCGTGCTCAATTGAAACGCCAATGGCCCCAGCGTGACGAACACTCCGACAGCGATCGCGATCACCATGCTGATCATGTCGTCCGTCCGGCGCAGGATGCGCACCACGGCAACGAGACCGACGATCACCAGGACGGCCAGTATCAACGCGACCCACGGAAGCATGTCCCACAGCCGTTCGAAGCCCTTGAACAGCAAGGCTCCGACAATGACGGCAACCACACCTTGACCGGCGAGTGCCAGCCACTGTTTGGCTGCTTCTTTCTTGCCCGGCCTGCGCCCGGATACGGAGTCTTCGACTGCGCCCTCAGCTGCGCTGTCATCGTCGACGACAGCGACCAACTCGGTGGGAGCATCGTCGCGATCGGAAGCAACCGATTTCGACGAAGCGGCCTTCGACGGCGCCGACTTCAACACTTCGGTCTCCGGGGAGGCCTCGCCGGCGGTACCGAGCTGCTCGGTCTTGGGCTGGTCGGTCTTGGGCTGGTCGGTCTTGGGCTGGTCGGTCTTGGGCTGGTCGGTCTTGGGCTGGTCGGTCTTGTCGAATGCCTGAGTCTCGGGTGGGACCGGCGACTTGGCCTGGATCTGCGTCTTCGGCCGGACGTTCTCCGGCGCAAGCTTTGCATCGACCGCGGGCTTCGGGGTGACGTCGGTAGCCGGTTCGGCATCCGCACGCTGACGGCTTCGAGGAACGAAGCCAGCGCTACGGGCAGGCCGTTCCGTCTCGTTGCTCGGCGACGCTCGTTTGCCAGTGGCCGGCACCGGGCGCTGCTCGGAGGGCCGCTGCGCCTCCTTCGAACCATATGGGCGTCGGGCGCTCTCGTCGTGCGCACGGTTGAGCAAATCTCCGGCGGCAGTGGTCGAGCCCGACAACAGCTCGGGTTCCTTCTGCGGCGCCGGATTCTTTGGTCGAGAATTCTTCGGCGCCGAAGCCTCAGGCACAGGGGCCTTCACTTCCGGAGCCTGCGCTTCGCTCGCGACCGTCACCGGCGCCGCGGGCGAGCTCGGCTCAGCCCTGATGATCGGGATCTCGCCGGTCAGTTCGGCGACCGAGATGCCGCCCTTGACGCCCCGTCGGCGGCGTCCGCCCGAGCTGGTGCCGGCTGTCGCCTGCCCATTACGTGCCAGCAGCTCGGCAACAGAGATCTGACCGGTGTCCTCCGGGTCAGGACTGTTGTCAGCCGATTGGGGCCTGTTGTCAGCCGATTGGGGCCTGTTGTCAGCCGATTGAGACTTGTCGGTCATGTCGAACGCACCACCAGATCGCCGTCCGTTTCGGTGTCCAGCTTCCGCAAAATCAAACCTTCCCTCAAAGCCCACGGGCAGATCTCGATCGAGTCGATCGACAGTGCTCGCATACTCGCCTCCGCTACCAGTGCCCCGGCCACCAATTGCGGTGATCGGTCGGCACTGACTCCTTCCAATTCTGCACGGTCTGCCGCCGTCATCCGCGAAATGAACGCAATGAGTTGTCTGAGACCGTTCGCAGTCAGTGTGCGGGTGACTCTCGGACCGGCTGCCGACGGTGCGGCCCCCGTCAGTCTCGCCAACGATCGAAACGTCTTCGAGGTTCCAACCGCGCGGTCCGGCTCACCGGCAGCGAGAAGCTCTTTCGCAGGCGTCGCGAGTTCCGCGTCGAGCCAGTCCCGGAGAACGGCGACGCGCCTCTTGCCCGGCGGGTCCACATCGAGCCAATCCCTGGTCAGACGGCCTGCGCCGAGCTGAAGCGAGAACGCGACATCCGGGTCCTCATCGCTCCCCGACGTCAGTTCGAGCGACCCACCGCCGATGTCGAGATTCAGGATCCGGCCAGCACTCCAGCCATACCAACGGCGTACCGCGAGAAATGTCAGGCGCGCTTCGTCGACACCGGACAGTGTCTGCAGGGCGACGCCCGTTTCGGTGAGAACGCGCGCTAGAACGGCATCACTGTTGTGTGCATCACGTACCGCCGAGGTCGCGAACGCCATCATCTCCTCGCATCCGGACTTCGAGGCGATCGATGCGAAGTCGCCGACCTCGTTGACCAGTCGATCTGCCCCCTCGCGGGTGATGTTGCCGTCCGCATCGGTGTTCTCGGACAGACGCAACGTTGCCTTGGTCGAACTCATCGGAGTGGGATGCCCACCGCGATGCGCATCGACCACCAGCAGATGCACGGTGTTACTTCCGACGTCGAGCACCCCTAATCGCACATAGCCACGGTACTGGGTCTAGCGTCGTATTCCGTGACAGCAGGTAGTAAGAAGCAGACATTTGCTGCAGAAGTCGACCTGGATTTCCCCCGCGAATGGGTGGAATTCCCCGATCCCGACAATCTCGAGCACATCATCGCGGCCGATTTGACGTGGCTGCTGTCCAACTGGACATGCGTGTTCGGCACTCCGGCCTGCCAGGGAACCGTCGCGGGCCGCCCCGACGACGGATGTTGCTCACACGGCGCATTCCTCTCCGACGACGACGACAAGAAGAAGCTCGACGCGTCGGTGAAGTTGCTCACTGCCGAAGATTGGCAGCTGATGGACAAGGGTCTCGGCAAGAAGGGATACGTCGAGTTCGACGATCCGGAGGACGATCAGTCGCTCCGAACCCGCCGCTACAAGGGTGCGTGCATCTTCCAGAACCGACCCGGATTCGCAGGCGGCATCGGCTGCGCACTGCACTCGATGGCGCTACGTAAAGGCATCGAGCCGCTCGAGGTGAAGCCGGACGTGTGCTGGCAGCTGCCGATCCGACGCACCCAGGAGTGGGTGACGCGCCCCGACGGCACCGAGATCCTCAGAACGACGATCGGCGAGTACGACCGTCGCGGCTGGGGCGAGGGCGGCCACGACCTGAGCTGGTACTGCTCCGGCTCACCCGACGCGCACGTCGGCAGTAAGCAGGTCTTCGAGTCGTACAAGCCCGAGCTGACCGAGCTGCTCGGGAAGCCTGCGTACGACGAGCTCGCGTCGCTGTGCAAACGTCGGCGCGGCTTGGGGCTCATCGCGGTCCACCCGGCCACCCGCGAGGCCCAGCGCACCAAATAACACGTGTGTGGAAGTACGTCCCAGGGAGCCTGTTGCTTAATTGAGGGTGTTTCGCTCGAGTGCTGGTGGGTGCGGGTTTGAGATAATCGTGTGGTGGCGCGCGATTACCGACCTTCGAATCTGGATCAAGGGTTTTTGATCCCACCCG
>NZ_JASISW010000029.1 GCF_030063335.1 Rhodococcus sp. G-MC3 | reverse complement strand
GCGGACTCGGCGCTGTCAACGCCGAACTCACCCTCGCCGCGGCGGTGACCAACCTCCAACGACTGTTCACCACCAAGAACATCACCCGAGGCGCACTGCTCGCCTGATCGGCACGGGCCCTGCGGGCTCCCGGTGCCCGATGACAGGAAATACACCCCCCATCGGGCACCGAAACACCGCAGCCCTGCCGCAGGATCCATCACCGACAAAATAATTCAGCAACAGGCTCCAGGGGACGTATTTCCCTTCACATGGGCGGAGTAGTGAAGCGAGTCGGCAACGCAGGTTCACCCTGCGAGAGCTTCAATCCTTCCCACGGCAGGCTCACCATTCGGCTTGCGAGCAAGGCGCGCGACTCGACGAGTGTCGGAAGTCCGTCGACCTCGGCGCCGGCACGTACGAGTGGAACGCTCAGTTCGATCACGGAGAGGCCGGCATCGATCGACGGCGAGCTACCGAAGGGGTGGACGATCTCCTCGACCGCGGTCCCGGTGGAGCGCACGGTTCGAAGCGCAGCTTTCGCGCCGCCGCGAGACTCCTTGTGGCTGCTGCGTTTCGCGACGGGACGGCCGTCGACGGTGACGAGCTTATAGACCATTCCCGCGGTCGGTGCGCCCGATCCGGTGACGAGCGAGGTGCCGACGCCATAGGAGTCGACTGGTTCCGCGCGGAGTGCAGCGATGGCGTATTCGTCGAGGTCACCGGAGACGACGATCCGGGTCTTGGTGGCGCCCAGGTCGTCGAGCTGTTGGCGTACTTGCCGGGCGAGCACGCCCAGATCTCCGGAGTCGATGCGAACTCCGCCGAGTTCGGGACCGGCGACCTCGATCGCGTTCGCAACGCCCTGCGCGATGTCGTACGTGTCCACGAGCAGCGTCGTGGACACGCCGAGCGCACGGATCTGAGCGGCGAATGCGGCCTTCTCGTCGGGTCCATCGGCGCCGTTGTACAGCAGGGTGAACGCGTGGGCCGATGTTCCTGCGCCCGGAACTCCGTGGCGACGGACGGCTTCCAGATTGGACGTGGCCGAGAACCCCGCGATGTACGCAGCACGCGACGATGCGACCGCTGCTTCCTCGTGGGTGCGGCGCGAACCCATTTCGATCATGGGACGGGTGCCTGCCTGGCTCGTCATTCGGGCAGCCGCGGATGCGATGGCGCTGTCGTGATTGAGGATGGACAGTGCAAGGGTTTCGAGAATCACGCACTCGGCGAACGTTCCGCGCACCGACAACACCGGCGAGCCGGGAAAATAGAGCTCACCCTCGCGGTAACCGTCGACATCACCGGTGAATCGGTAGTTCTTCAGCCATTCGATGGTGCCGCCATCCAAGAATTTGGACGCGATCTCGAGCTCGTCGGCGCCGAAACGGAACCGGGTGAGAGCGTCGAGGAACCGCGCGGTTCCTGCGACGACGCCGTAGCGCCTGCCGTTCGGCAGTCTTCGCGCGAACACTTCGAAGCTGCAGGGTATGAACGCCGTGCCGTCGGCCAACGCCGCCGACAACATCGTGTATTCGTACTGATCGGTGAAGAGAGCGGAGCTACGGAAAGTGTCCGTTATCTCCGGTCTGGAAGTCGATGCGGTAGGCACAACCGACAACACTACGAGGCGCGGGGGTGACGGTGTGCAGTTCACCCCGCTCGTCGTACCCTGGTCCCATGGCTTCATCGACGGCACCGGAGATCGAGGGCAAGGTCGCCGAGGTGCGGCCCGAGGCGGCATCCCCGCAGGCAGTGCCAGCAGAGACAACCGTGGTGGCCGCGGACGAGGCGCACGATGTGCCCTGGGTGACCATCGTTTGGGACGATCCGGTGAACCTCATGCACTACGTGACGTACGTGTTCCAGAAACTCTTCGGTTACAGCAAGGCGAAAGCCACCGAGCTGATGATGCAGGTCCACGCCGAGGGCAAAGCTGTCGTCTCCAGCGGTGAACGCGACAAGATGGAGACCGATGTGAAGAAGCTTCACGCCGCCGGACTGTGGGCCACCATGCAGCAGGACAAATAACCGACACGAAGGAAGTTGTACGACGTGCGCACGTGGAGCAGGAAGAACTCACTCGGCGGAGTCAAGATTCGCTCCGACATGGATGCACGCGAGGCGTCGGTTCTCAGATCGCTCGTCGGGTCGGTCGTGGGGCTGCTCAACGATCGCGCTGCCGGCGCCCCCGAGGACGAACTGGCCGCGATGACGGGTCTGCGCACGGGACACAACACCCCGCCCGCCGACGCCGCGCTGGCGCGACTCCTGCCCGAATTTCACCGCCAGGATCCGGAGTCCGGCGACGCGGACTCGTCGGACCTGAACGGAGCACTGCGCGGACTGTACGAGCCTGAGATCATCGATGACAAACTTCTGGCGAGCAACGTCATCCTGAACACGCTGCCGGCGTCGGGAGGCAAGATCGTTCTGACCACCGAGCAAGCCGATGCCTGGCTGATGGGCCTGAACGACGTAAGGTTGGCGCTCGGAACCACCCTGGGTATCGACGCGGACACTCCCGAGGTTCTCGACGAAGGGGATCCACGCGCTCCCCATCTCGACGTCTACCACTGGTTGACCTGGATGCAGGATTCACTCGTGCAGGTCCTCACTCCCTAGGAGAACCTCCGTGCCCGGTCCTGCTCCAACCGGTTCAGCGCTGACCGGTCCTCGCGATTGCCTGACCGATGTGTCCGGGCTGCTGGTCGGGCACCATCACCAGCTGGATTCGGAGGCCACTCTCGGCTCCGGCGCGGCCACCGGCTGCACCGTCGTGCGGGCGCTCGGGGGAGCGGTCGCCGCAGTCGATGTTCGCGGCGGGGGGCCCGGTACGCGCGAGACCGACCTTCTCGACCCCAGTCATTCGGTTCAGCAAATCAACGCGATCCTGCTGACGGGCGGCAGCGCGTACGGTCTCGCCGCAGCCGACGGCGTCATGGCGTGGTTGGAAGAGCACGGCCACGGGATAGCCATGGGTAGTCCGGACCAGGTGGTGCCGATCGTGCCTGCCGCGGTCATCTTCGATCTTCCCGTCGGCGACTGGTCGACGCGTCCGACCGCCGAATACGGGTACGCGGCGGCGGCAGCAGCAGCGGCAGACTTTGCAACCGGCACGGTCGGCGCGGGCGTCGGGGCGCGCGCCGGAGTCCTCAAAGGCGGCGTCGGTACCGCGAGCACGGTCATCGTCGGGGGGCCCGCGGACGGAGTTACCGTCGGGGCGCTCATCGTCACCAATCCCGTGGGTTCGGTTTTCGATCCGAGAACCGGGCTGCCGTGGGGAGTAGGAACGAAAGGTCCCCAAGCATTCGGAATGCGTAAGCCCGACGTGCACGAACTGTGGAACGCCAACTCGCTCGCCCCCAAGGGGACCGCGCTCAACACCACCATCGGCGTCGTGGCAACCGACGTCGACCTCACGGCGTCCTCGTGCAAGCGAATCGCGGTCGCCGGCCACGACGGTTTGGCCCGGGCGATCCGGCCGGCACATTCGCCGTTGGACGGCGACACGATCTTCGCTCTGTCGACGGGCACACGATCCGTCGTCACCGAGTCGTCGATGCCCAAGGCCTTCACCAAGGACCTACCCGTTCTCGACGCCGTGACGGCAGTCGCGGCCGATGTCGTAGAACGGGCCATCGTTCGTGCTCTGCTCGATGCGACGTCGATCGCAGGAATTCCGACGTATCGCCAAATCTTTCCGTCTGCGTTCGAGTCCTGAGTTCGCAGTCCGTCCGGCGGTATCGTTGGAAGGACCGAACGGAAGGCCTCTGTCGATGACCACCAACCCTTACTTGCCGGCTCCGACGTCCAAGCGTCCCTTGTGGCAGTCCGCTGCGATGTACACCGGTGGGTTCGTCGTGTTGTTGTGGGTGATCGAGCTGATCGACGTGGCATCGGGCAGTCGGATCGAGGATGCGGGTATCAATCCGCGCACCGTCGACGGGCTGTGGGGCATCCTGTTCGCTCCGGTGCTGCACGACGATTGGGCCCACCTCATCGCCAACACGGTCCCACTCCTGGTGCTGGGCTTCCTGGTGCTGCTGTCCGGCATCGGCCGCGGATTGACGGCGACGGGAATCATTTGGATCGTCGCGGGCGTCGGTACCTGGCTGATCGGTGGTGCCTACTCGAACCACATCGGGGCGTCGAGCCTGGTCTTCGGGTTCATCGCCTACTTGCTGACGCGAGGAATCTTTGCCCGCAACATCGGCCAACTCGCTCTCGGCGTCGTCGTGTTCGTCATCTACGGCGGTGCACTGTGGGGAGTTCTGCCCAGCACGCCTGGCATCTCCTGGCAGGGGCACTTCTTCGGCGCGGTAGGCGGAGTAGTCGCGGCGTGGGCACTGTCCTCGGACGCGCGCGAGGCTCGACGGCAGAAAGCGGTGGGACCGGCAGCACTGTGACTCAGACATCCCGTGTGGCTCGGTAGTGAAAAAGCCCGATGCGTTTCGGCGTCGGGCGATCTCGTGGCAGCATGACCTCCATGCGTATTACCGTCCTGGGATGTTCGGGCAGTGTGTCCGGACCCGATTCCCCCGCGTCGGGTTATCTGCTCGACGAACCGGGAACCTCGCCGGTCGTTCTGGACTTCGGACCCGGTGTCCTGGGTGCGCTCCAGAAGTATGCGGATCCGGGCGACGTGAGTGTGTTTCTTTCGCATCTTCATGCCGACCACTGTCTCGACGTTCCCGGTTTACTGGTGTGGCGTCGCTATCATCCGAACCCGCCCGAGGGTCGTGCGCTGGTCTACGGACCCAAGGACACCGCGTTCCGTCTCGGCGTGGCCTCCGCAGAGTGCGGAGGCCAGATCGACGACATGTCCGACACGATCGATCTCCGACGTTGGGAAGACGGCCGCACCATCACTCATGGTCGGCTGAGCGTGTTGACCCGCAAGGTCTATCACCCGCCCGAGTCGTACGGGATGAGGGTGACCACCGGTGCGGGAAAGATCTTCGCGTACACCGGCGACACCGGCATGTGTCAGGCCGTGCGGGACATCGCGCACGGTGCCGACGTGCTGTTGTCGGAAGCGTCATGGACCCACAGCCCAGATCGTCCCGTAGGGGTACACCTGTCCGGTACCGAGGCCGGCCAGATTGCGCGCGACGCAGGCGTCGGGGAGTTGCTGCTGACGCATATCCCGCCGTGGACGTCGCGTGAGGATGTCATCGCCGAGGCCAAGGCCGAGTTCAGTGGACCGGTGCACGCCGTATCGCCGGGGGATGTCTTCACCGTCTGATCGATTTGTCAGGCTCGTGAGTGCAGCCTGCGGAACGAACCCAGATAGGCTGACAGCGTGTCGAGACGAGAAGACGGACGAGCGGACGACGAACTCCGCACCATCAAGATCACCCGCGGATTCACCAGCAACCCGGCAGGTTCGGTGCTGGTCGAATTCGGTAACACCAGGGTGATGTGCACGGCAAGCGTCGAGGAAGGTGTGCCGCGCTGGCGTAAGGGATCCGGGCTCGGCTGGCTCACCGCCGAGTACGCGATGCTTCCTGCTGCCACCCACACCCGAAGCGGACGTGAGTCCGTCAAGGGCAAGGTCGGCGGACGCACCCAGGAGATCTCGCGTCTCGTAGGTCGCTCGCTGCGCGCGTGCATCGACCTTGCCGCTATCGGCGAGAACACGATCGCGCTCGACTGTGATGTTCTCCAGGCAGACGGAGGAACTCGCACCGCTGCGGTCACCGGCGCGTACGTTGCTCTGTGCGACGCGGTCACCTACCTCCGCGCCGCGGGCCGTCTCGCCGATCCGCAGCCGATCTCGTGCGGTATCGCAGCAGTCAGCGTCGGCGTTGTCGACGGACGAGTCCGCCTCGATCTTCCGTACGAGGAGGATTCGCGCGCCGAGGTCGACATGAACGTCGTCGCGACCGACACCGGAACACTCGTCGAGATTCAGGGCACCGGCGAAGGTGCCACTTTTCCGCGTTCGACTCTGGACAAGTTGCTGGACTCGGCATTGGCCGGCATCGAGCAACTGTTCGAGGTGCAGAAGGCTGCACTCGCCGAGCCGTACCCGGGGGTTTTGCCCGAACCTGCCACCGATTCGCCGAAGAAGAAATTCGGTGGCTGAGCTTCTCGTTGCCAGCCGTAACGCGAAAAAGCTTCGTGAACTGCGACGAGTACTCGATGCCGCGGGAGTCTCCGGCATCGAGTTGGTAGGACTCGACGAAGTCCCCGAATTCCCTGAGGCGCCCGAGACCGGAGCGAGCTTCGAAGAGAATGCGCTCGCCAAAGCCCGTGACGGTGCTGCGGCGACTGGATTGCCCTGCGTTGCTGACGATTCAGGCCTCGAAGTCGATGCGCTGAACGCGATGCCAGGCGTGTTGTCAGCGCGGTGGTCGGGCATTCATGGCAACGACGATGCCAACACTGCACTACTGCTCGCGCAGCTCGGTGACGTACCGGACGAGCGCAGGGGAGCGGGATTCGTCTCCGCCTGTGCGTTGGCGATTCCGGGCGGCGAAGAGAGCGTCGTTCGAGGTGAATGGCGAGGCACGATTGCTCGTAAACCCCTAGGCGAGAATGGCTTCGGATACGACCCCGTCTTCGTGCCCGAGGGTGACGGTCGGTCGGCCGCCGAACTCAGCGCCGAGGAGAAGGACGCAGCGTCGCACCGTGGGCGTGCGCTGAGATTGCTGATTCCGGTGTTGCAGGCCCTCGGTTCGTAGGACACTGGCGAGGGTGAAGCGCGGGGGAGTAACCGGAGTGGTCGTTGGTGCGCTCGTTCTGGGTGCTGTGTCTCCGGCCGCTGCTTCGCCTGCGCCGGACACCTTCGCCGACGCCGTTCTCTACTCGGCGATGCATCCGGATGTATCACTGCCCGGAGTCAACGATGTTTCGTGCATTTCCGATTCGGAACCGGTGGTGCTCGTGCACGGATTTCTCGAAAACTCCTACGACAACTGGGCATCGTTGGCACCGAAACTCGTCGCCGACGGCTACTGCGTCTATGCGCTCGACTACGGTGCGCCCGAGGGTGTTCCGTTCAAGGGGTTGGGATCGCTCGCGGACAGCGCAGCGGAGTTGGGGGCCTTCGTTTCGATGGTTCGTGAATCCACCGGTGCTGACAAGGTAGCGATCGTGGGGCATTCGAAAGGCGGCACCGTGCCGAGGTACTACGTGCGGTTCCTCGGCGGTGCGGAGTCCGTGTCGAAGATCGTGGCGCTCTCGCCGCCCAACCATCCGACGCCCGGGCCGCCCGCCGACGAGGCGTTGGGTCGCTTGAACGAGGGCAGCGACACCGTCCCGGGAGTGGACTACACGACGGTCGTGACGCGCTACGACCAAGTGGTGCCGTTCGAGGCGTCATTGCTCACCGGTCCGGGGAACACGAACGTCGTGCTGCAGGACGTGTGCCCGGCGAACACCGTCGAGCACACCGGGATCTCCTACGATCCGGTCGCCCAGCAGGTGGTGGTCAATGCACTAGAGGGAACGGAGCCGTCAGCAGTGGTGTGCTGATGTGGTGTGCCGAGCCGAGGATCAGACGCCGAAGTCGCGCTTGACCTGCGTGGTGCGCCAGTGCTCGACGAAGAACGACAGGAACGGCACGGTGCCTGCAAGCAAGGTTCCGATAGTGCGCTTGACGGGCCAACGGACCTTGACAGCGAGGTCGATGGTGAGGATCAGATAGATGAAATAGACCCAGCCATGGACTGCGGGGATCCAGCCGGGAATGCTCGAGACGTCGAAGATGTACTTGGCGATCATGTCGCCGACCAACACAAGCAGCCAGATGCCCGTGGCGTAAGCCAGCACTCGGTAGCGCAGCAGCGCCGATGCAATCTTCTTCGTGCTGTCGGTGGATGCAGACTTCTCAGGCGCCGTGCTCACAGTGTGTACTCCTGTTCTTACTCGCGGGAGCGATCGAGCTCTGCGAGGTAGCTGTTGTATTCGAGAAGTTGCCGAGCTTCCGGGTCGTCGAGATCGTCGTAATCGACTGCAGCCGGACGCTTGGGGAGTAGGTCGGCGGGAATTTCACGCACGACTACTGCGGCGGGCTCGGCGCCGTCCTCCGTCTGGTCGACCCCGTCTTCCAGCTGTACGAACCTTCGGTATGCGTAGATCACGAAGCCCGCGAACAGTGGCCACTGGAAGGCGTAGCCGAGATTCTGGCCGTTACCGCCGACCGATTCGAAGCGTTCCCACTGCCACCAGCCGAGAGCCAGGCAGGCCAGCGCGGACACAAGGACCAGCACGATGAGTGCGGGTCTGCGTCGAGTGCTGGAATTTGCCACACCACGAAGGTACCCGAGTGGCTACTACAACTGGTAGTTAGGGGAGAGCTGATTGTGATCGTTGTGCGCGAGGGGGGACTTGAACCCCCACGTCCTGAGACACTGGAACCTAAATCCAGCGCGTCTGCCATTTCCGCCACTCGCGCGAGTGCTCGGCAAGTCTACAACGCCGCCCGTCGCGCACATGCACGTGTGTTTGCGCGGGCCAGAGGCCGTACGGCGTACTGTGCGAATGTGGCGAGCAAGAAGGAAGCAACATTCGATCCGGCCCGCACGCTGGGTCTGCTGTGGCGCGTCGACGAGAAGCCGAGCAGAACCGGACTGAGCGTGGACGCGATCGTCACGGCCGCCATCGAGATCGCGGACACCGACGGGCTCGATGCGGTGTCGATGCGAAAGGTCGCCGACCGACTCGGCGTCGGAGCGATGTCGCTCTACACGCACGTGCCGGGACGCGAGGATCTCGCCGATCTTATGATTGATGCCGCGCTTGGTTCGTTGTACTCCAGCATCGATGAGCCAGCTTCTTCGGTAGGTGATTGGCGAGAGGGCTTACGGTTCGTCGCCGACCGTAATTGGCAACTCTACCAACGGCATTCGTGGATTCTTGACGCGCAGGGTGCGCGCGGCGCGCTGGGTCCGCACACGAACGACAAGTACGAGGCCGAGCTCGGTGTCATCGACGGAGTCGGGCTGACCGACACCGAAATGGATTCGGTTCTCACCCTCGTCCTGACGCACGTCGCAGGCACCGCGCGGGCGCTCGCTCGGTTCAACAAGGTCCGTGTCGAGTCCGGAATGACCGACGCGCAATGGTGGGAAGCGACGGCTCCGGTCCTCGAACGCGTCATGGTCGGTGATCGCTATCCACTGTCGTCACGTGTTGGGACGGCTGCCTCGACGTCGTACGGCGCGGCCAGTGATCCGTTGCACGAGTACGTATTCGGAGTCGAGCGAATTCTCGACGGTGTGGCCGCGCTGATCGATGGCGGCCACACCGACTCGATCGGCTAGCCGGCGTCGCGCAACGGGGATGCAGGTTTCGGTAGGGGAATGCGCCTCTGATAACGCCACACCGCATGTTCGAGCGCCGCGAGCTCGACGCCCATGTCCTCGGCGGTGACCTGCATCAGTATCTCGGTCTCCGCGCCGGACAGCGTGCGACCCACACCGGCGGAGGTGAAGGCGATGAAATGGAGCAAGGAGTCGAGTGTGCGCCGGCCCGCCATGAACAGCACGCATTCCCAGGTCTTGGTCCCCACTCCGGTGACGGCGGTGAATGCCGTGCGATGCGCGTCGTCGTCCAGATCCTCGGTCGTGCGCACCCCGAGGTTGTGTAGTGCCGTGGCCGTCAGGAGAACGGCCTCGGCTTTCGTCGTGGAGTTTCCCGCAACGCGTTGACGGTTTCCGAGGATCTCGGCCAGTTCGTCCGGCCTGTCGGCAAAGGCAACGAGCGCACCGAGATCGTCGAGGCGATCGAGTCCTCGGTGCGCTCGCCACCGGGACACCACGCGGCGTACGCCCGTTTCGGGGCCGCCGTAGGACGCCCGAGCGGAGAAGACCGCGTCAAGTAGCGCGGCCTCGACTTCTTCGGGCCACCCGGGCGTCCACAGGGCCGGCTCTGATGCGGTTGTGTTCGCCTCGATGTGATCGGCGAATCTCTGATGGTCCTGCTCCAAAAAGATATGTGTAACCGTTGAATACATGAATCCCCCCAGGATTGCGACCAACTTGGTGTGGTTCGAGAAGTTACCGCTGGGCTCCGACAGGTTTGAGATCACGCCGCATGTGGCGAGCTTCACATAACGGAATGATAACGATCAAGCTGAGGTTTTCCTCATGTTTCCCGGCGGTCGATCTGCGCACTGCCTGCAGCGATGTTTGTTACTCGCGAGTTGGACAGCGTGTTCTGAAACCACGGTTCAACCGGCTACTCGCGAGTAGCAGTTGGACGTCATATGAAACGTGAGGATTTCCTCATGATTCTGTGTCAACCTGGTGGCACGCGGATAGAGCCACCTCGCTGCACGCGACGGTCGAGCTCCTCGATTTCGCTCCTTGGACGCCAACCACGGACGTCGCCGACGAAGCAGACTTGGGCCCCCGAGTTGCTCACGAGAGGAACAACAGCACCTTGACGATCAACGAGAGCACACCATCACACGGACAGGGCGCGGGCAGATCCGCCAAGAGCGGTGGCGGTTCTCGTACCCTCGCAGACCGCTTCGCGGCCGGTGAGCCTTACGCACTCGCGTTCGGTGGACAGGGTTCGCCGTGGCTCAGCTCCCTCGAAGAACTCGCGCGCGATTCTGCGCTGGAGCCTGAACTGACCGACCTCGTCAACGAGTCGGCATCGATTCTCGCGCCGGTCGCCGACGACCTCCTCGTCGTGCGGTCCGTCGGATTCGATCCCATCGGCTGGATGCTCGAACAGGATCTCGCCGACGACGTCGACGGCGTCGCTTCCTTCGGTCCGTCGGAGGCATCACTCACCTCTGCTGCTGTATCTCTCCCCGGCGTATTTCTCACCCAGGTTGCGGCACTGCGCGCGTTGAAGCTGCAGGGCCTCGACCCCGCCGAGGCGCCCCCGGTCTCGGTCGTCGGACACTCGCAGGGTCTGATCGCCGCCGAGTCGGTGAAGAGCAACGGCCGTGAGGACGCGCGCCTGCTCGCCATCGCACAGTTGATCGGTGCCGCAGCAGGACTGGTCGGACGCCGCCGCGGAATCATCGGTGCTGCCGACCGCGCGCCGATGGTCGCCGTCGCCAACGTCGAGCCCGAGCGGCTTGCGGCCATCGTCGACGAACTCGCCATCGAAGGCGCACCCGAGCGCTCGGCTGTGCTCGCCATCCGCAACGGCCGTCGCCGTGTCGTACTTGCCGGCCCTCCCGCACAGCTCGCCCGCGTTCAGGAGCGCAGCGAGCAGATAGCGGCGTCGGAAGAGCGTGAACGCGATGCGAAGAAGCGCGGTGGATCGGTGTTCGCGCCCGTCTTCGAGACGCTCCCCGTCGAAATCGGCTTCCACCACCCCGCACTGAACGACGCCGTCGAACTGGTTGCGGCCTGGGCGCAGCGCACCGGCCTCGATGTCGACGTCGCGCGCAGCCTTGCGCAGCGCATTCTCGTCGACCCCGTCGACTGGGTCACCGAGATCGACGCAGTCGTCGACGCCGGAGCCGAGTGGGTACTGGACCTGGGTCCAGGTGACCTCCTCACCAGAATGACCACCCCTGCTCTTCGTGGCCAGGGCGTCGGAATCATTGCCGCGTCGACGCGCGGTGGACACCGCAACCTTCTCACCCCGGGTGCAGCGCCCGAGGTGCAGCCGTCTTGGTCCGAGTTCGCCCCCAAACCGGTCACGTTGCCGGACGGCCGGGTTGTCGTCGAGACGTCCTTCACCAAGATGACCGGACGTTCGCCGATCCTGCTCGCGGGCATGACGCCGACGACCGTCGACGCCAAGATTGTCGCCGCGGCCGCCAACGCAGGCCACTGGGCCGAGCTCGCCGGCGGTGGACAGGTCACCGAGGACATCTTCACCGACCGCGTTGCCGAGCTGACTCAGCTGCTCGAGCCCGGCCGGGCAATCCAGTTCAACTCGCTCTTCCTCGACCCCTACCTGTGGAAGCTACAGCTCGGCGGCCGCCGCATCGTGCAGCGCGCTCGTGCTGCCGGTGCCGCCATCGACGGTGTTGTGGTCACCGCAGGCATCCCCGAACTCGAAGAAGCAGTCGCTCTCATCGAGGAGCTCACCGAAGCAGGCATCAGTTACGTCTCGTTCAAGCCCGGCACCGTCGCACAGATCCGCGCCGTCATCCGGATCGCCAACGAGGTTCCGTCGTACCAGGTCAACATGCACATCGAAGGTGGTCGCGCAGGCGGACACCACTCGTGGGAAGACCTCGACGATCTGCTGCTGACCACGTATGCAGAACTGCGTTCACGTCCTAACCTGGTGATCTGCGTCGGCGGCGGGATCGGTACCCCCGAGCGGGCTGCCGAATACCTCACCGGCACCTGGTCCGCCGTGCACGGCTACCCGAAGATGCCACTCGACGGCATCCTCGTCGGAACCGCTGCGATGGCAACCCTGGAAGCAACTACCGCGCCCGAGGTCAAGCAGCTCCTCGTCGACACTCCCGGAACTCCGGACTGGGTGGGTGCGGGGACCGCAAACGGCGGAATGGCCTCCGGACGTAGCCAGCTGGGCGCAGACATCCACGAGATCGACAACGCAGCCTCGCGCTGCGGACGCCTACTCGACGAGGTCGCCGGTGATTCCGACGCCGTGGCGAAACGCCGCGACGAGATCATCGCTGCCCTCGACGGCACCGCGAAGCCGTTCTTCGGCGATGTCGCCGATATGACCTACGCACAGTGGCTCACCCGCTATCTCGATCTGGCCATCGGCTCGGACAACCACGGGGAATTCGACTGCGGCGGCGAGTTCAACGAAGCCGTCTCGGAAGCAACCGAATCGGTATGGCTCGACGTCACCTGGCGCACTCGCTTCCTCGAAATGCTGCAGCGCGCCGAGGCGCGTCTGCACCCGGTCGACCGTGGCCCCATCCCGACGCTGTTCGCCGACACCTCGACACTCGAACGGCCCCGCGCTGCACTGCGCTCACTGATCGCTCAGTTCCCCGACGCGGGCGACGTTGTCCTGCACCCCGCAGACATCACGTTCTTCACCTCGCTGTGCCGTCTGCCGGGCAAGCCCGTCAACTTCGTGCCGGTAGTCGACGGCGATGTCCGTCGCTGGTGGCGCAGTGACTCGCTGTGGCAGGCGCACGATTCACGGTATTCGGCAGACCAGGTCTGCATCATCCCCGGCACCGTTGCCGTCGCCGGTATCACCCGCGTCGACGAGCCGGTCGGTGAACTGCTGGACCGTTTCGAGAAAGCCACCGCCGATCTCTTGGTCGCCGAGGGCGCCGAAGCAACCCAGATCTCGAGCCGTCGTCACGCCGAGATCGCGCCGGGACTGCTCGGCATCGTCCTCGCCGCTCCCGACGTGAACTGGGCATCGCGGATGACGCAGAACCCCGTTGCCCGCCTCGGTGATCCGGCCGAGTGGCTCGTCACGTCCGAGTCCGTCGCCTCTCACCCGCAGACCGGATCCACACTGACAGTGGTGGATTCCGAACATGTCGACCTGACGGTTCTGCTCGCACCGGGCAAGGACGTCAGCATTCGTTTGACCGTCCCCGCGTCGACCGTCGACGGAGGCGCACCTGTAGTGACCGCTGCCGATGC
Source organism: Rhodococcus sp. G-MC3 (assembly GCF_030063335.1). Lineage (GTDB taxonomy): Bacteria > Actinomycetota > Actinomycetes > Mycobacteriales > Mycobacteriaceae > Rhodococcoides. The sequence continues at coordinate 43,593 of NZ_JASISW010000029.1, read as the reverse complement.
GCAGGCGTCGATGTCCGCCCTCCTCGGAGTTGCTGCAGGACAAGAGCTGCCGAAGGTCAAGAACGGCGTCGCACGCATCAACCTCGCGTGGATTCCCGACCTCGTCGCCGACCACGCAGGCGTCACCGGATCGGGACTGCCCGAGACACTGACCGTCAGCGGTAAAGCCGTCCCCGACGTACTCGTCGGTGCGTGCTGGCCTGCTGTGTTCGCTGTGCTCGGTGCCGCGAAGAATGAGAACGACGTCGATGTCATCGAGGGCATGCTGGACCTGGTCCACCTCGATCACAGCGTCAACCTCGTCGGTGAACTGCCGACCGACGCCTCGATCCTGGTCGTCAAGGCCGCAGTGGGAGAGGTGCTCGACACCGATCTCGGTCGCGTCGTGGAGGTCACCGTCGACATCGGCGCGATGCTCGGTGAGGGTCTCGACGCCCCGGCCATCGCGACGCTGGTCGAGCGATTCGCCATTCGCGGACGCACCGGAGCAGGCGAACTGGTCGACCCGGCACGCGCAGGCGGTTCGGTCTCGGCCGACGCGCAGGACACCCCGCGTCGCCGTCGCCGTCAGGCCACGATTCTCGCGCCGCGCAACATGGCTGCGTTCGCTCAGGTATCGGGCGACCACAACCCGATCCACACCTCCGATCCCGCTGCTCTACTCGCCGGTCTCGGAAGCCCGATCGTGCACGGAATGTGGCTCTCCGCCGCCGCGCAGCAAACCGTGACCGCAATCGACTACGCGGACACCAAGACTCCGCCGCGACGCCTGACTGCATGGACTGCCCGCTTCCTCGGAATGGTTCGTCCGGGCGCGGAGATCGACGTCCGCATCGACCGGACCGGATTCGATCAGGGCGCCGAACTGATCGAGGTTTCCTGCCGTGTTGCAGGCGAACTCGTCATGGTCGCCTCCGCTCGTACCGCAGCCCCGAAGACGGTCTACGCATTCCCCGGCCAGGGCATCCAGCGTCAGGGCATGGGACTCGATGCCCGTGCACGCTCGAAGGCAGCCCGCGAGGTCTGGGAGCGCGCCGACAAGCACACACGCAAGGCTCTCGGTTTCTCGATTCTTGCTGTCGTGCGCGACAATCCGACGTCTCTCAAGGCTCGCGGTACGACACACAAGCACCCCGACGGCGTGCTGCACCTGACGCAGTTCACCCAGGTCGCGATGGCGGTCCTCGGTGTCGCACAGGTTGCCGAACTGCGTGAGTCCGGTGCATTCGTAGAGAACTCGATTCTCGCCGGACACTCGGTGGGTGAGTACAACGCTCTCGCGGCTGTGGCAGGAGTGCTGCCGCTCGAAGCCGTCCTCGAGGTCGTCTTCCAGCGTGGATCGGCCATGCATGCACTCGTACCGCGTGATGCTGCAGGTCGAAGCAACTACCGCATGGCTGCAATTCGCCCGTCGCAGATCGGCCTGGCCGACGAGGACGTGCAGGGATTCGTCGCAGGCGTCGCCGAAGAGTCCGGCGAATTCCTCGAAATAGTCAACCTCAACCTGCGTGGCTCGCAGTACGCAATCGCCGGCACGGTCGACGGACTCGGCGAGCTGGAGAAGAAGATCGCGATTCGCCGTGCCGAATTCGGCGGCAAGGCTGCCTACGTCATGGTGCCCGGCATCGACGTCCCGTTCCACTCCACGGTTCTTCGTGGGGGAGTCGCGGACTTCCGCCGCCGCCTCGAGACCTTGCTGCCTGCAGATCTCGATCCCGAGATCCTGCTCGGCCGGTACGTTCCGAACCTGGTCCCGAGACCGTTCTCGCTGGAGCGTTCGTTCATTCAGGAGATCGCGGATCTAGTTCCGTCCGAGCCCCTCGACAACGTTCTTGCCGACTTCGACTCCTGGGCAGCACGTCCGCACGATCTGTGCCGGGTCGTCCTGATCGAGCTCCTGGCGTGGCAGTTCGCCAGCCCGGTCCGTTGGATCGAAACGCAGGACCTGCTGTTCGGCGACGAGACCGAGGGCGGACTCGGTGTCGAGCGTTTCGTCGAAATCGGCCTCAGTGCAATGCCGACCGTCGCCAACCTGGCGACGAACACGCTCAAGCTGCCGGGCCGCTTCGGCTTCCCGGTCGAGGTGCTCAACGTCGAACGCGATGCCGCGGTTGTCTACGGCACCGACACCGACCCGGCACCTGCCGACGAGGACGAGTCAGTACCCGTCGAAACAGCGGCAGCCGCGCCGGCGGCCGCGGCTCCGGCCGCCGCACCCGCACCGGCTGGCGCACCGTCCGGCGGACCTCGTCCCGACGACATCGCCTTCAGCGCATCGGATGCGACCAAGATCCTGATCGGACTGTGGACCAAACTGCAGCTCGATCAGATCGGACCCGCCGACACCATCGAGGCACTGTGCGACGGCGTCTCCTCGCGTCGTAATCAGCTGCTCGTCGACCTCGGTTCCGAGCTCTCGCTCGGTGCCATCGACGGGGCAGCCGACGCCGACATGGGCGCGCTCTCGGGCACGGTCAACAAGCTGGCTCGTACCTACAAGCCGTTCGGGCCTGTGCTCAGCGACTCGATCAACGATCACCTGCGCAAGGTATTCGGACCGTCGGGACGTCGTCCCGCATCCATCGCCGACCGCGTCAAGAAGACCTGGGAACTCGGCGACGGCTGGGCCAACCACGTCACCGCCGAGGTTGCCCTCGGTACTCGTGACGGTGTGTCGGTGCGCGGCGGAGCCCTCGGCGGTCTCGCCGATGGAGCGCTAGCCGACGGCAATGCCGTCGACACCGTTATCGACCAGGCAGTTGCTGCCGTGGCCGCACGCCGCGGAGTTGCAGTCTCGCTGCCCTCCACGGGAGGTGGCGGCGGCGGAACCGTCGACGCAGCCGCACTGGGTGAGTTCACCGAACACATCACCGGTAGGGACGGAGTGCTCGCGTCGGCAGCACGCTTGGTGCTCGAGCAGCTCGGTCTGGCCGAGCAGCCGAACGCGCTTGCTGTGGAGAACCCGGATGCGCTGCTCGTGGATCTGGTTGCTGCAGAACTGGGCTCGGACTGGCCGCGACTCGTCGCACCGGCATTCGATGCCCGTCGCGCTGTGCTGATCGACGACCGTTGGGCGACCGCTCGCGAGGACCTGGCCCGGTTGTGGCTCGGTACCGCAGGCGACATCGCGGTCGAAAGCTTCGCCGGAGCAGGCAAAGCGGTTGCAGCTCAAGCTCAGTGGTGGAAGAACAAGGCTGACTACGAGCGCAAGACGCTTCTCGCCGAGACCTACGGCCGTATCGCCGAGATCGCACTCGTCTCCGACGAGAAGGGCGAATGGGCCGACGAGGTCGCCGTGATCACCGGAGGCAGCAAGGGATCCATCGCAGCCTCGGTTGCGGGCAAGCTGCTCGGCGGCGGCGCGACGGTCTTCATCACGACCTCGAAGTTGAACGACGAGCGACTGAACTTCTACCGCAGCCTCTACCGCGAGAATGCTCGTGCCGGAGCGTCGTTGTGGGTCGTGCCCGCAAACATCGCGTCGTACGCCGATGTCGATGCGCTCATAGAGTGGATCGGCAGCGACCAGGTCGACAATGCCGGTGGTGCAAAGACTCTCGTCAAGGCGGGGATCACCCCGACGATGCTCTTCCCGTTCGCCGCTCCTCGCGTCGTCGGTGAACTGTCCGACGCCGGTGGCCGCGCCGAAATGGAAATGCGCGTTCTCCTGTGGTCGGTCGAGCGCCTCATCGGCGGACTGTCGAAGATCGGCTACGACAGCGATATCGACACGCACCTGCACGTCGTACTCCCCGGTTCCCCGAACCGCGGAATGTTCGGTGGCGACGGTGCATACGGCGAGTCCAAGGCAGCCCTCGACGCCATCGCGGCGAAGTGGGGCTCGGAGAAGAACTGGGCCGAGCGCGTCTCGATCGCCCACGCTCACATCGGTTGGGTTCGTGGCACCGGCCTCATGGGCGGCAACGATCCGATCGTCGAAGCTGTCGAAGCCGAAGGCGTTCGCACCTGGTCGACCAAGGAGATGGCAACCGAACTGCTCAAGCTCTGCACGGTGGACGCACGCCGCCAGGCTGCGCAGGCTCCACTGCTGGCAGACCTGACCGGAGGACTTGCGAACACCAAGCTCAACCTCGTCGAACTTGCCAGGGACGCGGCCGCCGCTGCCGCCGAGAAGGTCGAAGAGGCAACCGGCAGTACGGTCATCGCCGCACTGCCCGCACCGCCGCGGCTCGCTGCCACGACGGCTCCGGCCTGGCCGACGCTCGACGTCGATCCGAAGGATCTGATCGTCATCGTCGGCGCCGGTGAGCTCGGACCTTACGGCTCTGCACGGACCCGTTTCGAGATGGAGGTCGACGAGCAGCTCTCGGCAGCAGGCGTTCTCGAGCTCGCCTGGAACACCGGCCTCATCGCCTGGGAGAACGATCCCAAGCCGGGTTGGTATGACATCGAGTCCGGCGACCTCGTCCCGGAAGAGGACATCGCGGAGACGTACCACGACATCGTCGTCGAGAAGTGTGGTATCCGTACCTACGGTGACGACGGCGCCATGGTCGGCAACAGCGCACCGCTCATGACCTCGGTCTTCCTCGACAACGACCTCACGTTCGTCGTCGGAACCGAGATCGATGCACGGTCGTTCGCTGCGGCCGATCCCGAGCACACGCTGATCACCCCGGTCCCGGATTCCGGCGACTGGCAGGTCACCCGCAAGGCGGGCACCGAGATTCGCGTTCCTCGGAAGATGAAGCTCACCCGCACCGTGGGTGGACAGATTCCTACCGGATTCGATCCGACCAAGTGGGGCATCTCGCCCGATATGGCGGGCTCCATCGACCGTGTCGCGCTGTGGAACATCGTCACCACCGTCGACGCGTTCATCTCTTCGGGCTTCAACCCGTCGGAACTGATGCGCTGGGTCCACCCGACGCTGGTGGCCAACACTCAGGGCACCGGTATGGGCGGCATGGAATCGATGCGCTCGCTGTACATCGACACCCTGCTCGGAGACGCTCGTGCGAACGACATCCTGCAGGAAGCCCTGCCGAACGTCGTTGCTGCGCACGTGGTTCAGTCCTACATCGGTAGCTACGGAGCGATGGTTCACCCCGTCGCAGCCTGCGCAACCGCCGCGGTCTCCGTCGAAGAAGGCGTCGACAAGATCAAGCTGGGCAAGGCGCAGCTCGTTGTGGCAGGCGGGTTCGACGACCTGAGCACCGAGGGCATCATCGGCTTCGGTGACATGTCGGCCACTGCCGACTCGGCAGCGATGTCCGCCAAGGGAATCAGCGATCGACGATTCTCACGGGCGAACGACCGAAGGCGCGGAGGATTCGTCGAGTCGCAGGGTGGCGGAACCATCCTGCTGGCACGCGGTGACCTCGCGCTCGAAATGGGTCTGCCGGTTCTCGGTGTCGTCGCCTATGCACAGTCGTTCGGCGACGGCGTCCACACCTCGATCCCGGCTCCGGGGCTCGGTGCGCTGAGCGCCGGCCGTGGGGGCAAGGATTCTTCGTTCGCGTTGTCCTTGAATGCACTCGGTGTGAGCGCCGACGAGATTGCCGTGATCTCCAAGCACGACACCTCGACCGCAGCCAACGACCCGAACGAGGCAGAACTGCACACCCGTCTCGCGAAGGCTATCGGCCGCACCGACGGGGCACCACTGTTCGTGGTCTCGCAGAAGAGCCTTACCGGACACTCCAAGGGCGGTGCGGCAGCGTTCCAGCTGATCGGCCTCTGCCAGGTGCTCACGAACGGAGTCATCCCGCCGAACCGCAGTCTCGATTGTGTCGACGACAAGATGACCGAGTTCGAACACCTCGTCTGGGCACGCGAGCCACTCCGTTTCGGTGACTCGGTACCGCTCAAGGCAGGTCTGCTGACCAGCCTCGGCTTCGGCCACGTCTCCGGCCTCATCGCTGTGGTCCACCCGCAGGCATTCATCGAGGCTGTGCCGGCCGAACGTCGGGCGGATTATGTTGCTGCTGCGAACGAGCGTCGTATTGCCGGGCAGCGCAGGCTCATCTCCGCGATGGTAGGAGGTGACGCTCTGTACGAGCGTCCCGAGGACCGCAGGCTCGGACACGACGGGACGCCGGCCAAGGCGTCGCGCGAGCTGGAGGCAGACATGTTGCTCACCGAGGCCGCACGCCTCGGCGACGACGACGTCTACCGCTCGGGTCTGCCGGGGTGCAAGTAGATATGGCCATCTTGGGAGTAGGTTTCGACCTGGTGACCGTGTCCGACTTCGCCGAGCAGATGGAGAAGGCAGGGACGACGATGATCCGTGACAGCTTCACCTCGGGGGAGCGTCGACACGCGGCAACGAAGAGTTCCGACCCGGCCCGCCATTACGCAGCACGGTGGGCCGCCAAGGAAGCAGTTCTCAAGGCCTGGGCGACATCCAGGTTCGCGAGGCCGCCGCAGATCGGTGACAACCCGTACCCGCTCATCGAGGTCGTCAACGACGCGTGGGGCAGGCCGTCCATCAAGCTGCACGGAATGGCACTCGAATTCCTGCCGACGGTGAAGATCCACCTCTCGTTGACCCACGACGGCGACATGGCCGCTGCCGTGGCGATTTTGGAAGAGTAAGTCTGTAGACGGGGAACGCCGGTCCACCTGCGGGTGGGCCGGCGTTTTTCGTGCGCTCCGGGGGGTGTTGAGTGGCTTTTGGTGGTGGGAGCGGATGCGTCATTCGGTCACCGAGGGGGCGCACTATTCGATGACGGATCCGCCCGGACGCCTGCTCTGCTTCTCGGCGACGAGGAGGTAGGCCGTCATGATCTGCTTCAGCTCGGCGACGGCGTCCTCGTGGCTCTGGCCGTCCTGGACGGAGAAGTTCAGCATCGAATACACGACGTGCACGAGCACTCGAGCCATCAGGTTGCGTTTCGCCCGCGGGGTGCGCGGAGTCAACGGGCCGAGCATTTTCGCGACCTGGTCGGCGAATTCCCGCTCGTGGATGACGCCGGTCGCGCGGGTGGACGGCGTGGATTGCATCGCCAGCCACACTTCGCGTCGGGACGGATCCGACATCCACATTCCGGCCATGTGGTCGACAAATTTGTTGAGGAACCGGAGCCAGTCGAGTGAGGGCACCTCGCCGTTGAACTCGGCGAGCTCCTGCTGAACGCCGACAAGGTCCTGACGGTTGAGCTCGCACACGATGACGTACTTGTTGGCGAAGAACTGGTACAGCGTGCCGATCGGGAGCTCAGCGCGGGCCGCAACTTCCTCGCAGGTGAACGATTCGAACCCGACGTCACTGAGTAGATCTCGTGATGCGGCGAGCAGCGCATCGAATTTGCGTTGGCTGCGTTCCTGCGTCGGTCGGCGACGGGGCATCAGCTCTTGAGTCTCCGCCGTCGATTCGAGAGCGGCGTCGAGACGTCTCGCGGATTGGGCACTAGCAGAGGACTCCACACGCTCAGGCTAGCGGCCTGACGTGCTTCTACTCCACAACGCGCGGTAACAGATACCGATTGTTGCCTCGAGTTTGCGAATGCGTCGTCAAGTCTGACGTGCACCCTTGTGTTCAGGTTGTGACAGGTAATAGGTTGTTTTCTAGTCAAGAAAACATTCTTTAGGTATGGTTCACAGCGGAAGTTACGTTTCAGTGCAGGGTGTGCGTCGCCGATCTCCTATCGGAGGCGTTCATGTCGGGAGCCTCACCCTAGGGCACAGGAGAATGGCGTGGCGACAATTGGTTTGTCGATCGAGTCCGGCGCATTGACTGCGGTCCTCTTCGATTCTGTAGCGGGTGCAGTGCTGGCAAGTCAGGCGACATCGCTGGACGGCGGTGGATCGTCTTCCTTGGTGACTGCAGTCGAGTCCATGAAGGCCGTCGCCTCACGCCGGTCGGTCGGCGTGGACGGCATCGGGCTCGTGTATCACTCCGACACTGAGCGTGATCGTTTTGCAGCGGCGGTCGAGGGCGGTGAACTCGACGGAGTAACGCTGATCTCTGCGTCCGCAGCTTTCCTGGGATGGCTGGCTCGGTCGCCGGAGTTCGAATCCGCTCAGTGCGTCCTGCTCTATTACATGAGTGCTACCGAAGTATCGCTGGCGTTGGTCGACGCCGCGCGCGAAAGTTTGTCTCCGCCCAAAACGGCAGTGCTGGAATCGATGAGCCCTGAGCAGATCGGCAGTACGGTTCCGCTGGCGTGGGAGGTTCTCGACACGGCAGGCCGCACACCGGATTCGGTTGCCTTGTTCGGTGATCCGTCCGGCAACAAGGACCTGATCGACATTCTCGAGCTTGGGCTCGGTGTCCCGGTTGTACGCGTCGGTAGCGCGCATCAGATCGCGGCACGCGGGGCAAGCATGTTGGCCGCCAACGGCGCCGCGAAGGTCGCGACACCTGTTGTTCTCCATGCCCGCACGACAGCTGCGATGGCACCGGAAGTCTCTGGGCTGCCCAGAATCACTTCATTGCTCTCGACGGTCCCTGCCGCCAACATCACGCTTGCCAAGACGTCGAACCGCCGGGCGATACCGCGCAAGAAGCTCGTGTTGACCGCAGCACTACTGGCGGCGGTGCTGTCGGGCGGCGTGGCCCTGGCCTCGACGTTGCCGAAGGACGCCCCCAGACAAAGCGACCAGAACGAGTCCATAGCCGCAGGAGCCACCGACGCAGACACGTCGTTGGCCGGCGCCACGCAACGCGTCGAACTCGCAAAGCCTGCGCCGTCTGCTGTTCCGGCACCCCCGGTGATCATCGATACCGTCGCTCAGCAACCGGTGGCCATCGACCCGGTCACGCAGCTGCCCGTGTACGCGCCTGCGCCGGTCCAGCAGTGGACCGTTGATCCGGCGACCGGTGTCGCACGATCGGAAGCGCTGACGCCGATCCCTTCCTCCGAGATTCCGCCTGCCGCGGCGGTAGTGCCGAGGGCTACCGTCGACCCGCCTGTGTTCGCCGTGCCTACGGTCCTTCCCGAGGCGGGGAAGTCGGCGGAACAGTTGGAGCAGGAAGCCTGGGACCGGCACTGGCAGCACACAGCCCAGTGGTTGGAACAGGAGATCGTCGGAAACTGAGACTTCTCGATGACACAATGGTCGACGGACGATGAGCTGTCGAAAATGAGTGTCAGGAGTGTCGATGACCGAAGTTGGTTCCCGCCTTCGTGCCAGTATTGCGGCGGAAATGCCGCGCGCTCGGCGGGAGTTGGCCGAGTTGGTCGCATTTCGATCAGTAGCCGATGCGCGGCAGTTTCCTCATGAAGAGTGCGTCGGAGCCGCGGAGTGGGTTCGCGACGCGTTTTCTCGACGCCGGCATCGAGACCGCGGAGCTGATCGACACGGTCGATGGCTCGATTGCTGTCGTCGGGCATCGAAAGGCCCATGCTGGTGCGCCCACGGTGCTGTTGTATTCGCACTACGACGTACAGCCGCCAGGAGAGCGAACGCTCTGGAGCAGTGAGCCTTTCGAGCTGACCGATCGCGACGACCGGTGGTACGGGCGAGGCGCAGCGGACTGTAAGGGCAATCTCGTGATGCATCTACTGGCGCTTCGGGCACTCGGGGACGATCTGGACGTCGGAATCACCGTCGTATCAGAGGGTTCCGAGGAGATGGGCACAGGCGGCCTGGAAGATCTCGTAGAGACGCGGCCCGAGTTGTTCGCCTCCGACATCATTGTCATAGCCGATACCGGCAATGCGACCGTCGGCCAACCGACCGTGACGACCTCACTGCGTGGGATTGCGAACGTCATCGTCCGAATAGACACGCTCGAGGGTGAGGTGCACTCGGGAATGTATGGAGGGCCAGCACCCGACGCGGTAGCTGCGCTCATCCAGTTACTGTCCACGCTGCGCGACGAACACGGCAACACAGTCGTCGACGGACTCGCCACCGATCAGAGGTGGGACGGCATCGAGTACGAGTCGGCTCGTTTTCGGGCGGACGCGGGCGTTCTCGACGGCGTGGATCTCGCCGGCTCCGCGTCGGTTGCGGACGCGGTGTGGGCGCGTCCGGCGTTGACGGTGCTCGGGATCGACTGCCCTCCCGTCGTCGGATCGGCTGCCGCGATATCGCCGACGGCGTCTGCACGCCTCAATCTGCGGGTTCCGCCGGGTATCGACGCTCAAGACGCTCAAGACGCGTTGGTGGCGCATCTGGAGGCGCATGTGCCGTGGAATGCGCGCATCGTCGTCGAACGTGAGGCGACCGGTTCGCCGTTCAGGGCGAAGACGGACGGACCCGGTTACGCGGCTCTGGGCGACGCGCTGGCCGAGGCGTTCGGTAAGCCAGTGTCATCGGCTGGGCAGGGTGGCTCGATTCCGTTGTGCAACGCTCTGGCGCAGACATTCCCGAAGGCAGAGATCATTCTGATGGGCGTCGAAGAACCGCAGTGCCGGATCCATGCTCCGAACGAAAGCGTCGACCCCCGCGAGATCGAGAACCTCGCGGTGGCCGAAGCGCTGTTCTTGCAGAGGTTGGGTAGGTCAGACAGATAGATCGCGACGAAGTTTGGCGACGTGTCCGGTGGCGCGGACGTTGTACTGCGCCACCTCGATCTTGCCGGACTCGTCGACAAGGAATGTCGAGCGAATGACGCCCTCGTACACCTTGCCGTAATTCTTCTTCTCGCCGAACGCTGCCCACTGCTTCAGCGTCGACTTCTCGACGTCGGACAGCAGCGGGAAGTTCAGACCTTCGGAGTCGCGGAACTTGGCGAGTTTGGCAGGCTTGTCGGGAGAGATCCCGATGACCTCCAGGCCCTCGCCGTTGAGTTCGGCGAGGCTGTCACGGAAGTCGCAGGCCTGCTTGGTGCAGCCTGGCGTGCTGGCGGCTGGGTAGAAGTAGACGATGACTTTCTTGCCCTTGTAGTCGGCCAGGGAGACGTCGTTTCCGTCTGCGTCGGGCAAAGTGAACGCGGGAGCGGTGTCGCCGGCCTCTAGCTTCTTGATATCGGTCACGTGTCGAGACTAGCCACAGGGCCTGATGCAAGATCGGCAGTGCTCTAGGCTCGCAGGTGACACACAATCTTTGCGACAAGTTGGAGGACACGTGGCCAGGGACACGGACAAGATCGAACGCGAGATCGAAGCCGCACGCAATCAGCTCGCCGGCACTCTCGACGAGCTCAGCGTCAGGGCCAGCCCCAAGCGGATCGCGGAGAACACGAAGCAGACCGTGGTGGCCAAGCTGAACGAGCCGCCAGTCAAGTTCACACTCATCGGCATCGGTGCAGTGGTCGCAGTGCTCGTCGTTCGAAAGATCTTCAGCTGACGTCACAGGGGGTCTGACCTGCTGATTTCACATCTAACGGTTTCTCCTGTTAATGTTTCTCCCGCACCGCAGAGAACACCGGCGGTGCGGATCGGCGCCATTAGCTCAGTTGGTTAGAGCAGCTGACTCTTAATCAGCGGGTCCGGGGTTCGAATCCCTGATGGCGCACCCTGAAACACCCCCTCACCAGTGTAAAGCCGGCGAGGGGGTGTTTTGCTTTCTGCGCGAAAATCACGAATCCACCTTTTACTCATCTTTTTGGTGCGAAAGAGTCGAGTGCGCTGGTCATGTCGGGTGCGACGGTTACGCGCTGGATATAGTGCGCTTCGGTCACACGTGTGTTGGCGTGCCCGAGTTGCATCTGTGCGGCCTCGACGCCGTAGGTTTCCTTCACAAGAGTCGCCACTGTCTTCCGAAGTGTGTGAGGTTTCACCCACTCGAATTCGTCGCCTCTGGCTGCTCGCCATGATCGGCGGACGTTAGCCGGCGAAACCCAGTTGCCAGTGGCGGTCACGAAGACGGCGTTCCATGGGTTGTAGTACGTGGGAAGCTCCTGGCGTCGGCGTAAGCCATCGGCCGCGAACGCTGGTAGTACCAGCGTGAGCGGTGGCGAGTCGCCTTTTCGGTGCTCCTGTCGGAACAGACGTTCACCCGCTGCACGCGGGACGACAAGCGTCGCGTTAATCGTGACGCGCGGAATTTGAGAGATCAGATCGATTTGAGGCCACGTCAAGGCAAGAACTTCGCTGATTCGGCCACCGGTGGCGAGAAGCAACATCAAAATGTCCTCGAGGTGCGCTCCTGGCTTCTGGCCGAGTTTTGGTGAGATCACTCCGAGCTGGTCGACAGTCTGGTGGCGACAGTAGTTTTGGATCCGCCCGCGAAGCTCGTCGAGCTCGTCTCGAGTCAGTGCTCGAATGGCTTGCCGTTTGATTGTCGGGCGGGGGACCTCACGAACGGGATTGTGCTCGAGAAAATCGAAGCGAACTGCGGTCCCGAGCATCCCAGAGAGAATGACCCGCGAGATTCGTGCGCCGCTGGGAGTGCGCTCCGAGATCGAGGAGATAAGCGAATCGATCTTGCCCGTCGTAATCTCGCGGATCAGAAGTTCACCGACAGGGCTCGCGCAATACGAGGACCAGGCCTGCTTGTAGCCTGTAATCGTCTGAGGTGCAACTACTTTAGCCTTCTGGTCAATCCAGTACGCATATAGATGTGACATCGTCGACGACTTCGTGAGCTCCTGAATTATTTCGCCGGACGGAACTGTGCGTTCGGAGAGCTTTTCCTGCAACCGACTTCTCGCCTCAGTAGCAGATCTGCCGCTCGCCTCGACTGTTCGTTTCTTGCCGTCGGTATCGCGTATGCGTGTCCGTGCGACCGTGCGCCCACCTGACTTGAGGGTGGTAATTTTTCCCCACTCACCGAGTCGAAGTCGCTCTCTAGGCATCTGCTTCGTCGTCTCCAGTGTCCATGTCAAGGTCTGTCATCTGGTGGAACAGCACTTCGGAGCGTCGACGGGCATCTTCGTACGCCATCTGCATCGTCTCGACATGCTCCGCCGACTCCTTCTTCGTTAGTCCAATCCGCAGCTGTGCACGTGCTCGACGCATGGTCTGAAGGGCCTGTAGCCACTCTCGCGTGATGCTGACGCGATCGTTCTTAGGGTCGAACTGTTCTCGCACCCACATCTCGACTGGTTCCTCGTTCTCCGTGTCGGACCAGCCAGGAGACGGTTTTAGCAGGCCGGCTTCGCCGCTGAACCATCGCAGGGCATCGTGGGATTCCTGGGGGAGCCCGGGTAGTACTTCGACTTCGCCTTTCGGCAAGTCGGGAAACATGAGTTGGGCGGGCGAGACACCCAACGCGGCTGCCAGAACCAGCAGCTCGGCCACGTCGACGCTCTTTTTTCGGCCGTTTTCGAGTTCGGCAAGAACGTTGCGCGAGATGCCGAAGCCGATGTCGGTGGTGCGCTCGGCCAGTTTGGCTGCGGAGAGCGCGGAGTGCTCTTTCCCTCTTAGTCGCCGCACCTCGCCCATGATGCGAGCGGCCACGGATTCTGACCAGGACTGTGTCATGAACACAGAGCTTAGCCGATTCTCGCTAGTTCTTGCGGCAGGATCACATAGTTGATAATCTGCGTTGGAGTCACATGGACCACGGCGATTTCGGGCTCGATTATGGGATCGCAACATAAAACAACGGAAGGTGAGGAAATGCCCAGACGGTTGCTATCAGTTCCGGAGGCCATGGCATGCACGGGGCTTGGGCGCTCGAACTTCTTCAACAAGATCGCTACTGGCGAGATTCGCAGTGTGAAGATCGGAAAGCGGCGTCTCATCCCGGACACGGCAATCGACGAATACATCGAGGGTCTGGAAGCACAGTCGGAAGTAACTTCGGGCGTCGCCTGAGATGCCGCTGACTCCTGACCCCTACGAACTAGAAACGCCCCCGGCGATTCCCGGTGTTACAAGCACCGAGGCCGAGGGCGTTTTCGAAACCTCTACCTTGCAGGAAGGAGTTTCACCTTTGGATACTAGTCGGTGTTGACCAGCCTTTCAAGGCTATTCGCAACCCACCCCATCGCATCTTCGAGAAATCATCGATGACGTCATGGGTCGGTTGCGCGCGAGTTCACACGTCCCAGTTGTGAATTCACCTGCGTACGAGACGCTTACGCCACAATCTGAACGACCCGCACCTCGGCTATTGGTCCGAGGTGACGGTCGCTACCGGCCAAGCACTCGACGCTGCGTCGTTATCTGGCAGAGCCCGACGAAAAAACCAGCCTGCCGCCGGCATGTGCACCCTTTGTAAATCCTCGACGACCGGCCCCGAGGCACCACCAGCCCGACTGATCATTGAGCAGGTGGCGATACCGATTAGCCACGCGTCCACTGCGACGCGGGGCCATCGGGCGTGGAGCGGACACCGTGGGTGCGGAAATTGGGTTCAGCCCATGGGGGGTCCAAGAGCAACAGACGAAGTCCCTTGTCTTACATCCATGACCACCAACAGAGGTAACCATGCAGAGAAGGAAACCAACAACCAAAGTCATCATCCGCCCCCTCGATCCAACAATCGCTATCCGTGTAGAGAAGATCGACTGGCAGTTCCTCCATCCGCGTTGCCGTACCGATCACGGCGGCCAATCGCCTGCATCCAACTCAACTCTGAGGCGAGGCGACGTAACGGGTGCGCCGAGTCGGGACCAAGTTCGTCCCGGAGGTTTTAGTGGTGAAGCACGCAGAACTCGTTGCAGGCCAATACGTTTCTCCGAACTACCCGTAAGGAGTGCTAGGGATGACTCGACCGTCATGGACGTCGTACATGCTTTGCTTTCGTCACGCGCAGTGCCAGCAATAGAAGCGTTGCATCCGTGGCGTGTTTGGGAAGTGTGGGTGCACAACGCTTCTAATGCCTCCCATGGAGGTGCCGCATCCTTGGGGTGTCAGTCGCCCCATGCATCCGGTAGGCCCCTTTCGCCTATCTCGTCCCTCGGAAGCGATACGGCCGATTCATCCAATGCAATTCTTGCGCCCGATGCGCGCATGACGTTCATTGCCTCCAATTCATCCCATGGAAGTGAGACCCACCATGACCGCTGACGTGATTGCTTTCTGCAACCAGAAGGGGGGAGTAGGCAAGACCACCACGGTCTTCCACCTCGCCTTCGCTGTGGCACAGGCAGGTCGGCGCGCACTCGTGATCGACATGGACCCGCAGGGCAACGTCAGCACGGTGTTGACCAAGCAACCGCTCGAACGCGACGATGTGGGAGTGGCCGACGTCCTGTCCGAGGCCTCGAACGTCACGATCGTCGACGCCCTCGTTCCCACGATCTGGCCCGGTGTCGAACTCGTCCCGACCGTCCCCGTCAACGAATCCCTTGCCTACGTTCGAGACCAACTGGTGGTCGCGGGCGCCGGCCGTGAACGACGACTTCGCGACGCTGTGGACTTACTGAGCAACGTCTACGACGTCATTCTGATCGACTGCCCACCCAGCCTCGACCTGTTGACCATCAATGCACTGGTGGCAGCGCGAAAAACCGTCGTCGTCAGTCAATCCGCGTTGTTTTCCGCCAACGGTCTCGCGCGACTGCGACGCACGATCGACGCAGTCAAACGCAGCTACAACCCCGAACTCGAACTAATGGGCGCCATCATCAACATGCACGAAATCAGCACCATCGGGGGACGCGAACAGCTCGCCGAGATAGCCACCAGCATCAATATCCTCGGCGACACCATACCCAAACGGGTAGTCATCAAGGACTCGATGGAAGCCCAGACCAGCCTGCAAGACTGGGGCACCACCAAGTCGAGGAGTCTGGCAACGATCTACCGCGACACCATTTCGACCCTCACTGAAGGAGTGAGCTGATGGCCAGACCTGAACGGATGAAGAGCGCACTGGCCGGATCGAGTCCCGTCGACCCTCCGCTCGATGCGCAACGTGCGCACGAAGTAGTTGCGCAGGCGCAGCCCCCGACTCAACCGGACGCGGACACGAAACAAAAGCGGTCCTACTACATGTACAGGTCGACCGTCGACGATCTCCTCAACGCAGCGGAAGCGCTGTCCGCAACACCCGGCGCACCCCGCGGACCGTCAGATCTCGTCAACGCTGCAGTCGAGGAATACCTGGACACGTTGCGCAACAGGTTCAACGAGGGCGCACCGTTCCCGCAACGCACAGGACCGCTGGCAAGGGGCCCCAGAATCCGATGACCACTCATACGACTGAGATCGACCGAGAAGATCGCAATATGGACGCCGGAAACGGCGCAGTACCGATCCACCCGCGAATCCTGCAATGGGCGCTTGCCACTGCCGTTGCGCTCACCGTGGGCATAGCGGGGGCATCGTTCTGGCTGAGCTTCGCGGTGTTGCGCGAGCTTGCAGCGATGGCCGGCATCGGTGACGGGCAGGCCTGGGTCATCCCTGTAGTCCTCGACGGCGCAATAGTGTCGACGACCGTCACAGCCATTGCGCTGTCGAATCACACCGATGACCGCACAATCCGGGGTCGACGTTTCGTCGTTGCGATCCTGCGCGTCGCGGCCACAGCATCGATTGCAGGCAACTCGTACCACGCGGTGCTCAGCGCCACGGCGCTCCCGGCAGTGGTCTCTGCGGGTATAGCGACCATTGCGCCTATTGCGCTCCTTGCAATGACGGAGGTTCTGGCCGTCGTCCTGAGGGCACCGCGAGGTCAGCTATCGCAGTCACAGCTGATTGCGATAGAACCGGAATCATCTGAGCCCTCCCACGTGAGCTGCGACCTGACAGGTAGCGATAGGGACCGGTTGCAGACTGAGCTCACGCTCGACGACCGAAAGGTTCGGCAGGACGTCCTCCCTCACGACGACCTGCGAGAGAACGAGGATGACTTACCGGCCGAGGTAACGGAGACGGCGCGACTTCGGCACGCACACAGGGAATGGTCATGGGCGCTAATAGGAATGGAGACTGACGGGTCCGTGGCGTCGACTGCGATGCGTCGATACCGCAAATGGGAGGAATCGGTTCCGCGGGATTCGAAGGAGAACTATGACGGTGACCTGGATGACGGCGGAGAGCGGTTCAAAACTGGATGACGAGGGCTACCGCGACGTGGAGTGTGGCCGGAATCCGTCGCTCCCGCACGGTCGCCACTCGTTGGACTCCGGGGGAGGTGCGGACGACATCCGGCTTCTGGATGAACTGCATTCGCCTGCCGGCGTTCTGGCCACCCTCCGGGCGTCCATCCGGATTGAGCTCCGCTGCGCTACGCGTACAAGAGATCGATTTCTTTCGCACATCGGGCTTGTCCGAGCATGCAACACCCGGGCCCGCCTTACCTACCCCTGACTTCGCTGCGCTCCGGCCCACGGGCTCCAAAAACTTTTCATAGCGCCTCCGGCTGAAAACTTTTTGTCCCAGTGCCAGGACACCGGTCCCGTGCGCCGCCTTCTCTCCTCAAGCCAGATGACGGCGAAAGAAATTGGCAGAGCGAGGGGCCGGGGGAGCCGGTTCCGCGAGACTAGGAGAGCCCGACATGCCCAAGAACACCATCCGCCAGGACCGCAACACCACCGCAGCGCACAACGCCCGTGCAGCCGGAATCGTCACCCACACCACCGCGATCATCACCGGCCCACAGAACGCCACGATCACCGTCACCGCCGCCGCTACCGACGAAGCGCAGATGATCGTAACCCTCGGCCACGTCATGATGACCTTCCGCAGCGCCGAAGCCGTCTGCGATGTCATCGCCGGATTCGCCACTGTCCGTGCCGCTCTCATCGGCGCCGACGGACACTCCCCGTACCCGCCGCAGCCAGGTGCAGAGTTCGGCGCCGCGGCGATCTCTGTTCTCTGGCTCGGCGGCCCCGAGCACTCGGTAGTACCGAACAGCCGCTACAACACCGAACAGCGCCGCACCGTGCACTGGGTCGATCTGCATATGGGGCCGATTACCTGGCGGGTCACCGACCGCGTCGGATATGACACCTTGATGGAAGAGTTCCGCCGTGTTCACCGCACCGCCGTTGGAGTGTTTCTCGACGGTGGCAGATTTCGACGCGACCCGAGCAAAATTCTCGACGCGTTCGATGACGTCTGACATCCGATAGCACAAGTTCGGCCCCGCTGAGCGGGGCCGAACGTGTGCTATCCACAGTTCGCTCGATGCTGCACAAGTTCTGAAAGTTGCTTTCGCGTCGCACGACTCGCTGCGCTCCCCGTGCGACGCTCGAAATCCAGCAGGCACTCACCGCAGGCGAGAAGGGAACCACCGCGATGATCACGTGGACCGTCACCACACACCCCGAGAACAACCCTGAAATACTCACCGCCAGCGGCGCTGAGCCAAACCTCGCTGACGCAAAACGCGCAGCTGCCGACGCCGTTCGCTACGCACTGCTCGACGCCCGCGACCACGTCTCACCCGACAACGGCTCCGCACCGTCCTACCTGGTCACCCTCGACGGCACCTGTGCCCTCATCGTCGGCCTGGGTCGGTGCCGACCGGCGAACTACAACGGCGTCCTCGACAGCCTCGAACGCTTCGACGGCTCCGCACCAATGTGACCGGACCACTAATCCAGGAAAGGAACCCTCGGCGTGCCCGCACAAGCATGGGTCGCCCTCATCGTCGGCGTCCTCGCCACCATCGGCGTCACAGCCACTCTCCGACAACGCACCAGTTCCGAAAACCGAACCCAAGCCTGGCTTCACTTGTCCGCCGGACACGTGTCCGGAGTGTCCCTCGGGAGGAGGTCTCGCCTAGTCGTCGCGGGTCTGGAATGGTGAGATCCGCATTCGAGGAACGCGTGCTGGCCTCCGTCCCATCCGTACACCGCGGTTGCTTCACGATGCCACGGTTGAAGTGACCACGTCGACCACTGATGCCGCGGATGCGCGCGAAGGACGGTACGACGTCCCCAACAGATGGGTGGTCGATGAGATCGGTTCGAACGGCATCTTGCAGGCAGTGGATCAGGACGGGGTGCGACGTCGGGTGAATGTGGACAGTGCGGGTCCGTCGTTGCGGACTCGACTGTTCATCCGTACTCCGGCGGGATTGGAACCGATGATGTTGTTCCTCGGTATGGATGGTCTTCGGCGGCACAAAGCTGCTTGGTACAACACCTCTCGTGATGCGAACAGGCGAGCGGGAAAAGGAGTTGGGTGACCGGTCCGGGAGGTTGTGGTGCCGTCCCCACATGCTGCGGCACAGCTTCGCGCTGCGGTGGTACTGCATTGCGACGTTCGTCGCCTGGCAACGAACCGACATGCTCACCGACGCCGTCCTCACCAACCTCGCGTTGGAGGCGCTGCCGGTGAACTTCGTCCAGAAACTTACTTGGGACAGCGACGCCCTCAACCCATTACCTGCGGCAGGCCGCTACGCCTGAATCCGAACGGACCGTCAGGATGTCTTAACGTCTGTTTCCGGAATACCGCACGTTTCCAATACTTCGCATCCGCCAGTCCAGAACGACACCCGGCGGACCGTGTCACCGCCGTGACCAGCGTCAGAGTAGTCAACGCTCACAATCGTCAACCAAGAAATGACGTTGGCTATGGTAGGTGTGACCACGAAGTTCTCGGTGCGGCCGGGCGTGTACAACTCGGATTGGCCCGTGACTGACGTGCTGTCAGGGCTGGCCTGTGAGCCGCTTCCACCCGTGGTTGGACGCTATGTTCCGAACCAGCATCAGCACGCTCAAGCTGAAACCCCAGCCGACCACGCACAGAAACACGCCCACGCCTGACTGCCCTGTGACGTCCGTACTCGCTTCGATGCAGAATGCAGTCGAGAACCCGGCCGTAGTGCCCAGTGCTGCTACGAAGCCCCCGGTCTTGGCCCAACGCGACAAATGCGCGGCGAGGAAGCACAGCAGCACGACCGTTGCACCGCACGCGATCACCTGCCATGTCGGGAACTGATTCGGCGCGGGGAGCCCAGGTCCGCGGAACTCGCCCTGTTGCTGGGCCGACCAACTCAACCAGCCGGCGCACGAGACAAACCCCAAGACGAAGGCGAGGAATCCGGTGGCCCACAAACCTAAAGGGCCGGTTCCCGTGTCCTCTTCCGACTTCGAGGACTTGCTCCAGAGGAGAAGCGCGCAGAAGGTCGAAGGCACGCCCACAAAGATGAAGACGATCCATAGAAACTGCGACCACGAAAAATCAACTGTCATGGCCCGACGCTATCCGATGCGGAATGCGCTTACGGCACATCGCGAACCGTCGGTCAACCGCGTAACCAGTGTTGGTGAGATGAGCCCTGGCTGTTCGGTCCGCACAGCTTGCCGAGGAATACCGCACGTTTCGAATACTGCACATCCGCCAGTCCAACTGGGATCTATCCGCACCGGATGCAACATAGCGACAGGCGGCGGCGCTCACTATAGGTGCGCGAACCCGGTGGTGACCAATGCACCTACGTAGTTGCTTGTGCCAGTCGACACCGTTTGCGTCAAGGTTTCAGCACGGGTGCATCGCCGGACCAGCGTCACACTTCGACCCCGGAAAAATAGTTCTCGATCTCGCGGTGTCGCTGGCCATCGGTGGTGACTGCCTCGCCGACATCGCAACACTCCGCGAGCACACCGCGGTGTTCGGACTGATCCCTTCCGACCCCACTGTGTCCCGTCTGATCGCCACTTTGGCCGCTGACGCGCCGAAGGCCTTGGCAGCGATCGACACCGCCCGAGCCCTAGCCCGCGCTGCAGCATGGATGCACGCCGGTGAACACGCACCCGACCACAACATCACCGCGCAGAACCCGATTGTCATCGACCTCGACGCAACACTCGTCACCGCACACTCCGAGAAGGAACATGCTGCGCCAACATACAAGCGTGGCTTCGGATTTCACCCACTGTTGGCGTTCGCCGACCACGGTAGCGCAGGTACGGGCGAGCCACTCGCTGCGGTGCTGCGAGCAGGCAACGCCGGCTCGAACACGGCCGACGACCACATCGAGGTGACGCGCACCGCGCTCGCGCAACTCCCCTTCACCACCGGCAGTCGCCCCGGTAAGAAGGTACTGGTCCGCGCCGATGGCGCCGGTGCCAGCCACGCCTACATGTCGTGGCTGGCGGGCCAACCCGTCTCCTATTCCATTGGGTTCGGGCTTACCGACGCCATGGTCACCGCCCTCGCCGATATCCCGGACACGGCATCGTCGGCAGCAGTCGACGCCGACGAGAAGGTCCGTGACGGCGCATGGGTGATCGATGCCACCGGCATCCTCGAACTCCGCTCGTGGCCGTCGGGGATACGCGTTATCGTCCGGAAGGAGCGCCCACACCCCGGCGCGCAACTGCGATTCACAGATTCCGACGGACTTCGATTGACCGCGTTCGCCACCAACACAACCCGTGGTCAGGTTCAGGATCTCGAACTTCGGCACCGGCGACGTGCTCGCTGCGAAGACCGGATCCGCAACTCGAAAGACACCGGTCTCGGAAACTTTCCGTTGCATGGGTTCGACCAGAACCGTATCTGGCTCGCTATCGTGCAACTCGCCCTCGACCTCACCGCGTGGAAGCAAACGCTTGCGTTCACAGATCACGATGCGCGTCGGTGGGAACCGAAACGGTTGCGTCATCGCCTCTTCTCCATCGCCGGCAGAATCGCTACTCACGCCCGGCGCACCCGGCTGCGACTGTCGAAGAACGCGACCTACTCAGGACTGATCGTCACTGCCCTGAACCGATTGTCGGCGCTACCCGCGCCCACCTGACCACCATCACCCCGACCGACCGATCCGAAAGACCCCAACTCGGACAGTGGAACCGAGCGCCAACCGAACGATATCGGCTGAATCACCATGCCCGAAGACACGATCGAGCTCGAAAACACCAATCTCGAACCGCTCAGGCCAACACGTCTTACGGACGAAAGATCGAGGTTAGAGGAGCTAGGGATAGCCCCCCTCAGCACAAAGATGAGGGGGCTAAGCCTTGTGTGTCCCGGTTCAGGGACGGATCGGACTCATGAGAGGCTGCCATGACCGCTCGCGGCACGATTTTGAATTCAGCTGTTTTGGCCCATCTGACAACATTCGCGTACTGTTATCTTCTTTCAGACGTTTTGGACAGCGATTCTTCTCCCACCTGAATCGCACTAAAAACCTCGGCACTACCTGATGTCGCGTCACTCTGAAATTGAACGGATGTTTTCGCCACGATATTAGGTGCGAATTCGTTTGTGATACGCACGTGTTCGGGATTTGTCAGATAGGCCCGCAGAGCGTCTTCGTCTGTGAAGAGCGCCGAGATCGCGTAGTCAGCGGTTCCTGTCCGGAAGTTGATATCCCGGCCGTGTCGGAAGGATTCTATGCCCAAGCAGACGGCCGAGACGGCGCCGAGGTTGCGGTGAAAGGTATCGACTGTTTCGGTCGGGGTGTCATCGATGAAGGTGATTGTTACAACGTGTGCGACTGGCATCAGTGTCTACTTTCGAATGTGTTGGTTAGGCGGCTGAGGTGCGTTGGACAGCCGGGCATACTGCGGTTGCTATACTTGACGCTGCCGCATCGGTGTTCGTCGATTGTGTATACGAAATCGAGTCAGCTTCGGTTGGAGTGCGCCCCGGTCATCAGAGCTGCGAGATCGTCAGGTTCGAGAAACGACGGCGGAGGCGGGGGGCCCCAGGCGTAGAGGCCCTGAAGGCCATGCAGAATTTCAGGAGACCACAGTTCATCCTCTGGGACGGTGTCCATATCGGAGTAATACTCAGAGAAGTTGCCGGCTGGGTCTTTCAGGTACCAAAAGAAATTGGCGCCAGCATAGTGTCGGCCCAGTCCCCAGATGTGCCGCTCAGGTTTACCTTCGAGCATGGCGTGGGCTCCGCGTCCGACTTCGTCGATGTCGTCGACCTGCCAGCTGGTGTGGTGCATGAAGTTCACCGGTGCTGCCATGACGAGAACATTGTGGTGCTCTACCGAGCATCGCAGGAATGCTGCTTTGTCGCCCATGTAGTCGCTTATTTTGAACCCGAGGCCCTCGGTGAAGAATTTCATGGTGGTCTCGAGATCGGTTGATCCGATCACCGCGTGTCCGAGCTTGCGTGGGCGCACCTTGTCGGTGCGGGATAGGAAAGGTGCTCTGCCCCATCGGTCTATCCGTCCGGGCCCGTTGTAGGGGGTGGACGCGACGATAGGTTCGATCGTGATCCGGGGGCGGACTGCGACCCGGATGAGGGTCCCGGTAGCCGGTTCGATGGCGCAAACCGAGGTACCGTCTTGTTCGGCAGTGTGACCCAATACTCTGAGGCTGCGCGTAGTGGCGGCGATATCGTTGATATCATCTGCGGCGATGGATAATTCGACAAGTCGTCTTCTTGGTGCATATACGATTTCGAGTTGCTCACCGCCGTTGCGGGTGGCGAATTTGCCGGCCCCGAGGTGATCAAGGCCGAAATCGGTGTAATACGAGATAGTCTCGTCGACATTAGGGACGCCGACAGTGACCTTGCCCAGTCCGTGCAGTGCCATGACTTCGGCCTTTCTAGATGGTGCGAGGTTCGGCGACGAAGTGCTGGTTCACCTCGCCTATGCCTTCGACCCAGCTGCGCATCCGTTCACCGACGGCTAGGAATCGTTTGGGGTCGCGGCCAACACCTACACCGGCGGGGGTGCCGGTGAAAATGACATCACCGGGGTAGAGGGTGACCGTCTGCGAAAGTGTCGAGATCAGCATCGGGATGGAGACGATCAGGTCGCGGGTGCGCCCTTTCTGGATTTCTTCGCCGTCGATGGTGCACCCGAGTTCGAGATCGTCAGGGTTGTCGAATTCGTCGGGGGTGACCAGCCAGGGCCCCTGGGGGGAGAATCCGGCGAAGGATTTGCCGAGGCCGAATTGCGGTGCCGGGCCGCGGAGCTGAGAGATGCGTTCGGATATATCCTGTCCAACCGTGAGTCCGGCCACATATGACCAGGCACCGTCTCTGGCGACTTTGCTGGCTTGGCGTCCGATGACCGCGACGAGTTCGACTTCCCAGTCGACGTTGCCTCCGTCCGGGATGATCACGTCGGTATCCGGCCCTGTGAAGCTCGAGACGTATTTGGTGAAAACTGGGGGCAAGTCTGTAGGAGAGTCGAACCCTGATTCGGCGGCGTGATCGCGATAGTTCAACCCAACGGCGAAGACCTGACGTGGCTCCGGGGAGGGGGCGCCCAGTTTGCTCCGATCCAGCGGGGTCGCCGGGTGATCGGTATAGGCCGCACCTGCAAGCCACTCATTTACCTTGTCCCATGACCTGTACACCGAAGGCAGATCAGGGCCGAACCGCCCTTTTGACAGTCCGGCGATGTCAAGAACCTGTTCGGCACCGGTCTCGCCGGTGACAAGGACGGCTCGGTTGTCGTAATTCGCGATACGCATGGTGCGGTGGTTCCCCTAGTCAGATTTGTGTCGCTCAGGCGAATTCGGCGAAAACGCCAGCGAGCTTGGTCATTTCGTGTTTCGAGTAGCCGTTGCTACAGCTAAGAATGCGGGCAATGCTCGCAGGCTCTGAGATCGTTCAACGTCCCGGAAATAGCAATGCCCTGGGCCGCCATGTACTGCCGCGCGGCACCGCCTTCATAGATTCTTCCTGCCGGCCAGCGGCGGGCTCGTCCGGTTACTTTGACTCGACCCGACCGAGTGGTTCGGCGCTGGCGTGCAATGCGGCGATTGCAGACGACCAAGCCCCACTGTCTCGTCTCAGCGCGGTCTGCAAGTACGCCCAGGTGAGTTGTTGCACAACGCCGAGGCGCGGCGTGCTCTGATCTGTGGTCTCGGCGGCCTCGTAACCGGGAATGCCGCCGAGCGAGTGCTCACCACCGAACAATGTCAGCAACTGGTCGGCGCCGGGACTCATCCGGTAGGGGTCCTCCGACCAGTCCGGCCCTCGGACTGTGAGCGGAGAATCGTCCGCATCTCCCGCCACGACCAGGGTTGGCCGCGACAGTTGACTGAAGTCTGCGTTGAGGTACGAGAGATTTTCGTGTGCGAAGTCCGAAAGGTCCTCCCCGCCAGTGCCTGCAGTCGCCAGCAGCACACCGACGAGAATCCGAGGATCGGACAAGTCTTCGTATTCGCCAGCTGGTGGCCCGACCCGTTGTCCGAGGAGGATGCCGGACGTCTGTCCCCCGAACGAGTGTCCCGCCGCGGCGATGAGCGTGCGTTCGACACGATCTGGCAGACCAGGCACTGCTGCAAGGAGCGTGTCGAGGTCGTCGAGGATCCTTCGCGCGTCGGTGACGCGGAATCGCCAAAAATCGACCACCCTCGGATCGTCGTTTGGAACGCCGACCGTGCGCGAGTCGAGGTAGGTGGGTTGAAGCACGACGAAGCCGTGAGAGGCCCAGTAGTCGGTGAGCGGACCGTAGGCTTCCAGCGAGGAACCGTAACCGTGGCTGAACAGGACCACCGGGAGGTTGTCCCCCACCGCGGGCGCGGAGACCCGCACCTTGAGATTCGCACCACGAGCCTCGGAGCCTGGAAGAATTACCGGTTTTGCCGATAAAACGGTCACTGCGGGCCCTGGATCGGCATAGACCGGGGCCGGCTGCGACGTGGGCAAGTGTTGGGTGAGTGCCATGAGATATTCCTTCCTTACTTCTCGTCGAGCGCGATAGGTGGCATTAAGCCGCCGATTGCCCGGGTCAGTTCTTCCCCGACAGAGACGAGTGCTGCACGGCACTGGTCAAGCATTCGGGGACTCAACTGCGGCAAGCGTTGTGCGGTCACTGTGAGCACCACGTGCCCGGTGTTGTCGAACACCGGCACCGAGAGTCCGCGTGGTCGGTCGCGCGAAAGCGCGGTGTACTGGTGGGCGAACTTGACGATTTGCGTTTCGAGTTCGCTTAGAGACGCACGTAGTGCGCCGTCGGTGGCGATGCGGGCAATGCTCGCCTCGATCTCACGGAGTATCGCGTGGTCGGGTATGACAGCCCAACCTTGCTGGCGCGCCTGCTCGAGGTCATCGAGCAAGATTTGTCGCACAAGCTCGTCCGCCTTCGACTCGCCGAGCCACGCCTCTCGCTCCTCATCGGATTGCCACGCAGCGAAGAGCAAGCCGAATGGTGCTACGAAAGGCAGCCTCAGACCGACTAGATTGGTCTCCAGATCGAGACCGTCAGCGCCTACCCAGGCGAGCTGAACAACGTGCTCTCCCACCAGGGCATTTGCCGCCGCGTGCACGCCAAAGGCCCTCGAGATCTCTTCCAACTTCGGCCGGGCGAGGTCGGCCAATCGTAGGTGCGCACTTAGTTCGTCGGCCGTGTCGATGACCATCGACAGAGCCGAGAATCGGCCGTAACCGCCCTGGAAGTACATCAGTGGTGCGGCCGATCGTTCGACGTCCAGTTCGCTGACGGCTCCGACTACCATCGCGTGGTCGCCGAGTTCGATCACACTTTCGACTGTGCAATCGATCCATGCTGGGGATTCGAGGAGCACTGGTGAACCGAGTGGAGAGAGTCGCCACGCGACCGAATTGAATTTGTCGTTCTCGCGCGAAGCGAATTTACGGCACTGTTCGAGTTGGTCACCTGCTAGCACGTTGACGGCGAACCGCCCGACTTCGACGATCGTCGAAAAGGCCCGTGAGGTCTTCATCGCTAGGAAGGCAACGAGTGGAGGGTCGAGCGAGACTGAGGTGAAAGAACCGACCGTCATCCCGACCGGCTTCCCATCGGGCGCGATCGCGGTGATCACGCAGACACCTGTCGGGTAGTGGCCGAGTACACGGCGGTAGTGACCGCTGTCGATCGATACCGATACGGGAGAGTTTGCTCGTGTGTGTGTCGGCTGGAACATCATAGAAGCTTCGTGATGTTCTCGTCGAGAGAGTAACCGAGCAGTGACTTGCCGTAGATCTCGCGGGTGGCGGGCGGCACGAGGGTTCCGTGCCGGAGCGCGATGTTCGAGTCGCGCCACATTCGCTGGATCGGGCTCGACTCCGCGAAGCTCCCAGCGCCATGTGCGGTGATCAGCAGATCGAGTGCATCCTTCACGCAGGTAGCCGCGCGTGCCGCATCCGATCGAAGCCGTGCACGCAGCTGGTAGCTCGGGTTCTCGCCGCGCCGGGCCGCCTCGTCGATGTCCTCGGCCGCCCGATACACGTGCAGGTGTGCTGTATCGATCAGTGCCGCTGCGTCCGCGATCTGCAGTTGGAAGCCTACCGAGTCCCGCTGCCGGGAGTAAATCGTATTTGCGATCGTTCGCTTGTCGGCGGCCTCGACCACATGCTTGAGAGCTGCCCGCCCCATCCCGAGCTGGGCACCAGTGAGCACTAGCGTGAACGCCGGGTGGAACGCCGAATGGTAGAGCGTTTCGTCATGGAATTCGGTCGGGAACCGGCCGTCGATAGCCGCACTAACGGAGAGAATACGGTGGTCGGGGATGAAGACATCGTCAGCGACAATGGCGTTGCTGCCCGACCCACGCATCCCGACTACATGCCACGTGTCTTTGATTTCGTAATCGGAGCGGGGGATGAGACCGAGCCCGAAGTCGACAGTCTCGCCGGAGTCGTCGACGAGCGGGAAACCCACCATCACCCAGTCAGCGTGGAGGGATCCGGAGCCGTAGTACCACTCGCCGCTTACCTGGAAGCCGCCAGCTACCTTCTCTGAGCGGCCCCGGGGAGAGAAGACTCCCGCCACTCGGGCCTCAGGGTTGGCGCCGAACACTTCGTCCTGCGTTTGTTCTGGCAGCATCCCTACCGCGATGCCCACCGTGTTGATCAGTGTCACGACCCAGGCGGTGGAACCACAGCCCTCTGCAAGGGTTGCAGCGACATCGACAATTGTGCGTACGTCGGCCTGATGGCCGCCGTATCGCTTGGGGAGGGTCAGCTTGAAGAGACCGGCTTCGGCCAGCGCATCGATGACAGGTTCGGGGACTCGTCGATTGCGGTCGGCCTCTGCGGCGTTGTCGGCGAGCATCTTGGTCAGGGACGCCGCGATCCCGACCAGCCGCTCCCGCTGTTCTGCATTGCCGCGTTGGTCGGGGTGGGCCGGAACGCCGAATGTGAAGGGGTCGGGGTCGAGGGTGGATTGCACGTCATCTCCGACGGCCATCGACTGATAGACGTCACTCATGCTGTTGCTCATCATTGTTCTCCGTTGGTTCATGGATGCGGCATTGGGCCGAATCCTGTCAAAACTGTTCTGTCGCTGTGTACTTCAGATCCACTGCCGGGTTGTTCAGCGCACCTGTACCCGCATCTCCCCGATGCGTTCGATCCGCATGTGGAGCTCCTCGCCCAGCGCGATAGGCCCCACCCCTGGTGGTGCGCCGGTGAACAGCAGGTCTCCGGGCAGGAGTGTCATGACCGACGAGGCGTAGGCGATGATTTGCGGCACGGAGACGATGAGGTCGTCGGTGTTCACAGACTGCCGAACTTCTCCGTCGGAAGTCAGCAGGATGTCGAGGCCCGAGCCGTCGCCGACCTCGTCACGGGTCACGATCCAGGGACCCACGGGGCTGAACGAGTCGTAACTCTTGCGGCGTGAGCGGTCGGCCGGGCTGCGCACGGTGATATCGAGTCCGGTGGTGAAGCCGAGCACGTGCTCGAGTGCCGACTCGACCGGTATGTTCTTTCCGCCGGAGCCCATCACCACGACGAGCTCTGACTCGTGATGGATTTCCTGACCAGCTGCCAGAATCTCGGTCGGCAGCACGATGCTTGCGCCAGGACCCACGATTGACGACGACGCTTTGAGGAAGACGTCGAACTCCATCATCCACGGTTCCACTTGCCCGAGCGTGCGCTGCTGTACGTCGTGCATCTCGGCCACATGTTCGCGGTAGTTCGATGCGGCGGCAATGATTTTCGACGGGCCCAGCACCGGAGCTTGAAGGGAGGTTTCGGCGATCGGATGCGCAACGCCGGTCGCTGCGGCCCGTTCGAGTGCCGGCCGCACCTGGTCGAAGTCGCGGCAGAGTGCTCGCCACCAGCCTGCCGTCAGCGGGTCCGGGTCGTGTGGCCACGGTAGCGCGTCCGTCACGTCGACGATCTGGTCATCCATGCCAGCTGTGACAACGCCGAGCTTGTTGCCGTTGAACAACGCGAGCTTCATTCGGTCGCCTCGATTCGCGCGGCCAGGGTGCCGTCGAAGGTGCCGGTCACGGTTTGCGGGTCGGGTAGCACTTCGCGGCGATCGATGCCGAGGGCGCGTAGTACCGGCTCGTCGGATACCACAAAGAGGTCCGCGCCGTCAGAGTCGTGTTCGAGGGCTGCCCACGACGGCACGGCAAACATGTCGCCAGGTGCCCAGGCGAAGCGCTGTCCGTCGATCACACTCTCACCATGACCACGGAACACCACGTAGATCGCGTTGCCCGCTCGACGCACGGCCGTGCCGTGACCGCGCACTCTGTGCACGGCACAGGCCATCGTGGGCAGCACACTGGCCCCGGACTTCGGGTCCGTGTACTCGACCGAGAGAAGGGGGGAGTCCGATTCCTCACCAAGGCTTTCGAGTTCGGCGTCGGTATCTGCCCAACGGTAGACAAGTAGTTCCGACGGCTGTGGGCTGAAAGAACCCGTGACTGCATCGGCGGTGTACCGGGGGTTGCTTCGAGTGCGCTCGGTTCGATCCGCTTCGGACGCTGCTCTGGCGCCGTGACGGCGTTCCGAGACGTTGTGTTGTGCAGGCTGGGGCTGCGACTGTCCTGGCCCCTCCCAGTGTTCGAAGAACACGCCGTCGAGGGCCGCAATGATCGGTAGATCCAGTCCGTCGAACCAAAAAATCTCCGAGTCCCCACCGTTGGTGTGGTCGTGCCACCTGTTCGCCGGCGTGAGCACCAAGTCGCCGGGTCGCATGTCGCACGCGTCACCTTCGACCGTGGTCCATACGCCTTCGCCCTCCATCACGAATCGGACGGCACCCGGTGTGTGCCGGTGGGCGGGAGCTACCTCCCCGGGGCCTAGGCACTGTAGTGCGCCCCAGAGGGTGCCGACTGCGTAGGGGCGACCCCCCAGACCCGGATTGGCGAGCGCGAGTACTCGCCGGTCGCCGCCCCGTTCTACCGGCACGAGACGGATAGCTTCGCGTGCAAGGGGTTTCATCGTCGATCCCGGCCAGAGCCAGGGCACGGCCGCGGGCCGTGGAGTGGGAGTCAGCAGCTCCTCGGTGATAGTCCACAGCGGCTGAAGGGCCGCGGCAGTCAACCCTGTGTACAGGGCTTCGAGGTCTGTCGCGTCGTCGCCGGAAGGCATATGTGACTCGGCCGAAGCGATTCTGGTCATCAGTTGATATCTTTCGTTCAGTTCTGCAGGCCGGCTACCGGCGCCGCCGGTTCGGTAATGTCGTTCGAGTGCAAGGGCTTTCGTAGACCCAGTAATGCCGTTGGGGTGCGGAAGGTCTCGGGAGCTGTGGCGATGGCGATCGCCGAGATAGCCATCATCCCGGCGAACAGCCAGGCGATGGACGTCCAGTTGTCGGGGTTGCCCTGCACCAGTGACTGGGCGATGGCAGGAATGAATCCGGTGATGACAATGCCCACCGTGAAGCTGACGGCCATGCCGCTGAATCGGATGTCGGCCGGGAACATCTCGAGGAACGTGGCAAGTAGAACTCCTGAGCTCATTGCCACGAAGACGCCCATCAGCAGCAAACCGAGCGCGTAGACGAGGATCCCGTTGCCGGCGTGTAGCGCGCTCAACCAGAACGGGATCACTATGGCCGAGCCCGTAACGCCGGTGATGAACACCGGCTTTCGGCCGATTCGGTCGGACAACAGGCCGAAAAGTGGCTGTGTCACGATCATGACGAGGCTGGCCACGGCAACCAGGTTCAACAATCCCGCCCGTTCGAGACCCATCTTCGTTCCGTAAGCGAGACCGAAGATGTACACGAGCCCGGCAGGGGCGATGCAGACCGAACCCAGCACGATCCGAACCACCGCACCGCCGTGGTTCCGAAGCACCGCAGCGAGAGGAATCCTGGCTGCCATCCCCTCACACTCGAGCTGCTGGCGAACTTCGGGCTCGGCCAACCGTCGGCGCAGGAAGAAGGCTAGTAGCACCACGATTGCACTCGCCCAGAACGGGATTCGCCAACCCCAGCTCATCATTTCGCTTTCGGGGAGGATGGCGGCAAGTGGCACGAACACCAAAAAAGCGAGAAAGTTGCCGAACTGTGAGCCTGCCTGTGTCCAGCTCGTGTAGAAACCGCGACGATCGTCGGGAGAGTGCTCGAGGGCCAGGAGGGCCGAGCCCGCCTGCTCACCTCCGGCTGAGACCCCCTGGACGAGACGTAGCGCGATGAGGATTATCGGAGCTGCCACACCGATCGAATCGGCGCTGGGAATGCAGCCGACCAGCAGGGTCGCTACACCCATCGTGAACAAGATGTAAAGCAGCACATCCTTGCGGCCGATGCGGTCACCGAGATGGCCCCAGATCACAGCGCCGAGCGGGCGGGCGGCATACGCGACACCGATGCTGCCGAGTGCAATCAAGGTGGCCGACGAGTTGTCAGGAAAGAACACCGGACCGAAGTACAGAGCAGCAGCTGTCCCGTATATGAGGAAGTCGTAGTACTCGAGGGTGGTGCCGAAGAAGCCGGAGAGCGCGGCGGTACGCGCTCGGCGCCGCTTGAGATGTATCGCCTGCGATGCGGTCTGAGGGACTGGCATCTGTCGAACCTCCTAGGTGTGCGTAAGGACACAATTTGTCTTGACACAGAGTTAACATAGGTGTCGCAAGCGATCTCGTCAATAAGTGATTTGCGAAGAGTCCACCTTGGGTGGAGCGAGCTCGAATGACAGCGCCTGAGACGACGAACGCCGTCGACAAGGAGCGTGAGGCTAAGCCGCACACACGCGTACAGGAACGAACGACGTGGCACACACGCGTACAGGAACGAACGACGTGGCACACACGCGTACAGGAACGAACGACGTGGCACACACGCGTACAGGAACGAACGACGTGGCACACACGCGTACAGGAACGAACGAGGCGCCACACACGCGTACAGGAACTAGCGACCACGGAAGACCGCGCAGCTACTGCACGGCGAGCACGCTCAGTCCAGCGGGTCGGTCAACGCAGACCAAGGGGCGGGCCGGTGGGCCTACGAGGCTCCGTGGACCGGGGCATCGCTCAGGCGCTCGAGAATGAAGCGAATCATTTCGTGTGGCGGTTGCCGATGGTCGAGCGGCACGTGCACAGCCTCGAACACCGCCTCGATCAGGTGAGCGACGAGGTCACGATCGGTTTCAATGCCGCGCTCGTCGAGCACTTGGAGCACCTGATTGCGGAGCCAATCAAGCCACAGGTCGTGCGCCCGCCGTACGCCATCGTGGTGCATCAGGCGGTCGTGCATCGCCTGATGCAGAGACCGATACGAACGCATACTGATCAAGCCCCGCGTAAGCCTTCCCACCGCATCGAGATCCGCGTTTTCGACCGCCAGCGCGCCGAAGTCACGGCGCAGCAACTGCTCCATGACAGCGGCGAAGACTTCGTCTTTCGACTTGAAATACCAGTAGATGTTCGCACGGGTGACCCCAGCCGCCTTGCTGATGTCGTCCATCGTTGCCGTCTCGAAACCGCGACTGAGGAGGACTTCAGTAGCTGCGGCGATGAGATCCGCCCGTCGCTCCTCACGAGGGATCTGAACACGATTTCTCGCCACAGTTTTCGTCCCTCGTTGATCGCAAGTGAGCCTGGGCCAGGCGAGCGCAGACCGGCCTAGCATACATGGCCGATTGCGCGGGCTGGCCCAACAATCACGAACGCACGACTTCTGGTCGTGTGGTTGACGTCACGAAAAGTTTCTGCTTGCCTTAACTTACATTTAAGATGAGGAGTATTCACGTGAGCCCTATGCACCATCCGCACGACGGCCTTACCGCCTCGAATCACACTTTCGAGGCCGTGAAGTCGTCCGACGGTACGCCGATCGAGGTCCAGCGACTGGGTGTTGGACCCGCTGTCGTGGTCTGCCATGGGTCCTTTTCCGAGGCTGCGGATTGGATATCTTTTGCGACCACATTGGCGGCCACGCACACCGTCTATCTCTACGACAGACGAGGCCGCGGGGGAAGTCCTCGCGTTCACGCAAATCCAACGATCGACGCCGAGGTCGACGACCTTTCGGCCGTTGTCGCTCTGGCCGGACCTGGCGCAGCCGTTCTCGGCCACAGCTTCGGCGGCGGCTGCGCAATTGCCTATGCAGCCCGTGACCGGTTCGCCGGCCCGATCATCGCCTACGAACCGCGTCACGCCATCGACGGGCCTGTCAGTGCGGGGCACATCCCCGAGATACGGCTTTTGCTTGACGACGGCCCGCCAGAGGTTGCATTACACGCCATTTTGCGAGATGTCATCGGGTTGCCCGACAACGACATTGCCGCATTCGAGTCATCACCGTTGTGGCAGCGGATGCTCGAGACAGCACACAGCTTCCCCGACGAGGTGAGGTTGCTCGACTCGCTGACCTGGAGGAAGGGCGATCTAGATGGAATAGCCGGACCCGTCTGGTTGCTGATCGGTGACGACAGTCCCGTCCTACCTGCGGATCGCGAGGGTTCGCTAAGCGAGGTGCTGCCCAAGTTGCAGAGGGTCACCCTGCTGGGGATCGGACACTTCGGCTACCTATCGGATCCGAGTTCGCTGGCGAGGGCGGTACGACAATGCCTGACCTCGGATGACGAGTTGCCCCTGCACGACGAGGAGGGCAAATCGTGAGCAGTGAAACCACAGTCGGTCGGCGGGTGATCTCGGTCGAGGCGCACGCCTGGACCTCGGAGCTGCGCGACGCTCTCCTCAGATACGGCGGCGACGACACCGTCAACGTGCTCAGTAGCCGCGAGCAGACCGATCATCGCCTACGCGAAGTGGGGGAAGAGCGGCTCGCGCGCATGGACGCAGCCGGTGTCGATTTGGAGGTCCTCTCCATCACCACACCTGGCACACAGCCACTCCATGCATCGGAAGCGATCCCATTGGCGCACGACGCGAACGACTTTCTGGCCGACGCTGTGCGCGCACATCCGGATCGGTTCGCCGCCTTCGCCACCCTGCCCACCCCGGATCCCGAGGCTGCGGCCCGCGAGCTGGAACGCTGCGTGCAGCAGCTCGGCATGGTCGGCGCCCAGGTTGTGCCTCTCACCGGCGATCGCTATCTCGACCATCCCTCGTTCCGGCCGGTGTTCGAGGCCGCCGCGGCGCTCAAGGTGCCGCTTTACCTCCATCCGGGGCAACCACTGAAGGCGGCACGCGACGCAATGTATGGCGGATTCGACGACTGGACGACCCTCAACCTCGGAACCGGAGGCTGGGGATGGCACGTCGACGCAGGCCTGGCAGCACTCCGACTTGTTCTTGCCGGCACGTTCGACCGGCACCCCGATCTGCAGATCGTGCTTGGACGCTGGGGGGAGCTGCTCATCCCGTTCGCCGACCGCGCCGACCTCCTCAGCGAGGGCAATCTCACGCTCGAACGAAGGGTGATCGACTACATCACGGGAAACATCCACGTCACGGCAGGCGGTGTGCTCAGTCACCGAATGCTAACGGCTGCAATCGATGTGCTCGGCCCCGGCCGCGTAATGTACGGCGACGACGACCCCTACCGCGGAATGAAGGGACGTTTCGGCGGGAAGGGGGGAGCTGCGGAGTTCGTCGATACGGCACCAATCGGCAGCGAGGAGCGGCACATGCTCGGCCACCTCAATGCGGAACGGCTGCTCAGACTATGACCCAGCGTTCACCCGATGGGATGCGCTGCTAGATCGGCAGATGTATGGACGCTCCAGCTTCGACCCGGCCTGCACACGGAATACTCCCTAGCCGCTGAAGGCCTCGAGAGCTGCCACGGAAAGTGTGACGAGGTTCGAGAAGATTGAATCTGGCACACTTTCAGTAAAGCCACTGCCGCGCTTCAGCATTCGTGCTAGACACGATTGCGGAGGAGGTCGAGGTTCGGCTGCATGTACATCTGTCGTTTGAGCATCTTGATGCGGTTCGCGTGACCTTCGACGGGGCTGGAATGGTGTTCGAGGGTCGGCCCACCGGATTCAGCGGCACCCATCGAGAACGAGACTGGCGTACTCCAACGGGTCCTGGCAGCAGTAGGCCTGCTGGTCGCGCCTAACGGGCCCGACCAGCATGCCTGCGACCCTGTAACGTGGCGTCGAGTTCAGTTGCAGACCAAGCGATTTTACGATGTCGACCCCGCGCCCCAAGGTCAAGATTCCTCCGCCGATTCCATGTCACGCCCACCTTCCGCTTGCCGCTCCGTACCTAAAGGTCCGTTTGGGTCCAGGCTTCGCACCAGGCGTGAGAGAAGGGTGCCGAGAGTAGTGACCTCGTCGGCGGACAAGCAACGTAGTGCAAGTTCGCGGGCTGCGGCGCTTTGGATTGGGGCCGAGTCACGCAGCCGACTACGCCCTGCCGTCGTGAGCTCTATGTCGAATGCGCGTGAATCTGCAATAGACCGAACGCGGCGCACTAGGCCGCGCGACTCGAGTCGCACGACTACCTTCGACATGCGTGGCAGGGGCGCGTAGGTACGCTCTGCCATCTCACTGATCCGCAACGTGTGCTTCGGTGAGTCCAGGAGCGACATCAGCGCACCGTACTCGAACAGAGTCAAGTCGACCGCCCGGAGACGCTGGTCCATCGATGGTGTGAATAGCTGGGACATCACCGTGAGCGCAATCCACAGCTCCGTCTCCGTATCACTCAATCCAGGTAGGCCTCTTGACATGTCAACGATCCTACCAAAGTAGTTGCACTGGCAACTTTTCGTCTATATAGTTGCCGATGCAACCAAAATTTGGAGGGAGAATCCTGATGTCTCGAGCTGTTTCGTATGCGGGATCGGACGGAGAGTTCACACGCACCGAGAGGCGGAAGTCGCTCGGCTTTCTTTCGTTTGGACACTGGCAGGATTCCCGGGAATCTGGCACGAGGACCGCAGCAGAGGCCTATCGGCAGTCGATCG
This sequence comes from Rhodococcus sp. G-MC3, assembly GCF_030063335.1. GTDB lineage: Bacteria > Actinomycetota > Actinomycetes > Mycobacteriales > Mycobacteriaceae > Rhodococcoides. The sequence goes on along the minus strand of NZ_JASISW010000029.1, from coordinate 7,932 downwards.
AACTGGTCGTCGCAGCGGAAGAAATTGGCGTCGACGGGGCGTACTTCCGCGTACATCACTTTGCCGAGCAGCTGACCGCGCCATTCCCGTTACTCGCTGCCGCAGCGGAGCGCACATCCCGGATTGAGCTCGGCACCGGGGTCATTGACATGCGGTATGAGAATGCTCTGTACATGGCGGAGACCGCTGCGGCCACGGACCTGATCGCCGGAGGCCGATTGCAACTCGGCCTCAGCCGCGGCGCACCCGGGCAGGCGAAAGATGGGCCAGGATTGTTCGGGTACACACGTTCCGACGGGGTGCACGACGTCGCCGAGGCCAGAGAGAAGACAGTGCAGTTCCTTGCGGCGATCGGCGGCGAACCGCTAGCCGATTCAGATCCACAATGGGCTCACCGCGCCGGCCGCGTTCCGATCGAGCCTCGATCACCGGGCCTCCGCCACCGAATTTGGTGGGGCGCCGGGACACAGCAGACCTCGATATGGGCAGCAGAACAGGGATTGAACCTCCAAAGCTCCACGGTACTGCTGGAAGACACCGGCATACCGTTTGACGTCGCGCAGGCAGAACAGATTCGCACCTATCGCACAGCGTGGCAGGACGCCTGCTGGACGCATTCCCCGCGAGTCGCCGTCACTCGCAGTGTGCTGCCGGTCACCACCACGCAAGACCACGCGCTGTTCGGCAGACACGGCGACGAACCTGATCGAGTTTCCAGCATCCCCGGGTTCGCACCGTTCCGGACCGGACGCACCTTCACCGGCTCCCCGGACCGTATTGCCGCCCTCCTCGCCGCCGACGAGGCGATCAAGGAGGCCGACACGGTCTTACTCGCCATCCCGACGCACCTCGGCGTCGAACACGCCACCGGCATCCTCGAGAACATCGTCGACCACGTTGCCCCCGCAACCGGCTGGCGCTAACCGACCACTTCGCTCGAAAGGTATCCCCATGTTGGAGAACACCACTCATTTGATCGCCGCTGAAGAGCCGATCTTGTCCGTCAAACCCATCTCCCTGCCGAGCAACGGGCGCGGAACTGACCTGCAGCTTCGAATATCCGCGCCCACGACCGGGACCGAACTCCCCGTCATTCTGTTCTCCCACGGCTTTGGAGAGTCGATGGACGGATACGGTCCACTCACGGACTGGTGGGCCTCGCACGGTTTCGTTGTCCTGCAGCCCACCTATCTCGACTCCCGGGGCGTGGGTCTAACCGACGAGGACCCCCGGCGCGCCAGCATCTGGCGGCAACGCGCCAAGGATGCGATCCAAATCCTTGACCACCTCGGCGAGATCCTCGACACCGTCCCGGGACTGCGCGAACGCACCGACACCACACGCGTCGCCGCCGCCGGACATTCTTTCGGCGGCCAGACCACCGGAATCCTGCTTGGCCTCGGCGTCGTTGATCCAGATACCGGCGACATCGTGTACTCCCCCGACGACCGGGTGCGCGCCGGCGTGCTCATTGCCACGGCCGGACGTGGCAGCGACCTGTCACCGTTTGCCGCAGAGCACTTGCCCTTCATGAACCCGGTCTTCGACCGCATGACCGCACCTGCTCTCGTAGTCCTCGGCGACAAGGACGACTCCCCGCTGAGTACCCGCGGCCCCGATTGGTCTGCCGACCCCTACACCGACAGCCCGGGCGAGAAGCACCTACTCACTCTGCACGGCGGCGAACACTCCCTCGGCGGCATTCCCGGCTACGACGCCCGCGAGACCACTGATGAGAACCCCGCGATGGTACGACAGCTGCGCGAGACTGCAGCAGCATTCCTCCTACACGCACTCCATCTCGATGACGCTCAATGGGAGTCGGCGCAGCGATCCCTCGGCGGTAACGGGACCGACCTGGCACGGATGGAGTCGAAGCGATGACACGGATCATTGGCCTCGAAGAACATATGGCCACCCTCGACGTATTCGCCGCCTGGCGAAAGCACGACCCGAACCTCGACGAACCGGTGATGCGATGGACCGTCAGCGGCAATGTCGCGGGCCCCTTGCTCGATCTCGGTAACGAACGCCTCGCCGCGATGGACATCGCTGGTGTTGATCATGCCATCCTGTCGCTGACCTCACCCGGCCTGCAGAACCTTCCGAAATCCGAAGCAACGGCCCTGCAGGGGCCGACCAACGACCTCATCGCTGCGGCGGTAAAGGACCACCCGGACCGGTTCAGTGGGTTCGCCACACTCGCGACCCCTGATCCGAGGGCCGCCGCCGCGGAATTCGAACGGGCTGTGACCCGACTCGGCCTCACCGGCGTGCTCTTGCACACGCTCACCGCCGGTGAATTCCACGACCACACCAAGTACTGGGACATCTTCGCCGTCGCGAACGAACATCGGGTGCCGATCTACCTGCACCCCACTCTGCCGCCTGACACCGTCGCGAACGCTTACTACGACGGGTATGGACTCCTCGGCACCGGCGCACCCGGATGGCATTACCAAACCGGGATCGGCTTCCTCCGTATGATCCTCGCCGGCGTGTTCGATCGATTTCCCGACTTGCAGATCGTCCTCGGACATTGGGGGGAAACCGTACTGTTCTACCTCGATCGGATCGCTCTCCTCGATGGAGTCAACACGCTGCAACGCCCCATTGTGGAGTACTTCCGCAACAACGCGTACATCACCCCGGGAGGCATCGCCAGCCACCGCTACCTCGATTGGGCAATCGATGTAGTCGGTGCGAACCGAATCATGCACGCGACCGATTACCCGTTCAACGGCCCCCACGATTTCGCCGCACGAAACTTCCTTGATGCCGCATCGATCCCCAACACAAGCCGGGAAGCGATCGGTCACCGAAACTGGGAAACTCTCGCCGCCAACATCAAGCGCTGACCTGTAGTGTCAGCTCTATGTGTGAGGCGCCACGATTCGGACGCGCGCCTCACACCTAGTGCAACCAACCGTTACCCAAAGCACTTTGCGCGGACGCACCCGTAGCCGAACGCGGCGCGGCGGCACAGGATTGCATCCAGAATCATTCGGCGGTAAAGCTTTTCGTTCGCCTCCCGCGACCTGCTCATTACCAGGCCACGGCAGCAACGGTTCCAGCATCGTCCGACTGCATCGGTCACCGACGTCGTCATGGGCGCCGAGGATCAGCGAACCGACACCGCCAGCTGCTCCGCCCGATCCAGGGAGGAATCCGCACAATACGGCCTCACAATTAGCCCTCAGCGGGGTCTTCAACCAATCCCGAGATCGCTTGCCGGGCTAGTAGATCGAGGAAATATTCTTGGCGACGACACCTTCCAGATGGTGTTTCTTCGCGACTTCCAACATGGTCGGTCCGTCGACGTTGAGTCAGTGTGGTGGAACTTTGACGCGGGGATGTTCGAGGCTGAGGTTGGCGAGCGCTTCACGGCGCATAAGGCGCGCCGCTCTTGGTCTCGGTAGCCGCATTTTGTTGCGGGCTGTGTTCTCGTCGTGCTCAAGATATGGACTATTTCGCCGCGCGCACACTCGCACTCGGCACCTCCGGGACAGGATGCCAACACGAACACGCGTGCGTTCGCTGCCCGATGCTCCTCCCGGACCCCAGCCAACAAACACGGCTCGAAAACATTATCTCAAGCCAGCGTGAGCGGATCACCGAGGCCCCAGAACGCGGTTGGGCCGGCGATGTCGACGGCCTGACCCTCAGCCTCGCGGCCGCGCAGCAGAAACTGATCCAAATGCATTGCACTGCTACCAATCTCGGCCTCTACTCGTTTCAGACGGAGCAAGTCCTGATGAGTTGAATGATCACGACTGCGGCAACCGACGAGAATCGTCGACCAGATCAGCGACGTTCAGCTCTATGGGGACCTGCATTACCGGGTCGTGGGGGTAAACCATCTGAACGCCTCGGCCGATCAGCAGGATGCGGCTATCGTGGTCGATCGTCACATGCGGCCGAGTGGCGAACACTGGAACACTCGTCAACGGTGCAAAGGTCTCCGCGTCGTACATGGTGAACAGCCAGAACTGTGTGCCTCGGTCGTACGAGACCGGGCCGGGCAGCGGCCACCAACCCGACGATGAGGTGCCGTCAGGTGGATGGCCGATCGTCCACGCGAAGTGTCCCAGTTGGCCGCCATGGAATTGGGCGTGTCCCAGCTTCTCGCCGTCGTCGCGCACTCGCAGGTCGCGCTGCACGAGAGCCATGTCGACGCCGCGAATGAGACGCAACGGGCTACCCGCCAAGTAGGGCTTGCCGTGCCCGCGAGGCTCGGAGGGAATTTCCGGACCGATGGTCGTTTCGCCATGAACCGATACACGAACTAACCGGACGCCAGGCCGATCAGCCGGGCGGACAACAGCAATGAAGCTGTCGTCCTCGACAGCGAGAGAATTCACCCAGCCGTGAACGGCGTCGACGTCGATCGGAGTTGCGTCGGGGGAGTAGAGGCGCCAGGTAGCGTCGTCTGTGCATGTAAGCAACGTGCAGCCGTTGATGGCCGCGTTGTACACTGGCCGGTCGTCCACTTGGACCGGGTCGTCGCCGTGTGAAATCCAGTAGGTCCCGTTCGTTCCGGTAGCCCAACATCCCGTCTCGGTCGCCCAGATGCGAGGACCTTGTCCAGTCTTCACCGGTAGCCGATACTCGGTGACACTACTGTCGCTGGCTATGACAACAATCAGGGGAAGCTCGGAATCGGCGATCCAGCGCAACCGACCTGCGACCGAGACGTCACCTGGAACCACGCTCGGTTGTATCGGTAGCGCGGGCACGTCATCGAGATCGATATCGACTGCCACGCTCTGTTCCAGATCGACAGGGCCGAATTCATCGGCGGTCATCGGTGGGTCGCCGAAAAACTTTGGTGCGAAGTCGACTTCGCGATAACCGCGGTGCCCTGGAACGTGTGTCCAACCCGCGTCGCGACGTCGCTCGATTCGCTCGGACACCATCCGTACCCGTGTTATTCGGCCACGGAATCGGCCATCTGTGTCGTATCCGAAGTTGCCGCTGAAACGCCCGACCAGTTCGACCTCGCCGGTGAGAGGTCGGAATCCACGCCATGATGCTGTCCAACCGTCGCCGCGTAGCAGTCCGCTCCACTCCCATCGGCGAGGCATGTTATGGCTGCAGTATGGGTACTTGGCTGGAGGGCTCGAGGCGCGCTTTGATGCGAACTACGTCAGGTGCGGCGTCGGGCATTTCAACGAATCGCAACGGCCCGGTGAGAACGGCACCCACCTGCGGGACTGCAATCTCGCCATCGCCGATCACCGACGAAGCTATATGCACGACAAGCGTGCGAGAGCCGGTCATGCGCCTTTCAACGAAGTCATGAGCCGAGCGTACCTCGACGACGGTCGAGGTACGACTAAGCCAGAGTCTGGGCTCTTGGTCACCGCGGTGTACGAGTCGGATCGGTTATCGGCCAGATTCATGAGTCAGACTTTCATTTCACCTTGGGAGGTGTGCGCTAGGGCCCTTCCAGACTTGGCTCCTCCGCCTCCATCAATTCGACGTCTTCGGGGGACAAAATTTCGTTCGGGTCGTAGTCCTTGGTCAGCTGCTCAGCCGCGGCTGAATTCGGCCTGGCGCCGAGGACGATTTGCAGACCCAGCGTCAAAGGCTCGACCAACTCACGAGGTCCGAAGGTCTCCGCAAATGCCGCGCCGACGGCGTCTGCTGCGAGGATCTCTCCGAGGACCGACGACGACTGGTCGACATCGTGGCCGGCGTCGCGAGAAGACATCATGCACGACCAAAAGTAGATGCCGACAATCGACTGCGCGGCCTCCCACTGGCTTTCCAAGTCAGCGTCGACGGACATCGCACGGAGTTGGGCTCGTTTCGCCGCTGCATCCGCCACCCGCATCGGCAGTGCATCGCGAATCTGCTCGACGTACTGTTCGTACCCGTTGTGGGCGAACTCCTGGACCACCTCAATGACGGATGACCAACTCGGTCCGAGCATCTGATTCAGACTCTCCTCGGTAACCTCGAACGTCGAAATTCGTCGCGCCTCCGCGGCGTAATACTCATCGGTGTCGCGAACGGGATCGAGGCTCGTCTCCCGGCGGGGCGCCGCTACCCATAGCGCTTCAGCGATGGATGCATCCCCAGAGACAGTACTGGCGCGATCTGCAGCCTGATCGGATGAAAGTTGGCCTTTAACAGCAATAGTGGGCCCAGGTGAGATGCCGTTGACCAAGAGGAGCTCCCCGGCTGTCTGCGACAGCTGAGTCAGCCGACGCGCGTAGTCAACGGTCTCGCCGTGTGAATCGTCTGTTGTGCATGTATTTTCGCGCAAGTACGGGCCGCCCAATGCTTCGGCCGGGGGTTGGTCGCTCGCGCCGTCGCCATTTCCGCAAGCACTGACCGCTGACAGAACCACGACCGCACAAGCGAGCGCAACGAGCCAAGAGCGACTAAAGGCCATAAGCGGATCCCAAGTCCCGTAGGCCCACGATTGATGGAACGAAGCACCCGCGAGGAAGGCTGCAGCGCGGAACCGATCGGCGAGCGAGCGGCCCGGCCCCCCGTGTGCGGGGTGGAACAAAGGTATCGGGGCTGTAACCGGTTCACGGCTGGTGCAGAAAAGAACAGATGCGTCAAAGTTGCATCGGATCCAACACGCGATCCGCAACTAGGGATTGGCCGGTTCGATGGGTGGCACGGAGCGAGCCGAATACTGACGGGACGTGGACAATGACGAAGTGAGTTTCGAACTGTGCCGAGATGCGTCGGCGGCCAGATGGATGACCGAGCAGCATCTGCCGTGGTACCGGCTAGCAGGGCGCGGGCCGGTCGGGTTCGACAAGTATGCGCGTGTGAACTTCATTCCGGACCCGAGCTTTCCCGGGCAGAGCACGAGCAACGTCGAGTTCGATCAGGGCGGAATCAGTGAGCTTGCTCAGATAGGCGTCGCGCTGGAGACGTTGTCCCGATACACGACCACACCGGACAAGTGCTACTTCGCGCTATGGGACGGATGGGATTCCATCACCATCTCCTCCTGGCCCAATTTCAAGATCCCCAACCGCGACTACTGGCTGTTCCGCGGAACGCTTGCGGACTACCAGGACTGGAACAGCGATGACTCGGAACGCTGGCCGTACGGCGACTCACCCGATCCCGCATTCATCTGGCCCGCCGACGAGTCTTGGTGCATCACCAACGACGTCGACCCGCACTTCGCGACCGTTGGAGCAAGCATCCGCGCTATAGACGAGATCCTCGCGGACCCACGCATCGAAACAGTCCTAGACGATCCCGACATCGAACCGCCATATTGGACCTAGCCGAGCAAACCCGCGAGGTGTTCAACAGTCAAGGAGGCTGGAAATGAAGGTCGCGTCCAACCCGTCCCAAATTGGCCTGTTCTTGTCACCGAGGACTCGCCACACCCACTCGGCGCCGAGCAGTCGGTGCCACCTCACGAAGCCCGCACAATCGACGAGGCCAAACGGATCGCAACAATGTTGCACTGCCGTCGACCACACTGCACTCTCACCGTCAGCTTCCAACCTTTAGACGGTCGGCTCCTCGCAATCGAGACCCTGGACCAGGACGGGTGGCACCAAGCGACCTAAGCATTGCTGCGACGCAGCAGCGAGAACGGCTCGAGGTGCCGTGCACGTCAGTACCAGGGCTAAGACCAATACCGTCTACTTACGGTGGCGGTAGGGACTGCGCAGCGAGGGGGACTGTCAGATAAACGGTTGATCCGGCGCTTGGTTCGACACGCCGAGCCCAGCTTGGCGGGAAGGATCGACGATGACGGAAACACTGGATCCCATGGCAGCGACCGAGGTGGATCAGAAGCAGTTGGCCGAGCAGCTCCTGGCTCAAGCCAAGGAACAGGGCATCGAGTTGATGGGTCCGAACGGGCTCCTCAATCAACTCACCAAGAATGTCCTCGAAAGCGCGTTGGACGCGGAAATGACCGAACACCTCGGCTACGAGAAACAC
>NZ_JASISW010000028.1 GCF_030063335.1 Rhodococcus sp. G-MC3 | reverse complement strand
TACGGATTCTGCGGCGACATCCCGCCGATCGAATGCGAACAGCTCCACTACACTCGACAATCGGATCAGCTCGCGAGCTGACCGAACTCACACGAAACCAAGTCTCCGGACTCACCGGTGCGGTTCAGATCGACGTCCACACTCCACTCGCCACCCATTGTGGCAGGTAAAATCCCAACACCGGTCCTCCGTCCTCCGCTGCGATTTGGCGCGTCAATTCGATACCGAGGTCCTTCCCCGCTCTCCGCGAGGGATTCGTGAAGTTCTGCAGGTATTCGCGCTTCTTGCGCAAATCAGGGCTAGGTATCGCCGTGATCGGGGCAGTTCGGCGCTCAAGCTACGGCGACGCAAACTCAATTATCGTCTTGTGGAATACACTGGGGGATACAATGCTTCGAGGTATCGGTGACTTCGAACAGCATTCCGTGAGCGGGCGAGGACTCACCCGGTCAGCGCACCACAACTGGTGAAATGAAGCGCAACCGTGAAGGCATGCACGGGCAACGAGACGCCTGGGTTCGGCGTGGAGAACGAGATGCTTGCCACGACCACGCTCGATCGGGGCCGACGAGGGCGCCAGGCTGGGGCTCCAGTCCAATCGACGAACCGATCAACCCGAAGCTTCATTGAGTGCAGTTCCTGAAGAACGTGGTCCTGATCGGCGGTCTGATGATGGTGTGAGCAGCTCGACTGCAGCGATGGACGATTCGAGGTCCTGGCGGCCCAGCACGGCAGCTCGGACGATGTATCCCTGGCAGAACGTGAGCATCGCTCGGGCGGTGTCGCGGGACGAGGACGGATCGTTCCCCGATGCGATTAGCCAACGCTCGGCGGCCGCGGCGAACGCGTCCTCGATTGCCGCCATCCGGGCCTCGGCGATGGCGCGGATCCCCGGATCTGATGCAGCTTCGCCCCAGATCTGGACGGCGGTGGCGTACGGGAGTTCATCGTGCTCGAGCCCGGCCAGCCACCACCGGACGGTCTCGAGAGGTGAGCGGGGAAACTCCTCGGACTCTGCGTTGAGCCGGTCGGCGCGATCACCGATCACCCGTGTCGCGACGAGCTCGATGATCTCGTGCTTGGTGCTGAAATGGGAGTAGACCGAGCCGGCGGAGAATCCGGACTCCTCGATGATATCGGCAATCGTCAACGCGCCCAGCCCGCGCCGCGCGATCACCCGAAGAGTTGCATCGACGATGTCATCGCGCTTGGCCTGCCGGTACGCGGCGCTCACTTTTGGCACCAGACCAGGTTAGCGTGTATCTTCCATAAAAGAGAATACTAATTCTGTTTAGGAGACCTCATGTCGACCCAGCAACCCGAGACCACGCAGCAGCCCGGAACCACGCCGCGCTCCCGTCCCATCGCCGTGGTCGCATTCGGGATTCTCGCTGGAGCAATCGTGGCGCTCGCAGCACTCGCTTTCCTCTGGCCGGTCGCCACCTCCGAAGCCCACGACCTCCCCGTCGGTGTGGTGGGAGGCCAGCTCCCTCAGGCGGCGGATCTGCCGGTGGAGTCAACTTCCTACGACTCACGAGCGGACGCCGTGCAGGCGATCCAGGAGCGCGAGGTCTACGGGGCCTTCGTCCTCGGCGCCGGCGGCCCAGAGGTGCTGGTCGCCGGCGCGGACGGCCCGGCGGCCGTGTCGGTCCTCCAGGGCATCGGCAGCCGGATCGCCCTTGCGCAAGGCGCGCAGCTCACCACTACTGACGTGGTGCCACTGTCGGCCGACGACCCCACTGGCGGCGGGATCAGCGCGATGGGATTCCCACTCGTGCTCGGAGGCATCATCGGCGGCGTCATCATTTCTCTGCTGGTTGCCGGTGTCGGTCGCCGGCTTCTCGCGCTCGCGGTCTACGCCGCGGTGGGCGGCGTCGTGGTCGCGCTGGTGACCGGCCCACTCTTGGGAATCCTCGGAGGCCACTTTTGGCTCGAGGCTCTCGCTATCGGTGTGGGAATGTTGGGGACCGCATCGACGGTCGTGGGTCTCAATGCGCTCCTGGGAGCTTCGGGCATCGGGATCGGTGCGGTGATCACCATGTTCGTCGCCAATCCGATATCCGGTGCGACCCTGCCCTACCAGTTCATCGCCGGGCCGTGGGGAGCGATCGGGCAGTACTTCGTCCCGGGGGCCGCAGCCAGCCTGGTCCGCGAGATCAACTACTTTCCGGACGCCTCGTCGCTGCACGAATGGATCGTGCTGCTGGCCTGGATTCTCGCCGGTGTTGCGCTCTCACTGACAGGCCACTACCGCAGCACCACCCCCGTGCACCTACCGGACAGCGAACTCGAGCAGCCGGTCGGCGCCCACGAGGCGTAGTAGACAGATTGCCACTCCGATCCCGATTCTGATGCCAGGTCCGCGGCGGGCGTGCGCGGCACCACCGGGCCGGTGAGGGCGCCTACAACGAGGACCGCGACTCCATACAGTGGTCATCATGACTGCCTGAATAGCGTTGGATCCGATCCTTGGTTCGACACGCCCAGCTGAGCTTGGCGGGAAGGATCGACAATGACCGGATCCGACCCTCTCCCGCCTGATCACAGTCTTGGCCGCCGACGCACCGAAAGCCCTGGCAGCGATCGACACCGCCCGAGCCGCGGCCCGTGCCGTGGCCTGGGACCATGCCGGCGAACGTGCCCCGGACCACGACATCGACGCCGATGACCCGATCATCATCGACCTCGATGCAACACTGGTCACCGCACGCTCAGAGAGAATGCTTGCTGCACCGACCTACAAACGTGGGTACGGATCTCACCCACTGACAACGTTCGTCGACCACGGACCATCCGGGACCGGTGAACCCGTCCCAGCACTACTACGCGCCCGGCAACCCCGTCTCGAACACCGCCGCGGACCACATCACCGTCACCCGGAAGGCGCTGGCACAGTTACCGTTCAGCGCTGAAAGCAGGCCTCGCAGAAAAGTATTGATCCGCACCGATGGCGCCGGAGCGACCCACGACTACCTGAACTACCTGCACCTTCTGCTTCGCGTTTTGTCGCAGCGTATCGATAGAGGCCCTGGCTCACTGACTCATCTGTTGCGATGGCGCGACGCCGTACTGGGCTCTGTATGTTGCAGCGAACCGTCCGGTGTGGGTGAAACCCCACCGCAGGGCAATGTCCGCCACTGTTCCACTACCGTCGAGTAAGTCGAGGCGAGCGCGTGAAAGCCGTATGTTCACAAGGCACTCACGAGGACTACATCCGACGTACTCCCGGAACCCCTCCTGAAGTCGGCGCACACTGACGCCAGCAAGCTCAGCCATGTCAGCTGCGGTCCACGCCTTGGCCGGGTCCGATTCCAACTCGTCGAGCACCCGTTTGACGATACGCGGCCGAGCTGCCTGCGTGCCGCCGACGTCCTCGGGCATAGCAGCGAGAATGAATGCGCTGGTCAGCGCCCCTGACAGTTGATCGGCCACGAGTGAGTTGTCCCATACGCCACCGCCTGTTCGGAGCCGACCGGACAGCGACTGAACCAGTTGCAACCAACTCCTACCGTCCCCTGTCGTGAGATCGATCTGCGGCGGCAGTTCGCGTTCCGGCTCAGCTAGCACCTTGACCATCTCGCGATGCAAATAGTCTCGATCCAAGCGCACACCGAGGATGGAGCAGCTCTCGCTCCATCGGGTGATCGAGGTCGGAGTATCGGCCGGACAAATGGTGCCGCGCCCCGGTGTCGACAGGACCTCGTGACGTCCTGTTCGCGACTGCAGATACCCGGACAACGGGATGTTGACCGCGTACGCGCCGCGATGCTCGGAGTCGACCGAGACATCCGCTCCCCATCCGATGTGAGCGATGCGAAGTGCACCGAGTTCGACGCTGTCGACATGCAGATGCGCTGTGGCAGCACGCGTCAGAGGACTCAGGCGATGCGGGAAGTACGCATGGGAGACCCTATCGGACGCGACGTCCCAATCGGCGGTGTCAGCCACCCTCTGTCCCTTCTGACCTACGGCGGACGCAAAGACGCCCGACAATTCAGTGTGACCGCAATCACTTCTTGATGCAACATCGAACACCCGCGTTTTTTGGATCACTTCCGCGCAAATCGGATCGACGGCACCTGTGATCGGGCTTACATTCATCGACATCTCCTGCTGTGATGCCACACAGCGGAGGTGAAATGAAAGGAAGTCGCGCTCATGGAGCCACGCGAGCTTCGCAACATATTTGGTCAGTTTGCCAGCGGCGTAACGGTCATCACCTGCACCAACGCTGATGGCACCCCGCACGGAGCGACCGTCACCGCATTCACCGCGATCTCTATCGAACCACGCCTGTGCCAGGTAACGCTCACCCGCAAGTCGAAGGCCTGCAGCTACCTCAGCGGCGAAGCCTTCGCAGTCAACATTCTCGCGGCCGACCAACTCGACACCGCGATGCACTTCGCCGGGCGCCCGCAATCGCCCGAACCCGTATGGGACGACGGTCCCACCGCGCCGGTCCTGTGCGGCACCGCCGCGACCCTTTCCTGTAAGCCGTGGGCCGAATACGACGGCGGCGACCACATCATCTTCATCGGCGAAATCGTCGATGCCACCGCCAGCGGCAAGGACCCCCTGCTGTTCTACCGCAGCACGTTCCACGATCTCGGGTCACCGACGGCCTCCGCCGCCTGGAACGGATCGATGGACGACCCGCACAGCGGCTGGTTCAATGCCGCCACCTCGTTCACACCTCTGCATCTCCAGCCCGCGCTCTGATTACCCGGAAGGACACCCACTGATGACCACCACCGAATCACGGTCCGATGCCCCGCTCGACCCATCCATCGACACTGCCGTCACCAACCCCGCCGAAAACTCCGCAGCGAACACCACGAAAACCTTTGCGACGAAACCCATGACCGGCAACGAATACATCGATTCGCTCAAGGACGATCGCGAGATCTACATTCACGGTGAACGCGTCAAAGACGTCACGACGCATCCGGCGTTCCGTAATCCGATCAGAATGACTGCGCGGCTTTACGACTCGATGCACACCGGCGATCTCGTCGACACCGTCACCTCGCCGACCGACACCGGCAGCGGCGGCGTCACAATGCCGTTCTTCAAGACCCCGCACTCCTCCGAAGATCTCCTCAAAGAACGCGACGCCATCGCTGCGTGGGCACGTATGACATACGGCTGGATGGGCCGCTCCCCCGACTACAAGGCCAGCTTCCTCGGCACGTTGCACGCCAACAAGGAGCTGTACTCCCCGTTCCAGGCCAACGCCGAGCGCTGGTACAAGGAGTCTCAGGAAAAGGTCCTGTACTGGAACCACGCGATCATCAACCCGCCCGTCGATCGCCACCTTCCGCCCGACGAGGTCGGCGACGTGTTCATGAAGGTGGAAAAGGAAACCGATGCAGGTCTGATCGTGTCCGGCGCCAAGGTCGTCGCCACCGGCTCGGCGATCACGAATTACAACTTCATCGCGCACTACGGTCTACCGATCAAGAAGAAGCAGTTCGCACTCATCTGCACCGTCCCGATGGATGCACCGGGCATCAAGCTCATCTGCCGGTCCTCCTTCACCCAGAACGCCGCAGTCATGGGCAGCCCGTTCGACTACCCACTATCGTCGCGGATGGACGAGAACGACACCATCTTCATCTTCGACAAGGTGCTCGTGCCGTGGGAGAACGTCTTCATGTACGGAGATGTGGACAAGATCAACGCCTTCTTCCCGCAGTCCGGATTCCTTCCCCGCTTCACCTTCCAGGGCTGCACCCGCCTCGCTGTCAAACTCGACTTCATCGCCGGCCTGCTCATGAAGGCCCTCGACGCTACGGGAGCCGGAGGATTTCGCGGAGTGCAGTCCCGCGTAGGTGAAGTCATCGGGTGGCGCAATCTGTTCTGGTCACTCACCGAATCGATGGCGCGCGATCCTGAGCAGTGGATCGGCGACACCGTCATCCCCAAGCTCGAATACGGACTGACCTACCGGATGTTCATGATGCAGGGCTACCCGCGGGTCAAGGAAATCATCGAACAGGATGTCGCATCGGGACTGATCTATCTACCGTCGAGCTCGCTCGACTTCAAGAGCCCCGAGGTTCGCCCGTACCTCGACAAATACGTCCGAGGATCTGACGGCATGACCTCCGTCGAACGCGTGAAAATCATGAAGGCACTGTGGGATTCGGTCGGCACCGAATTCGGCGGCCGCCACGAACTCTACGAGCGAAACTACTCAGGCAACCACGAGAACGTCAAAGCCGAACTGCTCTTCGCAGCCGAGGCCCGCGGCGACGTCGCCTCGATGAAGGGGTTCGCCGAGCAGTGCCTGAACGAGTACGACCTCGACGGCTGGACCGTCCCCGACCTCATCGGCAACGAGGACGTCTCCTACTTCGGCAACAAATAACATATCTATACATGTGGCGGCGATCAGAGTCGAGATTTCCTGGTCGCCGTCCAGGAAATCTCGACTCGGTCGGCACAGCCCATCGACCGCGATCCCCAGACCCCACTCTCGGACCCTCAGGAGCCCCACATGACCACCACCGAAGCGGGCAGCCCCACCGCTGCCGGATCCGGATCCGCAGCCACCGACAAGTTCAAGAACGAACGCGTCACCTCCGATACATCCCCCGAACGGCTTGCTGCCATCGCAAAGGACGCCCTTGGTGCACTGCACAAGGTGATCCTCGATCACGGCGTCACCTACCCCGAATACCGAGTCTTCAAGCAGTGGCTCATCGACGTCGGTGAAGGTGGAGAATGGCCACTGTTCCTCGATGTGTTCATCGAACATGCCGTCGAAGCAGTTCTCGCGCAGAGCCGTCAGGGCACCAAGGGCAGCATCGAAGGCCCTTATTACATCGCCGACGCTCCCACACTCTCCGCAGAGTGCGAACTGCCGATGCGCGACGAGGACCGCAGAACAACCCCACTGATCTTTTCCGGCCAAGTCAGCGACCTCGCCGGGAACGGGCTCGGTGGCGCAATCGTCGAACTGTGGCACGCGGACGACGACGGCTACTACTCACAATTCGCACCGCACCTGCCCGAATGGAATCTGCGCGGAAAGATCGTCACCGATCGTGACGGTCGGTACTCCATCAAGACGATTCAGCCTGCGCCGTACCAGATTCCAACGGATGGTCCCACCGGCGCATTCATCGAAGCCCAGAACGGTCATCCATGGAGACCGGCGCACCTGCACGTCATCGTCTCCTACCCCGACAAGCGGAGCGTCACCACCCAGCTCTACTTCCGCGGCGGCGAATGGATCGAGAGCGACGTCGCGATGGCGACCAAACCCGAACTCATTCTCGATCCGGTTACTGGCGACGACGGCATCAATCGCGTGTCTTACGACTTCGCACTCGACCCTGTATGACCCAACATGGCTGCCGCGGCGAGCTCAATGGAATGGCGGCACTCGAACTCACTTCGTCGCCGTCGCCGTCGCCGTCGCCGTCGCCGAAACTCGACACTTCGGCCAGGCTGCGAAACGCCTGTAGCTGGCGCAACAGGCATCGTCCCAGGTCCGTCCGGCAGCTCGAGACCGAGTGGGGTTGACACTGCTGGCCCGGACCCCGCTGCATGTCAGACTGATACCTGCAGCGAACAATCTGAAGGACATCTCATGAAGATCACCGCGGTCGACGCGATTCCATATTCCATCGACTACCGCAAGCCACTTCGGTTCGCGAGCGGCGAAGTTCATGCAGCCGAGCACGTTCTGGTTCGCGTACACACCCACGACGGGATCGTCGGTATCGCCGACGCTCCCCCGCGCCCGTTCACCTACGGCGAGACCCAGCGTGGCATGGTCGCGGTGATCGAGTCGATCTTTGCGCCACAGATAGTCGGTCTGAGGTTGACCGAACGCGAGATCGTGCATACCCGTGTCAATCGGACGGTGGGGAATCCGGTTGCCAAGGCTGCCATCGACTTGGCCATCTGGGATGCGTTGGGGCGCACGCTCGATCTCCCGGTCACCGAGCTACTCGGCGGCTATACCAACAGCATGCGTGTCAGCCACATGCTCGGCTTCGGCACACCCGAAGAGATGGTCGACGAAGCCACCCGGATGCGCGTCGACTACGGCATCGAGGTCTTCAAGGTCAAAGTCGGCCGCCGGCCCGCCTCCCTCGACACCGATGTAGTGCGTGCACTGCGCGAGAACCTCGGTGAGAGCGTCGAACTGTATGTCGATGGGAATCGCGGATGGAGTGCATCGGAATCCGCGAGGGCGATGGCGGAGATGAAGGACCTCGGGCTCACCCTCGCCGAAGAACTGTGCCCCGCCGACGACGTGCTCGGCAGACGGTGGCTCGTGCAGCAGCTCGACGTACCCTTCGTCGCCGACGAATCCGCTGTCACGCCAGCCGACGTGACCCGTGAAATTCTCGGCGGGTCGGCGACGGCGGTCAGCATCAAGACCGCCAGGAGCGGGTTCACCGGATCCCTCCGCACCCACCACCTCTGCGAAGGCCTCGGTCTCGAAGTCGTGATGGGCAACCAGATCGACGGACAGCTCGGCTCAGCCTGCACCGTCGCATTCGGCGCCGCATTCGAACTCACATCCAGGCGCGCCGGCGAACTATCCAACTTCTTGGACATGAGCGACGACCTACTCACCGAACCTCTCGAGATCCGCGGTGGCGAACTCGCCGTCCGCGCGGGATCCGGTCTCGGAGTCGAGATCGACGAGGACAAGCTCAGCCGCTATCGGCTCGACAAATAGACCCCGGATACCAAAGAAACAGCACGCGTCACCTGATAACGAAGCCGTCACCATGAGTATCGACCATGCAACGGACACTGCGACCGCCGCCGCTTCCGGCACCAACGCCACACAGCGGCTCACCTCCGACAATCAATTCGCAGCATCCACCCGTCCCAGGCGCGTGAACGCCGCTGCTCGACAGGTGTTTTCGGGGATTCACCAGACCATTCGTGAGTGCGAGGTCACCTACGACGCGTACAACTCGCTCAAAGCGTGGCTGATCAACGTCGGCCAGACCGGGGAGTGGCCTCTGTTCCACGAGGTAGGGGGCGAGCCGTCGTAGAGGAAGTCGCCAGCGACTCCGGTGGGGGCGGCAAGGGAAACCCTCGAGGGTCCCTACTACGTTCCCGATCCACCAGAAGTCGGTTCTGCTGCTCTCCTCCCCGTGCGCGATGGAGAAGGGCACTCCGCTGCTCGTCCAGGGTCAGGTCCGCGACGTTGCAGGCAACCGGTTGTCTCGCGCTGTCATCGAAATTTGGCATGCACACGTCTACGGTTACCACTCTCAGTTCGCACCGTGAATTCTCGACTGGAACCTGCGCGGAACCGTGACGACGGACGACCAGGGCCACTAGGATCCACACCATGAAGCCTGCGCCGTACCAGATTCCGACGGACGGCGCCGCCTGCGGCAACCTCATCACCGCTGCCGGCTGGCACCCCTGGCGCCCCATGCACCTGCACCTCGAGGTCGCAGCCGACGGATTCCAGCAGATCACCGCCCAGCTCTATTTCCCCGGCGACGAGCAGAACGACGACGTTGCCAACGCAGTCAAGCCCGAACTGATCCTCGACCCACAGAACGTCGACGGCGGCCAAGAAGTGACCTACAACCTCGCGCTAGACAAGGCCTGAGACAAAGACCGGGCCTGAAAGGAAATCGATGCTGTTTTCGGTCACCATGGACGTGGCGCTGCCACAAAACATGAATCCAGACGTCAGGAACGACACCCTCGCGAGGGAGAAGGCATATTCGCAGGAACTCCAACGCGGAGGTGAATGGGTCCACATCTGGCGAAACGTCGGGCAGTACTCGAACCTGAGCGTCTTCGATGTGAGAGACAACGAACGACTCCACGAAATTCTGTGGAATCTTCCGCTGTTTCCGTATATGTCCATCAACGTGACCCCACTGGCGGTTCATCCGTCGGACATTGCGAAGGCGTGATCTTCCCTGCCATTGAGTAAATCCGCTGGCGGACTACAGCCGGCGCGGCACTAGTGGTCCGTGTTTGAAGTTGAAGTGGTTTGACGGACCGCTTTCTCGAGAATTTCTTCCGCCGTTTTTGTCCACACGAATGGTGTCGCGCGGGCGTTCCAGCCGTTGATGAAGTCTCGGATCTTGGCGTTGAGGTCGGCGACGGAGGTGAAGATTCCCCGCCCGATGGCTTGGCGCTGGATGACGCCGAACCCGACTTCGACGAGGTTGAGCCATGTTGCCGATGTTGGTGTGAAATGCACTGCGATGCAGGGATTCGCGTCAGTTCAATCTCTCGTACTGCCGCTGTCTTGTGGGTGGCGTAGTTGTAGGCGATCAAGTGCAGTTCACGGCCGGGGTAGTTGCGTGCAATCTGTTTTTGAGAAAATTCAGGTATTCGCTACTTCGATGGCGTGGTTTACAGCACGCAGTGACGTGCCCGGTAGCGATGTCGTGAGCAGCGAACAGCGTAGTGGTGTTATGCCTCTTGTAATCATGGGTGCGGCGTTTGACCGATTCCGGTTGCTGGGGAGCATCGGCTGGGTGCGATCGAGTGCTTGGATCTGCAACTTTTCGTCGATAGACAAGACGATCGCGTTCTCGGATGGGTTCAAGTACAGAGCATCACATGCCTTGGGCCTTGGCGATCAACGCATCCTCGGATCGCACCTGGTCGAGGTTGACCACCCGCGTCGGCAGGATCGAGTTGTACAGCCAGTCCGTTGCCACGCGTACCCGCGCTCCGGCGGTCGGCAGCGCGTACAAGTGATAGCTGCGAGCGACGAACTTGGCGACCGGCCCCTTCAGCGGTATACCCAAAGGCTTTGCCACACCGTCGAACCCGCCGAGATCGGCCACGAGACCCAGATCCTTGTGCACGTACCGTTTCGACTCGCCTACTCCTACGCTCGCGGCGACGTTGCGCGCCACTCGAACACCTTGCCGTTGAGCGTGCTGCGCAGTCGGTGGGGTCGGCTTCGAAGGGTCGGCTGCCAGATCCGGTACAGCCGCCGCATCGCCGATGGCCCACACGCCGGGCACACCCGGCACCGACATGTCAGCATCGACGATCAGTCGTCCATTTTCGGTGGGCAATCCGAGCTTGGCGATCAACGGGCTCGGCGCCACGCCTGCACCCCACACCAGAGTTCGCGACGGGATCACCGTTCCGTCGGTGAGCGTCACCGACGTAGCGGTCGCTGATTTGACAGTCACTTCCAGTCTGACTTCGACGCCCCGATGCCGCAGCACACCGAGGGCTTCCTTACCGAGATCTTCCCCCAGCTCAGGAAGCACGGTCGGGGCCAGGTCGACGAGCAGCCATCGAACATCGTTCGGGTCGATGCTCGCCCACCGTTTCGCGATCCCTTTGATCCAGTTCTGCATCTGAGCCACGAATTCGGTGCCTGTATAGCCAGCGCCGACTGCGACGACAGTGAGTCGCTCCACACGCTCGGCCCTACCACCAGGGGTGTCCGGCAACGAATCTGCGGCGTCGAGCTGGGCAAGAACGTGGTTGCGAATGAACGTTGCCTCGCTCAGGGTCTTCAATCCGTGGGCATTCTCGGCGACGCCGGGAATGTCGAATTGACGGGTCACCGAACCCGGCGCGAGGATCAGCTTGTCCCACTCGATATCGGTCGATCCCTCACGTCCTTCGACCCTCAAGCGGTGTTCGGCGAAGTCGACGGCGGTGACATGACCGAGCACCGTGTGGGTACGCCGCAACGTCTGCCGAATGGACACGGCGATGTCACGCGGATCGAGCACACCCGTCGCCACCTCGGGAAGCAACGGACTGTAGAGCAGATAGTCGTTCGGTGCTACGAGCGTCAGCGACACCCGCTCCGGTTCGAGCAGTTTCTGCAACTTACGCAGCGCGTGAAACCCCCCGAAACCCCCGCCGACCACAACCACCTTGACTGCCCGGGGTGGGAGTGGTGCCGCCGTCCGAAATCGCTGTCCCAAAGTGCGCATGCAGTCACCATAATGCGCCTTCGGCGCCCGTGTGCGCGTACTGAATGTTGCGACACAACCGGTTGCCGATAGCGCGCTCCGGTTGCGAAGAGCGAAGGCCGCGGCAGGATCGTCTGCACCCCGACGGACCGGAACTGGAAGCTGTGGTGACCGGTCGGACAATTCCATCTCGAGGCGGTGCCGTCCGGCAATCTGCCTCAGTGGCGTGCGGAGGCTCGTCGCGTCGATGGCCTACGACCATGCACAACAACGAGTGCCACCGCTGCCACGAACTCCGGGGAATATCACCCAGAGCAAGCTTGCCTCTTCGGTACTGGATAGATATTGTCCAGGTATGCGAATGAGTCAAGGTGTCGAGTGGGCGGTGCATACGCTCTTGAACCTCGCATGGCTCGGAACCAACGATGCGGTCCCGACTGCTGCACTCGCCGCAAGCCATGACCTCTCCGCGACTTACCTCAACAAACAACTACAGCTCCTGGTCAAAGCGGAATTGCTGAGTTCTGCACCCGGTAAGCGGGGCGGCTTTCGGCTGACTCGCCCCCCTGAATCGATCACCATGCTCGACGTTGTAGATGCGATCGAAGGTCGCGAGTCACTGTTTCGGTGCGCTGAAATCCGTCAGTGCGGAACGCTCGGCTCCCAAAGCTCCGCAATCGATTTCACTACATCCTGCGCAGTGAAGAGTTCGATGGCTCGGGCCGAAGTAGCTTGGCGAGAGGCGCTCGCAAGCCAAACGCTCGCAGACGTCAAATCTGCCGCCGAGGCCCACGCCCCCACGTTGGGGTCCACCGTCCAGCGCGTCCTCGGACGCGACTGATCCACCGACGCACGTGCACGTTTCATCCAACTACGGAGGAATTCTAGATGACAAGTATCCTGATTGTGGGTGGCGGTTTCGCCGGCGTCTGGAGCGCCGCCGCTGCCGTTCGTCTCGCCCGCGAAAACACAAGTAAAGCTGGAGAACTGACGGTGACACTGATCAGCAGCGGAGACGATTTGGTGATCCGGCCACGCTTGTACGAGACGGACCCCGGTGACATGCGGGTCCCCCTCGATCGCATACTCGGGCCCATCGGAGTCCGGCGTATCGCTGCGACCGTCACCGATATCGACCCGGCGTCTCGCACGGTGTCGGCGATAGGTCGAGACGCGAAGTCACTTGTGTTGAGTTACGACAGACTCGTTCTTGCTACCGGCAGTCAACTGGTACGCCCCACTCTGCCAGGAGCCGAGCATCTTTTCGACGTCGATACCCTCACCGGTGCAGCAACACTGGACCATCATCTGAAACGGCTCCCCGGCCGCATCTCCCATGAAGGCCAGTTCACCGCCGTCGTCGTCGGCGCGGGCTTCACAGGCCTCGAAGTAGCGACTGAACTAGCCGGCCGACTCGCGGGGTTGGCACCTGACCGCAATACCAGAGTAGTTCTGGTGCAGCGCACCAACGAACTGGGCCCCGAACTGGGCCCGGGGCCCAGGCCTCACATCGCAGACGTCGTCGATCATCTCGGTATCGAACAGCGCTTGAACTCCACCGTCGAGAGCATCACGGCGGATGCAGTGACCCTCTCCGACGGTGAGGTGATACCGACAGCTACCGTCATCTGGACCGCCGGGATGTTTGCGAGCCCCCTCACCGCCGACGTCGCGAGCAGCAGAGATGCTCTGGGTCGACTCGAAGTCGACCAGCATCTCCAGGTTATCGGCGCCGACGGCATTTATGCCGCCGGAGATACCGCAGCCGCGACAGCAGAACCCGGACATACCGTCATGCAGAGCTGCCAACACGCGGTTCCACTCGGCAAATTCGCTGGCCACAATGTGGCCGCAGATCTACTCGGAATCGACCAAGTACCCTTCTCCCCCGACCCGTATGTGACCTGCCTCGATCTCGGCGCCACCGAAGCCGTTGTTACCTCGGGCTGGGATCGCGCCGTCCAGATGACCGGTGCGGATGCCAAAAAGCTCAAGCGGCAGATCAACGCCGAGTGGATCTACCCACCGGTCGACGATGCCGCCACGATCCTGGAACATGCGGATTACCGCATTACATGGCCTTCCGCCTCAGCGCACGCCTAATCGTTACGCGCGGATGCACTTCGGGCGTACGCAACAAACGATGGCGCGTTTGGCAGCATGGTGCGATGCACCATCACGTGTTGGTTCCTCCCCGCACGCCGACAATCTGTGCGGCTTGCGGTAGTCAACTGAAGGAGAAGGCACGACATGGAATCTTCCGCAAAAATGAGTCACACGACCGCTGAAAATGAACTGCATATCGACATCTTGGCTCAGGTGGCCGGCGTGCCCGTTCCTGCTCTAGCTGATGCGACAACGATCGTTGTGACCTTACCGCCGGGCAGCGAGGGCTCGTCCCCTCACCGACATCCCGGGCCAGTATTCGGATATGTCCTCGAAGGAGAAGTCATCTTCGAAGTCGCAGGGCACCCTGAGCGGATAGTCAAAGCAGGAGAGACATTTTGGGAATTGGGTGGTGAGGTCATCCACTATCGAGATGCGAACAACCTGCCGAACGCGCAAACTCGATTCGTCGCAGTGATCTTGACCGAGCCAAGCCGCCCTATCGTAATCCCGGTCTCGGACGACGAACTTGCGGCCCGGCAGCATCTACGCGCACCCCGCGGATCTACTGAGTCGTTGTCGAGCACCAGGATTGACCCACGATGACCCAAGCAACTGGCCATCGGCCGACACTGCCGCCCTCACCTGAGAACCCGCGGCCTGTATCGCCGTGCGCTTCCGAGTACACGATGTGACGGTGTGCCTATCGGACGTTGAAAATTCGGTACTTAAGGAGAAATGATGGGAGACACTACACCGCGCGACGTGGCGCAAAGAGCAGATGAGTTGCCCCTGCGGGAGACTCCAGCCCGCAGCTCGTTTTATCGGGGCGGATTGTCGATGTGGGCGTGGGTTGCGCAACGGGTCAGCGGGATGGTGATCTATGTCTTCCTGTTGGTGCACGTGGCGGACAATCTGATGTTGCGTGTCTCACCTGCCGCCTATGACGAGGTGATCGGCACCTACAAGACCCTGGTGATGGGTATCGGCGAAATCGGGCTCGTTGCCGCCATCCTTGGACACGGGTTCAACGGGATCCGTATTGTTGCGCTCGACCTCTGGTCGAAGGGTATCGACAGGTCTCGGCTGATGCTGTGGACCGTGGTCGTGTTGTGGGTGCTGGTGATGGTGCCGTTCATTATTCGTCATCTGAGTCATTACCTGTGAGAGGCGATTATCGATGAATGAGACTGCGAATAGTGCTGTCACGGTGAAGCAGCGTCACTCGAACTTCGAGAAGTACGCTTGGTTGTTCATGAGATTGTCCGGCGTCGTCCTGTTGGTGCTGGTTCTGGTGCACGTATATGTCAATGTGGTGGCCGGTGACGGGGTATTCAAGGTCGACTTCGCGTTCGTGGCCGGGAAGTGGGCGAGCCCGTTCTGGCAGCTGTGGGATTTTCTGATCCTGCTGCTGGCTGTCCTACATGGCACCAACGGCGTGCGGATCATTATATCCGACTACGCGATTCGGCCGATGCTGCGTTTCTGGTTGACCGCGTTGGTCACGGCGGCAGCGGTACTGATGCTGGCGGCCGGGACGTTGACCATCTTTACGTTTGATCCGTGTCCGACTGCCAAAGGGGATCTGCCCGCGTTCTGTCCGGTCGCGTCAGAATCGTCACGATAGGAGTGGTTCGTCATGTCTATAGGGTTGTTCTTCGAGGCCGTCCTCGCTGGGGCGGCGATGTTCATAATGTGGTTTACCGTTGTCGTCGTCCGGCAGCTCATCCGTAATCGACCGGGACGGTGAGTGTCGTGAACAAGAAGATGGTTGCGATAGGAGGAGCAGTAGTCGTCGGCGTCGGTGTGCTCACGTTGGGCTTCACGGCTGCAGCAATGTTTTCGAGCGGGGCGGTTGCAGGTATCGCCATGGGCCTGGCCTTGATCGTGTTCGGCTGCGTCATTGGTGTGTTGACCGCTAGCCAGATCAGATTCGGCTACACAGCTGACAGGCTACTCGCGAAAATGGTTTCACAGCAGGACTATCGAGCATATCCGGAGTTGGCATGTCTTCCCTCCGGCCGCGTGCAGCCCGCCGCGGCGAAGGAATACCTGGCCCGGTGTCGGTCAGGCGTCGCCGGTCGTCCCAAGGATTGGCGGGAGTGGTTTCTGCTTGCGGGTAGTTACGAGATCGCACGCGACCACCGGCAGGCGGCGCTCGCCTTAACGCGAGCGTCCGCTCTCGAAAGGACCGGCTCGCGCCCTGTGTAGGCGCTCCCGAAAATGAAGTGATCTGCCGCGGGGGATTCGGACAATGGAGATGGTGTTCCGCTGTCACAGCGCCGCAGGGCGGGCCGTTGTACGGCGAACGGCGGACACGGGCGCTTCGCTCGCCGATAGTTGCGGCCCTGCTACACCGCCGAGTCCGAACAGATCACCCTGCTCGAAACCTGAGGTGGGATGTGGGTGGTCCCAAGCACCGAGCTCACCGCACGCGCTGTGGCCCGTATACGCATCACTGGGCCGCGTGAGCTTGCTGATGTGACGTCCAACGCTCCCGCTCAATTCGGCGTCACCGCAGAGATTTTCACCACCGGGAACTACCAGCTGACGCAGCTGTGGGCGGCGGCGCTTCGTGGTGCGGGGTTCTCGGGGGATCCGGTACTGGGCGCGGCACGATCTCGCGCACACTCATGCTTGCCTGGGTGTGTTCGACACCGCCGGCGCCCACACGTGCCCGGGCGAGGATCAGCAGAGCTACTCAGTGACCGACACCGACATGCTCTCCGAACGGCCAGACCTGATCGACGCACTTCAACGCGACACAGGCATTATCGTCCTGCCCGTTCCCCAGCCACTCTGACGTTTCGATCAGGGCACGGTGCGCGAAACGCAGTTACCGCACCGTCAAGATGTCTTGACGTGAGGCGCGCCCTCTGGCCGGCTTCTATGTCAAACCACGCTCTGTAAATACCGGCTTCTGAGCGGCGATCGGGTCACTCTGGTGGGTACCGCCGGACGGTCTGATGATGTGGCGACGCGGGGTATGCAGTAGAGAAACGGCCCGTGCGGTGTGCGCGCCACCCGGTTCCATATCGGCGTCGGTCGAAACCGGCGGCGTCTTTGGGAGCGATGCGGATTCGGTGGCGGCCGCCGATTTACACGCTGGCGCGCCGTCGCTGGTGATGTCTGTGCGATCGAGTCCTGCAATATCCCTGTAAGGCAAGCCTGCTGCAGCGAGAAGGAGAACGACGGCGTCGCGGTGGCCGAACAGTGCAGCCGTCGATCCGTATGACGGCAATCCAGACGCGATTACTTGTACTGCGTGGCACGCCTGACCACTCGGTCGCTACGCGCCGAGTCCGGTGCGATCCGGATCGCGGTGACTCGACTCGGTGCGGGCAGGACGGCCTCGAGATGAACACGATTGATCGCGAAAACCCGGCGAAGCGGAACCGAGTCGCCAGCGGGGTTCAGCGAGGGATTCCGCCAGCGCGACCGGCGATGCCGATAGCGACTCGACGTCGGCCGCGTCGCACCAGTCGGCGAACAGCGACCACTGGACCTGGAACCGCCCGTCGTGCTGCCCCGCCTCGGTAACACAGATGCGACGGTGCGGGGCTGAAGGCTGACCGAATCAGACACCGCCGCCGCGAGCCGCTGCCCGCGAACCTGATGTATGCGCGTCGACGGATGGGGCAGTCAACGGTCGATCGGGATGGTGCACCACAGGCATCAGTATTGGTTTGAACCATCGTGTGTGTACCCGAGTATTACTCGGAGAGCTTGGCGATCGACTGCGCCCCGGGAAGTACTTGTTACATCCGAGATCGCCAATGGTCCCGGTGTTGAACGCGGTCTTGAGATGCGCGGCATCGCCAGGGCTGACCGCTGCACTTCCCCAGACCACTGAAATGGTTTGCGGGCGCCACCGACCAACGAGGAACCCGCCGGGTTGCACAGGCTCGGTTCTGGCTTTTGCTGTGATCTCCGCCTCCTGTGGGCCAGACAGTGCCATTTCAGATTTCGATTGAAATTTCTTGAACCTGCCTGGGTCGCTCAGGGTCACTTTGGGGGCGTGCATTTTCAGGATCACCGCACAAATATGGGAGATGTAGTACCGGAAGACAGAACCGAACATGTTGCTGCGCAACAGTTTTGTGTATTTTTTCAAAAAGTGGAATTTGAGGATGCGTGTCGAGACGAGCCCGCTTTTCGGTAGATCGTTGCGCGTAAGCATACTTGATTGTTAGCTGAGCTAAGCTTCAGTTTGTCAAGCTTACCTCCATAAAGGGTAAAGGTTAACCAAATCCGCAAGCCCAGCGCTGTGGACCATCTGGTCTCTTTGGCGTTATTTCCCTTTGACGACCTCCTCCACCGCTGTTACGGTTCGCCCATCGAATCAGGGCCCTGATATTGATAGCGTTAGAGATCTGTAACAGGGTCCTGTTAGATCTACCGGCATTGCAATCGCGAGCCCGTAGCAGTCCCTCTCCGGAAGAAGAGCCGATGAGCCTGGTTGACGCCTCAGACATGATCGTTGAACAACGCCCCCTCACCGACCACAGCAGCATCGACCGACGGCTCGTCCACCGCAGCGCTCTGAGTGAGGTGTTTCTGACAGACGCAGTAGCCGAGGACTCGCTCACGTACATTGTGGCCGCCCAGCTACCCCCGTCTCATGCTTACTTCACCGACCATCTGTCCCGTCGCGGCGGCATAGACCCACTGCTGCTACTCGAATGCTGCAGGCAGGCCGAGACGTACGTCTCGCACCGGTATTTGGACGTGCCGCTCGGGTATAACTTCATTCTTGCGTCGTGGTCGATGAGCTTCGAGAATCTTCATTATCGAAACAGGATCGAGCAGTGTGTATCTCTCCGGCTGAGTGTCCATGCCGAGGTCCCGCGCTACATCGCCGGACAGCTTCGGTCCGTGACATTTCGGATCGAAATTTCGACTGCCACTGCCGTTCGGCTCGGCACCGTCACGATGAAGGTGAAGTACACCTCCAAGGAGGTGTACCGAGCACTGCGCGAGAGCCGCAGGGGTTCTGCGCCCAAGATGAACACGGAACTGCCGGGTGCCCGGCACGGAGTGGTGGAAGCAGTCACAGTAGGTCGGCTCTCGGCGCAGAACGTGGTGCTCTCCGACCTCAGGCACACCCCGAACGGGATCAAGGCACAGGTACGCCCCGCGTTCGACAACCCCAGCTTCTTCGATCACCCGCAGGACCACGTCCCGGCCATGGTGACTGTCGAAGCCGTACGTCAGCTCGCACTGCTTGCCCTCGCCGACGAATGTGGTCTTTCTGCCATGCACACACAGGTCAGCGCAATCGAGGGCACCTTCTACGACTACATCGAGCTCGACACGACCGCTGAGCTGACCGTCGCAGAACTCACTACACGTGTCGACACAGATCACCCCGGTGCGCTCTTCCGCTCGAGGCTGCACGTGGACGTCGAACAAGAGTCGAAGACGATGTGCCGACTGGTCATGGAACTGATCACCGCCCGAGGCTCGATCACTCCTGCGGCGATGACGGCATGAAGATCGGCAGTCCACTGCGCGTCGCGGCGGTTGCAGTACAGAAACCGGACACGGCGGTTACGACTACGCACGCAATCGAACTGAAACGCACGGACGATCACGACGCCGATCGCACCGGCATCAACGAGCTGCCGGTCTCGACAATTGCTTCCGGCCCGGATCTGGCAGTAGGTGCTGCCCGGTCCGCGTTGGCAGCTGCGCGATGGGAACCTTCGTCGCTGGACTTCATCGGGCACGCCTGGATTCACCACCAGGGTCACGACTTCTGGTCTCCGGCGCATTTCGTCGCAGACTCCCTCGGCGCACATCGTGCCATGCCGGTCGGCATTCAACAGATGTGCAACGGCGGAGCTATGGGACTCGAACTTGCAGCGACGCGGCTGCTCGCCGACCCCACGGCACGACGCGCTCTGGTTACCACCGGAGACCGATTCGCAGACGAGGGCTTCGATCGTTGGAAAGGCGACTACGGCGTCTGGTACGGCGACGGCGGTACCGCATGCCTGCTCGAACGAGCAGACATCGTGAACCCCCACGACGTCACGTTGCGCTCCATCGTGTCCAAGGCGATCCCCTCGGTCGAATCACTGCACCGCGGGGTCGACGACTTCACCCCCGCAGCACGCTGGCTGTCGCCAACCACTGACGTTCGACGAACCAAAAAGGGATATATCGACGCCCGCGGACTCGACGAATTCCATCGAAGTTCGCGCGCTGCCCTCAGAGAGGTTGTGGCACAGGCCGTGTCAGAAGCCGGCATAACACTCGGCGACCCGCGGATCTCATCGATCACAGTTCCGCGTGTGGGCCGCACGCTGATGCAGGAAACCTACGCGAGTGCTCTCGACGGCATGACCAAATCGCACGTGAGCTTCACCGCCGCGCAGTCCGGGCATCTCGGTGCGGGAGATCTCGCAGCGAACATCGAGCACGTCGAGAGAACAGCCCCCGAACTCGACGGACACATCGGTCTATTCGTCTCGGCAGGCGGAGGATTCACCTTCACCTGCGCGGTCATCGCCTTCGGTGCAGGTGCTTGGTGACCGCCCGAGTTCTGGTGGTCGGAGCTGGTCCCGTTGGTCTGACCACAGCCTGCGAACTGGCACGTCAGAACATCGCCGTACGGATCGTCGATCGGCAGACCTCACCCTCGATTCATTCTCGCGCAGCGGTAATTTGGCCCCGCCAGCTCGAACTTCTACGTCGAATCGAAGTGACATCCGATCTCATCGGCGCAGGCCATCGCCTCGACAACGTCTCGTTCTATTCGGAAGGTAGACGCAGAGGCGGTATCGCCCTGTCCCGTCTCGAAAACAGCATTCACCCCTATGCCATCACCATCCCGCAGAATGCCACCGAGCGCATTCTCGCTGCCAAGCTCAGGTCGTACGGCGTCGAGATCGAACGCGGAACCGAACTACTCCATATCGACAACGGGCATGACGAGCCATATGCCACATTGCGCCCGAAAGACGCTGCGCTGGAAGGCGTGTCGTTCGACTGGGTCATCGGTGCTGACGGTGCACACAGCTCAGTCCGCCGGCTGCTCGGCGTTCCCTTCACCCCGACATCGACCGATCTTCGGTTCGGCATCTGCGATGTGGCGGTTGCCGACGGCCCCGCGGACACGGCGATGCATTACTACTACTCGCCCACGGGTGCGATCGGGCTAGCTCCGATGCGACACGGCATCTACCGAGTCGCGATGAGCGTCCCCGCGCGAACAGCCGACGGTGCAGTGCCCCCGCCGCCTGTTCGTGAGGATTTCCAACATGCACTCGATACCCGAGCACCGGGGGCCGGAACCCTCGCCATACCAGAATGGGCTGCGGCATTCGACGTGAGGTTCGGGACAGCCGAACGCTTCCGAGAGGGTCGGTGCTTCCTGGTCGGCGACGCTGCCCACATCATGAGTCCTGCCGGCGGCCAGGGGATGAACACCGGTCTGCAGGACGCGGTCAACCTCGGTTGGAAGCTGGCCGCTGTCATCTGCGGCCACGCAGACCGTTCGCTGCTCGACACCTACGAGACCGAGAGACGCTCCGCGGCCCTTCACATCACCAGATCGACAGGGGTGCAGTTGCGTCTCGGACTGGTCGATGGACCAATTCGCAGACGGGTCCGGGACGTCGCCATCACGCTCGCCGATCGCACCGGTGTCCTCCAACGTGTCGGGGCTCCGATTTTTTCGCAGCTCGACGTCACCTACTCGAATGCCCGCCGACCGGCTCTCGTCTCGACCTTGGAGGTGGGAGACCGATTCCCCGCATTTGCGCCCGACCCCGCCGCGGACACTTCAGGTCAGACCGGGTCGTGGCCGACCCTCGACTGTGACCGGCTCACACTCGTACTGTGGCCCGGCGTCGACCCCATCCAGGGATGGAGCACGTTCGTTCGCAGCACGGCAGCTGCTCTCCCTGAAATCGCCTGTGTCGACGGCGGTGGAATCGGCAACAATGCCCTGACCGCTCACCTAGGCCGAAAGCCTCGCCTCTTCCTCTGCCGTCCGGATGGCCACTTGCTGATGAGATCCGCGCTCGACATACGCAGGGGCGCAAAGCATGCCGTACGCACGATCGGTCCGCACACTCTGCAAGCACAGACCTCCCAGAAAGAAACCACCGCATGAACTCTGCAGCAGTCTTGAGCGGGCTGGGTTCGTGGCTACCGCCCACGGTTGTCACCAACGCCATGCTCGCCGAACGCTTCGACACCTCCGACCAATGGATCACGAGCAGGACCGGGATCGAGCAACGCCACGTCGTCACAGGCGGCCTGGCAACCAGCGACATGGCGGTCGAAGCCGGTATGCGCGCGATGAAATCAGCTGGCACCGACCGCGTCGACATGCTCATCGTCGCAACCACCACCCCGGACCGTCGTTGCCCAGCAACGGCACCCGAAGTTGCCGCAAGGCTCGGGCTGGGCCGGATCGCGGCATTCGACGTTGCCGCTGTGTGCTCAGGATTCCTGTATGCCCTCAGTAGCGCCGTCGGTGCTATCGCGTCTCGGCAAGCTGACACAGTGCTGGTCATCGGGTCGGAGTCGTTCACGACACTTCTCGATCCTGCGGATCGGTCGACCAATGCCATTTTCGGCGACGGTGCCGGTGCCGCCATCGTTCGCGCGGGTGACCGAGACGAACCAGGTGCCATCCTGAGCCTCGACCTGGGCAGTGACGGGTCGCTCGCCGATCTGATCGCAGTCGGTGGGGGAGGATCGCGCACCCGTCCGGAGAATCCCGAACTCGACCCGTATTTCCGAATGCAAGGCGGCGCAGTCTTTCTCGAAGCGGTACGCAGGATGGAAGAATCCACCCGAGCCGTTCTGGCTGCCACCGGATGGGCAACCGATGATCTCGACAGACTGGTCGGACACCAAGCCAACCTACGGATCATCACCGCGTTGGCCGAACAACTCGACCTGCCGGCAGAGGCAGCGGTGACCAACATCGACCGAGTCGGCAACACCGCCGGCGCGTCCATCCCCATTGCCTTGGTCGACGCCGTGGACACCGGTCGGATCAAGCCTGGCCACAAGGTAGCTCTGACCGCGTTCGGCGGGGGTGCCACCTGGGGCGCGGCAACTCTCGTCTGGCCCGAGATCGACATCATCTGACAGCGCCGTCAAATACAGCACTCCCGACATCTCCATCGAAAGGAACATTGTGACCACGACCCTTACCACCCTCGGAAGTATCCTGTCGACCAAGTTCGACGCACCCGAGTCCGACCTGGTTCCCACGGTGACCTTCGAGGAAC
This sequence comes from Rhodococcus sp. G-MC3, assembly GCF_030063335.1. Classification (GTDB taxonomy): domain Bacteria; phylum Actinomycetota; class Actinomycetes; order Mycobacteriales; family Mycobacteriaceae; genus Rhodococcoides. The sequence goes on along the minus strand of NZ_JASISW010000028.1, from coordinate 34,062 downwards.
TCGGACTCGATGACTCGCTCACCCTCGTAGAACTCGCTGTGTCCATACAACGCGAAACCGGCGCACGGCTCGAAGACGGTCAACTGTATCCCGACCAAACCCTCGGCGGTGCAGCAGCTCTCATCGATTCGGTACTCCTCGAATCCGTGCACACATGACCACTCTCCGGCCCCCGAGCGTCGTCATCACTGGCATCGGCTTGCTCACCCCAGCCGGCCGCGGAGTCGAAGCCAACTGGGAACGGGTCCTCAGTGCGGTGTCCACCTCGGCCGCGGATCCCACTCTCGGTGAGGCTGCATGGGCAATGTCGTGCACCGTGCCCCATTTCGATCCCCGCCGTGAACTAGGGCCGGGAAAATCGTGGAAAGTGGACAGGTTCGCCCAGCTCGCGGTAGTCGCCGCCCGTGATGCCGTCCTCGATGCCGGACTCGACCACAAGACCTGGGACGGTGCCAGAGTTGCTGTCGTACTGGGTAACTCGCTCGGCGGTTGCACAACCTACGAAGCTCAACAAACGGTGCACGCCGACGAAGGTGCCGACCTCGTGTCACCACTGCTCGTACCGATGTGGATGCCCAACATGGTCGCAGGATACGTAGCGATCGACATCGGAGCCCGTGGACCGAGCATGGTGACTGCAACCGCATGCGCATCAGGCACGACCGCCATCGGGACAGGACGTGACCTGCTGCGTTCCGGCGCGTGCGACATCGCAGTAGTCGGCGGAGCAGAAAGCGCACTGTCGCCTACGATCATGGCCGGTCTCGCCAGAATGGGGGCCTTGTCCACCCGCCGAGACGGCTCGGACACTGCGTCGAGGCCGTTCGACATCAGCCGAGACGGATTCGTAGCCGCCGAAGCCGCTGGAATCTTGATACTCGAACGGCAGAACGACGCCGTGGCCAGACACGCTCGTATGTACGCAGCGGTCACCGGCTACGCGGCGACCTCCGATGCCCACCACGTCACAGCCCCCCGCCCCGACGGAGCCAGCCTCACTGCCGCCGTCCGTGCGGCAATCCGCGACGCGGAGCTCACCGAAAACGACATTGCCTACGTCAACGCGCACGGCACTTCGACCCCCCTCAACGACAAGGCCGAAAGCCAGGCGCTGCACCAAGTGTTCGGAGATCGCACTGCCGTGAGTTCGACCAAGGGTGTGACGGGTCATGCACTTGCCGCTGCAGGCGCCATCGAAGCGGCGTTCACCGCGCTGGCGATACGCGACAACACCGCTCCGCCTACAGCGAATCTCGATATCCAGGATCCCGCGGTCGAGATCGATGTGATCTCCAAAACCCCGCGATCACTCGCGATCGACTCTGCACTGAGTGTGTCCGCCGGTTTCGGTGGACACAACGCAGTGATCGCCCTGTCTGCGATCTGAGTCTCGGAACCCCACGTCCACCCCGATCTACTAGGAGCCTTCGACATGCGACAACGACTGTTCACACCACACGGACCCTCCCTGGGAGCTGTGGGCCTCGGCTGCATGGGTATGAGCTGGGGATACGCTGAATCGAGTAGAGACGACGCCGAATCGGCCGCGGTGATCAGCGCTGCTCTCGACGCGGGTATCTCCATGATCGACACCGCCGACATCTACGGCGACGGGCACAACGAAACCGTTGTCGCCCAGGGAATCAAGGGACGCCGAGACGAGGTTTTCCTCGCCACCAAATGCGGCCTGGTCGTCGACGATCTACCTCGCAAACAAATGCACCGCGACGGCAGTCCACGCCATATCGCGGAGGCGGTGCGCGCAAGCTTGACCCGGCTCGACGTGGACAATATCGACCTGCTGTATCTGCATCGAGTCGACCCCGCAGTCCCACTCGAAGACACCTTCGGCGCAATGGCGCTGCTCGTCGAGCAGGGCTTGGTGAAGTATCTCGGCCTCTCGGAGGTGACCGTCTGGCAAGCCGGCGCGGCCAATGCGATCCATCCTGTGTCCGCTGTTCAGTCCGAGCTGTCGCTGTGGACCCGCGACGCTCTGGGGTCGGCGACCGATTCTCACGGCGCGAGCCCCGCTGCATCACCGCCGGGTGCAGGTGCCTCGGTAAGTGGCGACGTTGTAGGTTGGTGCCGCGCCAACGGGGCAGCGTTCGTTCCGTTCGCACCCCTCGGGCGCGGATTTCTCACCGGGGCCGTATCGGACGGGGTGTTCGAGGACGGAGACTTTCGGGCGACCAACCCCCGCTTCGCCCGCCACGCGTTGACTCAGAACCAGCGCATCGTCGACGTGGTGACCGAGGTCGCCCACTCTATCGGTGCAACCCCTGCGCAGGTATCGATCGCCTGGACACTCGCATGTGGCGATCACGTCATCCCCATCCCGGGCACGCGCAAGCTCACGCACCTCTCCGACAATGCCGGGGCGGCGGACATCGTTTTGAACGCGGAGGCATTGCGGGCGCTGGGCGAAGTCCCCGAGACAGTCGGATCCCGTTACTGAACGCACGAGCGCGCCGAGAAATTACTCGGCATGTACATATACTGATAAGTATCAGTACACTGATATAACCCAATCCGGATCGCCGTGCACCAGGAGAGCAATCGATGACCACCACCAATGAACAATCGCCTCTGCTGAGAGGCGCTTCTGCCGCGACACTGATCGCGGCGTGCATGATCGCAGTACTGTTTCCGACGTCGATCACGGGCACATCGGTTACGCTGCCTGACATTTCGAGTGACCTCGGCGGCGGAGTCGCTGGACTGCAATGGGTCGTACACGCCTACGACCTCACCTTCGCCGCGTTTCTACTGGCCATGGGATCGCTCGCCGACGTACTCGGGCGACGACGCGTCCTGATGTTCGGCTTGGCCTTGTTCGGAGCAGGATCCATCGCTGCGGCGTTGTCCTTCAACCTGCTCTTCCTCGATCTCGCGCGCGGCCTTACCGGGATCGGTGCCGCAGCGGCCTTCACCAGTGTCGCTGCCGCCCTGGCCAACGCCTTCGATGGTGCAGCCCGCGCCAAAGCATTCGGAGTGTTCGGCACGTGCTTCGGGATCGGCCTCGCGTTCGGACCGCTCCTCGGCGGCGGTATGAGCAGCTCGCTGGGGTGGAGGTACTTCTTTGCAGTACAAGCTTTGGTAGCAATAGCCGCTTTGATTTTGAGCAGTCGCGTGACGGCGACGGCCACCGTCAGCAACACTCGTGTCGATTGGGCCGGAACCGCCACGTTCGTCGGTGCCTTGTTCTTACTGATTCTTGCTCTCGTCGAGGGTCCACAGCTCGGCTGGGGATCGATCGGCACCATCGCCATGTTCGTCGGTGCGGCTGCTCTGCTGGCAGCGTTCGTCATCGTCGAACATCGGCAGGCCGCGCCGATGTTCGACCTGGCTCTGTTCCGATCGCGCCAGTACTTCGCAGTGTGCCTGTCACCGGTCGCCTTGGCGTTCGGATTCGTCGCACTCTTGGTGTTTCTGCCGACCTACTTCATTGCAGTCGACGGCCGGACACCTTGGGACGCCGGCCTTCTGATGCTCCTGCTGACCGCCCCGACGCTGGTGATGCCCGCAGTCGCCGGAAACCTCGCCGCGAAGGGCGTTACCTACCGGACACTGCTGATCACGTGCATGGTTCTGGTCGGCGGCGGAACTTTGTGGCTACTCACGTTGAGTGCCGGGATGCCGCTCTGGGAGCTGGCAGGGCCGCTCGTCGTCATCGGAATAGGTTTCGGAATCTCGAACGGAATCCTCGACGGGGCAGCAGTGAGCTCGGTTCGGCCCGAACGAGCAGGCATGGCCGCCGGCATGTTCGGAACCATGCGTATCACCGGCGAAGTGGTCGCCATCGCCGCGATGGGATCACTGATCGTCAGTCTGACGTCACGCCAACTCGGCGAACGCATCGACGGCCTCGCTGGAACGGCGTACGCGCAGGACCCGGCTGGACTCGCGAACTCGATGGCCAAGGGAGATCTCACCACGCCCGCCCAGGGACTGACGACAGACGCACAGTCGACGTTCCATGCCTTCGCTTCGGATATCTACAGCTCGTCACTGCACCAGGTCTTCGTCATTCTGGCTGCATGCTGCCTGGTCATGGTGCCCATCCTCTGGGTTCTACTACGTGACGACAAGTCCCCCACGTCGGACAACAGTGCACCGGTTTCGGCAGCCGCGAACAGTTCCGCAGACGCCGCGCCCACCGGTCAGGTGCTCACGCATGATTGAGCCCCAGGAGGGCATAGGCCGCAACGGAGTTGCCTTCTTCGATGTCGACGAAACACTGTTGACCATAAAAAGCATGGTCTCCTTCTACCGATACCATTGCGCGAATCTCCCAGCCGCCGAGCGACACACCCGACTCGATCGCCTCGACGACCTACTCGAATCCGGAATTCCGAGAGAACGCGCCAACACCGATTTCTATCGCTTCATCGAAGGCACGTCCGTCGCTGAGCTGGCGGAATCAGGCCGTCGATGGTTCACAGATGTTGCCATCCCAGCGCTGAACACCTCTGTCCTGACCCGGCTGCAGTCGCACAAGCAGCAGGGCCACGCCATCGTGTTGGTGTCCGGGTCGTTTCCAGCGTGCCTGAACCCTGTCTCGGCATACGTCGGTGCCGATATGATCCTTTGTTCGCGACCAGCCGTCGCCGAGGGGCGCTACACAGGCCGCCTCGCAACGCCCATGATCGGTAACGGCAAGGCAGCTGCGGTGGCCGACATTCTCGACACGATTCCCACTTCGGCCCCGAGCTGGGCCTACGGCGACCACGAGTCCGACCTTCCGATGCTTCTGCTCGTGGACAACCCCGTCGTGGTCGGCGCCGACGCGGTGCTGAACACCACTGCTGTGCAGCGGGGCTGGGACACCATCGAAAGCACCGCCTACGGACTGCGCCCCGCCGCGGATACCGCGGCCCCGATCCCGATTGGCACCCTATGACGTCGTATTCGGCATCAGACATCGCGGACCTCATCGAAGGTGCTGCAGGTGTGAGCTCGCCTGGGCAGCCTCAGCCGCCAGGTGCAGAGTGGTTGTACCTGCGCTACCTCAACAGAGCGCACGCCATGGCCGTGAGCGGGTACGCCGTCAGTGCATCCATCGACTCCGCAATGCGCGGCGCGTGCCGGCTCACATTCGGACCGGCCCAACTCCGCGCACACCACGATCGCGACGTCCTCGCGCGGTGGTCGAAACATCTCGACGCCGAGATTGACGGGACCGCCCGCAATCGCTCCTACAGTGCCCCGAACACCCACCCTGCCGGAGACGACGAGCAGGTCGAGCCGATGTCTGTCCGTTCGGTGGGAATCGTCGGCACCGGCATCATGGCAACGGGTATCGCCCAGACCTACTTGGCAGCGGGGATAGACGTCAGCGTCGCCTCGCGGTCCACCGAGTCGTCCGCGAAATTCAGTGCGAACCTCGACCGAGCGCTGACAAGACAACGCATCGACGAAAACACCCGGGCAGCAATAGCCGACCGAGTCCACATCGCCGAGGGGTACGGACACCTTCGGACTTGTGATCTGGTGATCGAGTGTGTCGCGGAGAATTTCACCACCAAGACAGCAGTGTTTTGCGCACTCGATCGCCTGTGTCCCAGCACAACTGTCCTCGCCACAACCACATCGAGCCTGCAAATCTGCGACATCGCAGCCGTCACCGACACCCCGACGCGGGTCATCGGCATGCACTTCTTCAACCCTGCGAACACAATGCCGCTGATCGAACTCATCGCCACCCACAAGAGCGCCCCGCGTACGATCACGATCGCCGAAAGCGCCGCAAAACTGGCAGGGAAAGAAGTGGTGCGTTGCGGAGACCGTCCCGGCTTCATCGTCAATGCCCTGCTCATTCCTTACCTCAACGACGCGCTGCGCGTTCTGCGCACGACCCGAAACGCACCTGACCTCGACTACACAATGCGGCGCTTCGGGTTCCCTATGGGGCCCGTCGCGCTCCTCGAGCTGATCGGCCTCGACGTCGCACTCACCATCCAGCACACCCTGAAGGCTGCATTCGGTGACGATGAGTCGGTACCGGATCCACTGCTCGCCGCGTTGGTAGAAAACAACATTCTGGGCAGGAAGAACCGAACCACCGTCGCGGAGTTTCTGGCGGCGGCTACGCCGGCGACCGACGTGAGCAGACGATCGGTGAATAGCCTGTGAACGCCCCCCTGCCGAGTTCACTGCCGCCCGTAGTCGACACAGCGGTCACCCGCCTCCTGACCGCAACGGAGCTCGTCGTCGACGGCTTCACAGCCGGAGAGCATTTCCAGACCTGGTGCTACATCGTCACGGACCCCGGAACATCGCAGTCCGTTGTCATCGATCCCGGCCAAGGTGCAGCTCGAGTCGTATCCGAACACCTACGGCTGCACGGGTTGGATGCAGTCGCTGTCGTGTTGACACACGGCCACATGGACCACAGCTGGGATGCGGTCCCCCTCGCATCCGAACTCGACGTACCTCTAGGTATCCATCCAGCCGACGAGCAATCTCTGGTGAACCCCGAAGTGCTACTGCCGGAGGACTTCCCGAACAGTGCGTTGGCCGACTACCCCCGCGTCCCGGCCCGCCGCCGGCTCGAACTCCTAGACGGAACGATAGTGGCAGTCGGAGCACTGCAGGCTCGCGTCATCAGCATCCCCGGCCACACCCCGGGGTCGGTGATGTTCTCGATCGACGCCGGGCACGCTGCTCTGTTCGCGGGAGACAGTCTCCACCATTTCGGGCCAGGACTCGCTGCACCTCCAGCCGGTGACCGCTCTACTCTGCGCAAATCACTTGGGCGGGTTCTGCCCCAACTTCCCGACACCACCGTGATCTTCAATGGCCATGGACCACAGACCTCAGCAGCCGAGTGCAGACGTCCGGCGCACAGCAAGGCACACCAGGTATGGTCGATCTGACATTGTCGACCCCACTGATACCCATCAGAGCCCTGGCTCACAATATGAAGGCCCACCATGGTGAGCAAAGCAGACAGCGCGACCATCCAAGCCGAGATCGCGGCACGCATCGGAACCGACATCAAACGGGCCGAAGTCGCGCTGATTGCTCGCAAGACCAATGCGCTGAAGCCGTTCGATATCACTGTTCCCCAGTACGCCGCTTTGATGACGCTCTATCACTCACCAGGATCGTCGAGCGCACAGGTCGCTCGAGCATGCATGGTGACCGCTCAGACCATGAACACAGTGTTCAAAAACCTGGAATCGAAAGGCTTGATCGTCCGCACCCCCTCCTCGGTGCATCAGAAGGTCCTCGTGACAGAACTGACGAGATCGGGGCGTGCCTTACTGATGAAAGCAGACAAGGTAGCTCGGACCATCGAGGGAGAACTTGCGGACGAATTCAGCGCCGATGAGCGAGCGGCACTACATTCACTTCTCGAACGTGCGATAAAGAACCTCAGTCGATAACGCATTGCAGGATTACCTCCTACTGAGGCCAGCCTTACGGGCAATTCATTACGACCAAAAGAGTCCTCCAACCAGATTGGACAGTTATGTCGGTAATTCCGGAGTCACACGTGGATCTTCTCACCAGACCGCTGTATGCCCATCTGGCGACGATCCGTCCCGACGGGTCGCCGCAGGCCAACCCCATGTGGTTCAACTGGGACGGCACGCACATCAGGTTCACGAACACGAGCACACGGAAGAAGTCCCGGAACGTCGCCCACGAGCCTCGTATTGCTTTCTCGGTCAACGACCCTGATCAGCCCTATAGGTACCTCGAAGTCCGAGGTCGTGTCGTAAATGTAGAGCCCGACCCGAACGCAGAACTTTTCATGGCACTGGCAGATCGGTACGACCTGGCAATGTCTGGCCCGCCGGGTGACGCACCCGACCGGGTCGTGTTCGTTGTCGAACCAACTTCGGTCAGTTATCAATAGTTACCGCACCGTCAAGAAATCTGGCCCTTGTGACTGATGTGTGGGGTTATCGGCGGCCGGGTAGTGACGGCCGGTGTCCTCCGAGATCGAGCATGGCCAAGGATATGAGCGCTTCGGGATGGACAAAGCCGAAGGCGATGCGAGTGAGTAGTCGGATCTTGGTGTTGATAGATTCGACGAGTCCGTTGGACAGGCCGTGCTCGATCGCAGCAAGGATTTGTTCGCGATGGACGCCGACTCGGCGTTGAAGGGTGACGAATGATTCGATTCGGCTCCGTCGTGCCCACTGAATCCAGCGTTCGAGTGCATCGGAGGCCTGGTCGACGGGTAGTTTGAAGACCGTTCGTAGGCCCTCTTTGAGCAGGTAAGCGCGGTGGAGACGAGGATCGGTCGTGGCGATCCACCGCAGTTTCACGCGTTGGCGGTCGGTGAGGTTCTCTGGGTTCTTCCACAGTGCGTAGCGGGAACGCAGCAACGCCGGGCAGGCCCTGTGGAGACGGTGGAGCGTCGTCCGTTGATCCAGCCGTGCGATCGGGTGTTCCCTCCACTGCGTGCGTCGGACCATGCTTGGCGGCGTACGGCATCGAGTGCCTCTGTGGCCCAACCGACTACGTGAAAAGGGATCGGCACAACGGATCGCGCCTGGGCATCGATCGCGAACTACATCGGAGATCCATAGCGCCCCGTCAGCGGTGACATGAGTGATGCGGGCACACCTCCCCGCACCGGATGACTCGAGTGCATCGAAGAAAGCGCGAACGGTCGCGCGGTCGCGGCCGGGATGAACCGACACCAGGCGTCCGGTGTCGTGGTCGACGACGACGGTCAGGTACTTGTGGCCGCGTTTGTAGGAGATCTCGTCGATCCCGATTCGTGTCAGACCCGCCAACGCATCGATACCGGCGGCGGTGTCGGCCCACACTCGAGCGATGATCGATCCTACTGTGCGCCAGGCGATCCGCATCAGTTCGGTGATTGCCTTCTTGGAACACTGAGTGGCCAGCCACGCGACCTGCTGATCGAAGGACCGGGTGTGTCCTGCATTGTGGCGGGCCCACGGGACCTGGCGCACTGTCGGTCCGTGTGTGGGGCAGTCGACTCGTGGGGCATCGGCTTCGAGGTAGACCTGAACGGTTCCCAGATCCAGGCCACGCCACTGCCGTCGACCCTGCCCACGGTCGTACCAGGAGGCCCTCGATCCACAGGCACCACATCGACCCCTGGTCGCCCTCGCAGGCCTCACCTGCGCCACGATCGCTTGTGCGTCGTCGTTGAATTCGATGTCTTCGACGACAGTGTTCTCGACGCCCAACACAGTGCGCCATAAGCTAGCGTTCTGCACGCCGTTCTCCGTTCTTCAGTTTTGACCTTCGACAAGCCAAAACCTAGACGGGGGACGGCGTGTGGCCGCTCAGGCGCGATCAGCGACCCACGCACGTGTCACAAGAGCCAGAAATCTTGACAACCTCCGGTACCTGCCAACCCTAGCGTGAAAAATTGTCAGGATAAAGAGCCGCGCATTTTGCCACGATTGGCCACGGCCTTATGGCCCCGTCAGCGAAACTTCCATCTGAACCCTAAGCGATCACACCTCTACGTTGCACCAGCAGCGCGTGCGCAGCTACCCCAACCTCAACTCGTGCGCCACACGAGCAGGAAGGTCTGCACCTCAGCAAGATCGCGGCACACACCGACGTCGAGCGCATGTTCGCCGGGCGTCGGCTGTACTGGGGTGCTTCGTAGTTCTCGGTCCGTCGCTCCGAGGCCGAGGCTAATTGCATTCGTAGAGAGGTCGGAGTCGCGCGAGAATCCGGCGGCCGCGCCCTCCTGGGCTGCACCCGCCCCGACCCGGGGGTACGCGCTCCGTGGTGGTGGCACAACACTTGGGCGTGCATTTTCAAGGAATCCGGACAAGCGGTTCTCGTCTTGGGTCGCAACCGTATTGTCGCACGTGTCCGCACTCGCCACGGCGGTCTGCCTGCTGAAGCCCGCGCCTGGCTGAAAGGATGCCAGCACGTTCCGATATGAAGTAGTTCAACTGACTCCGAAGGAAGCGCGCACCCAGTGACGATCACCCAGCAACAATTCGAGACGCGTCTTTGGGACGCGGCCAACGCCCTGCGCGGACCGGTCGACCCTGCCGACTTCAAGACCTACGTCTTTCCGATGCTGTTCTGGAAGTGGATCTCCGATACCTGGTCGTACGAGCACGACGAAGCACTCGACGGGTACGGTGACGACCTCGACGACGAGATCGAGGCCGACTTCCACAGGTTTGAGATGCCCGCGGGCACGCTGTGGTCCGAGATCACGACCAAGGTCAAGAACCTTGGAGCGACTACGGTGACAAGTCGGTTCGACGAGAACTGCGCGCGGTCCTGAAGAACTACTCTCTGCCGATCAAGGGCGACCTTTTCGACCTGACCTATCATTACGTCCGAGAGAACTACTAGCGCTAGTTCGGGGTCCGGAAACTGGTCTGCGAGCGCAGGTCCGGCGTTGATCGTCTCCTACTTGTGGACCAAGGCCCGCGCGCCGGTCAACAGCCTTGGATGACGTTCGGAGCTCCGCTCGTTGCCCCTCTGTTCAGGTTCGCCAGGACCCGTCTTTTTCGGAAAGGCTCGCAGCGGTGTGTTTACCGACACACTGTGAAAACCTGGTCGGCGCGCATAAGGCGCGGCGAGAGTGCCGTTCCAGGCCGGTCTGCGAGAATCGTCGGCGACGAGAGGGGAATGAGCATGGCACGGGCAGATCTGCTTCTCGCGCTGGTTCGGTCCGGGGCAGGCGGCGACGACTTGGCGTTTCGCCGTGCCGCAGAAGCCCTGATCGCCGAGGAAAATGCGAAGAAGCACGGGGTCTTGGCCTCACAGCTGGCCGAGGCGCTGACCAGGCGTAAGACGTTGGGGTCGACTGTTTCCCCACTAACTAGGCCGCGTGAGTCCGTCGGCCTCCTCCACGAGACCGAGCCCGTACGCCGCCTCACCGACCTCGTCCTTCCGACCACGGTTCGACTGTCCGCAACCGAACTTGTCGAGGAGCACCACCGACGGGACCTGCTTCGCAGCCACGGCTTGGAACCACGGCATCGTATCCTCCTTGAAGGACCGCCTGGGAGTGGGAAAACAACGCTCGCCGAAGCCATCGCAACGGAAGTTGCAGTCCCGCTGCTTACGGTCCGGTATGAGGGTGTCATCGGTTCGTTCCTTGGAGAGACCGCGAGCCGGCTCGACGCGCTGTTTTCGGCGGTCCGTGTCCGCCCATGCGTGCTCTTCTTCGACGAGTTCGACGCCGTCGCCAAGGAGCGCGGTGACACCCATGAGACCGGCGAGATCAAACGCGTAGTCAGTTCGCTCCTGCTGCAGGTCGATAAACTGCCGAGCCACGTCATCGTCATCGCGGCGACCAATCACGCCGAGCTGCTCGATCGCGCAGTGTGGCGGAGGATGCAGATTCGGCTGCCCCTGCCTAGCGCAACCCGCGAAGGGAAGATCGAATGGCTCCGGGCGTGGTCGGCTCGCAAGGGAGTGGTGTTCGGCAAGTCCGAACGAACGATAGCCGACCGTCTGCGCGACGCGAGCTACGCGGAGCTGGAGGACTTCGCAGGCGACGTCCAGCGCCGCCAGATCCTCGGTGGTTTCGACGCCGACCCCACCTCAGTGACCGAGAGCGTCCTGCGGGCGTGGGCGGCCCGAGCGCGACCTGGCGCCAATGGCTGACGCCGGGGTTCAACGGCCCGTGCTGTGGGGCGAGGTCCGGCCTCCGATTGAATACAAGCCGACGACGAGCGGAGGGGCAAAGGTCGACGCGCCGTCGTACGGCGAGCAAGGCTCTCGGCTCGGAAGCAGATTTGACGACATCGACAATGCGTTCTCGGAGCAGGCGACTCTCATGCAGTCACTGGGGGCCAGCGATCCGCAGTTGGTCATCGTGTTCGAGGCCGTCGATGAACAGGCCGATTTGACCCGCGTGGCCGAGCTCGCTGGGTTGGAGATTCTCACGGAGGTCGAACGGGACTACGATCCAGACCCGGCATTCCCACGTAAGAGCAAAAACAAGGCCCTGCCCGTTACGGGCTGCCTCCATGCGGTCTGCATCAACGAACGGTCGCGGGCCAACATTCTCGCGCAATGGCGGCAATACAGTCAGACGGGGCAGGTCGATCGCGGCTACGCGCCACTGCGGGTGGTATTCGATCACCTGAAAGACGTGCGGCCTTGGGGGCCGCAGGACCGGGTGCGGACGAACGAACTTGCCGCCGCGCTGTCCGGGATGCTACCCGGCGACCACTCAATCGAGATCGAGCTCTGGTACCGCCTGTCAGAGTCGTTGCGTCAGAAGGCCCAAACCGAGGTGGCAGCACTCGTCGAGGCGAGCGCCGGTCGAGTCGTCTCCGTTGCCCGGGTCGACGAAATCGGGTATCACGGCATGAAGTGCTCCGTCCCGCTTGAGTTGCTCCAACGGTTGGCCAGTGGCGACCTCGATGCGGTCATGGCCGTGAAGTCGAGCCACGTGATGTACCTGCGAGCAACGGCGCAGTCCTATTCGTTCTCCGACGGTGTACCTGCGGAGTCGGTCGCTGCGAGCCCGCTCCCAAATGGCGACCCCGTTCTCTGCGTGCTGGACGGAGTGCCCGTGGCGAACCACCCAAGACTGGCCGGCCGCGTCATCGTGACCGATCCGGACGACCTGGGAGCCGACACCGGGTCCGAGACCAAGCTGCGTCGCCACGGGACTGCCATGGCTTCTGTATGCGTCTGGGGTGACCTCTCTTCCTCTGGTACTCCCCCAGCAACGAGGCCTGTGCTCGTCCGTCCGATCCTCACCCCGGTCGCTGATGCCCAAGATCGATTCGAGGAAGTTCCAGACGGGGAACACGCCCCCGACCTCATGCGCAGAGTGTTTCGAGAGCTCTTCGACGGAGACGGAACCGCCGGTCCGACCGCGCCCTCCATCGTGGTTCTGAATCTGTCCGTGGGTGATCCTGCGTCCCCCTTTGACGGTTTAATTTCGTCGTGGGCGAGGACTATCGACTGGTTGAGCGCGCGTACGGCGTCGTTGTTGTGGTGTCCGCAGGTAATCACCGCTCGCTATTAGTCCCGTCGGGGGTTGACACCCTGACCGCGCTTAACGGCGCGAAGCGCGCCGACGCAGTCAACGCCGTCGTAGCGGAGACAACGCCACGGCGCAGCCTACTCTCCCCGGCAGAGTCGATGAACGCGCTGACGGTCGGCGCACTGAACGCGGATGAGGCCGGCCCGGTGAATCTGGGGTATCGATTCGATCCCGCGGACGGCGAACTTATCGTCAACCCCATGAGTGCCGTCGGCGCCGGCAACCGTCGATCGGTGAAGCCTGACTTGCTGGCTCCGGGCGGTCGAGCCCTGTTCCGGGCCCCCGTGATGTCCGGAGAGACGGAGCTCTTTCCAGCCGTCCAGAGCGCGCAAGGTCCCGGTATCAGAGTTGCCGCGTCGAACGGTGCTGAAGAAGCCTTCACGATGGGTAGCAGCCCCGCCGCAGCGATGGTATCGAGGGAGGCCGCGCGCGTCGTGGACTCGATCCTCGACCTCGCGGATCGACCGTTGACCCGGTCCGAACTCGCTGTCGCGACAAAGGCGTTTGTCGCTCACTCGGTACGTCTGCCTGACGAACTCCGCGTTCACGACGCTCTGCGTCCGTTCGCCCACGGCTATGGCGCTCCTGCTCGAACGCTTGCTGACGGTTGCGAACCTCACGAGGCGAGCATCCTCTTCGTCGGTAACGTCGGTGCAGAGGAACAGGTCGCGTTATCCTTCCCGCTGCCCAACGGTCTCCAGCAGACGGGCTTGAAGCGGGTGACGGCCACTCTGGCTTGGCTGTCCCCGATAAACTGGCGGCATCGTCAGTACCGCCGCGCTGCGCTGGACTTCTCGAAGCCAACTGGCTTCACAGAACTCGGCTCGGCGCTCGATGTAAGCAGCAACCGCTCGAAGCGGGGCACGCTCCAGCACGCCGTTTGGGAGGTCAACCGAGCGATCGGCGTCGGCTCGGGAAACACCTTCGACCTCACAGTCCACTGCAAGGAGCAGGCCGGAGGTCTGATGGGTGCGCGCGTGGACTTCGCCGTTGTGTTATCTCTCTGGGTCGCGCCTACGCTCGGCGTAGATGTCTATACGCAGGTCCAGCAGCAGGTATCTGCACGCGTCACGGTCAACCCAGGTGCTTAGAGTCGACCTTGCGTGCGTTGGCTTTTGTCGTCCGTCCGCCCTACTGCTTGGAGTAGCAAGCCCATTGGCCTGCTTCGATGGTCTTTTCTGGTTTGCCTAACAACGGTCAGTCGGCCGAATGCGGCGCATTCGACGCCACACGAGCCTGTGACACCGAACAGCGACGATGTCGCCGACCAGTGATGTAGGCGTTTGCGCTTTGCTCATCTAAGAATTGCCCCGAATTACTCTGCATTCGTTGCGGTTTCGGCTTTTGTGAACCGCTACAACCCAATCTCAGTGACCGCATTGCCCACGAGCGGTGCGTGTTCCCGGCGATACACCTCGACGGAGTCGAGGCTGGCGTGTCCGGTTTGGCGGGCGATGGCGGATCCGTCTGCCCCGTTGCGGGTGCTCTGGGTGACGAAACCTGCGCGTAGTGAATGTCCACCGAGTTTGGCGAGTGCACTGGGATCGAAGCCGGCCTGGGCGGCGCGGCGCCTGATGGTCTGGTGAATCGCCGCTCCGGACAGTGCGGTGCTGCCCAGATTTCCGTTCTGGGCAATCGCGCGGAGCAGCGGTGCCCGCGCGGCGGTGCGTGGCACTCCCCCGCGACACACATGCGCGCCGAACGGCTCAGGTTTCCGGAGCAGCCGGATGACCGACGAGCGGCCGCCCACATCGAATGCGGCCACGACCTGTACCCAACGGACATACGCACAGGGTGGGCAGGTCTCGTGAGACTCGGTGTACGGCAGTGCCTTGACCGCTCCCCTACCCTCCTGGTCCGTCTTCGACTTCCGTAGCCGTATGTGCAACCCGTCATGCCGATGAACGGTGACGTCTCCGCAGACGAGGTCCGACAATTCACTGCGGCGGTAGGCACCTGCGAACCCGAGCAGCAGGATTGCGGAATCGCGGCGCTCGAGGACCTCGTCGGCCCACCCCCGGCACCGCTCCCGGGCCGTCCCGACAAGGACCTTGATGTCGTCGACCAACAGTGGATCCCCTGGGGTGCGGGGTCGGTCCCCCGCTGCGGCGTACTCGCGTCGGATACCAGACAGGGTCGCAGTGACCAGTTCGTGTGCCGTGGGTGAGAGGTGTCCGGTGGTGCGGTGCTGGTGGTTGATCGCCGCGATCCAAGTACCGAAGGTGGCGACAGCGTAGGCGCGCTCCCCTGATTCCGAGCGAGTGTCGGCGGCGTCGACGAGGTACGCCGCGACGGTGACCGGGTGCGCGGGCAACGCGATATGCCCCTCCCGCTGACACCAACCTTCGAAGCGTCGCCACGCGGCCGCGTAGGTCCGGCGGGTGCCCTCCGAGCGGGACGACTGCACCGCACCAGCGATCCGCGCGGCCACGGCGGGCGGTATCTCGGGCGCCACAGCCACCGACACGAGCCCGTTGCTGTCGCCACGACTGCTCACCGCAGGCATTCGGGCTGGTCGGAAGTCCATACGGGCAGCCTAGCTCAGGTCACCGACGGATCCGCAACGCGAAAACTGTGCTGAACTGGCGTTTCGCTAGAGAGGGTGCGGAAAATGCAATTTACGTCGCCGTGGCCCGCAAATAGATGGATCAAGCAACATTCCATTTTTCAAGGGCCAAGTACGTTCTGTCGCTGCGTCCCGGAACGCACAAGTCCGACAGAGGGAGTTCACCGTCGACAAGTGCCATTTCCCCGCACCGAGGTGCACTAGTCAACTGATCTGATCGTTCCGAGGTTGAAGTTCACCGTCGAAACTCGGTCTGTATATCGGACTTCGGTGGTCCCGAAAACCGAGTAAGGATCGAGTAGTGACATCGGGCGGCACCGAGCCCCGTTTTGACGCTAAAAAGGCGGCTCCGGATTTCTCCGAAACCGCCTCAGACCTGCATCTATATGTCGGGCTGACAGGAATTGAACCTGCGACCCCTTGACCCCCAGTCAAGTGCGCTACCAAACTGCGCCACAGCCCGCCGCGCCCCGTAAGGCGCTCGATGAGATTACCCCAGCCCTACCCCCGAGGCGAAATCGCCTGGTCGGAGGTAGGGCGAAGAACTACTAGCGTCCGTTGCCCTTACCCGGCCGTTCACGCTTTTCGCGGATACGGACGGACACGCGCACCGGGCTGCCGTCGAAGTTGAATTCTTCACGCAGACGCCGCTCGATGAACCGGCGGTAACCGGCTTCGAGGAAGCCCGTCGTGAAGAGAACGAATGTCGGCGGACGCGTCGTGGCTTGCGTCGCAAACATGACACGCGGCAAACGCCCACCGCGCATCGGAGGCGGTGTTGCCGCCACAACTTCCTTGAGCCAGTTGTTGAGCTTGCCCGTCGGGATTCGCTTGTCCCAGGACTCCAACGCCGTCTCGAGCGCTGGTACGAGCTTCTGAACGGCCCTGCCGGTGTGCGCCGAGATGTTGACGCGCTGCGCCCACGGAACCCGAGCGAGATCGCGGTCGATCTCTTTCTCCAGCTGCATACGACGGTCTTCGTCGACCAGGTCCCACTTGTTGAATGCCAACACCAGCGCGCGACCTGCGTCGGCAACCATGCTCAGCACGCGGAGGTCCTGTTCCGAGATGACCTCCGAGGAATCGATCAACAGAATCGCGACCTCGGCAGCTTCGATGGCCGACTTGGTACGCAGCGAAGCGTAGAACTCGGCCCCGCTGGCGTGACTGACACGCTTGCGCAGACCTGCGGTGTCGACGAATCGCCAAGTCTTGCCGCCCAACTCGACGAGCGAGTCGACCGGGTCGACGGTGGTGCCAGCGACGTCGTGCACCACGGACCGCTCGTCACCGGACAACTTGTTGATCAGCGAAGATTTGCCAACGTTCGGCTTGCCCACCAATGCGACTCGGCGAGGACCGCCGCCGGGAATTCCCTCACGCGGAGTCTCCGGCAATGCTTCGAGCACCCGATCGAGCAGATCACCTGTACCGCGCCCGTGCGTTGCGGACACCGAAAGTGGCTCACCGAGGCCGAGCGACCACAGAGCGGCAACCTCGGATTCGGTGCGACCGTCGTCGACCTTGTTGGCTACCAACAACACCGGAGTCTTCGACCGACGAAGAACCCGAGCAACTGCCTCGTCGGTGGTGGTGGAACCCACGCGTGCGTCGACGACGAGAAGGATCGCGTCGGCCGTCTTCATCGCCAACTCGGCTTGGCGCGCAACGGATTGCTGCAGTCCCTTGGCGTCGGGCTCCCAACCGCCTGTGTCCTGCACCATGAATCGACGGCCGGCCCAGTTGGCCTCGTACGACACACGGTCGCGGGTCACGCCGGGAACATCCTCGACCACCGCTTCACGACGGCCGATGATGCGGTTGACGAGCGTCGACTTGCCCACGTTGGGACGACCGACGACAGCAAGCGTCGGAACGGCAACTGCCGCTTCGCCTTCCTCACCGTCGACGTAATCGAGAAGCTCCCACTCCCCCTCGTCGTTCCACGTTCCGTCGCCGGCAGTCTCGGCTGCGCCGCTGAAAAATTCCTCGGTCACTGCAATGCTCCAGTTCTCTCGCTCACGACTTGGAGCAACGCGGCAATAACGCCGTCCATGCCCAGATCGCTCGTGTCCACGATCACGGAATCCTCGGCAGGCCGCAATGGAGACACGGCGCGAGTGGAGTCCGCATGATCGCGGCGTTGGACGTCGGCGAGAACGGCGTCGTAGTCGTCGCCTCGTCCTTCGTTGATGTTCTGCTTGTTACGACGGTCAGCACGAGCCTCGGGCGACGCCGTCAGAAAGACCTTGACGTCCGCGTCCTGCAGTACGACCGTCCCGATGTCGCGTCCCTCCACCACAATTCGAGGTGAGGTGGACACCAGATCACGTTGCATCTGCACGAGCAGTTCGCGAACCCGCGGTACCGCCGACACAGCAGAAACGGCCTTGGTGACGGCGTCTCCACGAATTTCTGCAGACACGTCCTCACCGCCCATCGTGACGGCTTCGGCGGCAGGATCGATGCCGATGTTCAACGGAAGGGTCGCAACGACGTCGGCAACCTTCTCCGAATCGGTCGGATCGATCCCGGCACGCAGCACCCACACCGTCGCCACGCGGTACATCGCACCCGTGTCGAGGTAGCGAGCGCCGAGCGCCGTCGCGAGCTTGCGCGAGACTGTCGACTTCCCGGTGCCCGACGGCCCATCCATGGCCACGACGATTCCGTCGGTGCCGGTGACGAGGCCGCTCATCAGAGACCGACCGACTCGTACAGCTTGCCGATCTCGCCGCGTCCAAGCACGCGCAGCGTGCCTGGACGCTGATCGCCGAGCGCAATGTTGCCGACATCGGTGCGTACGAGGCGACCGACCGGGTAACCGACCTGCTCGAACAGACGGCGCACGATGTGCTTGCGACCTTCGTGCAAAGTGACTCGCACGAGCGAGAGGCCATTGGAGATGTCGAGAAGCGCGAAGCCGTCGACCTTCACCGGGCCGTCGTCGAGCGTGATGCCCTCTTTCAGCTTCTTACCCAGATCGCGAGGAATCGCGCCGAACAACGTAGCCAAGTAGGTCTTCGATACCTCGAACGACGGGTGCATCAGGCGGTGAGCAAGATCACCGTCGTTAGTGAACAGCAACAGGCCTTCGGTATCGGCATCGAGACGGCCGACGTGGAACAGCCGCTGTCCCGACTGAACGCGTTCCTGGACGATGTCGCCCACACAGGGACGGCCAAGATCGTCGGACATGGTGCACTGCCACCCACGTGGCTTGTTCATCGCGAGGTGGACCAATTCTTCCTTGACGACGACACGCGTGCCGTCGACTCGCACGACTGCGATGTCCGGGTCGATACGAATTCCTTGCTCGGTGACGATACGTCCGTCGACCTCGACGCGGCCGTCGGCGATCAGTTCCTCGGCGGCGCGACGCGATGCCACACCTGCCTGAGCGAGGACCTTCTGCAACCGAACGCCCTCACCGCGAGGCACGTGACGACGCTTGCCTTCGGGCTCGATGTACTGATGCTTCGCAGGCTTCGCATTGCTGATGGTGGTGGTCGGCGTCTGCTTCTTCTGCGGCTTCGGAGGCTTGGGGCGCGAAGGCTTCTTGCGCGGAACCGCATCATTGCTGCGGTCGTTGATGCCGTTGTCGACAGGCTTGTCGTCGAATGATCTGCGCTGGTCGGCACCATTTCTGGGTGCTGCCGGTCGTGCTCCTGCGCGCGGTCCGCCAGCGGACCGAGCGCCTCCACGTGGGCTTTCCGATCGTGCACCGCGGGGGGCATCGGCGGACCGAGCGCCTCCACGAGAGCCTTCCGATCGCGCACCGCGGGGGGCATCGCCCGAGCGGCGGTTCTCGCGCGGATCGTCCGACCTTCCACCTGTGGTCGGCTTCCTGTGCGGAGCCTGTCGTTTGTTCCTGTCCGGTGTGCCATCACGGCGAGCGGGCTTGTTCACTTCTTTACCTATCAGTCGTCCGAGTCGAGCTCAGCTACCGGATCGGGTTTCGATCCGCGGTTCTTGGTGGAGCGGGTAACTCTCGGGTCGGTATCCATGCTGTCACTGATCTCGTCGATCAAGTCCACACCTGGCAACAACGGAGCCAGTGCCGGCAGGTCCGTCAATGAAGCCAAGCCGAGGCGTTCGAGGAACAACTCGGTGGTGGTGTACATGGTGCCGTTCGATTCCGGGTCCACTCCAGCTTCCGAAATCAGACCGCGAGCGAGCAATGTGCGCATCACTCCGTCTACGTTGACCCCTCGCACGGCGCTTACTCGCGCGCGGGTCAAAGGTTGACGATATGCGATAACGGCCAGAGTCTCCAATGCAGCACGTGTGAGCTTCGACCGAGCACCGTCGAGAAGCAGCCTCTCGACGTACGGGGCGTACGCGGTGCGGGTATAAAAACGCCATCCATCGCCGGCGTAGCGGAGGTCGATTCCGCTGCCTCGCTCGGTGAATTTCGCCGCCATCGACAGCAGCATCGGCTTGACGCGGTTGACCTCGCTCCCGACCGCCGACGCCAACTGCTCGTTGGATGCGGGCGAGTCGACGACGAGCAAGATGGCCTCTAGCGCCGACTCCAACGTCGCGTCGTCGAGTTCCGACTCGTCCTCGGCGGCCTCCGGCTCGACTGCCACAGGCTCGACTGCCACAGGCTCGACTGCGACGGGCTCTTCCGGCGCGGCCACATCGGTCTCGCGAGGCGCCGTTTCCTCGGCCTCTTTCTCCTGGGTGTTCGATTCTCGCGCTTCTGGCTCGGTCATCTGCAATTCCTGATCATCCATAGTCCACCGCCGAGACGAGATCGGAGTCCGGCTTCGCGGTGCCGGTCCAACTCACCATGAGCTCGCCGAGGGGTTCCGGCTGTTCGAACGCGAGTACCTGCTCACGGAACAACTCCAACAAAGCGAGGAATCGGGCGACGATCTCGACCGTGTGCTCGCACCCCTCGGTCAATTCTGAGAACGGAGTCCATGCACCCTCGCCCTTGGTCTTCAGTAGGTCCATCACCCACTTCGCCTGCTCGGGCACGGACACCGAATGCTGGTGAATGTGATCGAGCCCAACCTTGGGTATCGGCTTTGGGCGAAACGCAGTTGCTGCGATATCTGCGAACCTTGACGGATCGACACCGAGAAGTACCTCGGGAATCAGATCGAGATAGCGATCCTCGACGGATACCGATCGCGGATACCGCCGCAGCGCAGCAGCTTCGAGCTCCCCGAACAGCTGAGCGACTTGTTTGTACGCTCGGTACTGCAACAATCGCGCGAAAAGGAGATCGCGAACTTCGAGCAAGGCAAGGTCTTCGGCATCTTCGACGTCGCCGGAGGGCAACAACCTCGCAGCCTTCAGATCGAGCAACGTGGCTGCAACGACAAGAAACTCGGTGGTCTGGTCAAGTCCCATTTCCTTGCCGAGACTCTTGGTGAATGAGATGAAATCGTCGGTAACCGTGTGCAGCGCAACCTCGGTGACATCGAGACGATGCTGACTGATGAGGGTCAACAGCAAATCGAACGGCCCTTCGAAATTGAGCAGCCGGACACGAAAACGTGACGGATCCTCGTTCTCGGGAACTTCGATTGTCGTCGAGTCGGTTTTGGGAGCGGCCACAGGTTACGGACCGGACCGGTAGATCACCTCTCGGGCGAGGGCCCGATAGGCTTGTGCACCAGCAGATTTCGGTGCCCACGTGGTAATCGGCTCGCCGGCGACGGATGTCTCGGGGAATCGAACCGTGCGTGTGATCACCGTGTCGTAGACGACGTCGCCGAACACCTCGACAACGCGCGTCATGACCTCGCGAGAATGCAGCGTCCTCGCGTCGAACATCGTGACGACGATGCCTGCCAACTTGAGTCGCGGATTGAGGCGGTCTCGTACCTTCTCCACGGTGTCGTTGAGCAGTGCCAGTCCGCGCAAACTGAAGTACTCACACTCCATCGGAATGAGAACCTCGTCGGCGCACGTGAGGGCGTTGACGGTGAGGAGACCAAGCGAGGGCTGGCAATCGATCAGCACGTAGTCGTAGCGGTCGAGTATCGGATGCAGCACGCGACCGAGTGTCTGTTCGCGACCGACCTCGGTGACCAACTGAATCTCCGCAGCGGAAAGGTCGATGTTGCTGGGAAGCAGATCGAGGTTCTCGACCCTGGTACGCATCAACACGTCGTCGGCCGAAACCTTGGACTCGACCAGCAGGTTGTAGACCGTCAGATCCAGCTCGTGGTGCGCGACGCCCAGTCCGGCCGACAGAGCGCCCTGCGGGTCGAGGTCTACGAGCAGTACACGACGTCCGTAGGCCGCAAGGGACGCACCGAGGTTGATGGTCGACGTCGTCTTGCCGACGCCGCCCTTCTGGTTGCACATCGCAATTATCTTTGCCGGGCCATGGCTCGGCAAGGGTTGCGGATCGGGCACTACGCGGGTCTTGCGACCTGTGGGACCAAGTTCGTCGGCCGCCGGAATTACATTTTTCGTCTCACGGCTGGATTCGGGCTGGCGGGTGTGAAACAGCGCGCCATCGCTGTGCGGATGCTGAGGCGACAAGCCATCAGGGGTGGCCTCGTACGAACGATGCGAGCTATCCGGGCCCGGCGTTGTCGGCGCCGGGGGTGTCGGGGGTGTCGGGGGATGGGGATCGGCTGAATTCGACGGAGCCGAGGTCACGGGAGTCGGGTTGCCCCAGGTTTGCCCTGAGCCTGACTCCGCCGCTGGCGGCTGCGGTGTCGACACGTGTCCTACGCTCCCCTGTCCGTTCAATCCTGCAATTGATCTTCAACGCTACCGCGTGCCCGGGCGCCGGGTTCGCCGGACACGCACAAAGTGTTTGTCCTCGCCGTCATCGAGCACGCGGATGCGCCTCCGCCCATACTTCTCGCAGCGTATTGACGGTGACGAGAGTGTAGATCTGTGTCGTGGTGACCGAGGCGTGACCGAGGAGCTCCTGCACGACACGCACATCGGCGCCACCGTCGAGAAGATGCGTCGCGAAAGAATGTCGCAGCGTGTGCGGCGACACGGCGGTCGCGATCCCTGCCCGCTCAGCAGCGCAATGCAACACCTGCCAAGCGCTCTGCCTCGACAATCGCCCACTGCGCGCATTCAGAAACAACGCGGGCGTCGCCTTCTTTGCCAGTGCAGGCCTGCCTCGAATCAGATACGCGTCGATTGCCTCGATGGCTGGACGTCCGACAGGAACGATCCGCTGTTTGTCCCCCTTGCCGCGCAGCAGCACCGAACGGGTCTCGGTGTCGATGTCTTCCACATCCAGACCCACGGCCTCGGAGATACGCGCACCGGTCGAATACAGAAGTTCGAGTATCGCCTTGTCCCGTAGGCCCCGCGGTGCTTCGTCACCTGAGATGGTCGCCGAGTCGAGAATTGCGAGAACCTGATCGAGCGGAAGCGACTTGGGCAACCGGCGACTCGGCGTCGGCGGTTTGACGGCACTCGCCACATCCAGCCGCGTCATTCCCTCGGCCGCGGCGAACTTGTGCAGCCCACGAACAGCGATGAGCGTCCGCGCCGCAGAGCTGGCGGCAAGTGCCGGGAACTCATCGCTGCCGCGGCGCAGATCGAGAACGAACTCGGACACGTCGGCCTCGGCCACTCCGCCGAGATCGTCGATCCGGTGGCCGGACAGAAATGCCTCGTACCGCCGAAGATCTCGGCGGTACGAGGACAGAGTGTTCTTCGCGGCGCCCCGCTCGACCTCCAAATGATCCAGGTAGGTCGAAATCTGATCGCTCAGCACGGCAAACTACCCGTGCGATTTCTTCCGACGCTCGAAGGTAGTCGGCAGATCCGGCCACGGAGCATCGGCAGAGCGAAGACTCGTCGAACCTGATCGAGCGGCTGCCAAGGACAGGATCCCCGACACGGCGGCCGCGTTGACGAATTCGCCGGACAGCACCCGGGTGATCGCCTCGTCGAGCGAGACGAACGTCAGAACGATGTCGGCTTCCTCGTCCCTCGCGTCCGGCTGCTGCACTTCGCGGAGATCTTCGGCCAAGAAGATGCGCACGCACTCGTCGGTGAACCCCGGCGAGGCCATGACGTCGACCAACACCGACCATGTCGAGGCCGCAAGCCCGGTCTCCTCGGCCAGCTCACGCTTGGCTGCCTCGACCGGTGGCTCGTCGATCTCGTCGAGCAAACCGGCGGGCAACTCGTACAACCGGCGACCGATTGGATGGCGGTACTGCTCGATCATCGCGATTCGGCCCTGATCGTCGAGCGCAACCACCGCAACTGCGCCGTGGTGCTCGACCACCTCACGCTCGGCTTCGCGGCCGCCGGGCATCTTCACCTGGTCGAGCCGCAACGCGAGGATAGCGCCTTCGTAGACGGTCTTGGACGAGACCGTCTCGAACTCGAAACGATCTGTCATCCGACACTTTCGGCGGTGGCACCGGAGATGGGGAATTCCGAATTCGTCGGAGCGTCGTCGCCGTGAACATCGACGGGAAGACGCTCCGCTGCCTTGTATTTCAGCGCCGCATTGATCAGTGCTGCGAACAGCGGGTGCGGACGCGTCGGGCGGCTCTTGAGCTCCGGGTGTGCCTGTGTGCCAACGAAGAATGGGTGCTTCGATGCGGGCAACTCGACGAACTCCACGAGGTGGCCATCGGGAGAGGTCCCACTGAAAACGAGGCCGCTCTTGGAGATCTGGTCCCGGTAGGTGTTGTTGACCTCGTAGCGGTGACGGTGACGCTCGGAGACCTCCGTCGCGCCGTAGGCTCCGGCGACGACAGATCCCTTGATCAGCGTTGCCGGGTAGGCGCCGAGACGCATGGTTCCACCGAGGTCCGCTTCGCCCGCGACGACCTCTTCCTGATCGGCCATCGTCGAGATCACGGCATGCTCGGTGTCGGGTTCGAACTCGGCCGAATTGGCATCGGTCAGACCCACCGAACGCGCGGCTTCGATGACCATGCACTGCAGACCGAGGCAGAGTCCGAGCAATGGCACGTTCCGGGTGCGCGAGTACTCGATGGCGCCGAGCTTGCCTTCGATGCCGCGGATACCGAAACCACCGGGGATCAAGACCGCGTCGACGTCACCGAGCGCAGCCTGAGCACCCGCAGGCGTCGAGCATTCGTCGGAGGGCACCCATTTGATCTCGACCTTCGCACGGTGAGCAAACCCACCGGCACGCAGCGCCTCGGTGACCGAGAGGTAGGCGTCAGGCAGGTCCACATACTTGCCGACGAGAGCGACCCGCACGGTTTCGCGAGGCTCGTGGACACGTTCGAGCAGTCCACCCCACACGGTCCAGTCGACGTCGCGGAACGGGAGTCCGAGCTGGCGGACGACGTAGGCGTCGAGGCCTTCCTTGTGGAGAACCTTTGGAATGTCGTAGATCGACGGCGCATCGGGCGTCGAGATGCAGCCATCGACATCGACGTCGCACATCAGCGCAATCTTGTTCTTCAGACCCGGAGGAACGTCGCGGTCGCAACGGAGGATCAGGGCATCGGGCTGGATTCCGATACTGCGGAGTTGAGCAACGGAGTGCTGCGTCGGCTTGGTCTTGAGCTCACCGGACGGTGCGAGGAACGGGACAAGCGAGACGTGTAGGAAGAAGACGTTCTCGCGGCCGACGTCATGGCGTACCTGGCGGGCGGCTTCGAGGAACGGCTGCGACTCGATGTCGCCGACGGTTCCACCGATCTCGGTGATCACGACGTCGGGCCGATGTCCCTGGAGGTCAGGGCCGCTCATCGCGAGGATGCGGCTCTTGATCTCGTCGGTGATGTGCGGGATGACCTGGACGGTATCGCCCAGATATTCACCGCGACGCTCCTTCGCGATGACCGCGGAGTACACCTGACCGGTGGTGACGTTGGCGAACCCGGACAGATCCCGATCGAGGAAACGCTCGTAATGGCCGACATCCAAGTCGGTCTCGGCGCCGTCCTCGGTCACGAAGACCTCGCCGTGCTGGAACGGGTTCATGGTGCCCGGATCAACATTGAGATAGGGATCGAGCTTCTGCATGGTGACGCGAAGGCCACGTGCTGTCAGTAACTGGCCGAGGCTCGACGCCGTGAGGCCCTTGCCCAGCGAGGACGCAACGCCACCGCTGACGAAGATGTGCTTGGTGTCAGATCGCGACTGAAGGCGTGACAATGATGCTCCCGTGACCAATCTGCAGGGCTTGCTCCCACCAGAGAGCTGGCAAGAGAGGTATTACGTACATAATGGGCCTGCTGCCCACGGGTCTTCACGGTAACACCAATCGGTGCATCATCGCGAACGACGCGCCATTTCAGGCAAGCGACCTCAGTGCCTTCTTCTAGCGTGCCGGTGCCCCGACCGTCACTGCAGTGGAGTTCGCGCCCGTTCCGTATCGACCCGACGCACCGTCCAACTGCTCCTGCAACGCCAACGCCGTCGTTATCCGACCTGCCTCACGATCCACGTTGTCGACAGTGCTCACAGCAGCCGACAGGGCCGCGTCCGCGCGAATGACAGCGACCGGCCCATTGCCGTCCGCAGCGCCGGTACGACCCGCAAGAACCGTTCCAGCGC
The DNA here is from genome assembly GCF_030063335.1 of Rhodococcus sp. G-MC3. Taxonomy (GTDB): domain Bacteria; phylum Actinomycetota; class Actinomycetes; order Mycobacteriales; family Mycobacteriaceae; genus Rhodococcoides. The sequence continues at coordinate 8,026 of NZ_JASISW010000028.1, read as the reverse complement.
CCCTCGCATCGAGTCCGCCCGCGAAGCGAGCGACGATTGCACCGCGGTTGCCGTCCTCGTTCGAGGTATTGGCACCGGTGACCACGACGGCTAGCTGAGCAGGCGCGACAGCGCCGTTGTCGTACGCGATGAATCCACCGCTACGCAGCGTCTCCAGGGCGAGCGACAACTCCTCGGGAGAGGACTGCGGCTCGGCAGTCTGGGCGTTCAACAGAAGGACTGAGCCCAACAGGTCGCCGGCCAGGCTTCCCTGGTCCACAGCACCCGTGCGCAGCTGAATACCGGCAGGGACGACGTTGGTCAGCCGAGTACGGAGATCGTCGCCGCTCGCTGCAGAGACGAACGAATCGGTCAGCGATACACGGCCCGTGACTGCAGCGCCCGACGCCTGGATCGACCTCGTAACGCCCTCGACGTCGCCGGGGTCGGCATCCGGGGTGGTGATCACGACGACACTTCGGTCCGCGAGTGCGTCCCGAACCACGCGTCCTGAGACGGCGGCATCGAACCCGTCGGCCGAGTTGAGCTGCTCGCCGAGCTGATTGTTGGTGTCCTGCAACGAGTTCACATCATTCTGAAGATCGGTCTTGTCGTCTCGCAAACCGGACACGAGACCACTCGAGAGCAGACCGGACCCGAGGACCACACCGATTGCCAGCGCGATGAAGATTGCCGCGATCGAAATGGCATGTTGGCGCATAGAAATCACGCGAGCAACCCCTGGACCCACACAGCGAAGGAATTCCACAGATTTACTGCCCAGTCCAGAACTTCACTTCCCATGTTGGACACGACCAAGGCAACGATGATCGCAACGAGGGCGGCAAGGATGAGCAATGCGACCGCTCCCCCGGAGACCCGGCTGCGATACAACGTCGCTACAGCTTTCGAGTCGACAAGTTTCGCGCCGACTTTGAGGCGGGTCATGAATGCCGCCGGGTTGGTGTTCCGTCGTCCACGATCGAAGAACTCGTCGAGGCTGGCGGGGCTACCGACGGTGACGATCAGCGACGCACCGTGGTGGTCGGCGAGCAGAAGCGCAAGATCAGCGGGCGCACCGGTGGCGGGGAAGGTCATCGCACCGATACCGAGATCCTGAATTCGCTCCAGACCATGTGCATGGCCGTCTGAATCGGCAGGAAGCACCACCTCAGCGCCGCATTTCAGCGTCTGCGCCGTGATGTCCTCCGGATCCCCGACGATGAGGTCCGGACGGTAGCCCGCCCGCATTGCAGTATCCGCTCCGGCTCCAACCCCGATGATGACGGGCGAGTACTCCTTGATGAACGGCTTCAGGTTCTTCAGGTCCTCGGCGTGACCTGGACCATCCGCCACGACCACCACGTGCCGGTCCTGCAGCACGATGTCGATGTCGGGAACCCCGACGCCGTCGATCAGTAGTGGACTTTCGGTGCGGATGAACTCGATGGTGTTTCCGGAGAATGCTTCGAGATGATCCACCAGGCCGGTCTTGGCTTCGATCATCTTGTCCGAGATCTCTGCTTCGCTCAGCTCCTCGCCTTTGGCGATGCGACGATCACCGGTGTACACGCCCCCCTCGTTGAGGCGGACCTTGGCACCGTCCTTGATCTTCTTGAAGATGTCGGCGCCTGCCGAGTCGATCAGAGTGATGCCGTTGGCGACGATCGCCTCGGGACCGAGGTTGGGATACCTGCCCGATATCGACGGGGACGCGTTGACCACCGCGAGGACCCCGGCCGCCACCAGCGCATCGGCGGTCAGACGATCCAGGTCGAGTTCGTCGAGAACGACGACATCTCCCGGACCGACGCGCTTGAGCAGCTTGGCGGTATTGCGATCGACCCGGGCGATACCACTGATTCCGGGCAGCGAATCCTGACTACGTGATAACAGAGCCGGCATCTTCATGGCTTCCATGATGACGCCGCCGACACGCCCGTCGGTGGAGGCGCGCCGAAACAACTACCACACGGCTCACACGAGCCTCATCAGTCTCGAGCATCGAGCGACGCGAGGCATGGTGTGCTCGACACGTCCGGACCAGCGCGTATGCACGTTCATGTGCGTGGGAACCCGGGAGGAGTCAGTCGTCGCGGTCCGCTCGGGCCGTCGCGAGCAGCTCTTCTGCATGTGCACGACCGGTTTCGGTGTCGTCGAGACCGGCCAACATTCGAGCGAGTTCGACGACGCGTTCCGACGAAGACAGAGTTTTGACGCCACTGTTCGCCGCACCCTTTTTCGCATCCGCCTTGTCGACGACGAGATGCGTGTCGGCGAAGGCCGCGACCTGCGGAAGGTGGGTTACGACGATGACCTGGTGCGTGCGTGCCAGACGCGCGAGACGTCGGCCGACCTCGACCGCCGCTCGACCACCGACACCCGCATCGACCTCGTCGAACACCATCGTTGCGCCTTTGTCGGATCCTGCGAGCACTACTTCGAGGGCCAACATGACGCGCGAAAGCTCACCACCGGATGCACTCTTACTGATCGGGAGAGCCTGGGCTCCGTCGTGTGCCGAGAGCTTGAATTCGACCTCGTCGACCCCACGCTGGCCTGCGTGAAGCTCAGTGCCATCGACGGTCATCGGCGCAGAATCTTCAGGACCGGCGGGCAGCGTACGAAGGTCGAGTTGCAGCTTGGCTTTGCCCATCGCGAGACCAGCCAATTCCGAACTGACCGCCTTCGCGAGTTTTGATGCTGCCTTGCTACGCGCCGCGGTCAGCTTGCTTGCGCATGCGGCCACCTCGAGTGCTGTCTCGTCGACGCGAGCCGACAGCTCGGCAAGTGCATCTGCCGACACGTCGATCTTCGACAGACGAGCGCGCGCATCCTCCGCCCAGGAAATCACGCCATCGACGTCCGCCGCGTACTTGCGGGTCAACGATTTGAGCTCGGCCTGACGATTGAGCAACGTCTCGAGAGCGCTGGGATCCGACGGTAGATCTGCAAGATACGAGGTGATGTCCGCACCGATGTCGGTGACGACGGCCAGAGCGTCGTTGACACGTGGGACAAGCTCGGAAAGGAGTGCATCGTCGGCGCTTTCGAGCCTGGTGCGCGCCTCCCCCAGAAGGTAGAGCGCTGAAAGACCCTCGCCTGTATCGTCGGCGGCTCCGACCAGAGCAGCTCCAGCGACTTCCGCCGATTCACGGAGTGAATCGAGGTCGCCGAGTCGGCGAACATCACCTGCAACCTTCACATCCTCCCCGGACTCGGGGGCAACGGCCTCGATCTCCTGAAGTCCGAACTGAAGGCGATCGGCTTCCTGAGCAAGCTCACGACTGCGCTCGGTGCGGTCGATCAGCTCTGTGCGCACGGACAACCACTGCGTCCGCGCTGCCCGGTACTTCTTCAAAGGGCTCGCGACAGACTCGCCTGCAAACCGATCGAGTGCATCGAGTTGCCGGTCTGCCCGCAGCAAACGCAGCTGATCATTCTGTCCGTGGACTGTCAACAACGAATCAGTGAATCCCGACAGAACAGCTGCAGGAACACTGCGACCGCCAAGGTGCGCCCGGGATCGTCCGTCGGCATTGACAGTTCGAAGAGCGATGATCGAATCGTCCTCGTCGCGTTGCGCGCCCGCTGATTCGAGGACCTTCTCGACTTCGTCGACAACCTGCGCCGATGCCGTGTCCGTGCTGAATCGGCCCTCGACCACCGCCCGATCTGCACCGAGTCGAACTCTGCCCGCATCTGCTCGCGCGCCCGAAAGCAGGTGAAGGCTGGTGACCACCATCGTCTTACCCGCCCCGGTCTCACCCGTCAGTACGGTGAGGCCCTCGTGGAACTGAGCACTCGCCGACGAGATGACTCCAAGGCTGTCGATTCGAATCTCTTCGAGCATGGTTACCTCGCCCTCCCCCGCCAACCGGAAGTGGGCAACGCAAACTTGGTCACCATTCGATCGGCGAATGGCGCCGAATCCAGCCGAACCCACTTGATCGGTGCGGCGCCTCGGATGACCTCCACGCGTCCCCCGGCAGGTAGCTTCATCGTCCTTCGGCCGTCACAGAACACCAGCGCCTCGTGTCCGCCGGCATCGGTTTCCACGGCGATGACCGACTCGGGACTGGTGACGAGCGGCCGCGCGAACAGTGCATGCGCATTGCTCGGAATGACAAGTATCGCTTCGAGTTCCGGCCAGACAACCGGGCCGCCAGCCGAAAAGGCGTACGCGGTCGAACCCGTAGGCGTCGAGATCAGAACACCGTCACACCCGAACGCCGATACCGGTCGATCGTCCACCTCGAGCACAACTTCGAGAACCCCGAGGCGAGAACCGTTCTCGATACTGGCCTCGTTCAGGGCCCACCCATGTTCGACCACTCGATCGCCGACTCGAACCGTGACGTCCAACGTCATCCGGTCTTCGATTCGGTAGTCACAACTCACGACGCGAGCAAGCGCGTCCTCTAGATGATCTGCCTCGGCTTCGGCGAGAAATCCGATGCGTCCGAGATTTATTCCGAGAACCGGGATTGCTGCGGCCTGAGCGAGTTCGGCGGCGCGCAGGAACGTTCCGTCTCCTCCGAGAACCAAAACCAACTCGCACCCGACCGCCGCCTCCGGGCCGAACTCCACGACGGTCAGTTCGAGGTCCGATGCCAGTCCCTCGTGTCCGTCGGGTCCGTCCATAGCTTCGATACGCGACGAGTCGACCTCGTCGAGAAGAACCCTCAACCGGATGCCGGCCTCACCGAAAACCTTTCCCACACGCCGGGCAGTCTCGGTGATATCGGGTCGTCCGGGATGAGCTACGAGCAAAACCTCACGCGGCGCTGTCACTTCTCACCCTTCGTTGTCACTGTGGTCCTTCCTCGACGGCGCGCTGCACGAGGGCTGCGACATCACGCTCGGACGAGACTTCCTGCGCCACGGACTGCGATCGTAGCCACAAAAAATACTCGACGTTGCCTGAGGGGCCAGGAAGCGGACTGGCAGTCACATCCTGCAACCTCAACCCGAGTCCTGCGGCAGCCTCGGCCACCTCGACAACGGACCGCACGCGGAGTTCGGGGTCCCTGACCACGCCTCCCGTACCGACCCTGTCCTTGCCGACCTCGAACTGCGGTTTGACCATCAGCGCCAAGTCCGCACCCGGTGCGACACTCGCGACGAACGCGGGAAGTACCAGTTTGAGCGAAATGAAAGACAGGTCGGCGACAACTACGTCCACGACTCCCCCGAGGATGTCCGCGTCGATCGAACGAACATTGGTGCGGTCGATGACCTTGACTCGAACGTCGGACTGCAGGCGCCACACCATCTGGCCGTATCCAACGTCCACGGCCACTACTTCGCGTGCGTCCTTGCTGAGCAATACGTCTGTGAATCCTCCGGTCGAGGCACCGGCATCGAGGCATCGTCTACCCGCGACGGCGAAGCCGCCCTGTTCGAAAACGTTCAACGCCCCAAGTAGCTTGTGCGCGCCTCGCGAAGCCCACTGAATCTCGTTGTCTTCTTCTGCGACCAAAAGCGGAGTACCCGCCTCGACCGCTGTCGCCGGTTTCGTGGCCACGGTCCCGGCGATCTTTACCCGGCGAGCGTCGATCAACTCGACTGCGTGTTCGCGTGACCGAGCCAAACCTCGACGTACGAGTTCGGCGTCGACGCGTGCGCGCCGCGCCATGTCAGCTCTTGTCCACGGACGATAGTGCCTGCACGAGAACATCGTGCGCACGTTCGAGGATTTGCGCTTGCACGTTCAGATCCATCGGCGCGTCAGCATCGGTCGGGAGGCGGTCCAGGAGACTGTCCACTTCGGCCTCGACAGCGGTCGGCTCGACCGCTGGGGTCTCGGACGGCCGGTGTTGTCCGGGGAGTGGAATAGGGGTGCTCATCACCGCTCACGCTATCGGATCACGGTGACACATGTCCGAGCGCATATCCCCTGCGAGTCAGGCAGTCAGAAGGTCGGCAAGTTGTTCGGTGCCGTGGCCGACGACGTTCACCGTGGACCACTCCTCGTCCTGCCAGGCTGCCGCTGCCACCGTAAGCAACCCGTCGAGGGTCGAACAGGTGGTCGAACCCTCGAACCTCACTGTCAGAACACCGTCGACGGACGTTGCCGCCCAACCGTCTCTGGATCCCACAACAGAATTCGCCGTGGGCTGGTTCAGGATGTCCAGATCGAAGCCGATATGAGTGGGACGCTCCTCCGGAATCGCACGGACCGCGTCGAGCGCGCTACTGACCCCGGTCAGCACCAGAAGCGACGGAATTCCTGTCGCGTTTGCGCCTGCGATATCGGTGTCCAACCTGTCTCCGACCACGAGCGGTCGTTCGGCTCCGCTCAACCGGATCGCGTCGTGCATGATCGGCGCGGCGGGCTTACCTGCGACCAAAGGTTCGACTCCCGCAGCCGTCCGTACAGCCGCCACCATCGAACCGTTCCCAGGCGCAAGACCGCGCGCAGTCGGCAACGTTGCATCAGTGTTGGTGGCAACCCAGATCGCACCCGCACGGATGGCGAATGTCGCCTCGGCGAGGATGCCCCAGTCCGACGCAACATTGTGCCCTTGGACAACCGCCTTCGGCTCACCATCGGAGCTGCGCACCGGCGTCAGCCCCACCAGCGAGATCTCGTCGACGAGGGCATCGGTGCCGACGACGACGACCGAAGAACCAGCCGGAATCCGATCGGCCAACATGCGCGCAGCAACCTGCGCGCTGGTCACGACGTAGTCCTCCGAAGTATCGAAGCCGAGCTCGCGAAGATGCTCGGCAACACTCGCCGGCGAGCGGCTGGCGTTGTTCGTGACGAAGAACTGCTTCTCCCGACCCAACTTCAGCGCGTCGAGGGCCCCGTCGATCGGATCTTGTCCCTGATAGACGGTTCCATCAAGATCGAGCAGCAATACATCGTGCTGAGAACGGAGAGTCGTCATTCGCCCAAACCCGACAGCTCCTCGACGCGCTCTTCCGCGTCGGTTTCGCCGTCGACATCGGCCGCAGCCGAATTCAGGAACCACTTGATGCCTTCGTCGACACGACCAGCCGCTACCAAAGCGTCCGCGTAGACATAGAAGAGCCGTGCCGCTGCGGTGCCGGACCGTGACGAATCGAGATCAGGTGTCTGCAGTGTCACTACCGCCTGATCGAACTGGCTGAGATCCATCCGTGCGCCGGCGACGACGATCCGGAGTTCCGACGCTTCGTCGCCGGTCAGTTCCCGAGCCTCGTCACTTCGACCCAGTTCGATAGCGCGTTCGGGACGACCGAGACCGCGCTCGCAGTCCGCCATGACCGCGATATGTCCAGGCCCGCCCGCCATGCGGCGAGCCGCACGGAGCTCCGACAGCGCTTCGGCCCATTCACCCGCGTGATAGGCGGTGATTCCTGCGGTCTCGCGAACAACAGCGATGCGACCGGCCCGTTGACGTGCCGCACGCGCATGCTGAAGGGCAAGCTGGGGATCGTCGTCGACGAGTCGACTCGCCATCACAAGGTGGCGAGCTACCGCTGTCGCATTGTTCTTGTCCAGGCTGAGCAAGTCGCGGCGTACAGCCGGCTCGAGCTCACTTGCTTCGAGCTCATCGGGCAGATCCGGTTCTTCGGGACGCGGTGGACGACGATCTGCCGGGCCACCGCCGGTGCGACGATCCCCCGAGAATCCACCCTCACCACCACGCCGGTGTGGAGGTCCGTCGCCGCGGCGATCGTTCGGGCGACCGGCGCCTTCGGACCTGCGGGGATTGCCCGACCGTCCCGCACCATCGGGCCGTCCGCCGGTTCGGCCGCCACGCGGATCGTTCGAGCGTGGGGTCCCGTCACCGCGGAAGGAGCGGCGGTCGTTGCTGTCTTCCGGCACAGCGGTTCCTTTCGATCGTGCGTTGCGCCCCCAATCAAATCAGAGAAAGGGCTGTAAACAGAAAAAAGGGGACCCACCGTGTGGGTCCCCTTTGATCGAAGTGTGTTCGGCGGTGTCCTACTCTCCCACACCCTGTCGAGTGCAGTACCATCGGCGCTGGAGGGCTTAGCTTCCGGGTTCGGAATGGGACCGGGCGTTTCCCCTCCGCTATGGCCGCCGTAACTCTGT
>NZ_JASISW010000027.1 GCF_030063335.1 Rhodococcus sp. G-MC3 | reverse complement strand
AAGGCACGATGGGCAATGAGGTGGAAGCCCGCGCTCAACGCGTTCGCGATCACCTTCGAAGGACGCATCACCCCGAACGGTAACTAACCGACGCCAAGGTCGGATCAACCGTTAATCGGACACTCCCCAGCGAGGACACGGGGTCGGCGGTCGATGCGTGGTGCGCCTCGGTGGTGTGGGTGTTTGACGTGAAATACGGACATCTTCCGTTTGACGACGCGGGGGTTTGCTCGGTGGGTTCGGATGGGCAGTAGTTCGCGGACGACTTCTGCTGTGACGCGGCGGTGGGCGTCGGTGTGGGTGTCAGGGGGAAAAACCCGGGTGGCTCGTCGTGCTGCGGCGAGCGTCCCGCAGGGTCCGGGTGAACGAAATCCTGTCTGGATCGCGTCCGGAATGCATTACAGATCTGATGGCGTAGTGCACGCAGAGATGTCCGTAGACTTCTCGGAGGACGCCGTCGGAGGTTTTCGATCGTAGGACCACCCTTGGCCCGCGCTGGTGGGTTTTCGCTCGTCGAATGCGGTCTCGATTTCCCATCGCTGGGCATACAGTTCGGCGACCTCGTCAGCGGGTTCGTCCTGCGGGTCGGTGATCGTGGTCAGCAGGCAGTAGGTGCGTTGCTCGACGTCGTTGATCGCAGTGTCGGTGCTCGTATCGGGATCGGTGGTGTCGAGGGTGTATTCGATGACGCGGACCGCGACACCGTCGCGGTCGTTGCGGCGTGCGGTCGTGCCAGGATAGATGTGTGAGGCGAAAGATCCATCGGCGTAGCGTGTCTCGACGGGCAGTATGGCGTTCGACTTCATTCGCCACACCAGCAATGGGCGCAGCAACAAGCCGCACCAGCCATCGACGTTCTCGTCGAAGCGGTCCGCAAAGCGCGGCAATACACGCAGGTCGGAGACAGCCCCTCCGGTGACGATGGCGTGCCTCCGGTGAACGAGGCCATCGTGTTTTAGAGTCCTGTTGCCCGTAACCTGGGCGGATAGGAAGATGAGAATTATGGCTGGACGGAAGCGGAACTCCGCTGAGGACATCGTGCGCAAGCTGCGCAGAGCCAACGAGCTCACCGCGGCGGGCAAAACGCAGGAGGAGATCGCCGCCGAACTCGAAGTCTCGGCGGCGACGTTGTACAACTGGCGCCGCCAGTACGGCGGCATGGACACCGACGCCGCGAAGGAACTCAAGGACCTGCGCGAGCAGAACGGCCGGCTCAAACGTCTGCTTGCGGATGCGGAGTTGGAGAAGGACGCGTTAGCACGACGCCGCGCTCGCAAACACTGTCGTTCCCGAGTTTCGGCCGTTCGAGCGCGTTGGCAACCGTATCGACGAGGTCGAATTTCACCCCGCTTACCACCGCATCATTTCCGCTGCCGTGGCGCACGGAGCGCACACCGCCGCATGGGCTGACCCCAAACCCGGCGCCAACGTGGCCCGCGCTGCCACGTTCATGCTCTTCGCCCAGGTCGAGCCCGGGCACTCCTGCCGATCTCGATCACTCACGCCGTGATTCCGTCTCTCGAGATGCAGCCGGACGTGGCCGCTCACTGGGTGCCGCGAGCGCTCTCGCGCAGTTACAGCGGCACGTTGGACCTACCCGGAAAGGGGTCCGCGCTCTTCGGTATGTCGATGACCGAAAAGCAAGGCGAGTCGGATGTTCGGTCCAACACCACCGTGGCGAAGCCCGCGGGTCGCGGCGGTGCCGGTGCCGATTATCTGCTCACCGGCCACAAATGGTTCTGTTCCGCGCCGATGTCCGATGCGTTCCTCGTCTTGGCTCAAGCAGAGGGTCCTGTAGGGTCCGGTCTGTCGTGCTTCCTGTTGCCTCGTGTCCTCCCCGACGGGGAACGAAACGCCTTCCGCATCCAACGGTTGAAGAACAAGCTCGGCAACAAATCTAATGCGTCGTCCGAGATTGAGCTCGACGGCGCGGTTGCCTTGATGATCGGTGAGCCCGGACGCGGTGTCCGCACCATCATCGAGATGGTCTCGCAGACCCGGCTCGACTGCATCCTGGGCAGCGCCGCCGGGATGCGACAGTCGGTCGCGGAAGCTCTCTGGCATGCCCGCCACCGCAACGCGTTTGGAGTACTCCTCTCCGACCAGCCGGCGATGAAGTCGGTTCTCGCAGACCTGGCCCTCGAATCCGAGGCCGCCACCATCACCGCGCTTCGCCTCGCCCGCGCTCAAGATAACGACGCCGACGACCACGAGAAGGCGTTCCGGCGACTCGCCACCGCGGTGGCAAAATACTGGATCTGCAAACGTGGTCCGCACCACGCCTACGAGGCACTCGAATGCCTTGGCGGCAACGGTTACACCGAGGACTTCCCGCTGGCGCGTCGGTATCGCGAGCAGCCGGTGATGGCCATTTGGGAAGGATCGGGCAACGTCATAGCGTTGGACGTGTTGCGAGCCATGACCCGTGAGCCTGATTCCGTCGTCGCCTTCGACCACGAGGTAAACCTTGTCCGCGGCAATAATCCAGTTCTTGATCAGCATCTGAACCGGGTTCGCCAGCAGGTGAGAGAACTTGCCGCGACTCCCCCCGCGGATTCTCAGCTCGGCGCCCGCGCCCTGGCCGAAGCGATGGCACTCGCGTTACAAGCGTCGCTGATGGTTCGCTATGCACCCCCCGCGTCAGCGGATGCGTTCATCGCCGGGCGCCTCGGGCAGGATCGTGGGCATCAATACGGGACTTTGCCAATGGGAACGGTATTCGACGAGATTCTCGGGAGAGCGTGACAACTTCAGACACGCCGCAGTCATCCAAACGATCGTCGGTAAGCATCAGCCACGTGTCTTCTGTCGATGCACACGGAACTCTGCACTGCCAATGAGGTCGCGTGAGGACAGCCACCAGAAGCCCAAGACATATGGCCCGTTTTCAAGCGCTCGAGGAGGCTGGAATTGCAGTTCACGCCGCGCGGGTGGGTGTGACGCGGTCCGCGGTCAGTAGGGTGTGCAAATACACCCAAACTGTTTGGAGTCGCCCATGAGTACCTTGCAGACTCTGGATCGTGGGCTGCGCGCACTCGAACTGATCGCAATGTCGGCGGATGGAATGTCGGTCGCGGACCTTGCGAAAGAGCTCGACGTTCACCGCGCGATTTGCTACCGAATCGTGACGACTCTCGAAGAGCGGTCGTTCGTTGCACGCTTGGACGACGGCCGAATCAGGCTCGGCGCCGCGACGGCGGTGTTGGCCGCGCATTTTGCTCCTCAACTCTACGGTGGCGCCGCACCAATCCTGCAGACTCTGGCCGAAACAACACGTTCGAGTGCTTTCCTCTCCACAGCGCAAGGAAGCGAGTGCGTAGTGATGGCAGTTGCCGATCCGCCCACCAGCATCATTCGAGTCGGGTACCGCGTGGGCAACCGACATCCGCTTACTCAGGGGGCGACCGGGATCGCGATCCTCGCTCTGCGGCCGCCCGAGCGAGGCGAGCCGGATTCGGTGAAGCAGGCGCGCGTCGACGGGTACATCGTCACTCGTGGTCAGATCGAACGCGGGACGGTGGGAGTGGCGGCGGGCGTGCAACTCGCGGCAGGCCCTCACGTCGCATCGAGCGTGCAGTTCAGCGTCGGTGTGGTAGCGATCGATGGCCTCGACACCGGAGCGGCCGCCACCGCGGTGGTCTCGGCGGCGCGCAAAATAGGCGACCTGCTGTCCGCGTAAAGCCTCGCCGCCGCCTACCGTCGACCCATGGTGTCGACGGTTTTTTTGTGTGAACTGCTTGTTCTTCGTAGTGATTCGGGTTACCTTTGTTGTGCGTAGAACGAACAATGTGTGCGTTAAAAGTAAACTGACACATCAGGGTCCGAGGGTCCTGATCCAAGGGCTTCGAAGGAAACATCGTGGAATCGATATCAGGACCAGCGACGGTGGCACCGGTCGCAAAGGGAACGTCGCGTGATCGTGGCTTCAGGCGGGTGCTCGCCGGCGGCATGGCCGGCGCCGTCCTCGAGTGGTACGACTTTGCGATCTACGGAATCCTCGCGGCGACCGTGTTGGGCCCGTTGTTCTTTCCCGGCTCCGACGGAACCGTGAAGCTGTTGTTGGCATTGGCAACTCAGGGGCTCGGCTTCGTGGCCCGCCCGCTCGGCGGTGTGCTGTTCGGGCATCTAGGTGACAGGTTCGGACGCAAACCGATGCTGGTCGTGACGTTCCTTCTGCTAGGTGCGTCCACCGCCGCGATCGGCCTTCTACCCACGTACGGGCAGATCGGGATCTGGGCCACCGTGTCGCTGCTGGTCCTTCGGTTGATCCAGGGCTTCGCGCTCGGCGGTGAATTCGGTGCTGCCGTCCTCTTGGTGAGCGAACACGGCGAAGCCAAGCGACGTGGGTTCTGGGCGTCCTGGCCGCAGGCCGGTGCACCCGCGGGTACGGTCCTGGCCACCGTACTCGTGTCCCTGCTCATCTTTTTCCTGCCGGATGCCCAATTCGACAGTTGGGGTTGGCGTCTGGCGTTCCTCTTCGCAATTCCGCTGCTGATCATCGGATTCTGGATCAGGCGCGGTGTCGAGGAATCACCGGTCTTCCTTGCAGCGCGCGCGAAGGCCGAGCGTACGGCGGTGAATCCGGAAACCCCAGTGGCGCATGGCTCCAGTATCGCAGCAGCACTGGTGAACCCGCGTGCCGTGCTGACCGGCGTCGGTGTCCGTCTCGGTGAGAACGTGGCGTTCTACCTCTACACCATCTTCGTGATTGCCTATGGAACGCAAACCCTCGACTTCGGCCGCGGAGAAATCATTCTTGCCGTGACCTTCGGTTCGATTCTGCAGTTCATCGGAATGCTGGGCGGAGGCGCGTGGTCCGATCGCGTCGGCCGCAGAGTTGCCATGATCGTGCCTGCTGTAGGACTTGCGATCTGGGCGCCGATCTTTTTCTGGCTGATGCACTTCGAAAGTCTTCCGCTTCTCTATCTCGGTGTGTGCGTCGGAACGCTCCTGCACGGGATGCTCGGCGGACCCGAAGCGGCGTTCATCGCGGAGCTCTTTCCGACAAGTCATCGTTACGCGGGCGCCTCGCTCGTGTTCCAGGGATCGTCGATCATCGCCGGAGCGCCCGCACCGCTGATCGCAGTCTGGCTCAACGACAGATACGGTGTCGGATCCGTCGTCGCGTATCTTTTGATCACCATCGCGGTGACCTTGACGGCACTGGTGCTCAGTCGTGAGACCAAGGGTGTCGATCTGTCGACCATTCGGTGAGCGAATAACACCATCACATCACCTCCTGAGAAAGCGGACTTCACGTGGCATATTACCGGCAACTCGGTGCCGTTCCACCGAAACGGCACACCCAGCACCGCGCACCAAATGGGTCGCTGTACTTCGAGGAACTGATGGGTGAGGAAGGATTCTCCTCCGATTCCTCGCTTCTGTATCACCGACACATTCCCGCGGCCATCGTCGACGCATCCGTGTGGGACCTTCCCGATCAGAGCACGACCCCGAATCACCCGTTGATTCCGCGACATCTGTTGTTGCACAACCTGTTCCCAAACGACGTCGTTGCCGGAACAGATGTCGTGACCGGACGCCGGTTGATTCTCGGTAACCCTGACGTGCGAATCTCCTACGTCGTCGCCGAAAAGGTATCACCGCTGTATCGAAACTCGATCGGCGACGAGATGGTGTATATCGAATCCGGCTCTGCGGTCGTGGAAACGGTGTTCAGCGCGGTGACCGGTTGAACCGGCGACTACGTCCTCATTCCCCGATCGACAACACACCGGTGGATACCGGAAGGGCCGGTCCGCCCGGCCACGACGACCTCGTCGACCGTCAGTTCACCGCAGAGGCCGCGGACACGCTGTGGCTCACCGTCATCACCGAACACCGCGCCGACGAAGGCAAGCTCTACCTCTGCGCCATCAAAGATGTGTGGTCCAGCAGGATCGTCGGCTACTCGATCGACTCCCGAATGAAGGCCTCGTTGGCGGTGTCCGCATTGACCAATGCTGTGGCGCAACGCGGCTCGGTTGGGACGATCGTACATTCCGATCACGGGGTGTAAGGCGGATTCAACTGGTCGTCGCAACACCCTGATCTCGGAGGTGTGCGACGTGGCTACGGCAGACTGGAGCAAGAAGGCCAGCGATGTTCCAGAGGGGGCTCGTCGGCAGTGGCGTGCTGATCGTGCGCTTCGGCCAGCGATGCGTTCGCCCGGGCGGCCGGAGCCCTCGCGGGCGGTGCAACGTCAGTTCTGGCGATTGATCGCGACGGGGATGACAACTGCGGAGGCATCCTTGGCGGTCGGCGTGTCGTGGCCGGTCGGGCCTCGGTGGTTCCGCCACGCTGGGGGCATGTCACCGATCAGCCTGCTGGAGGCACTGTCACATTAGTCGAAAAGCGTAGCAGCGAAGCCTGTTTGGGGCAGGCTGTTACAGGACACCGCCGGGCTGTTTACTTTCAGGCGGCGTCGGTCGTCGTGAGTTCCTGCCAGATCGTGAAACGGTCGGCGATCTCGGTATACCATTCGGATGCCGAGAGGCGGTGTCGGCCGGGTCGGAAATGCGGCGAAATGCCCGAGAAGGCGGACAGGAAGCGTTGCGCGTGCCCGACCGAGGTGAACCGTTTCATCGCATGTTCTCGCTGCCTGGTGGGTTGGTGCGAGTTCTCGGCCCGGTTGTTCAAGTATTTCGATCGGCGATGCTCGACCGAGGCCAGCAGTTCGCGGTGCGCGACCTGGTAGCTGCCGAGCTTGTCGGTGACGATCACCCGCGGCACATACCCCAAACCCTTGAGCAGCTTACGGAAGAATCGCTTGGCGGCGTTGCCATTTCGTCGGGACTGGACCAGCACATCGAGCACGTTGCTATGCTGGTCGACCGCGCGCCACAGATAATGCTGGCGGCCATTGATTCGGATGAACACCTCGTCGAGGTGCCATTTGTCACCGGATTGTGGGCGTCGGCGGCGCAGCTCGTTGGCGTAGGCCTGCCCGAACTTGGCGCACCACCGCCGGATCGCCTCGTAGCTGACCATGACACCGCGTTGCAGCATCATCTCCTCGACTTCGCGGAAGCTGAGCGGGAACCGGAAGTACAACCACACGCAGTGGTTTGATGATCTCGACCGGGTAGCGGTGGCCCTTGTACGACGGCATCGGGGTGGTCACGCCATGGATTCTGCCAGTTTGCCGACTTCAACAACGTGACAGTGCCCATCACATAGCATGATCCTTTGATTCCGACAGTTTGATCGTGCAAACGAGGCTGAGCACTGCCAATGCGGACAGCATGACACCGATGGCGATGGATCCGAACGCGTCTGTCAATGGTGCCGCCGCCAAGGGCGGTATCGCTCCACCGAGAATGGCTGAGAGGTTGTATGCGAGCCCGGCGCCGGTGTACCGGTGGCGCGTTGCGAGCAGCTCGGGAAGCAATGCGCCCGTTGGGCCGTACGCAATTCCCATGATCAGCAACGTTCCTACAACCCCCAGTCCGAATGCGAGCTTCGACCCGGTATCGAGAATGGGGAACAGCACCAAGGCCCAGACGATCGCCAGCGCACATGAGGTCATAATGAACTTGCGCCGCCCGATGCGATCGGAGTAGAGGCCAGATAAGACCCAATACCGTTTACTTAGAATGACATGGATGTTATTCTCAATTCATGCCACGTGTGGGATGGGTGAAACCGGATGATTCTCAGCGGTTGACGGATCACATTTCCTTGGGTGTGTTGACGCGGGTGTTTCCACCGGAAGTAGTCGACGAGGTGTTGGTTGAGTGCGGTCGTGTGGAGCAGCGGTCACGATTGTTGCCGGCGCGAGTTGTGGTGTATTACGTTCTGGCACTGGGATTATTCTCCTCCGATTCGTACGAGGAGGTGATCCGCAAGTTGGTTGCAGGTCTCGAGTGGGCGTCGGGCTGGTCGCACCAGTGGACAGTTCCGACGAAAGCGGCACTGTTTCAGGCTCGCAAACGATTGGGGTCCGAGGCGCTGAAGGTGTTGTACGCCCGGGTTGCTCAACCGTTGGCCGATCGCAATGTCGCAGGCGATTTCTATCGTCAATGGCAGCTGACCAGTATTGACGGGTTGACCTTGGATATACCCGACACCGCCGTGAATGTCGAGTATTTCGGTCGGCCACCGTCCTCGCGTGGCGGTGGACGTGGTGGAGCATTCCCGCAGGTTCGCGTCCTGGGCCTGGCCGAGTGCGGCTCCCACGCGATCATCGACGTGGCAGTGGGGACGTACAAGCAGGGCGAGCAGACCCTCACCGAGTCGGTGACCACATCGATGACAGCCGGGATGCTGGTGCTGGCCGACCGGGGCTTCTTCAGCTACTCCCTATGGAATCGATGCGCCGGGACCGGAGCCGATCTGGTGTGGCGAATGAAGTCGAACGCGATACTGCCCGTCGAGACACGCTACGCCGATGGATCTTTCGCCTCACACATCTATCCTGGTACGACCGCGCGCCGCAACGACCGCGACGGTGTCGCGGTCCGCGTCATCGAATACACCCTCGACACCACCGATCCCGATACGAGCACCGACACTGCGATCAACGACGTCGAGCAGCGCACCTACTGCCTGCTGACCACGATCACCGACCCGCAGGACGAACCCGCTGACGAGGTCGCCGAACTGTATGCCCAGCGATGGGAAATCGAGACCGCGTTCGACGAGCGAAAACCCACCAGCGCGGGCCAAGGGTGGTCCTACGATCGAAAACCTGCGACGGCGTCCTCCGAGAAGTCTACGGACATCTCTGCGTGCACTACGCCATCAGATCTGTAATGCATTCCATAGCAAGCGGTTCTGGGCGGGATCCAGACCGGCTTTCGTTCACCCGGACCCTAAGGGCCGCTCGCCGCAGCACGACGAGCCACCCGGGTTTTTCCCCCTGACAACCACACCGACGCACATCGCCGCGTCACCGCAGAAGTCGTCCGCGAACTACTGCCCACCCGAACCCAACGAGCAAACCCTCGCGTCGTCAAACGGAAGATGTCCGTATTTCACGTCAAACACCCACACCATCGAGACGCACCACGCATCGACCACCGTCCTCGTGTCCTCGCTGCACAGTCCTTACCGTCTCCGTAAGTAAACGGTATTGGGGCTAAGACAGCCATTCGACAGTCGTCTTCGCTAATTTACGGAGAAGTTCCGTGGGACGATCCCCTCGTGGAGGATGTGGCGCGACTTGAGCTGAAATTGTCAGGAGTGGTCGCGCAGGTGCGGGACGACGGCAAATTCTGTGTCCTGCGATCAGACCGCCTGCACTGGGCCTCCGATCCACGATCGGGAGCGTGGGGCGAACGCATTGACAATCGCGATTGTCGGTCTCGCAGAGGTGACGCCCGGCGACTCCGATCGGCCGTCGTGGTGGGCCATCGGTGGTAACGCCGCGGTTGATGTTCGCCTCGAAGACGGTGCGAAACCGGCAGTTCACCACCTCGCTCACCTGTGGATCTGCGAATGGTCCAGCATGTGCCAGCCGGCTTTCATCCAACGATCGGACCATCCCGGTTCTGACGATATTCGATTTCGTCGTCTCGCACACTTCCGCCGACTTACCCTGGCGCACTCTAGCCGTTCGTACTTCCGGCGCGGACTGCCGATTACATCGTACGCAATCAGCGTGGACCTTCGACTAATCGCGCACGACACCCTGGCGAGAAATACTGCACGTTTCGAATACTGCACATCCGCCAGTCGAAAGGGTACCGGTGGCGCCTCAGTAATGTCGTTACCAGTGCTGGAGCCTTCAGCCCTTCGGCGTCGCCGACTGAGAAGTGGCGTTCGACGCATCAAAGTTGCATTCAGTCCTGGACCACGATGGGCCGACGGTGGAGTCGGACGGCCGCAGTCCTGAGGAAGTGCGGGCGCGCAGTCAAACGTCTGGGTGACTGGTTGTGCAGATCGCTCGAGAAAACTGCCCCCCATGACGCCATACGGCCCGAGTCCTGCTCAGCCTCAGCATGATCAGATGCATTTCGGCCAGGAATGAGTTCAAGAATCACGCGGACAGCGTGGGGGCGGCCAACGGGAGCCCTACTTTCCCGTTACGGAAATCGCGCGGTATCGGTAACCGTCTTGGTTGCCGCCTGGGTACTTCGCCCCGAGATCTTCGAACTCGAGGGCGACGTCCTGTCCGGCGGTCAAGGTTCGGAAGCCTCTGCCTGCAACGTCGGAATAGTGGACCCAGCAACCGCCGGGCGTGCGATCAGAGGCGATAACTCCCGACCCTTCCTCTGGGTGCCAGTCTTGGACCGTTCCGAGTGTGTGTTCGCTCGTTCGTGGGGAAGGTGGTTCCGACGGTAGCTGTGGTGTGGGTACCTCGCGCCTCGTACCGTCCTCGGTGATCTCACACGACCTGATCACGATGCCGGGGTGCTTGCGCTTGCTCATCTACTCATTGTCCCCCTGGACGGGCATCCTCCTGAAGGACTGCGAACACGAGCTGAAGGCTCGCCATAAAACGGAGCGGACGACTGCCGACCTCGCCGCTTGCTCTAAATCGGCAGGTGCTGCGCAGTACGAGAGCTTCACGGCCGTTACGAATGCAGGGAATACCGCACATTTCCAATGCTGCTTCAGAGGTGGCTTTATGTGCTGGACGTACTCGTGTCGATTCGGTCTGTCGTGGTGCAAGCCGTCCCTGGGGCGTCCCCATGCATTGAGCTGCGCTTCGCTCCGCGCTAGTGAAGAGCAAATTTCTTTCGGCGCATCTGGCTACAGGCGAGCTTGCCTCCGCCGTGCCCGCCGCCGCAACCACTGGCGGCTGACGCCGGCACAAGGCCCCAAAACTCTCAAAGCGCCTTCGGCTGAGACTTTCCGGTCCAGCAGTTGCACCGTCGGGCACGTCGGCGGCCTTCTCTTCTTACGCCAGATGAGGCGAAAGAAATTGGCAGGGCGAAGGTCCGGTCACCGTTTGAGCAGGAAGGGTCGCCATGAGCAACATCGATCGTTTGGACCGAGCACTCGCACAGATCACGCAGGCCATCAGTCGCCTCGACGCAGCAATGTGCAGCGGACTCACCATCGACGTCACCGACCTTTGCCAGACGCTCGCAGCCTGGGACACCGAAGCGCGAGAGCTCGGAGCCACCGAACAGCAGATCGACGACGCACAACTCGCCGGCATTTCCTGATTCCGCGGGCGATCCCACCACATCATCGATGAAAGGCACGGACCATGAGCGACCCCACCACATCCCGCGTATACATCAGCTCCGCAGCAAGCATCGTCGCCGCATTACCTGCAATGATCGGCTTCACCCCGCACAATTCGATCGTTGTCATCTTGCTGGCCAGCGACACCGCACGAAAGGCACTAGTGCGAGCAGTAATTCGGTCAGACTCGGCCGGCGGTCAGACATCCGCCGCCGATATCGCCGCCGCGGCATCACGCCAGCACGCGGACTCCGCGATCGTGATCGCAGTTGCCGAACCCAGCGCGACGGTTCAGGCGCTCGACGGAGTCGACGCAATCAGCCAACATCTCACACAGGTCGGAATCGATGTCCACGCCGCGCTGCATACATTCGAAGTGATAGCCGGTGCACTCTTCAGCGACCTGGGGACCGGCCACGTAGGTACGATCCCGGACCCGACCATCAGCGAAGTCGCTGCAGCGCAGGTACTGTCGGGACGCGTCATCGAGTCCACGCGAGACGCACTGGTACACCGATTTGCCGAAGGAACGGAGATTCCCGAATCGGTCGGGCTGCAGGCAGCGGTCCGGCTCGGAGACGACTTCCTCGCAGTGACCTTCGAAGAACTAGCAGCGACGGTCTACGCGCGGGAGATCCCCAGCGACGACGTGTCCGCGCGCGTCGGAATCACCCTCAGCGGATCCCCGCTCGACGTTCGGGACGCGTACTTGCGGCTGGCGGTCTACGGCGAGGAGTCGGCACTCGATGTCATGACGCACGTCGCGCGAGGCTTGCGAGGAACTGCACGCGCTCAAGCGCTGACGATTGCCGGATACTTCGCTTACCTGGGAGGTGACGGTGCTTCGGCGGGAATAGCATTCGATGCTGCCCAGAATGCTGCCGGGACAGCGGGGGAGACGGTGCCATCGTTCACGGTCTTGCTGGATCGAGCGCTACGAGCAGGGTTCGAACCCGAGGACTGCGCGAGCTCATCCCGGACGCGGACGTCGTCGAGGAATCGACAGGCGCTCGACTGCCCGGATGAATGAGTGGCTACCAGCGGGCGGGTGCAGACAAGTGCGCGCCCGCTGGTGCGCAGCGACTCACCGCCTGCTGAGGAGCGATCCGCACCGGAATCAGTCCGGCAGTGCCAAACGCACAAAAATCAGATCGACCAGGCTGGACGCCCCCGCCGGGGCACGTCCGAACCAGCCTCCCGTTCCGCCGGGCAGACGATCCTCCGAAATCTCCAGAGAATCGGACAGTTGCTGTTCGATGATCGATCGCGTCACGGCCGCAATCGTAGCGGGCTGAATCGAGACGGCACAGAGCCATCCGTAAAGGCTGCATTTCCCAAACATGTAAGGCGTGTGTCGCACTGAAGGAAAATCCATTCAGCTCGATAGCAAAAATTAACTAAAAGTGTTGATCCACAGTCCATTAAGGTCCACCGCGGTATCCCGTGAATGTAGGTATATCCAAATACTGAACCCGGCGATACAGTAAGAATTACGGCGCCAATGAGAAATTCAAAACAGTTGCACGTCAACGAAACCGAGTCATCGTCCCCATCAATATCGAAAGGAGTGGGCCGACGTGACCGCTCTGCATGCAGTGTCCTTCGAGCCGTCCGAAAATTCCGCTGAGGAACTTGTCGAAGATTTGACCGACAATCCTGAGACTGCACCCGAGGCCCTGGCTGTGTGCGCGTTGATGTGGTCGAATGACACGGTCGAGAATCGCCGCATCGCAGCGGCATTGCAGGCGAACGACTTCCTTGAACCCGCCTACCGCCAGCTCTACGGCGTTGCGCAGGACTTGATCCTCGCGTCAGCGCCTCACGACCCGGCGAGCGTGCTGAGCGTGCTCGTTCGTTCGGGATCGAGCGGTCACAAGGGCGCGTTACTGCGGCGGGCACTGACAAACGTCACGACCGCCAATGCGTGCGGTGCGTCGGCAAGTGACTACGCCGGGATGGTCCTGTCGGAGGCTTATCGCCGCAGCTTCCACGATGCCGGTCTCGCGATCACTCAGATGGCTGAGGAAGCGCCGGAGGAGCAACTGTTCGAGCGCCTCGTCGAGATCGGGCGGGCGCAGCGCGACGCAATGAACCGCATCGACGCCTTTCGAACCGGTACGACGCTATGAGGGCCGACCGACCGCCCCTCACCTCCGCAGCGACTCTGCGG
Organism: Rhodococcus sp. G-MC3; assembly: GCF_030063335.1. Lineage (GTDB taxonomy): Bacteria > Actinomycetota > Actinomycetes > Mycobacteriales > Mycobacteriaceae > Rhodococcoides. Next base: position 47,883 of record NZ_JASISW010000027.1, on the reverse strand, counting down.
CTCACCGAGGAGGTAGCCGAGGGGCTCGAACCGGATGTCATCGACGACCTGGCTGCCGGCCAAACACTCGATTCCGACATGCAGGCCGGCCGGTCATTGCATGACGCCGCTGTTGCAGCCGGCTACGCAGACCCTGCCGCTCGAATCCTCGTCGCCCGCTACCGCACATTCCTCGACGAACAGGCGCATCGCGATCAGCTGCCGCTGTTCTGAACCCATTTCACAGAAGGACACTGTCATGCACATCCGGATCGACACCGATCGCGGCGCACTGTTCGGCCCGAACTTCTCCGAGACACTCGACTACTTCTTCGGCGAAACCAATGACGTCTGGTGGGACTGTCACCGACTCACCGCCGGGTATTCCAGCAGTCGGGTGATTGAGACGACCGCTATACGTGTACGTCACAACGGCGGAATGGTGGTCGCGGCCCGCGTGGCCGCTAGCCGCGTGGTGTCCGCTGTGCCCCCGGACGCAGCGCGATGCCTCGACGGGCGATTCGCTGCCGGTACAACGTGGTGCCCGCAACTTCCGCGCTGGGTCTACGAGTGGGCGCAGCCACTGCTGATGTGAGTACAACCCGCAGGCAACGCAGCACCGGCGTGGTGCCGAGTTGCCTGCGGCCTATGAGCGCACCCGTGTACTGCGTGCAGCAGTCGCACACAGTTGTCGTGTGATGTTGGCGCCACATCACCACGGGACGCGCGATCGAACAACCGGTGCACAGCGGCTCACCCATCGAAGATCGCCCCGGAGACCGTCGGGCCTTAGAACGAGCTGCGCAACGCACTCGACGCAACGCCGAACACGAGAGCCAGTGTGAGAGCGACGAGTGCCACGACGAGTTTGAACGACCACATGACGACAAGTCTGGTTGCACGCAACGGTGCGAAATGCCATCCCGATTCCGATGCCCCTGCATGAGCCAACGCTGCGGTGAACACGACGGCGACGACGATCAGTCCGATCATGTGATCTACCTCCGTTGAGTTAGCTTCACTGTGCAGTGAACTCTGGGGGTCCGACAAGGTCGCTCGAACACTTTCGGAGATTGCGCGCGAATGTTGCTGCACGATTGTCACAGGCAGTCGGCATGGCCGTCGCCAAACATCCCAACCGACGGGATGAGACCACACGGCGGATGGAAGTCCCGCATGACTGGATCTTGCACTGCCAGTGTGTGTTGCATTCGATTCCTACGTCACTCGCGGACGGGTCGTGCTTTGCCCACGCTACGCAACGTCCCTGTCGGATCTGCGCGCATCGCCGGCCCTCGAATCGGCTGGGCGTCCCGGATCTGGGCTGGTGACTGAACCGCGCGCTCCGGTATCTGCCTCGGACTCCGACGCGGCGAGATCGTTCCCGGCGGTGGGAGATTGAGCCGATCTGATCGATCGAATCAGCTTGGTCGCCTCGGCAACAGGGAGATCCACCAACGATGCTATGGCGTTGTAGGTTTCGCCCCAGTCTTTGAGCGACGCTAACGCCGCCACCCGGCGGCTCCTCGCGTCTTGCAGCTTCGTCTGCGCGGCGCGGTGAAGCTTCGCGATCTTCTCGGCGAGGTCGTCCTCGATCTTGTCCTCGTCTCGGGTGGCATCGAAATACGCCACCAAGTCGTCTTCCTGTTTCTTCAGGCGCGCCCGCGCATCCGCTAATCGCTGAGCATTCGCTTTTCGTGCTCGGTCCCGCGCGCTCGATGGCGATCTCGTGTGGTGGTCCATGGCGCCAGGGTACGTCCGAAAGCAGAAACGGCAAGGAGTTTTCACCCACCGCAACACCGCAAAACCATTATTTGCGAACAGCTTTCGTCCCCCTCAGTCCATGGCAGTTCCCGCAGTCCCATTTCGCTGCGACAGTCACGATCCGACAACATTTCGCCGACGCTCAATTTCACGAACCAAACTCCACACACCTCTTGCACTACTAGTGACTATGGGGCGCATAGCCTTTAAGGTGGCAGCATGATGACCGTCCACGCTCTGCACGCGGGAGACGGCTACACCTATCTCACACGTGAGGTGGCAACTGGTGACGCTGCGCGGCAACGCAGTCAAAATCTGACCGACTACTACACGGCTGAAGGCACACCGCCGGGTCAGTGGGGTGGCCGGGCGGCCGACGAACTCGGGGTGTCAGGCGAGGTGCGAGAGGATCAGATGAAAGCTCTGTTCGGAGAGGGCTTACACCCCGAAGCCGACGCTTTAATCAACGAGTCGGTTGCGAACGGAGCCACCGCGCAGGGGGCGGTCGACGAGGTCCGGCTCGGCCGTAAGTTCGCGAGCTTTCGTAACGAGGTTCCTTTGATGAAGCGCACACGGGGTGAGATCGAGCGGCAACGCAAGGCGACAGGGAAGACAGTCAGCGCGAGCGAGTGCCTGCAGATCCGTTACCAAGTGGGCGCGGATGAATTTCACCGTGAGGTCGGGCGATCCCCGGCGAGCGAAGCAGAGCTGCTTCGCTACATCGCCTCCCAACAACGACGCGAACGCCAGCCCGTCGCCGGCTACGACTGCGTGTTCACCCCCCAGAAATCTGTGTCGGTGCTCTGGGGCCTCGGCGACGAGAAGACCAGCCTGGCGATCGAACGGGCCCACAATGCTGCGGTCACCGACGCCATCGGTTGGGTCGAAAACAATGCGTCCTATACCCGTGTCGGCAAAGCGGGCGTCGGACAGATCGAATCGACCGGGCTGATGTACACGCGGTTCGATCACCGGGACAACCGCAACGGCGACCCGAACCTGCACACCCACGTCGCGATTTCCACCAAGGTTCAAGGCGTAGATGGCAAGTGGCGCAGCCTCGACGGGCGCGTTCTGCACAAGCTTGCTGTCGCTGCCTCCGAGCGCTACAACACCCTCATCGAGGAGTACGTCACCCGCGAAGTCGGGGCGGTATTCCACGACCGCCCCGGCACCGGTATCGACAAGAGACCGGTTCGCGAGATCGACGGGATTCCGGCCGAATTGCTGCGCGAGTTCTCGCGCCGCGACGCGATCGAGCGGCGGCTCGAACAGCTCGTCGGCGAGTATCGCAGGACGCACGGCAAAGACCCCTCGACCGCCATCCAAATGCGGTTGGCGGACAAAGCGACGCTGGAAACCCGCGAAGACAAAGCGCCGCCCAAAGCGCTCGGCGCGCAACGCACGGAATGGCGAGAGCGAGCCATCGACGTCGTGGGCACACGCCGCCTGCGCGCCGCGCTCGGCGACAGTGCCGGGCACAGCATCCGCACCACCGACGGTTCGGACATCGACCACGACGAACTGGCACATCGGGTCATCGCCCGAGTCTCCCGGCAGCGTTCGAGCTGGAACCGCTGGCATGTCCAGGCCGAAGTGCAACGCCAAATGCGGACACTGGTGTTCACCACCGCAGACCAGCGAGAGAGCGTCGCCGAACGCGTCACCGAGTCGGCCCTCGGTGGACACTCGATCCGCCTCACCCGGCAGGTCGACGCCGCCCCGGCCGCGCTGCAACGCAGCGACGGTGCCTCGGTCCTGACCGTGCACGGCAACGAGACCTACACCAGCGCCGCCATCCTCGACGCCGAACACCGGCTCGTGGCTGCAGCCCACACGCCCACCGCAGTCATCGCGAACACGCACGTCTACCACGCGGGACTCGCCGCGCACACCCAACGCAAAGGCTGGGAACTCGGCGCCGACAAGAAAGCACTCGTCGAGCACTTCCTGTTCTCCGGAAACATCATCGCCGCCGGCGTCGGACCTGCCGGCACCGGCAAGACCACCGCCATGCGCGTCGTCGTCGACGCCTGGCGCGGAACCGGATACGACGTCATCGCCCTCGGCCCGTCCGCGAAAGCGGCCGGCGTCCTCGGCGGCGAACTCGGCGTCACCGGACGCACCATCGCCGATGTCCTCACCCGCCACGACAACGGACTCGACACCGGCATCACAGCGGGCGCGATGATCCTCGTCGACGAAGCTGGAATGGCCTCCACTCACGACTTGGACCGTCTCACCCGCGCCGCGGCCCGACACGGCGCGATCATTCGGCTCCTCGGCGACCCTCAGCAGCTCGCGGCCGTCGACACCGGCGGAGCACTGCGCTTGATCGCGCGCACCAGCTCGGCCCCGGAACTCGTCGACGTGCACCGGTTTCAGAACAAAGAAGAAGCCGACATCTCACTGCGGCTGCGAGAGGGGGACACCTCCGTTGCAGCGTGGTACGCCGCCAAGGACCGCGTGCAACACGGCATGGCCGACGATCTCGCCGAAAAAGTTTTCACCGCCTGGTCCGCCGATGCGGACACAGACCAGACGTCATTGATGATTGCCAGCAGCAACACCACAGTCCGCGACCTCAACGACCGCGCCCGAACCGACCGCCTCGCCAAAGGACTCGTCGGGCGCGGTGGAAACGATCTCTCCGATGGCCTGCGCGCCAGCGCCGGCGACCGAATCGTCACCCGCCGCAACGACAACACGCTGCGACCGGTCGGCACCCGGGGTGAACGCGTCCGCAACGGGGACCTGTGGACGGTCGATACTGCTCACCACGACGGTTCACTGTCGGTACGCCACGTCGATCATGGTGGCCGCATTCGCCTGCCCGCCGGCTACGTCGAGCAGTACTGCGAACTCGGCTACGCCGCCACCATCCACCGCTCCCAGGGCATGACCGTCGACACCGCCCACGTCCTCGTCGACGACACCATGAACCGCCAAAGCCTCTACGTCGGACTGACCCGAGGTCGCACCGGCAACAACCTCTACGTCCCGATCGACCGCATCGTCGACCCGCACCTGATCCACGTGCACCCGGACAAGAAGATCGCCGACGAAGTGGTCCGCACCATCATCGGCCGCGACGGCGCCGACGTCTCGGCCACCGAACAGCAACAGGACGCGGCGGTCGCGCACCGCAAGCTCGACTACAACGTCGGCGGCTACGACTACGCGAGCGAACTCATCGACGCGCACCGCATCGAAGCGATCGTCCGAGACCAGATGGGCACCGCTCTCGCGGAAAAGATGATCGGCGAAGCCGAATGGGATTCGTTCGTCCGCCAGTACCGGCGCACCGAGCAACTCGGCCTCGATGCCAGCCCTACCCTCGCCGCCGCGCGTGGTCAGCGTGAACTCGGCACCGCCGACTCGGTGTCAGCGGTGATGCACTGGCGACTGGAAAAACACATCGACGACGGCGCCGAGGAAATGGCTGCCTGGTCCGCGACGCTGGCACCCGAGATGCGCCGCCAATTCGGCGAGCACGCCGAGACACTCCTCACCGACGACGCCGCATGGCCCGACCTCGCCGCGCACCTACGTAACGCCGAACGCGCAGGCAAGGACCCACGCGCCGGCATCGTCGAACTCCGCCGCGGTGTGGACGGCGCCGAACCCACAGCCGGCCAGCTCCTCGACGAGGCCGAACGACGGTGGCCACTGGGACGCGATGCCCGAGACCACAGCGCACCGAGCTGGGTTCTGCCGCCCATGCAGGACCGCGACGGTGTCGATCCCGAACTCCTCGACTGGAGCAGGCGCCGCTACAGCGAGATCGCCGAACGCACCCGCGAACTCGGTCAACAGGCCGTCGACGATCAACCCAGCTGGACCACTCATCTGGGCGAGCTCCCCGACTCCGGCGGGGACCGCCTGCGCTGGCAGATCACCGCCGGGCAAGTCGGTGCCTACCGGGAGCAGTTCGGTATCGACACCGACCGCACCCTCATCGGTGATCGACCCGAACACGGCGACGCATCACGGGCGTGGGATCACGTCAACGCCCGCGTCCAGCAACTACCCGCCCGCGCCCCGGCCGCCGCACGCGCCGGCGACGGCGCAACAGCGACACCCGATCCCGCAGCGGTGCATCCGGATCCGATCGTGGCCACCGATCGTGCCCGGAGAGAAGCCGCCGAGCAACATGCCGCCCAGCAACGCCGCGCGGCCGAACAACGCAAAGCCGAACGACGCGAACAACTCCGCCAGCAACAAGCGCGGCGGCCGAACCGCGGTCCGCGGATCTAGACCCACCGGCCGCCCACGACCCCTCACCGCCAGAAGCAGCACCCAGCAAGAAGAACCACCCAGCCAGAAGATCCACGCCGTGCGCGTGCCAGCACTGGTTCGCGTTCTCGTTCTGAGTGAGGAGCTGGGCAATGGCCCGAAATATCAACGCAGACGACCCGTACGAACTCTCACTATTGCAGTACCGACGCACCGGCATTTTGCAGATCGATTCACCGTACCGGGAGTCGGCGCTACCCGATGGTCGTGTTCTGACCGCATGGACGAGCCGGGCACAGCTGGGCCCAGAACTCTATGAGTACGTCGAGGAAAGGCTGGAGGTCGACAGAAGTAGTCCTGACTTCCCCGGACCTGGTGAGCTCAGCCAGGCGGCCTTTCACGGATACGTCGCGTGGCCGAATCTGGAACCCGATGCCCTGTGGCAGTTCGCACCGGGTCCAGAGGAACTTGCAGCTGATCTGCTCCGGGAGCACGGCGCAACCATGCCAGCGTCGATGCGTCACGACCTGTACGCGGACGCCACCCTCGCCCACTACGGCGATCTCCACGTCGACCACATCGGGGCCGTGTTCCAGATGGAGGCGATGCGCCGCGACACCGCCGCGGTGCAACTCACCGAGCCCGCTGAGCGAGCGATGACAGCGGGGAGCCACCTCGCAGTGCTCGAGGACTACAACCGCGTTCTGATCGACGACTTGGCCGCACGGCGCGCGGACACCAGGCAACGAGGGTGCTCACCGCACGAGCTGGTCGGCGCGCAATCAGCCTCCTGGACCCAGCAGGTTCGGGTTCACGAGCTCCGACCGTGGCCTGGCGGAGAACAGGCCAACCGCGCACTCAACGAACTTCTCGGTACCAGAGCCACCTTCGAAAACGGGTCCGCCGGCAACTCGTGGGACAACCACGACACGCTTTACGATCTCGAACAGAACTTCTCGACGAATATGTCTCGGGCGAGAATTGACGACTGGGGAAAACACCGGTCGCACGCAGCCGCGCCGCCGCGACAAGCTGAGATCGCGGCGCGGACGCAGACGATCGATCGCGGTATCCGCCGCGAACCAAAGCAGGCATCGACACCGCACCCGCCCGACGCCGCGGCTGCTGTACGCCGACAACACCGCATCGATACCGCGCCCCCAACGATGATCGATCACCGCCGCCCGTCCATGTAGAAACCGAGAAACAACGAATGCACCAGCCTTTCTGCGGGGCTGGTGCATTCGCTGTTGGTGGCCACCGATCACGTCAGTGCAATCCGGGCGGGTGGATCTGCGCCGCGTGAGCGGTGGCCGGCGGGGCGGCACCGTCTGTGCACTTGCTGGTCCCCACTGGCGTATCCGGGCGGGATGCACGCCTGGGGGGAGCAGCGAGGTCGGTGCCGGCCCGCAGCTTTCTGGTGGCCGCTAGGTCGCGGGTGTCCACGCCCCGAGTCGGGTGTTGTAGGTCCAGTCGATGTCCTCGAACGTCACGGCACTGTCGGGATCGGCGGGGTCGACCGGTTCGGCAAGACCGGCGTCGATGGCCATCTCCATATCCTCCGCCCTGATACTGCGGACCTCCTCGGCGCCGCTGATGTCGGTGACCGGCCCCGGCGCGGCGGGTGTCGGCGCCGGTCTCCCCGCGATGTCGGCGGCCACGAAGTCGTCGAGACCGTCGAGGGTGGTCGGCGGGGTCGAGCGATGCTCGCACCGAGTGTGAGTGCAGTTCTCGAAATCGGTGACCGCTTGCAGTCGGTGGATCACTGGCCAGAACCACTGGGTGTGCCAGGCGGTGAGATCGTCTCGGTATTCGTCGCCGCGGTAGTAGGCGTCGGTCCAGGCCGCCATCAATGCCGTCAGCTCTTCGACGACAGGGCTGTGCCGGTACCAGCACGGCGGGATCTTCGTGTCGAGCTCGTAGCGGCCGCGGATCCAGGTTGTCCAGTCGATCAGATCCGCCCACAGCTGGCGGGACTGCTCCGAGTCGAGATAGCGCCAGGTGAACCGGGACGGTGCAAGCTCGGCGGTCTCGGACTGCGCGGGCGCGGTCACGAGATCTCCGTCCCGTCACTGACCTTGTCGAGAACTATTGCGCCGGAGCCCCGTTCGCGGCGCGGGACGGTCCGAGAACCGGCGATGTCGCCGAACACCGATTGTGAGCGGAGCACCGCCGCACGGGTGTCCTTGTCGTCCCACACCGACGGCAGGTGCACCAGGATCGGCGGTGCTTGGCGGTAGATCAACAAGGCGTGATCGGGTTCCATCTGACGGATCTGAGCGGGCGTCATGATCGGCACTTCCCGCAGGTTCGGGCCGCTCTGCTTGTTGCCGGAGGGTTGCCATTCGAACCGGTCGCCGAGCATCCTCGAAATCGACTGCAATTCCTCTCCTTTGAGGCCGGGAAGGATCAACCGGGCGGGGGAGTTGTCGGCGAACATCTTCCCCGCCACCGGACCCCACCGGAGCTTGTTCTGCTCTTCGTTGTGGGCGTAGGCGTGAATGGTGATCCCGCGCCCACCCGAGTCCGACATCAGATCCGGCAGCCCCGGAATCGGTGCGACGTTGTTGACCTCGTCGAGCTCGAAACGAATCGGCGGATCGAACCGGCCCCCCGGCAAGGTCTGCGAATACCGGTCGGCGAGATAGTGCACCTCGGTGGCCAGGGCGGCGATGAACGGTGCTGCGGAGTTGTCCTTGCCCTTCGACACCAGATACAGAGTGTCGGCGCCGGAGCGAATGAAATCCTCGACGTCGAACGACTCACTCATCGGAACGTCGATGGCGCGCATCAGCGCCGGGGAAGCGAGGGGCGCGAGAAGCCTGCTCGCTGCGCCGATCATGTCGTCGGAGGAGTCGGATCCGGAGTCGAGGATCTGGGCGAGTTCGGTTCCCCAGCCGGGCATCGAGCGGGCCAGGATCGCGCGCGGATCGCGGCCTTTACGGGAGTTGACCCACGTACGCAGCGATTCGACGCCGGCCCCGCTCACCGCTGCAGCGTGCAGATAGCAGCGCAGCAGGACGACGGCTTTGTCTTCCCAGTAGCCTCCGTTGGTGGTATCTCCCATCGGCATCGCCGAAACCAAGCCTTGTGCGCGGCGGATCGCGACGTCCGGATCTTGGCAGCCGGAGAGGATCGACCACCGGATCGGGGACGGCCATCCGGTGATGTTCTCCGGATCGAAGATCGACACGTCGCCGAGGCTGTCGCGGTGCTCGTAGGTCGCCGAGATCAGATCCACTTTTGTGGAGGTCACCACCAACGGGCCGGGAGCATCCATGCATCGCTGGTAGGCCACGCGCCAGGTCTTACCCGAACCGGTGACACCTTCGGTGAGCAGGCAGTCGTTCTGCTTGAGGTAGACCGTGCGGTCGGGGTCGCCGATGTTGGCGCCCAGAGCGATCGCTACCTCGGCGGCGTCGAGGGTCGATGCCCGTGTGCCTGTCAGTGATGCGCGGGTGGCGACTGCCGCTGTGCGAACACTCTTTTCGTCGATACCGGCGCGGGCCAGGTCTTTTCTGGTGGCGAAGCCGCGTTCGCCTTGCCGGCGCCGGAACTGGTGGTCCTCGATCTCGGAGCTGATCCACACACCCACCGCGGCATACAGAGCGCCGAGCACGAGGATGCAGGTCCACGTCACCCAAGCTGATCCTGGCTGCGCGCCGGCCGGCCACGCCGCCGCCGGATCGCCGGGGTGAGCGGCGAGGCCCGCGAAGATCGCCAGCAGCTCGCGCCCGTTGCCCGGCATGGCCAGTACCCTGCCTGAGACGAGCGAGGACACCAGTCCGCCGCCGGCGACCGCGAAGACGAGGCCGGCGGCCAGCGAACCGAACACCCACACTTCGGATGCGATGAGCGGCTCGCTGGGCCGCGCCGGCGGGGTGTGTGTTGCGGTCATCGGCGAAATCCTTTCTTCGGGGCGCCGGGTTTGCTGCCGGAGTCGAGACCTTTGAGGGCAGCGGCTTTCGCGATCAGCACCGTCCAGGTCACCAGAGCGTCATGCTCAGTGCTTATCGGTGCCTTTGATGCCTCGCGATCCGCGGCGGCAGGGATCGAGTAACGCGGGGGATGGGTCGGTGGTGGGTTCATGCTGGGCGTGCCCCTTTGACGGCTTCGTCGGTGTTGGTCAACGTGATCTCTTCGGGGGAGCGGGCGTGTTCCATCAAGATCGGGTCGGCGGAGCCGATCTTGACCAGGCATTCGCCTTGGCCGAGGCCCATGATGATGTCCACCGATCCAGGCGGCAGGTGATACATCTCCGCGGTCTCGCGGGCGTCGTCGAAGCGTTCCTGCGCGAACAGGAACACGATCCCGGCCTCCTGCATCAGCGCGCGGGCGGGGGAGTCCTTCGACATGTCGGAGGGGTGATGGAACGCCGATACCGTCGACAAGCCGAGCCCGCGTGAGAGTTTCATGTTCGAGCGGAAGACGCCGCCGGTGGAGCCTTCGGCGACGTGCCAGCCCTCCTCGACGATGAGGATGGTCTGCTTGGACACCGAGGAGCGTGCGGCGAGCAGGTTCGCCAACCAGGTGTTGATGACCGTCATCACCACCCGCAGCGCCGGGCCTTCGGTCGGCAGGGCCGAGACGTCGAAGTGCGCGAACGGATGCTCGAGCGCCTCTCGCACCTCCGGGGAGGTCTCGGCGTCGACGAGCCCTTTGAGGTCGCGGTCGACGAGCCGCAGCAGCGCCAACCCCGGTTCGTAGCCCCATTCGAGGGACCGATCCGCCCACCGCCCGCCGAAATAGCCGCCATCGTTCTCGTGCGGCTCGACAAGCCTGCGGGCGAGGTCCTCGAGGACCGGTGCACGGCCGGAGAGCGCGGCGTCCTGATTGACCAGCTCCAACTGTCGACCGACCGCGCTCTTCTCCGAGGTCGTCAGGGGCCGTTCCATCGTGTCCGCGAGCACAGCGAGCACGAGGGCTTCCTGGCCTGCCGGGGTGACGCCGTCGAGTCCGCCGGCATGTTCGCCGCCGGTGGTGATGGCGGGATCGAGCAGGTTCAGCCGCGCGCCTCCGCCGCCGGTTTTGAACCGCACCGACTCGACACCGAGCGCGCGGGCGAACACCGAGTATTCCCCTTCGGTGCCTTGGCGTTTCTTGTCGATAGCGACCACCTGGCGGCCGAAGATCATCTGCCGCCAGAAGAACGCGGTCTTGATCAGCGAGGACTTTCCTTTGCCGATGTCGCCGACGACGCAGACGTTGATGTTGGAGATGTCGGTGCCGTAGAGCTCGAACGGGTCGGTGATCACCAAATCCTGTGAGATCCGGTTGAGTCCGGTCGCGGGGCCTTGATGGCGGACGTTGCGGCGGCTGATCGCCAGATTCAATGCTTCACTCTGCCGTGTGGTGGTCCACGCCCCCTCAGTGCGCGGCTCGTACCAGCCGTAGCGGTCGAGGAGCTTGAACCGTTTCGGGGGTTTGCGGCGCGCCACCTTCCGCGGGATCTGCGCGGCGGCGTCGATCACGGTGTTGCCGTCGCCGAGCAGATCGCGGCCGGAGCCGCCGAACAGGCGGCTGCGGGAGCGGTCAGGCTGCGCGGTGTGGGCGGGGGGCCGGTGTGCGGTGCGCTGGCTCATGTCGGGTTCTCCTGGGCTACTTGGTGTAGCGGGTGGCCGCGAGACCACGGGCAAAGGGAAGGGTGGTGAACAGGGCGACGTCGTGATCGTCGTCCTGCCAGGCGATCGTTTTGATCGCCGATTCGTCGCAGGCCTCACTGACCCGCATGCATGCGCGGTCCAGGTCGTCTTCGCCCCGGCCCGTCACCGCGATGGCCATCGAGTAGATGACGCCGTGATGCCCGGAACCGGGCATCAGATCGCCCCGGCGCCGGCCCGAGGCGGTGGCCATCACATCCGCCGAGCCGTCCCCGATTCGGCCTTTACGCCGCTCGGTTTCCTGCGACGCCTGATCTTGGGTGAAGTCCTGTTTCGCGGCCTCGCGTGCGACGGCATCGGGAACGAAATCCATACGGACGCTGACGGTTCGGATCGTCGGCGACGGCGGGGTCTCGTCGTCGCCGGGATCGGGTGCAACTCCGGTGAGCAGCGGCGCGAGCCACAGCGGTCCGAGTTCTACCGGTTCGATACTGGCAGGGGGAATGATCCCGACGCGGGTGTGCCAGCGTCCGGAGACCACGGATTCGCGGCCGCCGATGTAGGAGGGCCAGCAGTTCTCCCAGCGGGCGCCCTGGTGGCGATCGAGCTTGAAGGTCGGATCGACGAACGCCCGGATGACCGCGCAGGTGCGCTGCTCACCGAAGACCTCGACCCGGCCCAGGCCCGAGGAGATCAGTTTGCTGACCGCACGCATCGTCTCATCGCGTACGACCTGCGCGATTCCGCCTTCGAAGCGGGCATCCTTGCCGCCGGCAGCGCGGGCGGCTGCAGCTTCGAACGGTTCGGTCTGCGGCAACTTGAGCACCACGTACGCCCGGTGTTCCTCGGTGTGCGGGCGGATCGTGTCGAGCAGGTTGCCGTAGGAGGCGACCGGCGCGGCCAGGCGTATATCGCCGAGAGCTTCCACCTGGTGTTCGACCCAGTCCTCGTGTTTGGTCAGATCGGCGGGGATGGAGCGGTGAATGAACTGGACACCTCGAATCAGCGAGGACTTGCGTGCCAGAGAGGCACCGAACATGCCGAACTTTTCCGAGGTGCTCGCCCACGCCGCATCGGTGCGTAGACCGCCCGCGAGACCCTGCACCGAGAGAACCACCGTGTAATAGGCGCGTTCGCCCGGGTTGGCGGTGCGGATGATGAACATCTCGTCCAGGCCGGTTCCGGAAACGTCGAGGGGAGCGGTCCGCCCCAGCGGCACCGGGTACTCCCACCCCGGATCGAGGCCCTCCACCCCGTACGCCGGATCACCGCCATGGCGGAAGAGGTGCTCACCGCGGCGAGTGCGTGACCACGTGCGCAGTGAGTGCAGCTTCTCCGAGGCGTAGGAGCGATCCCCGAATTCGAACGTCGCAGCGAACACCCCGAGATACAGGGCGGCGATGAATCCGATGGTCAGGGTGCCGCCGCCGAGGATGAAATACGCGGCGATGCCCACGAATAGTGTCGCGGACCAGGCGATCAGAACCGGCGGGGAGATTCCCGTCAACCCGCGGCGGGCGATTTCGCCGCCGAGAATCGAGGTCCGCTGCACGCTCTCGTGCACGGTATCGGTGGACATTGCTTACCTGCCTTCGGATTCGGATGCGGCCGATTCGGCACTGGACTTGGCTTTGTTCATCGCCGCCGAGGCGGTCTGTGCCGCGATCGGTATCGCGGCCGCCCCCGAGGTCGCCGCGATCGAGGCCGAACCGGTGGCAAGTTTGCCGCCCAGACGGGTCGCCATTCCCAGCTTCGACCCGCCGCCCGCTGTGGCGCCGCCGCCGCCGTGACCAGCCGGCCCGGAGTGAGCTGCGGTCGGTGTGGATCCCGACTTCGCGTGGGGTGCTCGTCCAGCGGCCTCGACACCACTGCCGGACGGTGTCGAACGCGGGGACGCGTTCGAGCCGCCGACACCACTGCCACTGCCGCCGCCGCTGCTGCGACCGCCGCCGCCGCTGCGTCCGCGGAAGAGCGCCGAGCTTCCGGCGCCGCCGATCATCCCGCCGGCGACCGAACCGCCGCCGCTACCGAAACCTTCGGAATCGGCTTTGGTGGGCAGGATCGGTCCCCACTTGAGCAGCCCCCAGGGCGCCAATCCGACGACGACCATCGACGCTCCGATCAGTGCGAGCGCGCCGAGTGAGGTCAGGTCGCCGGATCCGCCGCCGCCGGAGAGCAGTGCATTGTTCGCCCCGGCCAGCACGATCGAGATCAGCAGGAACAGCAACGGTTTGCTGAGCACGATCCCGACGAACGTCATCACCGGCCGCAGAGCTTTGACTCGCCAGCTCGGGTGCACCCACATGCCGTAACCGATCCCGGCGATGCAGGCGGTCAGTGGCAGCCCGATCTGGTGCATCAGCAGACCGAGGTACACCGACATCGCGCCGAGGAGCAGAAGGCCGAAGAAGATCAGCCCGACGACGTTGCCGCCGGTGAGGGTTTCGGAGTTGATCTCGCCGACCGTGTTGTAGATGTTTTCGACCATCTCGGTGACCGTGGACCCGCTGGCCGCGGTGATGCCATCGGTGAGCGCTTTGGCGAGCTCGAGCAGCAACTGGGCGCCGGTGAGGGAGAACAGCATCATCACGATCCCGGCGGGCAGATAGCCGAATACATTGCTCACCAGCTCGGTAGGGGAGCCTTTGTGTCTCGAGCGCATCACTGCGATCAGGACCGCGAACGACATCACTATGATCCCCAGCCCTGTCGAGATCGCGTACCAGGTGATGAACCACGCGGCGGTCGGGTCGAAGTCCCCGGTGCTGTTCAACCCGCGCAGCACTGCGTCGGTCGTGGAGAGCGCACTGGACTTGGTGGCGTTGACCCAGTCGTCGATGACGGTGGAGGGGTCGGAGACGAAGTCGGCGACATCGACTGCCCTGTCGCCGAGCCAGGACCAGGCCTGTACGTAGGCCTTGCCGGCCTTGTATTGCGGCGTGGATTCGATGACCCGGCCCAACGTGTCTTTCGCCCGGTCGGCGGCGCCGGTGTTCTGGTCGATCCAGTTGGCGGTACCGGCGAACAGTCGCCCGATCGCAAGGTTCCAGTCCTGGCATTGACGCACGTCGCGCTCGGCGTTGGCTTTAGCGCAGTCGACGAAGAAGGCGTGCATGCAGTACTGGTCACCCGATCCGCCTGCGCAGGCATCGGACCACGCAGAGTCCGGAACCGCATCCGCTCCCGGCAGTTGCTTGATCGCGGCCAGCGAGTCCGCATCGGGGGCCTGAGTCCATGCGAATCCCCAGGTGCTCCACTCCTTGGTGCCCCACCGAGTCAGATCGCCGGCGCAGGTTCCGGCCGGTGGGTGAAAGCTGGTGTCCCCAGCCGGGAACACTGTCGGGAGAGCACCTTCCTGCGGTTCTACGCCGTCGGCAACAGCTTTCGTCGCCTCATCCGCGATGTCGATCGCGCGGCTCTGACCCCCGGCGGCGAACGTGGCACCGCCGATCATGGTGACCTTCTCCTCATCGGAAGCGGTCCAATACATCAACCGGTTTTCGTTCGAGAGTGCTTGGGAGATATACAGTCCCAGATCTCCGCCCTGTTCTCGGCACTTCCCCGTGAACCACGGGCCGCTCTTGAACTCCTCGGTGCCGCCGATGAACTTCTTCAGATCGTCCGGGAAGTGGGCAGGCAGTCTCGTCGCGGACTGCTGGCCCGCGACCGCCCCCGGCTCCGGAACGGGCACCGGGGCAGCCGTAGCGATAGCGGCCGGGCCGAACAATGCAGCCAACGCGGCTACGACGATAACGAGAACGAGACGACGAATCATGCTCTCTCCTAGTCGATGTAGAAGGTGTAGTACCCGGCGGCCAGTTGACCACCGAGCGCGGAATCAGCGGCCGGGTACGACGCGTCCTCCGGCCGTGGTCCCTGACGGAACGACCAATCGCGGGCCTTCCAATCCCCGTCCTGCCAGACAAGAGAGAGGTCCGTCGTCGAGTAGGTCGTCGAGACTGATACTTTCCCGGTGTCGTTGATCTCGGACTGCCCGACGCCGATCGTCCAGATCGTCACCTCGGCAGCGTCCGAGGTGAACGAGGTGACGGTCACGGCGCCGGGGAGCAGGGAGAGAACGTCGTCGTCCTCGTCGCGATTGCTTTCGCTGTCGAGGGCTGCACCGAGCGTCTGGCCGGGTTCGGCAACGATCATCGACTCACGCACGGCCTCCATGTCGATACGTCCCTGGCCCGCCTGCGCGATCGCCTGAATGGTGTTGACAGCTGCCGTCGACGCACCCTGCTCGTCGCGGGTGTAGCCGCTGGGGACTCCGTTGTTGACCGTGCTCGGCCCGTGCACGGCGCGGATGGCGTCGGCGGAGTTCTCCGTATCCCCGCTACCTGCCAATCCAACGACAAGGGCGATCACCAGAAGGGTCAGTACGGCGGCCGCGATGATCAATGGACGCTTGAAGGGGAAGCCCTGCCCATTCTGGTCCTGCTCGGGTTGCGTGTGGCCGTAGTCAGGCCCGGACGATTCGGCGGCGACGTTGCGGTAGTCAGTGCCCATGTGGGTGTTCTCTCTTTCGCGGCGAGGCCGCATCTGTGGGGTTGCTCGAGGCGGTATCGAGTGGGGTCATGGTGGTCTCAGCCACCGACAAGGAACAGGACGCCGCCGATGATGGGCGAGGCCGCGGCGACGATGCCGAGGACGTAGAGCGACATCTTCCAGTCGTCGGTCGCTTCGCTCAGGTCACTCGACATGCCGCGCTTGCGTGCTTTCTTCAGGCTCAGACCCGAGGTGAGGACGTAGAGGCCGGCGACTGCGATGCATCCGCCCCAGACGGCGGCGAGGATGCGCTTCCAGGTCGAGTTCAGCGCGGGACCGAGCAGACTCAGATCAGGGTTGACGCCGTCGAGGGGATTGGAAATTGTCTGCGCTGTAGCGACGCCGCCGGCGAGAAGCAGGAATGCAGCGGTGAGGGCAACTATGCCGATGATCCGGGGCAGACGGGGACGGGTGGCGGGGGAGGTGGACGCGGCGAACATGGATGATCCTTTCCGAGGTGGGCAAGCCTGGCTGCGAGAAGTTCATTTGTTCTGAATTCGACTCACCTCCCAGCCGCCGGCGCCGCGGCGCAGGACGACGGCGACGATCGACTGCCCGGCCGCAGTTCCATCGAGGCGTTGCACGACGCGGTAGGAGCGGTACGCGGCCGAATCGGTCTGCGGGGGAACGGGTTCGTCGTCGGCGGTGATCTCCGGGACGAGTACCGCCCCGGTCTGCGCCCAGGATTGCCACTGCGCGCCGGGACTGGACTGCGCTGTGGTGGCGGTGATCTCGCGGGCGTAGTCGGCGGTGAGCAGCGGCGCGGTGCGGGCTGCGGCATCGTTGGGTCCGGAGTCGTCGGCAGTGTTCCAGGTGAACCAGATCGACAATGCTGTGGTGGCCACGGCGCTGGGATCGCTGCGGTCCACCTCTGCTGCGGAGGCGGGAAGCGTTTTCGCCGCGCTCGGCGGTGTCCGGACCTGTTCGCTCGCCCCGGGATCGGCAGCGCCGGGTGTCCATTGCTGCGCGGGCATCGCCGGGCCGTTGTTCGTGTCCGGCGCACTGTCGGTGCTCGCGCAGCCGGTCAGTACGGCGGCGCTCAGCGCCAGTGCTGTCAGGGCGGTGCGTGTGGTGTTCATCCGAATCTCCGTGCGCTCAGGCCGCTGGTGGGCGGGGTCCAGTTCGATACTTTGACCACGTCGCCGGACTGCGGGGCCTCGACGACGGTGTTGTTTCCGAGCCAGATGAAGATGTGGCCGGAGTGGGGTTGGATGATGTCGCCGGGCGCCAGCTCGCCGGGAGTGGCGACGATGCGGCCGCGGCTATCGGCGATCTGCGCCGAGTCCTGATGGGGGAGAGGGATCGAGCCGCCGGAGGCCTGCGCGATCGCGTAGAGAACGAGCCCGGAGCAGTCGAAGCCGACCTTGTCGAAGTCGCCGATCATGTCCGCGACTCCGCCGCCGTCGCTGACTCCTTTGGTGGGTCCATTGCGGTCTCCGCCGCCCCAGGCGTATGTGGTGCCGAGCCATGCCGTCGCGGCGGCGACGACGTTCTGCCCGAACGGGCCACCGGGGACCAGTCCCGGACCGTTGTCGGCGATGGCGACGGAGAACTCTTCGGCGGCGCTGCGCGGGATCAGGGCGATGTAGTCGAGGGTTTCGGTGTTCTGGCAGACCTGTCCGCCGGCGAGGGTGTTGCCGGGGCCGCAGTTGTACATCGAGAGATACAGCTCGGTCAGATCCCCGCGCAGTGTCCCGGCGGCGAGGCCGTCTTTAGCGATGGCTGCGAGTTCGCAGTCGTAGGCGGCCTGGCTCATCACCGCGTCGGCGATGCTGCGGGTGTCCTTGCGGCCGTCACCGTCGCCGTCGACGGCCTTCGTCGCCCACGTGGCGGGCATGAACTGCGCGGGACCGTCCGCCCCGGACTGTTCGTTGTGGGCGCCGGTGTTGAAGCCGCTTTCTTGTTTGAGCTGAGCGGCCACGAGCGGGGCGGTGACTTCGGCGCACACGGTGCCGGCTTTGACCACCCACGGTTCGAACTCGGCCGGTACCGACCCGGGGCGTAGTCCGGTGGTGCCGACTGGCTGTCCGCAGCCGGGCTTGACCGCGGCCGCCAGTTTCACGTCCCGGCTCGACGCCGACGACTTCGGTGTCAGGGTCGGGCCGGCGGCAGGGGCGGCGGCGAGTGCGTCGATGACGGCGTCCGGCGGCGACTGCGCGGTGGATCCGGCGAGCCACCCGACGGGGTCGACCGGGCTCGAACCCGGCGCCAATCGGGTTCCGGGCCAGACCTCGAAGTGCAGATGTGGGCCGGTGGATTGTCCTGCGTTGCCGACCGTGCCGATCGGGTCACCGGCGGCGACGATCTGGCCCTGAGAGACGCCGACGCCGTCATCGTTCATGTGGCCGTAGACAGTGGAGAGCGATTGTCCGTCGACGACGGTGTCGATGATGATCCAGTTGCCGAAGCCGGTGGCGTGGCCGGCTTCGGCGACGGTGCCGTCGGTGGCGGCATGGATCGCGGTGCCGATGGGTGCGGAGTAGTCCTGGCCCTGGTGGCCTTCCTGTGCGCCGGTGACCGGGTTGGTGCGCGGCCCGAACCCGCTGGTGGCTTGGTAGGTGCCCTCGCGCAGGGGCATGACCACAGTCCCTGAATGCGGCGCGGTGTTACTGGCGGCCGGTAGGCAGGTGCCTTCGTCTGCTGGCGGTGTGCGATCTCCGGAGAGGGCAGCGAACAGGGCGGCCGCGACGAGGACGGCGACCAGTACGGCGCCGAGCGTGCCGATGCCTTTCCCGCTGCCGTGCTGCGATGCTGCCATGGTGCATGTCCTCACGATCGAGTGCGATCAGTGCCCGCCCGGACACCTTCTGTGCTGCAATGTGTTTCGGTTTCGTGTTACTTCTCGTCTCGGCTGCCCGCCCGGCCGCCGACATGAGGGTGGTGTGTCGTCGAAGAGTGCTCAGCCGCCGATCTTTTGGGTGAAAAAATCAACGAGCCATTGCAGGGCGCTACGGCCGGTGGAGTCGACGGTGAAATCGGCGTAGGACTGGTGCGCGCCGGACGCTAGAAAGGTTGCCGCGTCGACGCCGGCGCCGACGAGTTCGGCCGCGTCGCCGGCGCCCGGTGAGGATGCGAGGGAGACGAGACTGCCTGCCAGCCCGGCGAAGTCGCCGCTGGAGGCTTGCCGGCCGAGAGCGGCGGACTGCCCGGTGACCTGCGTCTGTGCCCCGAGCTGGTTGGGACTGGTCTTCGATGCCGACCCGGAGAGGACACCCACGGCGACGGATGCGAGATCGAGTCCGATCGGGAGGAGTTCGGCGGCGGCGGCGAGGTTGCCGGTTTCGATGATCTTCCACGCCACTTCCTGGATGGCGCCGACGTCGTTGGCGAGGCGAATGACGTCGACGTTGCCGAGCAGACCCAGGGCCAGTGAGGCGATCTGCGCCGATCCGGACGGATCGGGGATCATCGCCACCAGAGCGGAGAGGGTGCGCAGGTCGACCCCGGCCGCCATCTTCACGATCGGGGCGAACTGATTGTTCAGCTCCCCGGCGATCTGGTGTGCACCGTGCACGTCGAGGGCCGCGACTTTCTGCGGCAGAGCGATGAGGTTGTCGATGATGCCCTGGTAGTCCATGGAGGTGAAACCGGTGGCGACGTTGACGATTTGGTTCACCACCGTTTTCGGCTCGAGCAGGGAGAGGACCTGTGTCGCGGAGGTCAACGCATCCGGGGAGACCGACTGCAACGGTGCGATCTGGCCATTGAGGGTCTGCGCGGTGCCTGCGAGTCCGGCGGTGGTGGCGGTGCCGCCGAGCACCGAGGATGCGGAGGCGGCGATCGAGGTGGCCGACTGCACGGCGCCGGCGATGTCGATCTGATCGAGGGCATCGAGAACGGCGGAAGTCTGCGCTTCCGGAGTACCGCCGGGGGCGGTACCCAGAGAGGTGCGGATGCCGGGGTTCGCCGCGATCATCGACTGCACCTGCGCGAGCGGGGTCAAGGTGTTCAGCAGCGAGGTAGCGGAGGCTTCGACACCGGCGACCTGCGACTGGCTTCGGTTGGTGCCCACGGATTCGGGGAGGGTGTCGATGCGCTGTCCGAGGGTGGAGGCTGTGCTTGCGGCGCCGGTGAGATCGACGCGGGAGAAGTCCGAGACGAGCGAGGATGCGAAATCCGCGGTTCCGCCTGCAGTGGTACCGGCTTGGCCAGTGCCAGTGCCCGTGCCTGTGCCTGGGCCCGCAGCGTCGGAGCCGGTCACACCGCCTTGGGTGGGGATCGGCGATGCTGCGCCGGCCCCGCTCAGCGATACCGGCGCAGCGGAGGAGGACTCGGCGGGCTTGTTCGTGATGATCTTGCCGAGTCCGGCGAGTATGCCGTCTTTGCCGGCGTTGGTGGAGCAGTACAGATCGGTCGGGGCGCAGAACTGCTTGACCAACGGTGCCAGCGATCCGAACCCTTCGGGCCGCACGCCGCCGATGCCCTGGCCGTCGACCTTCGGGCCGACCAGGGTGCCCCCGGCTGTGCCTTGGTGTGGGTCGGCGACCAACCCGACTCCGAGGATTCGGGTAGCAGGGATGACGCCGCTGCCGTTTCCGATGTCGGCGGCGATGTCGCCGGCCGCGTCGGCGCCTTGGGAGTAGCCGGCGAGGAGGAACTTCGAGCTCGCGCAGGCGGAGGTGAGGATGTTGTTGATCGAGTTCTTGCCGGTTTGTTTGCTGCCAAAGTAGGTGCGGCCCTGATCGAACGCCGACGCCGAATACGCCGGGTAGTACACCTCGATGGCGTTGCCGTACTTCTGTTTCAAGGAATCACCGACCGGCGCGAGCATGCCCACCGGAGTGCTCGGGTTCGCGGCCGCGTTCGTCTCCCACGTCCCGGGTGTCATGACGGCGACGTACTTCGCGCAGGCTGTCGCCGCGGTCTGCGACGGGGCCGCCTGCACCGGCGCTGCGGCCGAGAGGAGTACCGCCGAGACCGCAGCAGCGGAGGCAGCCGCGCGGGTGGCGCGTCGCCGCTGCGCGCTACCGGCGAGAGGGGTCCTGCGGGTCATGGCGTCTCCTCAGACATATCGGGGTGGGGCTGAATCGGTCAGGCTCCGCGGCGGCTGCGGCGGCGTTCCCACTGCGAGAGCTGCGGGAGGTCGCTTCCGGGATGTCGATACATCGGCTCGGGGGCGAAGGAATCGCTGTATTCGAAGGCGGCCTGGCGCCGCGCGGCGCCGAGAGTGTCCGCGACCAGGGCGGTGACGTTGGTGTATGCCTCGAGCGTGGAGGCAGGCAGATCCTTGTAGTTGATCCGGTCCCCGCGAGCGAGGGCAGGCTCGTACGGCGCGTCGACGAAGTTGCCCTCCGGCACCCCGAGATCGCGGAGATCGTCGTAGATCATCGCCGCCAACTCCGGTGACGAATCCGGTGTCACACACGTCACCACCACCGTGGAAGCCAGCAAGTGGCCGTGGCCGCGGACCGCGATGCCATCGAGCATCTGATAGACCTGCTTGGCCATGTCCATCCGCAGCGGCAACGGCACCACCAGGGCGTCGGAATGCTGGACCGCCCACTGCCAGTTGTCGGCGAGGGGGTTGTTGCCGGTGTCGACGATGATCAGATCCCGGTGCCGGCGCAGTACAGCCATCACCGCGGCGCACTCGTCCCAGCCGATGCTCCGGGACTGGGTTGTCGAATTGTCCGAGGCCAGAATGTCTTCCATCGTGGGTTGGCGGCGCAGGAAGGCGTTCAGCGAGCCGGACACCGCCGAGGACGAGGCCAGCTCACCGGCGCGTCCGAGTAGATCCCACACCGTCAGTTCCGGTTCTGTGGTCCGCGCGGCGCGGTCACCGAGGCTTCCGGTGGATTCGCACGCATCCCACACCGTGACACCCTGGCCGCGATGTTTGCCGAAGGTCGCGCCGAGCATGACCGAGGTGATGGTATTGCCGGATCCGCCCTTCGGGTTGATCACCGAGACGACCGAGCATCCCGGAAGTGGCTGCTGCACAACGCCCACCGACTGACGAAATCGGACTTCGGCGGAGAGGTGCTTGGGGCGCATCGTGGCGCCGAGGGCAGCGTTGAGCCGCCCGCGCAGCCCCCACGTCGCGGGTTCGGCGGTCAGGTCCTCTTCTGTGCGGTCGAACATCCGGGCGCGGTAGAGCGTTTCGGGATCGACGCCCGGTGCCTCGATGGCAGCCAACGCGTCCTGTCCGACGCCGTAGGGGTCGGGGGTGAGATCGCAATCTTCACTGCCGTTGCCGCTGGGTGCGGCGGCGGTGTCGGGGCGCCGCAGACGTTGATTGCGCAGGTTCACTGCCGATTCGGCTTCGTAGCTCGCGACCGGATCGAGGGCCTCGATCGGGGTGTCGACCGGGCTGGCGTCATCACCCTGTGGTGGGCGGGAGGTCATCGCTGCACCGCCGTGTCGTCGACGAGCAGGTCGGTGAGTCGGATGGCTTGCCAGGCGCGATGGCCGGGCGCCTCGCACCACTGCGCGGCGGGGTTGTCGTCGGTGATGTCGAGTTGTTGGAGGTGGACGCCGTGTTTGGCTGTGATTGCCGCCAGGCGGATGCCGTCGACGCCGGGGTTGGAGATATGAAGAATCAGACGGATCGTGGGGACGCCGAGCTCGGCGCGGAGTTTGCCGGTGAGAAATGATGCTTTGCCGGCGGCGGAGTCGTCGGCGGAGACCTGGTCGCCGCGGCGGAAGATGGCGTCCTTGGCATGAAATGTTCCGTACCAGGCTGTCTCCTCGCCGCCGTCGCCGACGACTGCGAAGCTTCCGCGTTCGTCGCCTGCTGCGTAGAGCTCGACGAGAGGCGCCGAGGCTGCAGCGTCGGCGACTTCGCCCGTGACCTGTTCGGCTTCGTGGGCGCGCAGTACGTCGTAGTCGAGGTCGAGTTGCTTGTAGAGCTCGCGTTTGATCTTCGGCCACATCGACCGGGTGAACAGCCCAGCCTCTTCCGCCCATGAGCGCAATGCAGTGGTGTCGGCGGCGCGCAATTGCTCCTGTGCCTCTCGGACTGCGGCGGCGGCCTGATCCCATTCGATCGATGCGCTGGTCATATCTCTGGTGTTCCTTTCTTCGGGCTGCTCACCGCGCCGGGTGGCGGTGTTCTCGCTGATTCGGGCTACTGGCGGCGGTCAGGCATCGTCGATGGAGGCGATGACGTGGCGTCCGTCGACCTCGGTGGTGGTGATGCGTTGGCGGTACTGCACCCCGGGCCCGGCCGGGCCGCCCTCGGTGAGGGTGAGGGTGAAGACACCGGGGCGGAGCGGGTCGATGTCGAGGCAGTACGTCGTATCGGCGGCGACTGTGGCGATACCGGCGTCGAGATTCGCGACGACGGTGAACGGCGCTGTCGACGGCGCTTCGGGAGAGATCAGGGCGTGAGCGGCTGCGCCGGAGCGCTGCACGTAGTAGGCGTGCTCGAACGCTGCGATGGCTCCGGTTCCGCTGTCCTGGTCACCGCGCGGCATTGAGCAATCGGGTCCGGCAGTGGCCGCGGTGGTTGCGGTTGCCGACAGGGTTGTCGTCGGCGGAGTTCCAGCGGATTCAGTAGTCGAGGAGTCCGAGCCGGAGAGCGCGGCGACGAGAGCGCCAGTCAATAGGGCGACGGCGGCGATGACGGCGAAGAGGAGCCGTGGCCGGCGGAGACGGGGGCGGCCGGTCGTTGATCGGGGTGTGCCCGATGGCAACCCCGACCGGGCAGGGCCGGTAGCGGGGGCGATCGGGGATGCCATGGAGCGTCGCGACATCTGGCTGGGTCCTTTCCTGGCAAATGCGTTCTGGCGGGACCGAAGTTCTACGCGGGCAGAAGATTCGCCTGCAGGCCTGCGAGGGCGGCGTTGGCCTGGTCGAGGACAGGTGCGGCGGCGGTGTTCACAGCAGTGACCGTGTCCGCGACGGCGGGCTGTTCCAGGACTGTCGAGGTGAATCCCTGAACCGCTTCGTAGGCCGATTCGTCGGTCCAGACCGACGAATTGGCGACAGCCTCCTCGATGATCGGTGCGGCGCTATCGGCCGCCGTGTTTGCCTGAGCGAGGAGAGCCGGGCCGTCGAGGGTGAGCGGCGCCGGGATCGCCGGGAGTTGATCGGCAGCAAGCCCTGGCAGCGGTGCTTCGAGAGTCGGTGGCGCCTGCGGTGCGGGTTCTTCGATCACCGTTGCTTCGCCACCTGCAGCGGCGGCACCGAGTACACCGCCGGTGACTGCGCCGATCACGGTGCTGCCCAGCACGATCGGTACGGAGACTACCGCCCCGGTCCCTGCCCCCAAGGCGGCTCCCAGACCGGGGATGAACACGTAACCCAGCGGTGCAACGGGGATGACCGGTACGGCGGCGGTCGCGCCGATAGCCAAACCGATTGCTGTGCCGGTTCCGGTGATCACGGCGGCCGGTGCGAGGCCGACCAGCAACCCTGCGGTAGCGCCCCCGATGGCACCGGCGGCCGTGCCGGCAGCGATGCGATCCGCACGCGGCGCATCGGCCAGACCTTGATCGACGAGGAAGTTTCCGCCGTCTGCCTGAACAGCTTGGAGGGTGTCGCTGACCTGACGGGCGAGTGTCGGATCGACCACGGCCGGGTCGTACGGGACGGGATTCGCTCCGACCAGAACGGTGTTCTCCGGCGTTTTGATCGGCACGATCTTCGTCCGCTTGATCGTCGGGGCAGGCGCAGGCTCCGGTTCCGATGCAGGAACAGGGGTTTGGCTTCCGTCGTCCTGGACTAGGCCGTGGACCGGGGCTGGGGCGCTCTCGTAGATGGCTGGGGCGGTGTCGTAGGAGGGTTGCTGGCGGCCCGCGTTGTAGTCGTCGACAGTTCGTGACTCGGAGTAGTCGTAGAGCGGGGTGTAGCCGGGCAAGTACTTCGGCCCTTCGGTGACCACCGGAGCTGGCGTCACGGGTGCGGGCGTGGTGGTCACCCCAGGTTGCGAACCCTGCGGACTGGTCACGCCGGGTTGCGAGGGTGCAGCGTTGGCGGGCCCGGCAACCGTCAGGCTGGCAATCGTAACTACTGCTACCGCCGGAAGAGCCTTGATAACCCGGTCTCGGGTTTTGTGTGAGCGATGCCGTGCGGTTCCTGGATTCGCTGTCATTGAGTCAGTACCTTTTCTGGTGCGACCCGAGCAATGGGTCATTCTGGTGAATACCGTTGATTAGCAACCGGTTCTGGCGACTTTTTTGACGGTCGACTGTGAGTGTCCGTGGGACATGGAGCCCGCGAGAACAGTCCACGGGCAGAAGAAGTTCTCACGGCGACCGACTGATTCGCGGTCTAGTCGAACGGCGCGTTCGACGTCCTGTTGGTCTATTTGTTCGGTGTCTCCCACTGCGCCCGCACTGTGCCATCGACACCAATCAACTGATGTGGGCCGGAACGATGCGGTTCTCGATCGCATAGGTGAGTCGCGCCAGACTGCGAGTTTGCGGACCTCGATCCACAAGCATGCGTCCGATTCGGTGGTTGGCTCGAATGCTGCTGAGCATTCGAGACTGGGTGCTCACTCACCGCTGCGCCCGCTTTAGCTTCAATTTCACAGTCACACCGACGCCCCCCGCGGATCGTTATTGATCGGACCTCTCGAAGCTAGCAAAT
Source organism: Rhodococcus sp. G-MC3 (assembly GCF_030063335.1). Lineage (GTDB taxonomy): Bacteria > Actinomycetota > Actinomycetes > Mycobacteriales > Mycobacteriaceae > Rhodococcoides. The sequence goes on along the minus strand of NZ_JASISW010000027.1, from coordinate 22,219 downwards.
AAAAGAAGAAAAAAGAAGAAATATTCAAGAATCAACAAAATTCGCAGCGAAAGGGTCGGAATGGTAGTTGAATCTTCTTTTTATTGCCGTTAGGCGTCGAGGCGCATATGGTGATCCGGTGGACGGTCCTGGACGATTGGCTCAATCGGTGTGGAAGCGCCGCGCCGAGTTGGGTCTGAGTCGGACGCAGGTGCGCGATCGAGGAGGTCCATCTGTACCCACCCTGCGCGACCTCGAGTCCACAACCGAGCGGACCGTGTCAGCCACGACCCTGAGCAGGCTCGACAGGGGATTGGATTGGGAGCCCGGCAGCGCATCTGACGTTCTGGACGGCGGCGAACCGCGACCGCGGCAACGCGAAACGCAGGCGAGAGTGGCGATCGGACCCGAGATCATCTCGGTCAGCGTGCCGATTCTGGTTGAGTTACTAACTGTCTCCCAAGGCCTCGAAGCGGTAGCGGCAGACCGACAAGACGTGCCGGAGATCGTACGACTATCGGACAGGTTGGCTGCTGCACTGCACCCTGTTTACGGCGAATATGTGACGGGTCTGTTCGAAGCTAACAAACGCGAAAACGGGTCACTGTCTCCAATTTTCGCCGTATTTGGTCATCTGCTGGACGAGCCCAACGATTCCGACGATCCGACGGCGCGCGAAGAGCGCGCATATCGAAGGTGGCTCGCGGGACGCGAGCAGGAACTGGCAAACGAGACCAGGTTTCGATTCGAACAGCGCTTCGAAGGAGGTACGCGGTGACATCGGATGGTTCGTCGGTACCGTCGCTGAGTACAAGGCTCGACACGCTATTTCGCGTGTGGCTGACGCCGGAGGGCGCAGAGCGCCCGTACTGCGAAGTCGCGGGTGAGCTCCAGCAATTTGGGCTGGACGCCACTGCCGACGACGTACAACGTTGGAGGACAGGTGAGGTCAGCCCTCAACATGACGACCTCATCGGACTGGCCCGAGTTTTCCCTGGCGATGCCAACCTGGACTACCTAACCTCAGATGCACGCGCTTCGGCCGTACATGCGCAGCTGGCGTTGGTGCTCGAACTCGTGGAAGGCAGAGTGAAAGATGTTCGTCTTCGGAGCGAACACGAAGACATCGACCGGCAGGAGTTGACGAAGCTGCTGAAACAGCTACGCGAGCACAGAGTAGCCACCTAGTCGTAACCACCGAGTAAGCCTCTGCGGGGAGGGGATTGGAAGAAGTGGAAGACTTAACGGAGCGTGTGTTCACCCATATGCGCACTATTCGAGAATTGGTTCCGACGCCATGGGTTCGGTACGAGTTCCTTGCTGCCGTCAGTCGTCTCAGGGGCCGCACAATCACACTGACGCCGGTCGAATCTACTGCGCTGCGTCGGCTGCCCTGTGGGTTATGGGTAGCGCTCGACGATCGTGACGAAATCGTGTATGACGCCGCATCCTCCGAGTATCAGATCGACCAAGCCATCATGCACGAAGTTGGGCACATGGTTCTCGATCATCACGCTGTGGGAGAACCGTTCAGTGCGATCGCGGAGTTGCTCCCGGACATCGACTTGACGGCGCTGAAATTTGTGATGACGCGCAGCAACTTCGACGACGAGCAGGAGAGCGAAGCGGAGCTTTTCGCTGATCTCGTAATGTCGAGTGCTGTGTCACCATTCCGGCGGTCGAGTGTTATGACCGATTTCTGGGGACGCCAGTGACATCGTCGGTGCCTACCTGGATCGCATACCCTGTTCTTGCCTTCACTGCACTGGTTGTTCTGGGGCGGGCAGCATTGAATGGCGATGCCCGCTCGTCTCGCCGCGTCACTGCCGCCTTAGGCTTCTTGTTCTTGTCAGGTCTTTTGCGCGAGAGAGCAATCCAGCTCCACGCCGAAAGCTTCACGTCAGCTGTCATCAACGTTCAACTGACTCGTCAAATAAGCACCGTCATGTTGATGCTGGCAATGGTTCCCTTGGTGGTAATGGGTGCACGGTGGGTGATCGGCACCCGCAGCGAGCCTTGGAACCGGTGGATCTACGTGTTGGCGGGACTGTCATCTGCTGCGCTGCTTGCAGTCGGCACCCGCGCACGCGCTTCGGGAAACTACATCGACGTCACCACTGGATGGGAGACGATCGTTTACTTCGGCATCTTTTCAGTCTGGACTGCGGCAATGGCATCGCTTTATTTGGGCGTCGCTGTTCGGGAACTTCGAAGAGGCTCCCTACCCCGACAGTTCATTGTAATGATTGCGGCGCTGGCGCTGCTGTCGCTGTGGGGGGTCGAGGAGTCGATGTCAATCGCCGCGAGTGGAGTAGCCGCAGGAATCGATGTTGCGAGGTCATTTGTGCTGTGGCGGGTTGCCGCAAACGAGAACAACCTGATTTACATCCTCCTCCTCGCCGCAGCATATGCGGCGGTGCCACCTCTGCACCGTGTTTCGGAGTACGGCGGCGTGGACCGGTGGTCGCGCGCCTGCAAGACGCTATCCCCGATGTGGTCAGATCTCACGAGTGCCTGCCCAGAAGTACTCCTGCATCACCTGTCAGCAAACTTGAGTCCTCGCCACAGGGCTCATCGAATGTGTGTCGAGATCCGTGACGCACTCAGCGTTTTGGGCCGCTTCCACACCGTTCGACCAGCTGAGGGTAACGCCGCTGTCTGTTTGGCAATATCAATCGCGGCGTCGGCGGATCGACGACGGTCTGGCGAACTGCCGGGGCAGTTCCATTCCTTCGCAGTAGTTTCAGCAGCACACTTGTCGGACGAGGTGCACGTTCTCGCTGTGCTCGCAAAACACTGGCCTGCTAGTGCAGAGTCATTCGAAAGAATTAAACCGTTGGGGGAGAGCATATGACTATTGATGAACCGAGAGTCATCCGTTCGCGCGACAGGGTTTTGCCGCACCCGTCGCATCGGATACCGATCCTGGGTGACCTGTGGGACTTGCACGTCACCGATTCGAGCCAGTGGGGTATGCGCGGCGCCCAGAAGTACGGTCCGATCTACGAGCGAAAGATTCTTGGCGCTCGGGTGACGTACGTGTCGGGGCCTGATCTCGTTGCGGCCGTCAACAACGAGGCCAATTGGGCCAAGTTCTTGGGCGTTCCCATCCGGGATCTGCGGTCCATAGCAGGGGACGGGTTGTTCACGGCGCACAATTCGGAAGCGAACTGGGCGAAGGCGCACGCAATTCTTGCCCCTGCGTTCACGCAGACAGCGATGCGCACATATCACGATGCAATGGTTCAGACGACCCGAAAACTACTGCAGTACTGGGACAAGCAGGGCGCTGACACCTGGTTCGACATCCCCGCGGACATGAACAAGCTGGCACTCGAAATCATCGGACGAGTCGCGTTCGGCTACGAGTTCGACTCGTTCGCAGACAATGAGCCCCACGACTTGGTGGTGCGGATACTGCGCTCGATGCGATACATCAACCGAGCGGCCTACTCACATCCATTGGTGGAAGCAACAGTATTCCGGGGTGAACGCGACCAACACCGAGAAGACGTGGAGACGATCCACTCGATCGTCGACGACATCGTCGCTAACAGGCGAGCAGGCCGAAGCCAAGGCGCCCAGGGCGATTTGTTGGACCTGATGTTCACGACTGTCGATCCCGAGTCGGGGGAGGGCCTGTCGGATGAAAACATTCGAAATCAGATCCTCACGTTCCTCGTCGCTGGCCAGGAAACGTCAGCGGGGGTGTTGGCGTTTGCACTCCACTACTTGTCGATCCACCCCGAAGTCGCCAACAAGGTCCGGGGAGAGGTCGAAGTCATCTGCCCCGACGGAGACCTAACGTTCGATCAGGTCGGTAAACTGCGGTATTTGCGACGGGTAGTCGACGAGACACTTCGCCTATGGCCGGTGGCGCCAGGCTACTTCAGGAAGGCCCGTCACGACACGATGGTTGGGGACCATCCCTTCGAAGCAGGGGAGTGGGTGTTCATTGTCTTACTACAGTTGCACCGGGACAAGGCATGGGGCGAAGATGCAGAGGAGTTCGATCCGGACAGGTGGACTCGTGGCCAGCGGCCTGCCGACCTTTATAACCTGTACAAGCCGTTCGGGACCGGAATGCGGGCGTGCATCGGCCGACAGTTTGCGTATCACGAGATCCTCGTCGTACTGGCCTCAATTGTGCGAGAGCGCGATTTCGGGCCGCGGCCGGGATATGAGCTACGCGTCGATGAAACTATCTCTTTGAAACCCGCTGATCTCTATACCACGATTATGGGCCGAGATTAGACGTTAAACGAAGGGTCCTGCCCGGCCAAAATCGAGGTGCTATGGCCCTCTTGCCGAAATATGTCAATTGCAAGTTAGCGCAGCCTGCGTGGACGTTAGCGACGTAAATTGCATTTTCCGCACCATCTTCGGTAAAACACCAGTTCAGCACAGTTTTTCTCTCCAGACGAGTCGGTGACCTGCGCTAGGCTGCCCGTATGGACTTCCCGCCAGCCCGAACACCTGCGGTTAGCGCTACCGAAGGCTTCTCTGGGAGCAGCAGGTCGGTGGCTGTCGAACCGGAGATCCCGCCCGCCGTCGCGAAACGGATCGCAGGCGCCGTGCAATCCTCCCGCGCCGAGGGAACACGCAAGACCTACGCGGCCGGATGGCGTCGCTTCACCGGCTGGTGCGAGACGAATGGTCACGTGACGCTACCGCCGCACCCGGTCACCGTTGCGGCCTACCTCGTCGACGCGGCTGACACCCGAACCGAAACAGGGGAGCGGGCCTACGCCGTCGCCACCTTCGGCACCTGGATCGCGGCGATCAACCACCAGCACCGCACCACCGGGCACCTGTCCCCGTCGGCCCACGAACTCGTGACCGCGACCCTGTCCGGGATCCGACGCGAATACGCAACGGCGGGGGGGCCGGCCCCGGACACCGCGGGATCCGCTGCTGGTCGACGACATCAAGGTACTTGTCGCGACGGCGCGGGAGCGGTGCCGGGGTTGGGCAGACGACGTCTTGGAGCGCCGGGATTCGGCGATCCTGCTGCTCGGGTTCGCCGGCGCCTTCCGCCGCAGCGAACTCTCCGACCTCCTCTTGGGTGACCTCTCATTGCACCGCCTCGACGGCATCCATGTTCGGTTACGGAAATCGAAGACCGACCAAGAGGGCAGGGGAGCAGTGAAAGCACTGCCGTACACCGACTCTCACGAGACCTGCCCGCCGTGCTCCTATGTCCGCTGGGCACGGGTTGTCGCGGCATTCGATACCGGCGGCCGCCCGTCCGTGATCTGACTGCTCCGGAAGCGACACCCGTTCGATGCGCATGTGTGCCGTGAGGGACTACCACGCACCGCGGCACGCGCACCGCTGCTCCGGGCCGTCGCCAAGAACGGCAACCTGGGCAGTACTGCACTCTCGGGCGCTGCGATACATCAGACCATCCGCCGCCGCGCAGAACACGCCGGCTTCGACCACGCAGCTATATCCAAACTGGGTGGTCATTCACTGCGTGCTGGGTTCGTCACTCAGGGCACCCGCAACGGCGCTGACGGATCCGCCATCGCCCGCCAAACCGGCCGCGCCAGCCTCGACTCCGTCGAGGTCTACCGCCGTGAACACGCACCCTTATTAGGTAACGCAGTGACGGACATCGGCTTGTGACAAGGCAATTCCGGCAACACCTGTGTTTTGCCAGTGCCCGAGTTCTGGCTATTCGGCGCTCAACACTTGGATTGCCACTAAGGTCGTGCAGGTGAATAGACGCAGCATCAGAAGTCTCACTGAACTCAGAATTGAACTCAACCCGCCACGCGACGGGCGCACACTCGTCCTTGCCCTCGTCGTCCGGGCAGCCCTCGGATAGGTTCTGTTCCAGCACCGAGTGAGACAATCTCGCCATGACATCCCCATCCCTGAAGAGACTCCCTGTGTTCGATCCTCAACTCACCGAGGCAGTCTCGAATATCTTGGCTCAGACTGATTATCCAGGTCTGACGGGAACTGACATAGATACGCTGCTACAGCTAGTAAACGTCACAGATCAAGAGCCTGGCCCGAACAAACGAACGAGGCTTTATTTGACGCTTCACAACACCCAAGTCTCGCAGGGATGCGGCAACGTACTTGGAGGGTTCGTCGCTCGCGCGATGAGACCCTCGCGATACGTAACTGATCAACGCAGGTGGATGCAGTTGCGTGACCAGCTCAATGCAGTGTTAGTTCTATACGGGTACAAGATCAACGAAGAGGGCCGGTTGTCTACGGGTGCGAAAGCTAGCACTCTCACAGAGGCCGCGAGACTGGCGGGGGAGCTACAAACGGAGTTGCACCGAAGAGGTTGTCACGCCGAACTGTTTAAGTACTGCGCGGAGGAAGTGATCGTCAAGGATTTGTTCCACGCAATGAGCGAAGCATCGAAAAGTGCACCGAATAGGGTGCGCGCTCTAACGGGTCTGACCACAGATGGTCAAGAGCTGTACGATGCTGCATTCGGGACCAACACACTTGCACCGATCGTGTTTATCAACGCTTATCGAACGGCGTCGGAAATTAGTGAACACAAGGGATTTAAGAATCTGCTCATCGGAGTACACGGTCACTATCGAAACCCAAGGGCGCACAAAACACGCGAAGGGACTGAAGAGCTATTGGCCGACTTCTACGACCTGTTCGCCCTGATTTCGTACGTACACAGACGGTTGGACGAGAGTCGCCGAACTTAGCACATACAAAGGGTTTCTGGTAACCCTGCATATTCGATTGCTGCATATCCTCCTGGGTCCACAACGAAGCACACCTTCACCGGACGTGAAGCCATGTAGTTGCAGCAAGTCAGGCCGCGAAGTGACAAGGGTGTCATCTCAGAGTAGTTTGGGGGCCTTCGCTTGATGTCGAACATTCGGTGGAGTATCAGGAAGACTTAAACAATGAAAGTTGAACACCTCTTCGTCCACACACTGATCGACCTGGATCAGAAGCTGAGGACCAATCCCAGCGAATACGACCTGTTGAAGGTTTCCGCTCTGCTGCGGCCAATACTGCTGGATAAGCCGCCTCTTCTAGACACCGCGAGCGCCGCGGCATCCCTCGCGCCGAAGTTCCGGGTCGTCAAGCCCGGACCGATTCCGATCCCGGCCGAGCTCAAGAAGCAGATGGACGAAGCATGGGCGAAGCTTCACGAGACGCGTCCAGAAATCAAGCGTGTGGATACCGCCATTGCCCTGCGCTTTGATCTCATGACCGGCCAACTCGGCGACACTGGTAATCCGGGTGACCAGGTAGCGGAGCTGTCGCGTCAAGACTTCCTCAAGGCCAACGTCGGCTTCATACTGAATGACTTTGATTACTCCGTTGAGAGCATGCTGCGTGTCGCGGCCAACTCTCTTGGCGGTGTCCATAACGACGGAAAGCCGAACCGCGACAAGCATGCTGAGGAACTACGCCAGTACATGGAGAATGGCGGGGCAATATGGTGTGGTCGCACAATGCCCGCTGCCATGATCTTCGAGATTGCACGCTGCACCCTCCGAGCCTGCAAGCCGATTGCCGACGAAATGGCCCGCTTGGGGCTGTGTTCCGCTGAGTCGAACGACTGGGTATGGTCGATAGATGACGACGGCAACGGCACTGCCAGGGTCGAATCGACGTGAGACGCGTGAGGCATCTGAAATCAGAGTAGCTGTCGTCGTCGGCCGCAGTGGCTTTTTGCTGGCGGGGTGGGATCACACGTCACCTCTTCGGTCGGAGATGCGTCGTTTGAGGCAGCCGGGCGGCTCAGATCTTGACGGGAACCTCTGGTGAGTATGAGGTTTGAGGTGGGTTACTACAGAGGGTGCGCGGCCGGGCCCTTATTTATCTGATGCAATATGCAGCGGTTTACTGGTAGCCCTGCAAATCAAGACTGGTCGTATTGCTCCACAGTTGGGTGGCGACCGTCTCATCGCGCCATCTATGCTGCCAACGACATGACGATCCAACAGCAAGCAGAGCCCGGAAAACCGGCGTCTTATCGGTAACGAGGTTGTCGACCTCGTACACACTCTGGGCTGAAACCGTAAGTAGCTACCCGGTTTTGCGCCGGCTGCCCGTCAATCCCACGTTGCCGCCGGGCCCCGAGTTGATTATCCCCGGCGTGCAGGGCCGGGTTGGTCACAGAAAGTCATTCTGTCCCGCCGAGGCGCGCATGATGGTCACCGTTGTGCCCTGGAGGACGAAGTCGAGTACTAGGCCGCTCGCGAGCACCGCTGCGACGCCGGCATGATCAGGCGCCACGATAAACCCGCGAATCGCGCGATCGTCGGCCAGGATCCTGAGTTCGTCACCGTCATCCGACGCGACGACGCTCACGGGCAACGGGAAGACCTGCTCGTCGCCGTTGACGAGCCGAGATTGAGCGGTAACAGCCCCCAATTCCATCATCTCGGCCAGCTTGTGCCGGTCTCTCCCTTCGACGTACTGGAGCAGGTCGAGGACATCCGTCGGGGTTGCTTCGAGATTGTCGCGCCATCCGCGGATGTGCTGCTCGCTCAGGTGTTCGCGTAAGCCTTCTTCATCCCAACCGGCTTCTCTTGCCTCTCGCCCTAGGCGCTGCGCCAGCGTCCGGGACTTCACATCTCGGACAAGCAGGTTGATTGCGAGTGGTGAATCTACGCCGTAACGCAGGTGGGCAGCAGCACTAGCGAAAAGAGCCGCTGAACTCAGGCGCAATCGAAGGATGTCGTTTGCTTGGGAGATGACCAGGCCAACGGTCCAGGACAGATAGTGCTGGATCCCCTCACTGATGCCGTCGACCATTTGCTCCAGTCGGAACGCCGTGATGGGAACTTCGGAAAGATGGTCGTTGGCTAGCTCGGTGAGTGTGCGTCCTGCGATCCAGTCACGGACCACGGCATCGGTGTCGACGTCGATGTCCGCGCCCCTGGGTGACTTTCGGAATCGCCAGTATTTACCTGCTTCGGGGAGCGCCAAGAGTTGGGCGTACACGGCCAGGATGGTGAGGACGTCGAGCGTCTCCTGCAAAGTCTGTTCTTCGATGCTGCCGAGTCCTTGCAAATGGTCAGCAACTGCCTCTGCGATTGTCTCGATGACTGCGGCTGATGCCAGGCTGGTTCCAGCTTCTGCCCAGCGCCGACGTGATGCAGGTGGTGTCCGCTCGTACTCGCTCTCGACGAGATCAGCGAGTGTTAGCCACCGTTCCTTGAGGTCGTCAGAGAGCTGGGTGAAGGCGAACAGGCGCTCGACGATTTCCCGCCAGGTTCGGGTGTTTGCGAGGGTGGGTACCTGCTCAAGGACGTGGAGGATGAACCAGACGTAGTTGACGAACCCTCCGGTCTCCTGATCGGGTGTCAACCGCAGAATTGCGTCTTGCGTCTCGGCTACCAATTCCTCGGCCTCGGCAAGCGCATCGAGAGCGGCCGATCTGGCTACGGTCGAGCGAACTTCTAATTCTTCAGGGCTGGGGGTTAGCCGGTCGAAATCACTTACGGTCAGCGCCTTTTGAAGAGCCAGGACGATCCAGCCTTCCGACTCCTTCCCTGCTCGGCCTGCACGGCCGACGGCGTTCAGAAGCTGGGAGGCGCTCATCCGTTGGGCGGGGTTCTGACCCTCGTACTCGGTGGTTGCGATAATGACGGTACGGACGGGCAGATTTACACCGTCGGTGAGCGTGCTTGTTGCGACGACGGCCTTGATCGTCTCGCTACGGATCGCGTCTTCGACGGCCTCTTGCACTTCGACGGGTAACCCGGCGTGGTGGTAGGCCACGCCCTTGCGGACTGTGGCAATGAGAGGATGGTCGTCGCCCAGGCGGGCTACGAGGGCGTCGGCAAGGCCCTGCGAGCGAGGGTCGTCTTCGAGTTCGCCGGCCATCACTTTCGCGGCGTCGCGGGCAGTGGCCCGTTGGGAGACGATCATGAGGAGACTTCCGGCGCGCAATAGCAGTGCGGCCGTCTTGGCGGTCATTGAGTAGGCGCTGGAGGAACCAGAGAGTCGCGTGCTGTCGGGGCCGATAAGGAGCTGGCCGATAGGGGTGTCCTTGCTGGTGGCAAGGTTCTGCGCGGTGGCACTGGTGGGCCGAACCGCGAGGCGCGCACGCAGGTCGTATCGGGTCTTGTTCTTCCCCCCTGCTCGGTGGGCAGGGATGTCTGTGCGGCTTTCCTCGATCTTCTCGGTATTCAGGAGGACGTGGAGCCGACGCGGGGCTCTCCAATCGTCGGTGAACAGCACGTCTGCCTTGTCCTGGGAGGTCCACGCGGCGAGAGATGCAGCGTTGCCGATCACGCCGGAGAGGAGGATGAGTCGTGCGCCGCTGGCGTCGAGCAGCGTCAACAGTCCTTCGAGCAGCAGTCCGCGGCCACCGGATTGGGCGATGAGGTGGACCTCGTCGATGACGAACAGACTGAACCGGCTCAGTGTTTCGTCGGGGTTCTGCCGGAGGGCGTTCATGAGTCGTTCGGGCGTCATGACCTCGACCTGTGGCTGATGGACGGTGTTGTCCTCGTTCGCAATCGTGTCGTCGCCGAATAGGTCCTGGGCGCCGAAGCCGTCGGGGAGGTCTGCGCCGAGGCTGCGATCAAGGTATCGCAGGCGCGGCCGGAGCCCTTGACGCATTTCTCGTCCGAGGCTGCGCAATGGGGTCACGTAGCAGACGTCGCGGTCGTCGCGGGCGGTGTGGGCGCAGATGATGAGCTGTGCGAGCAGTGTCTTGCCGGCGCTGGTCGGGACGGAGACGAGCAACCTGGAGGTTGTCGGGCTAAGAGGGCTGAGCGTCGGATGGGAGATGAGGTCGCGTTGTGGCGGCCACAGGGTCAAGATTGGCTGCGGGTCGAGGGTGAACGCCTGCTTGACCGCTGGGGGGAGGTCGGGTGGTAGGACTGCCCAGATGCTGCTGGCCTCGAGCCCGTCAGCGAGGGTGACGAGGTGTCCGGCTACCCAACGGGTGTCGAGGTCACTGAGGCCGACTTCGTCGGCGATGACGACGCGGAGGTGTCCGCGGGCGGTTTCGAGCGCTTCGCTGCTGCCTTCCCTCAGATACTGGACGAGGCCGGTGACACCGCGAAGGAGCCGTTGGGTCGGGCCGAACATCGTGCCGTCCAGGCTTTCGAGTTCGGTACTGCGGGTTAGCGCGGTCGCGGCGGAGCGCCAGGCGCCTAACCGCTGGTTGAGAGTGGTCATATCGAGCCCGAGGAACAGTATCCCGGCTTGAAGAGCGACGTCTGCGCTGTCGCTGAAAGCGGCCGGCACGTCGACGACAGGGCGCATTCTGCGGTAGATGGCACCGGCGTTGGGGCTCTCGTCGGCGCGGTGGTAGCCGACCTGGGCTGCGAACGCGGTGGCCATCTGCTGAAGGCCGGTTTCGGCTGGGTCATCGAGGAGAAGGTCGTGGACATGAGCGCTGACGGCGAATGCGCGGCGGCGCTGCTCCTGGGGGTACCGGACACCGTCTGCTGTGGATGCGATCCCGTGCAGATACCAGGCGGTGCGACGTAGTTGCGTGAGGTCTGCGCGGAACCCGGTGTCGGTGAGGCCGCGAACGAGCTCGATTTCGAGTCCGGCGATGAGATTGGTGAGCTCATCGACGGTGGGGAGCTCGGTAAGTTGGTCGTTACCGAACGCGGCGTTGAGGTGTTCGGCGGCTAGAGCGCGGTCCACGCGTATCTCCGTACCGCTTCAGCTAGTTCTGTGTAGCAGCTGATGCTGGTGGCCAGTCCGCGTAGCTGACCGGGTTTGCTCAGCCGCGGTAGCTTTTCGCTCATTTTCTTGAATGGCTGCGCTGACAGCGTCTGGTGGGTTGCCACTGATACCCCGGCACCGACGAGCGCATCTCCTTGCACCCACGCGGCGGGCAGCTGGGCGATCAAGTCGAGTATTCCTGCACTGTGCGAGCCCGGCTGAAATGTGCTGACGAGCTTCCCAACGTAACGCTGCCCGTGTTCGTCGATCTGCTTATAGGCGGTGCTCAAACTTCCGGACAGCGGCCCGTTGCCGGTGTTTTTCTTGCTCTCCCAAAGCCGAAACCGCAGCGCGCCGGCGGAATTCTCGTAGATTGAGAACGCGTCGGCGCCGGCATCCGTGACGTCGCCCTTAGGGTCGGGTTGAAGGCGAACGGCTGCATTGTTCTTCGTGAGCAAATGCAGGAGCCACTCGGCGATGTGGCCGTGCAGATGGTGCGTATCTTTCGGCTTCGTCGGTAGCCCGAAGACCGGTTCGATGAACGCGGCGATGACAGCCGTGTCCGGTGGTGACAATTTGGTGCCGTTGAGAGTGTGCGCGCGCCACGAGTAGTACTGAGCAGTGGCTAGGCCGAAGCGAACTCGCATGATCGTGTCGATGAGCACCCATGCGAGCGCGCCACCCTCCTCAGGGGTGAGGCTGGTGCTGGTGTGCGAGCTCCACTCACACTTACCCGCCCCGGGAGCACCGTCATGGGAGGTTCGGGGTAGGTAGTCGTGGACGTTGAGTCGGTGATGGGTGCGGGCATACTCTTCGGACTGCGCAGGGGACAGTCCAGTGAGCGCGGCCACCCATTTTTCGGCGGGTGCCTGGGCTGTGGTCACTGCTGCCTCCGGGTGTGTACGTGCGCAGGTCGCCAGCACTAAGACATCCTTCGACCTGGATCTCTTGGCTGATCAGCAACGTCATTGAGATGCAGTTGCAACCGACACAGTAGTCACAGACCCACGAGGGCACAGCAGCGCTGCTGCAATTGGTTGACACAGCAGCAACGCTCAAGGCCGCCGTCCCAACCCCGACATGAGTCACCACTGGCACACGATTCCGCGCAAGACTATTCGCCGCAAGAACCTTCATAACGATTGACGTAATCTAAGTTTCGACGACGCCGCGTTGAGGAGAAAATTTCGCAAGATCGTCAACACAGCCTGACGGTGCGATAACTGACGTTCGACGAGGTGCGTCATTCGATTGAATGATGCTGCCGCGGTGTAGTACACCGTTTGAATGATCGACCACGAACGAACATCGACGTTGCGCGAGCTACGTCGTCGGGGGTCGAGGAGCACACCGCCCCCGGTTCCTTCTTTGTCGCCGAAGCCGACAAGTCCGTCTGATTGGGGGCATCCACGGCGTTACTCGCAGCCGACGCCGTCTCTGTCACCGTCGAACTTGGTGCTGAATCCGGGTTGTCCGGCTCGGATGGGGGCCGCTCCGGCGGCACGAACTTCCGCGCAATTCTTGTACGACACCCTTGACGGTGCTGGAACAGGTGCAGGTGCTGCTGGCACAGGTTCCGGCGCGGGTGCTGGTGCGGGTGCGATCGGCTGGGCGGCTGGGGCACCAGCGCCGCAGTCTCCGAGCACGCGGGTGATGGCGTCGTGTTCGGGCGGGGTGACCCAGAGCCCGTAGGCGGCTTTCACCGTGACCTGTCGAGCAACGTAGGTGCACCTGTACCTCTTGTTGCTGGGGAGCCAGGTTGCGGCGTCGCCGTCGCTTTTCTGCTGGTTGGCCGGGCCGTCGACGGCTTGGAGGTTGCGCGGGTCGTTCGCCAGGTTCGCCCGTGTGGCCGGGTCGAGTTGCTGCGCACCTGTTTGCCAGGCGTTGCTCAGCGCAACTATGTGGTCGATCTGCACGGCCCTAGAGGTATCGGAGCCACGGACAAAGTCGATGGTGGTTCCGGTGTACGTGTCGGCCAGGGTGCCGGCCTGCACCGCGCACCCGTTGGATCCCGGCTTCAGCACGAGAGCGGTGAGGTCCCGCCGCAAAATATCGTTCCTGGTATCGCAGCCGTTGCGGCCCCCCTCGACCGTGACGTCGTCCGTCCAGGCCTGCCCGAAGAGGTCGCGGTCGTAGCCGGTCTTCGGTGCTCGTCCTTTGATCGGCACGCTCGCCAGCATGCTCAGGGCAGCAGTGTCGCCGTCCGCCTTGTCGACCGGCGATAACGCCGGTAGCGGAACGAGCGGCGACACGGGTACCGCCGGCTCGGAGCTCGGTGCCGCGGTCGGCGCAGCGCTGGTAGCGGCGGTGTTCGAGGTGCTGGTCACCATGGCGGAGGTTGCCGCTACGTCCACCTTCTGCGCCGCGGTGTCCCTCGATCCCGTCGGATCGATCACACCGATGATCAGCACACCGGACACGACTGCGCCGGTGATCCACGGCCACTTTTGTCGCCTCTTCGGTACGGGTGGTGGGTAATCGAAATCCGACATAGCGGTTCTCCAATAGCAAAACACTGACGCGCGAGGTCCGTCGACACCATATCGGGCACCGATGCCAGCCGTTACGTCCGCCGAACTCCGCGCAGCGCGTCAGATGACGGTGTAACCGAGCTGATTTGACGGTGCGGTGACGGGCGTTCACCGCAGGGATAAGTCAGGTCCAATACCGGCATGGCGATATGGGAGTTGTGGGCCTGACTGCCCGGCGATGATCTCGCCGTTGACCGCCTCGCGCCGAAATCGATACTTACCGGCCGCGTCGGTGTGGATCACAAATTTGCATGTCGTGGTGTTCGCCGTCGAGCGCGGTCCTTCGGTGTCTATGCCTCGCAGGCTTTCCTTATGTCTCACATGCGATGCCATCGCGATCACGGTCGAGATCGGTGCTGTATCCCGGGTCACCCTTGTAGATCGGAGCTGCTCCAGCGGCCTTGACTGCCGAACAGTTCGCGTACGAGACGCTCGGGGCCGGAGCGGGTTCGGGAGCCGGTGCCGGAGCGGGTTCGGGAGCCGGTGCCGGAGCGGGGACGGGTTCGGGAGCCGGAGCGGGGACGGGTGCCGGTGCCGGAGCGGGGACGGGTGCCGGAGCGGGTGCGGGTGCGGTGTAGATCGATTCCGGCGTCACCGTCGATGGCAACGGTGGTGCCGAAGGTATCGCAGAGGCGGGTGTCGTTGTGGGGCGCGCTGTTGTGGTGGCCGAAGTGGTGGAGGACGTCGTCGTTGGGGTCTCGGTCGCATCGCCGGAGGAACATCCGGCGGTGAGTGCAACGACAGTCAGAATGGCTGCGGCGGAGCCAGTGATAAATCGGGACGTGTTCATTGTTTTTGCAAGCCTATCCATAAGGAGACCAGACGGTCTTGCGTGGAGGCTAGCTCACTCGTCGCGGAACGTTTAGGCGAATTGTCTTAAGTCGTCGAGGGGAATGATTTGCCGCAGCGCGAAACACCTCCGATCGTTTTTCGCTGATTACGCATGTCGACTCGTGCCGAAGGACGAATGTACGTCAGGAAATCTCGATGTTTCGGCAACTGAATTTCGGGCGCCGCGCCCTGATCGTTGTACCAGAGGTCTGCGGTCTAGATCGTTGCTGGCGGACGGTGTCGGGTCGGACTGCTGCGCCGCCGGTAGCTGTGGGTCCAGGCGCGCCAGTCGTCACCGCGCTCGACCTCTCGCAGCTGGGATCGGCCAATGTCTACCGTGGTGCTCGGCGTGAGGCACCGCTCCGGGTCGATCGCCACCGTGAAGCGGGTGTAGGACAGTACGAGCAGCCCTGTGTGTGTTGGTGGGTGGAGTTCGAGACTGGAGAGGAAGTTCGGTCGAAGCCAGCGGGTGAGATCGACCGGTCCGGTGAACCGGTTGAGCGTGACGGGCACGTGAACGCACCGTGCTCTCAGGACCGGGTCCGTACCCTCGGATGGCGGTGCCGAACCGGCATCGATACCCGAGATGCAAGGAGGCCTATCCATGGCTGGAATCGCTGACAAGCTCGACAAGGCATACGAAGACAAGCCGCTCACCGACCTCGTCGACGCTCCCGTCGAAGCGCTGCAGGGAGTCAGCCCCGGCGACGCTGAGCACCTCAAAGCAGCGTTCAACATCAAGACCATCGGCGATCTCGGCCGCAACAAGTACTTCCTGTGGGCGCAGGCCATCGCCACACTCTCCGAGTAGAGGCACGTGTGCGCGTGGCCACCGACCCAGACTCGAGCGGTCGGTGGTTACGCCGTGTGTCGAACTCGAGATCGTGACGAAGCAGACCTGTGCACAGTTGGCGTCAGGGTTTCTTGACGGGCGGAAATGCCGCTTGACGCACAGCAGTGATGATGCGTCGGAGTTCGGCTGTGAGCTGGTGAGCGATCAGGAGTGTCCGCCGGTGCGAATGAAGGAAATCCCAGGCCCTGCGTGGGGAGATCCCACGGATGTCGGGGCCACCCGATACAGTTCGACACATGCGGGGCGCGACGGGTACGAACACCTCGTACCGCTACGAGTGGGCGCTGTTCACCGACTGGTGCAGCGCAGTCGACCAGACTCCGCTACCGGCACTCCCGGTGACGCTGGCCGAGTTCCTCGCCGACAACCCAGCTGGCGATCGGGTACAGATCCGCCGGATGTCGGCGATCAACCGCGCCCACCTCGATGCGGGATACCCGCCGCCCGGACGAAGCACTGCACTGCGCCAGGCCCTCGACTCCGCCCGAGCGCAGCGCCGCCACCGCCGAGCCAGGCAGTTCGCCGCGGCTGCAGGCGCCCTGCCGACTGTGGGGTCGAGCGAGGCGTAGTTCGGACGCCGCGACGCGGTTCTGCTGATGCTCGCTGCCGCAGGGCTGTCCTACCGCGCGATCGCGGCCCTGGACCGTACCGACCTCACCGTCGACGCCGCCGGCGGTGTGTGGATCGGCGGCGCGCATAGACTCGGCCTCACCGCCGAGCACCATGCAGGTTCCGGCCGGGCCAGGTGTGGGTCCGGTGGGATGCGGTGTTGCGGTTCGCCGACCGGTACCCCTCGACCACCCTGGTGCTTGATCACCTGCGAGGCGATACTTTTCCGGACATGTCCGGGTGGCCGCAGCGTGCGTGCCCGGTGGCGGTGCCGATCGACCGGTGGGGCCACATGCCGCTCCCCGCCGACGGGATGAGTCCGGCCGCTATCGCAGAGATCGTTGATGCACACCGGACGGGATTGCCGCCACGCCGAGGTTTCGTTCCACACAGACGCCGAGAACGCTCCGATGACACACATGACGCCGCACCGTCTGTGTCGGAACATGATTCGATCGACCTCGGTTCGGGTTATTACGAGGCCGGCATTGCGGCACGCCGCACCGCGCACACACTGTTGACCGAGGTACCTGAGCTGTACGACGACGTCGAGGACCGCATCGACGCACTCCTCGCCCGCACGCTCGACCTGCTCGAACAACACACGAACGCCACCGATCAGCACGAGTGACGCCGAAAGCAATCGGCGGGGGAACGGACTGACGTAACAGCGAGTTATCGGTGCGCGACCGGACAATGAAACCATCGTGCCGCCTCGTCGGAATAGGCGCTTCCCGAAATCGGGCAATGTTGGTGCTCACCTCGCCGGCATCCCAACTCGACGTCGCCGATCCGAGTCCGGCGCCCACATCTGCAGTGGACTATTCCCGACGTCAACTACGACCAATTCAGAATCACTGCTCGATTGGCCTCTCACGCAGCACTTACCGATGCCCCAAAGCGCTTCGACGTACCGAAGTGCAGGCCAACAAGCTCCTACAAAGAATGTTGCACGGGAGTATGCACGGATGAATCCGGCGTTGTGTCGGAGTTTGACCTGGGACCGAGGGATGGAACTTGCCGGCCACAAGCTACTTACCGCCTCGACCGGAATCGAGATGTTCTTCGCTGCACCACGCAGTCCCTGGCAGCGAGGAGCGAACGAGAACACCAATAGGCTCTTGCGCCAACAACTTCCGATGGTAACTTACTTAGGAGATTTGACTCAGCAAGACCTCGATTCTCTTACAGCAAAACTGAATATCGGTCCACGAAAGTGCCTTGGATTCAGGTCACCCGCAGAATGCCGTGCCGGGGAGCTTGTTGCGTCGACCGGTTGAACCCGCCCAGTACACCTCGATCGCATTTGCGGAAACGCTTGCGCTCGAGGGTATCGCGGCATCGATCGGTAGCGTCGGGGACTGCCTGTTGACCGGCAAATCCACCCGATTGTTACCGCGAATCGACACGCCGACCCGCGAAATGCTTGATTAGCGGTGACGTTGGGGTTACACCTGTCTCATGATCCGCAGGCTCGCTGCACCAGTAAGCGAGGTAGTCGTTGACCAACGAGTACCTACCGGCCTGAGCCCCGGACCATGTCCAGGCGACATCAGTGCCGGGTTCGGTAGAGATCTACGATGCCTATCTGGTGCATCTGCAGCGACGGCATCGAGGCAACCCCGCCTACACCCAAGCTTCCCGATCCTTCCTGCGCCGATGGCCCAATGTTGCAGACTGGAACACGATCTCGCTCGCATGATTACGCAAGCCCACCAGTATCGACCCCCTTCCTGTCCGCGTTCAGCGGCATCTCGCCGCATTTCCGGCCCAACCGACACGGACTCTCGGCGCCCGAATGGCGTACCGAGATGGCCGACCCGCTTCGTGGTCTGGCAGGAAGTCACCGCGACCAATGTCGCCGCCTGAAAGTGAACGGCCCGGCGGTGTCTCGTAGTAGTCGTTCCGAAACTAGCTGTGCCGCTACGTTTTTAAATTACCGTGACAGTTACCCGCAGGGCGGCTTGCGCAGCTTCTTCGATCTGCTTGGTGAAGCGGGCTTTCTTGCCGGTGATGTCATAGCCGAGGGTGAGCTCGAGATGCGCGTCGCCCAGGACCAGGCTGATGAACGTTGCGGCCCGCAACGCCGCGGTGGGTTCGTCGTAGACACTCCGCAGGATCTGCGCGGCCAACGCCCGCACCAGTTTGGGCCCGTTGTCGTAGAAGAGCCGGCCGAGGTCGGGTCGACGTTCGGCGTCGGCAACGATCGCACGATAGAGACGCAGGCTGTTGGCCGAGGTCAGGTTTCGGATCAAGGTCCAGCCCAGTTCTGTCAACTGCTCGTGCGGTGAGCGGTCACTGATAGCCCTAGGGCTTCCGACAAGCGCGCCGTTGGCACACATCAAGGCGATCAGGGCCTCGAACAGAACTTCTTTGGATGCGAAGTGGCGGTACACCGTCTGCTTGCCGACACCAGCGGCTGCAGCAACCTCGTCCATTGTCGTCAGGGCGTAGCCACGTCGAAGGAAGACCTCCTCGGCCCCCGTCAGGATCGCCGCGCGTTTCCGGCGCTGCAGGGGACTCAAATTCTCCGGTGTCAAAACCTCCATTCAGTAGGTATATCAGCCCGGAGTACTCCTTGACAAGACTGACGAGTCTCGTTAACGTTGTGACCAGAACGAGACTGCGAAGTCTCACGGACTGATCTTACGGCGACGATAGTCGACCGCGACCCAGCGCAAAGGAGATCAAGATGCGTGTATTCCTGACCGGTGCAACAGGTTTCATCGGTAGAGGTGTCGCCCGCGCCGCGGTCGACGCAGGCCACGACGTGACAGCTCTGGTGCGGACGACGACGTCGCCTGTCGCCACCGAGCTGGTCGATCTCGGCGTGACGATCCATGAGGGCGACCTCGCCGACCCTCGGTCGTTCGTCGCTCTGGCCGGGAGCGCCGATGCGGTCGTGCATGCCGCGTCGACCAATGACGAAAACGCTGGAGCCGTGGACGAGGCCGCGGTCACAAGCATGCTGTCGGCGATGGCTGCTGGCTCGGTCCTGGTCTACACCTCCGGTGCCTGGGTCTACGGCGATACCGGGCAGACCCCGGTGTCGGAGTCTGCCGAGCTACATCCCACCCCGCTGGTGGCCTGGCGCCCGGCGGTAGAACAGCACGTCCTGGCACTGGCGGCAGAGCGCTCGATCGCCGCGGTGGTAGTGCGCCCGGCGATGGTGCACGGCCACGGTGGCGGCGTCTTCGCGATGATGGCTGGTACGGGACGCGCCGGCGGAGTCATTCGGATCGCCGGCGACGGCAACAACCGGTGGCCAACGGTGCATGTCGATGACCTCGCGGTCGCCTATGTCTCCGCGCTCGAGTCGGCGGCCGCCGGCAATCCTGAGGTCTGTGGCCGCATTCTCAACATCGTGAGCGAGGAGGCCGTCGAAGTGGCGAAAATGGCCGAAGCGATTCGCGGCGCCATCGGAGCGCAGAGCGTGACGCCCTGGCCGGTCGATGACGCACGCACTGAACTCGGATTCTTCGCCGACGCACTTGCACTCGATCAAAGCATCGACGGCACCTCGGCCCAGCGTGTGTTGGAGTGGGCACCTCAACAGGCCGACGCAGTCAGTGACCTGTCCGCCTGGCCGGCACCGTAGGGCGACTTATTGCTGTTTTCGCGCGCCTCGGGGTCGCCAACCCCTGTCGCCCGGCGAGGGTGCGGGGAGCGGGCCCTCCGGGCGTGGCGTCACGTTGTTCGACACTGCCGACATGTACGGCCGTGACGACACGATCGGTTTCATCGAACTGCGTTGCGTAGGAGTAGATCCTTACAACACGACATAGCGACAAGTATCGGCCATCTAGCCATTGAACAGCAACTTCCGCACCGTCAGGACTCCTTGACGGAGCGGAAACTGTGCTTATGGCGCACTGTGTTGGGCGTCGAAAACACAGTCGTCGAGGACGTCGAATTCCTCGACTACACACAGGCGATCGTGGCCCATGCCAGACCCACACGGGCGAACCATGGCCGAGTGGCGTCTGCGGATCGAGGGCCTCCTCGTACGACCAAGGGCACGGCCGGCGGCAATGGCGCGGCCTGGACTCGGGAACCGTTCAGGTCTTCCTCGAGGCTGACGCCCCGCGGGTCGATTGTGCTACCCACGCGCCGACAGTGCGCCAGGTTCCCTGGACCCGACACGGCGGCTGGACACACCCGTACATTCGATCAGCAGGTCGCGTGGCTGGCCACCCAGTGCTCCAAGAAGGCAATCACCGAATTGACGCGGATCGCCTGGCACACAGTTGGGTCGATCATCGCTCGGGTGTGGGCCGACACCGCGGCCGGGATCGATGCGCTGACCGGCCTGACACGAATCGGGATCGACGAGATTTCGTACAAACGCGGCCACAAATACCTGACCGTCGTCGTCGACCACGACACTGGACGCCTGGTGTGGGCGCATCCGGGCCGAGACCGCGCGACCGTCCCGCACTCGAGTCCTCGGGTGCGGGACGGTGTGCCCGCATCACTCGTGTCACCGCTGACGGGGCGCTATGGATCTCCGATGTGGTCGGCGATCGATGTCCAGGCGCGATCCGTTGTGCCGACCCCTTTCACGTCTTAGGTTGGGCTACCGAGGCACACGACGGGCGTCCGCCGCCAGGCATGGTCAGATGCGCGTCGTGGCGGACATACTCGATCGCACGGGTGGATCAACGGACGACGCTCCACCGTCTCCACCGGCCCTGCCAGGGCACTTCTTCGTTCCCGTTACGCGCTGTGGAAAAACCCGGAGAATCTCACGGACCGCCAACGTGTGAAGCTGCGGTGGATCGCGACAACCGATCCTCGCCTCTACCGCGCCTACCTGCTCAAAGAGGGCCTACGAACGGTCTTCAAGCTCCCCATCGACCAGGCCGCCGATGCACTCGAACGCTGGATTCAGTGGGCACGACGCAGCCGTATCGAATCGTTCGTCACCCTGCAACGTCGCATCGTCGGGCACCGCGAACAAATCCTCGCTGCCATCGAACACGGACTGTCCAACGGACTCGTCGAATCCATGAACACCAAGATCCGACTCCTCACTCGCATCGCCTTCGGCTTTGTCCATCCCGAAGCGCTCATCTCCTTGGCCATGCTCACCCTCGGAGGGCGCCGACCATCGCTACCCGGCCGCCGATAACCCCACACATCAGTCACAAGGGCCATATCTCTTGACGGTGCGGTAAGTGTCGTTCACCCACCGCGTCCCCGGCTATGTCACTACCCGAGTTCAGCTAGGGCGACTCGTCGTCGTGACCACTTTGATCACGACAGTAGGGGTCCCGGAAAACGGGGTCGCGGCAGAGCGATGCCGCGGCTGCCGAAGATGGCAGGCAGCATTGGCGCAACTCGCCACGGCTGGTTTATGAACAAACTAGACAGATTGTTTCGCGAGCTTCCGCTCTACGAGGACGCTCGCCGAGCGAATATGGTCCCGTATGGTGCTCGACGTGATCGGTTATCGCTCATGCGTATTCGTGAGCAGACGCCTGGGTTGCCTCCGTTTGGTCATCGGCCGCGAACCGGGCCGATAGTGCCGTTGCAAGACACGTGCGATGCTCTCACCCGACATGCGCCGCGCGGCTTGTCGAAAACACTGAGCGCGTGTCCGGTCGCCGAACACTCGACGCGGCCTCAGTCGTTGGTTGCCGGTTCTTGTGATCCGGCGCGGATATGAGCGCGCTCGCCCTGTTTCCCGATGAGGCTGAGGAATTCGACGGGCCCTGAACTCGTCGCGCCGAACCAGTGTGGGGTACGGGTGTCGAACTCGGCGGCCTCCCCGGGTTCG
>NZ_JASISW010000026.1:15478-62314 GCF_030063335.1 Rhodococcus sp. G-MC3 | reverse complement strand
CATCTGCGAGATGCCCTTCGTAGTGGCCGAATCTTTCCCTAGACAAGATTGATTCTTTCACCACGACAGGGCATTTCGTATTCACAACTCGCGCTCAGTTGTCACTTCATCGGTGTATTCAGGTTTAAAGCCGTCAGGTCGAAGCGATGGTGGCCTCGGCGACGGTTTCGAGAGGTACGGTCGGGTCCCCGAAGAGCAGTTCACTGGTCTTCGCCGGGCGGAAGTACCTGTGCAACGGGCATTCCCGCACATCAGTGGTCAATGAGCACCGCTCTGGTGCAGATCGGCGTCTAGCTGTAGCGGGTCATGAAGTTGTAGTCACGAGCTGATGCGTCCCCGATACGGGTATCTCACAGGCCTGCACCACCCGTGGGTGCAAGCGCTACCCGGGAGTTCGGCGACCTCGGTCTCGAGGACCGCGCCTCTGCTCCACACCGTCAGCCCACGGCGGCGCAGACGGTGAACTCACACTGACCGAACAAGCACGCCGAACCCAGCGCCAACGAGAAATCGGACATTCTGCGCAGAGACAGCACTTGATTCTCGACAAGGCCGGAAATTCAACGTCGAATGCCACTCGTGCAACGCATCTCGCTCGATAGCCTCCGTTGAGCTGGAGACTCCCATTAGGCTCGGGAGGTGACAGACGCATCAGAGGACGGATATGTGCGTGTTCGCGGTGCCACCGAGCACAACCTCGCCGCGGTGGATGTCGATATCCCCCGCAATGCGTTCGTCGCGTTCACGGGTGTGTCGGGGTCCGGAAAGTCGTCGCTGGCGTTCAGCACCCTGTACGCCGAAGCGCAACGACGCTACTTCGAGTCGGTTGCCCCCTACGCCCGTCGGCTACTGCAGCAGGTGGGCGCGCCGCACGTCGCCTCCATCACCGGTCTGCCCCCGGCTGTTGCGCTGCAGCAACGCCGGGGATCGCCCAGCTCACGTTCCAGTGTCGGCACCATCACCACCTTGTCCAACCTGCTGCGCATGCTCTACTCCCGGGCCGGTACCTATCCGGCCGGGGCGTCGCTCCTGGAGGCCGAGGCGTTCTCCCCCAACACGGTCGCCGGAGCCTGCCCGCGATGCGGTGGGTTGGGCGTTTTCCATGACGTCACCTTGGAACTGCTGGTCCCCGACCCGTCGCTGAGCATCCGCGAGGGGGCGATCGCGGCCTGGCCGGGAGCCTGGCAGGGTGCGAACCTGCGCAGCATCGTCAGCGGTCTGGGTATCGACATCGACGCGCCGTGGCGCACCCTCGGACGGAAGGACCGGGAATGGCTTCTCTACACCGATGAGCAGCCGAAGGTGTTCATCAAACCGCAGGCCGACCGTGTCGACCACAGTTATGAAGGCAAGTTCTGGAGCGCCCGCCGTCATGTCATGCATGTCCTGTCGGACTCCGCCAGTCAGCGGATGCGTGACCGCGCTCTGCAGTTCACCGAGAGTGTCCGCTGCCCGAAGTGCTCTGGCAGTGGGCTGCGGGCCGACGCACTCGATGTCACCGTCGCTGGATATTCGATAGCCGGGATCAACGCACTCTCGCTGATCGAGGTTGCCGGAGTATTGCGCCCTGTCGCCGAACAATCAGGGATGGCCGCCGCGACGCCGTCGGCGTCGTCCGGGGAGGCCACGGAGGTGGCGGTACGTATCACCACAGACCTGCTCGCCAGGATCGAGGTGCTGCTGGGGCTGGGTTTGGGATACCTGTCGCTGGGACGTAGCTCGACGACGCTGTCTCCCGGCGAAACACAGCGACTGCGAATTGCCACCCAGCTTCGATCCGGGCTTTTCGGTGTTGTGTACGTCTTGGATGAACCATCCGCCGGACTGCATCCAGCCGACGCCGAGCCGCTGCTCGACGTCCTGGACCGACTGAAGGCATCAGGCAACTCGCTGTTCGTCGTCGAGCACGACATGGACGTTGTCCGGCGGGCCGACTGGGTAGTCGATATCGGCCCCGCCGCAGGTGAGGGCGGCGGCCGCGTGTTGTACAGCGGGCCAGTGGCCGGGTTGGAACAGATCGAGGAATCGATCACCGGCCGGCATCTTTTCGGGCGTGCGGAGCAAGTCCACCGTGACGCGCGCGCGACCCATGACTGGCTCACTTTGACCGGCGTAACCCGGCACAACCTGTACCAGCTGACGGCATCGTTCCCACTGGCGGTTCTGACGGCAGTGACGGGGGTGTCGGGCTCAGGGAAGACAACGCTTGTCACCCAAGTCTTGTTCGAGGTGGCGCGCCATCGACTGGAGACTTCGGCAGAGGAGGATGGGGAAGCGCAGATCGAGATCGATGTGGCCGACGTCTCCGGGATCGAGACGTTCCACCGGCTGGTCCGAGTTGACCAGCGGCCCATCGGGCGCACGCCTCGCTCGACACTGGCCACTTACGTCGGAATGTTCGACATCGTCCGCAAACTGTTCGCCGCCACCGACGAGGCCCAGGCGCGCGGCTGGGCGCCCGGCCGGTTCTCCTTCAACGTCCCCGAAGGACGGTGCCCCACCTGTCAGGGCGACGGTTTCGTCGAGGTGGAGCTTCTATTCCTCCCCGGCACGTATGGACCCTGCCCCACATGTCACGGTGCCCGATACACCCCGGAGACGCTCGAAGTGACGTGGCGCGACAAATCCATTGCCGAGGTGCTCCACATGTCGGTGGACGAGGCTGCAGGATTCTTCGCCGACATCACCGGCGCATCCCGCAGTCTGGAGACGCTGCGCGATATCGGGCTCGGCTACGTGCGTCTCGGTCAACCCGCGACCGAGCTCAGCGGCGGCGAAGCACAGCGAATCAAGATCGCTACGGAGTTGCAGCGCGCCCGCCGCGGCAACGCCCTCTATCTATTGGACGAACCGACCGCCGGGTTACATCCCGCTGACGTCGCACTACTCATGCGACAACTTCACCGCCTCGTCGACGCAGGCAACACCGTCGTGATGGTGGAACACGACTTGGACGCGATCGCCTCCGCCGACTGGGTCATCGACCTCGGACCGGGCGGCGGCAACAATGGCGGCACCGTGGTTGCCACCGGGACGCCCGCCGAAGTGGCGGCGTCTGCGGACAGCATCACGGGCCCTTACCTGGCCCGACGCCTCCAATCCTGACCGTCTGTCTTGGGCAGGCGTGTAGTGCTTCGGCCGGCCCTAGCCATTTCGGACCGGCCGGCGCTGGGTCGCGGCGTTGTCTGGCACTGCACCGACGTTCGCGATGAGGCCATCGTCGGGCCCGGACCGGATCGGGTGAACTGCACCGGCTATCCACGGTACGAGACTGCGGCAGTCGGGCAGGCTCTTTCGGGCGTGGGCCAGGTCAGCTCAGCAGGCGCGCCAGTTGCGTGAGCGACGTCGCTTCCACGTCCGGGGTGTGGAAGTAGTGCGGGTACACACTGCCGGTGCGGTTGAGCCATGTCGTTGCCAAGCCGGCTCGGTGCGCTCCGTCGATATCCCAGGGATGGACCGCCACCAGCATGGCGTCGTCGGGATCGATGGCGCACTGGTCGAGTGCGTATTCGTATGCGTGGGCGGCGGGTTTCCACGCGCCGGCTGCGTCGACGGACAGCAGCATCTCGAAGTTGCTTCGCACCCCGGCTGAAGTGAGTAGTTCCTCGGCGACGTGTGTGGAGCCGTTGCTGAGGGTGACCAACCGGATTCCGAGGCTGGCCAATGCTTCGACCCCCTCGGTCACGTCGGCGTGCACGTCGAGGCCGATAAACCCACTCATGATGTGCTCCACTGCCTCGTCGAGAGGCCGGTTGAGCTTTACGTCGGGGAGCATGACTCGCAGCAGCCCCGAACCGACGTCCGCGAATGGACGCGACGCGCCTGCTGCCGTGAGCGCGAAGCCGTCGCGTAGGAGGCGGGCGAACCACAACGAAGCCAAGTGGATGGGCGCTCCCACGTTCGTGAACCGTTCCGACATCGCCGTCATGTCGGACAGCGTTTCGTTGACGTCGAACACGATTACCAAAGGTCGACGGGGCTTGGGGGCGCCCACCGAGTGGTCGGGGCCGGGAACAGCTGGGACAGCATTCACGCGAAGGTGCTCCTTGTCGCCGGACCTTCCGAAGTATCGGGTTCACTTCGACCGTACCTACAGCGCTGTCCGATGTTGGCCCATGGAGGGAGTTCCGGATTCGCACACGCGGAGTCCGGCCGATATCGACCGTGTGAGCGCAGCTCGGGCCAGCGGCGGTGTGTGCATACTCGAGTCCATGGGTCTTTCCGTCGATGATCACCTGCCGTTCACGCACAATCGCGGCATGGTGCAGCAACGAGCACGCTTCCGCCGACGAGGGATACCAGTCGGCCTACGACCTTCGGTCCAACCGGGTGGCCGCGTCGTCGAGCCCCCAAAGCCGACAGGAGCCGATCCGGCATGATGTGGTCGAAGATTCGTGCGGCAGTGGGCCGCGCCGGGACGAGTACCCGCCCGGTCGACCCTCGGACACGCGCGGCACTGGACGAGCGGTGGGCGGCCCTGCCCGCAGCGGTACGGACGCCGTCGCAAACACTCGGCCGCCATGCGGTGGGGTGCGAGGGCACCCACGGTGTCTTTCCAAAATGCAACTTGACGTGCAGTCCGTGCTACCACAGTGCGGACGCCAACAAGGTCCGGATCGACGGCGAGCACACCCTGCGTGAAGTGGCGGCACAGATGAGACACCTCGCCTCCCGGCGAGGACCGCGAGCGCACGCTCAGCTGATCGGCGGCGAGGTGAGCCTGCTCGCACCGGGCGTTCATGCGGCCGCACTGACGATCATGCGCGAGCACGGCCGCGAGCCGATGTCGTTCACGCACGGCGACTTCGACTACGAGTATCTCCAGGCCGTCGTCGTCGGCGAGGGCGGGCATACCCGCTTCGGACGTGTCTCGTACGCAGTTCATTTCGACAAACTGATGCGCGGCCGACGGGGAATTCCGCGTCCCAGGTCGGAGGCCGAACTGCATCCGTACCGTCGCCGATTCGCCGAGATGTTCGCACGATTGAAGAGCGAGCACGGAGTGAGCTCGTATCTGGCTCACAACATGACCGTCGCCCCGGACAACATCGATGAAGTGGCCGACGTTGTCGACAGCGTGGTCGGAATGGGCGGCTACTCGATGGTGTCCTTTCAGCCTGCGGCGTTCGTCGGAGACGCCCGCCGGTGGTCCGGCGGCTACGGGGAGATCGATATCGATACGGTGTGGAATCAGATCGAACTGGGAATGCGGCAACCGATTTCCTACCACTCGATTCAGTTCGGTGATCCACGTTGCAACAGAACAGCATTGGGATTCATGGTTGGCCGCAGGTGGCACCCGTTTCTCGATGTGACACAGCAGGCGGAGGTCGATGCCCGAGACCAGTTCTTCACCCACCTCGGTGGAGTGAACTTCGGCGGCACCCGCCCACCTGTTCTGGTTGTCAAAGTGCTCCGAGTGCTCGCCGGATATCCGCAAGGTGTGCTCGTGGCGGTGCGTTGGGTACGTAGTGCACTGCGTCGATGCGGCGGGCTCCGGCAGTTGTTCATCGCATTCGCTCGCCACCAGGTTCGCCCGATGACATTCGTCGTCCACCGATTCATGGACGCCGACAATGTCGGTCCTGCCTGGGACATGATGAAGTCCGGTGAGAGAGCATCCGATCCGGTGCTGTTGGAAACGCAGCAAAGGCTGGCAGCGTGCACCTACTCGATGGCGCATCCCGAAACCGGAGAACTCGTACCTGCCTGCGTGCAGCATTCGGTCCTCGACCCGGGTGAGAACCAGCAATTGCGCCGACTGCTTCCGCTGACCGTCGCGAAACCTCCGTCGCCTGGCTGCTGCAGCTGACGAAGCCTCACCTCTTGACCACGAACCTCGCCTTGGCCGGAGTGTCAAGTCCCACAACATCTCCTATTTCAAGACTGGAACCGGCCGGCAGTTCGACCTTCACGACTGTCGAACCGACGGTCACGTCCGCGATGCTACGAAAACCGGTTGGCCGCAGCGCCGAGACGAAGCCGGGAATTCCTTTGTCTCCCAACCGAATAAATTCGTGCCGGAGCAGCAGCACCGCCGTGCCCGCGTCCATCGCATCGACACCGTCCACCGTGAGTTCGCCGAGATCGGATCGGTGCACTCGGGTTCCGTCCCAGTGCCCCTCGATTTCGTTGATGCCGCCCATCAGTCGCGATACCGCCAGTGTGCTCGGTCTCGTGTAGGCGGTGGCGATATCGGAATGATGTTCGAGCCGGCCGCCCACGAGCACGGCCACCAAATCGGCCAACACGGCCGCTTCCTGCTGATCGTGGGTGACGAGCAGCAACGTCTGATCCAACGACGAGCGCAGTTCGCGGACGAGATCGTGCATCTCGGTGCGCAGGCCGGGATCGAGCGCGCTGAACGGTTCGTCGAGCAGTAGCACCCGGGGCGCGCCTGCGAGCGAGCGAGCCAACGCCACCCGCTGGGCCTGTCCGCCGGACACCTCGGACACGGCGCGATAGCCGATGTCCCCCAGGTGCACCAGATCGAGGTATTCACGGGCACGCTCGCGCGAACGTCGGCGACTGTCCCCGGCAGCCCGAAACGAGAAGCCGATGTTGTCGAGAACCGACATGTGAGGAAAGAGCATCGGACGCTGGAACACCATTCCTACTCCCCGCTCTTCCGCAGCCGTACCGGTGATGTCAACCCCGTCGATGTGCACCGTGCCGTCCGTCGGGACATCCAATCCGGCGATCAATCGCAATGCGGTGCTCTTGCCCGAGCCCGATGGGCCGAGGATCGCCGTGCACGAACCCGGCGGCACCGTCAGGTCCATTCCATTCAGTGCCGCAACCTGCTGACCCGCATGCACTTTGGTGAGCCCGCGAACGGACAACTCGACACTCATCGGACCACCCTACGGCGCAGTCGAGCGAGCATGAGCACCAACAGCAACGGCGGAACGACGGCAGCGACCGACAGTGCGGCCACCACCGAATCGTTGCCGGTCCCCGCGGCGAAGGAAGCAACGAGGACGGGAACGGTGACCAGTCTGCCTCCTCCGATCAGTAGGGTGATCACGTAGTCACTCCACGCCACCAGGAAGGCCAACAAGGCCGCACCGGCCAGCGCCGGCGCCAGCAACGGAATGCGGATACGGCGCACGATCATGGCGCTCGACGCCCCAAGTGTGCGGGCCTCCTCCTCGTAACCGATGTCGTACGCGCCGAACGCCACTCGCATCAGGTACGTCGTGTATGGAAGCGCCGCGACCGTCAGCAGGGCGATCACCGCCACCGTGCTGGGGATACGCGACCGCAGCACGAGCACGTCGAGACCGAGCGCAACAGCGAAGGGAGGCAGCGCGAGCGGAGCAAACAGGATTGCGGCGACCACCCCCGGGATGTGTATATCTCCGCGGACCAGCGCGCGAGCAGCCAACGCGCCCAGCGGGGTTGCAATAGCCGCCACAGCGAGAGCGAGAGACGTCGAGCGGACGAACGCGTCGACGCCGCTGGCTGCGAGCGCGCTGCGCACCCCGTCGAATCCCCATTGTTGGGGCGTGACAGCGGGAAACGACCAACGATTGCTGATGGCCCACAATGCGACCGGAATCAGTGGCAGCAGAAACCACAGGACCAGCAGCGCCCGGCCGAGGCCGGAGAGAAATCGCGCCCGCGTCATTTCCATGCCGCCGATCTGCGCAGAAAATGCAGGGCGGCGGTGGCCACGACGATGGTCAGGGCGGCGGCGATCGTCGCGGCGGCCGCGGCCTGCGGACGGGACGCGAGGTCGATGGAGGTGAACAACCGAACCGCCATGACCGACAATGGCTCCGGATACGGCCTGCCCAGAATGCGGGCCACTTCGTAGGATCCGACGGTGTACGCGAAGGAGATCGCCGCCGACGCGATCAATGCCGGCCGAGCGAGCGGCAGGGTGATCAGACGCAGACGTGCCCACCGACCGGCACCGAGGGTCGCTGCACTCTCGTCGTACGCCGCCACCCGGGTGGCCAACGTCCCGGCGACGACGACGGCGACGAATCCCGATTCCTTCCAGGCGTATTCGAGCACCACCGCGATCCACCACGGTCCGCCGACGACCTGCGGCCAGCCGCCGTCGGTCACCCCGAGGACGCGCGCCAGCATTCCCGAATCAGCGAGCAACAGCGCCATCGCCGCCGCGCCGATGAGGTGGGGCACGCTCACCGTCAGTCCCGCGGCGACCAATGCGCCGCGTCGACCCGACAGTGCCGTCAACGCGACAGTGAGACCGATCACCGTAGCCAACGCAGTCGACACGACCGCGATAGACAGGGTGAGCGCCACCGACCGCCACAGCTCATCGCCCAGAGCGGAGTACGCATCGACCGACAGCTCCGGTGTGCCGACCAGCGGCATCAGTCCCAGGCTCTGCAACGCGACGGTCCCGAGACCGCCGCCGACGACGAGGGCAACCAGCAGCACGGCAGGGATCACCCCAATCGTGGAGCGCCAGCTCTTCGGGGATGCGTTCACTGCCCGGCGAGCACGCTTCGTCGCCATCCCTCGTCCAGCGGTGATACCCAGTCCGCCGAGAGTTCGGTATGAGCATTCGCCGAGATCTCCTCGTACGGCGGCACCACCGGGGAGACCGGTAAAGCCTCGAACTGCGCCCGAGCCTCAGGGGTCAGACGCGAGATGTCCAGGGCGGTGAACTGGCCCCACACATCCGGTTCGGACTTGGCAAGCTGCTGCTCCGGAGACAGAGCGAGGTTGGCCACCACCTGCGCGGCAGCGGACTTGCCCGACGTGGACGGGATCGCGAGGAAGCTGGCGTTGCCGACGGTGCCCTCGTCGAGAGCGAGTACACGGGTCTCGGGGGGATAGGTGCCGTCGGCCACCAACTGAGTGAGGGTGGCCGGTCCGTAGGTCATGGTCATGTCCACCTGGCCGCCCGCATAGAGCGCGTCCAGTTCGGAGGACGATTGCGGATAGGTCGTTCCCTCACGCCACAGCGAAGGCGCAAGCGCGTTCAGTCTGTCGAACAGTGCCGGCGTGAGGCGATCGTAGGATTGACTATCGAACTGCGCCGGAATCTCGTCGACGCCGCCGGAGGCGCTCGCCAATGCTTCACGCACGAAGACCGATCCGGTGAAGTCCGGCGGTGCCGGGTAGGTGAAGCGGCCGGGGTTGGCCTGCGCCCACTCGAGCACACCCTCGAACGTCGTCGGCGGGTTCGGGATCGCTGCCGCGTTGTAGACCAAGGTGAACTGCGCTTTGTGCCAGGGGGATTCGCATTGGTCGACTGGCGTCCCGAAGTCGTCGAGCAGCAACGGGTCCTCGGGATCGGTCAGTTCCATGTTCGGCAGATTCTGCGTCCACCCGCACAGCCAGGCCCCGGCCTGTTTGCCGGTGCCGAAGTTCGCGCCGTTCACCCACACCAAGTCCACCTCGCCGTCGGTGACACCGGCCTGACGTTCGGAGAGGATGCGGTTGACGGCATCGGCGGTGTCCTCGACTGGAACCCTGCGCAGTGTGACGCCTTCCTCGGCGGCTGCAGGGGTGAGGACGTCGTCGACGTAGGCGTTGCCCTGTTCGTCGCCGCCGTACATCCACAGCGAGACGGTCTGCCCTTGGGCCTGCTCCTCGATCTCGTTCCAGGGCAGAGCTTCGGCGCGCGGCGCTGCGGAGTCCGGAGCCGAACAGGCGGTCAGGAGCAGCCCGGCGCTCGTGGCGATCACTATGGTCGATACGGAGAACCTTTTCGGCCGAGAGGTGAGAGATCGGAAGAACAACGGGGGCCTCCTGGTCCGAAGATACTGCAGACACCGATGACGCTGTCCGATCCACCGTAACTGTTCGAATCCGGCGATACGGGAACACACCGGGTGGCCGATGCTTCCCGTATCGAGAAGAACGAATCGCTTTTGACGCTTCGAGAGGTATCGATGGTCCAGCAAGATCCAGATTCCACAGGTGAACACGCCACCGATCAACGCGCGGCCGCTCAACCCAGTACCGGGAGCGAAAGCTCACGCGGGGGCAGGTCCGTGGTCAAAGTGGTGGCTATCGTCGCGGTGCTCATCACGGTCATGGTGGTGGCCAATACCATCGATCTGCCCGATCCCGAGTCGATACGTTCCCGGGTCTCCGACGCAGGCTGGTGGGGCATCGCGGGGTTCGTCGTTGTCTACGCTCTGCTGTCGGCGACCCCGTTCCCTGCCAGCACACTGACCATCGCGTCGGGACTGCTGTTCGGTCTGGCCGTCGGTGCGGCGGTGGTGGTCGCGGCTGCGACGATGGGTGCGTATCTGGCGTACTGGATGGCGCGGTCGCTCGGCCGCGGCCAAGTCGCGCGTTCGGAATGGGGGAAACTTCGCAAGCTCGATGCCCTGCTCGTGCGCCGCGGATTGATGTCGGTGTTGATCGTGCGTCTGATTCCGCTGTTCCCGTTTTCTCTGGTCAACTACGCGGCTGGTATCAGTGCGGTGGGCCAGCGTGATTACGTGTTGGGCACGCTGATCGGCATCGTCCCGGCCACCATCGGCTTCACCGCTCTCGGTGCGTACGGCACATCCCCGCTGTCCTGGCCGTTCGCGGCTGCACTGTTGGCGGTACTCGCCCTCAGCATCGGTTCTTGGCTCTTGGCCCGGCGCCTCGGCCTGACCGCGGATTCAGCAGGCACCGACCCCGACAGCACCGGCCCCGTAGCAGCCCGATGATCGACAACTACCTTCGCGGCTGGCTGGAAGGCCCGCTGGACCGCTGCGCCCGCACACTCGACAAGGGCCCGATCACCCCGGACCGCATCACCGCGGCCGGACTGGCGCTCGGACTCGGCAGTGCTCTGGCGGCGGGACTGCAGTTCTGGTGGCTCGCGTTGGTGTTGTGGATCCTCTCGCGCATCGCCGACGGTCTAGACGGGCCGCTGGCGCGAAGACGGGCAACACACGGCAATGTGGATGGTGGCGCGGGCGGATTTTTCGACATCACAGCAGATTTCGTGGTCTACGGCACGACGGTGGTGGGCGTCGCGGTGGGAGCCTCGGCGGGCTACGACGCCCCGTGGTGGCCGTTTCTTCTGGTGCTGCTGGCGTACTACATCAACGGCACCGCCTTCCTCGCATTCTCCTCCATCGCCGAGCGCAACGGTCGCCAGATCGACGACGGGCGCTCACTGTCCTTCCTCGGAGGTCTGGCAGAGGGCGCAGAAACCATTGCGGTACACAGTCTCTGGCTACTACTGCCGGGCATCTCGCCGCAGATCGCCGTGGTGTGGGCCGCGGTGGTCGCGATCAGTTCCGGTCAACGCATCATCGCCGGCTACCGTGCCTTGTCCTGATGCGCATCAGGACAAGGCGCGGTCGTTACCGGTGTTCAGTCCCGGGTGGACCGTTGCGTCGCTGAATGGTTCAGGGAGCAGAACGTCGTCGCACCCAAGTGTTGCGGATTTTTGCGACGGCGCGGAGAACGCGGGCGGCGACGGGAGACTGGAGTTGCGTGCGAACGTCAGCGATGGCAGCGTTCCACGGACCGTCGTTGTATGTCGGGTACGGGTGCGTGGCGGCGGCGATATCGCGTGTGCGCAGACCGTGTTTGACGGCGAGCACGAGTTCACCGATGGTTTCACCCGCTCTCGGACCCACCACGCAGGCACCGACGATGCGATGCTTGCCGTCGAGGACCAGGGTAGTGAAGCCCCCGGAATTGCCTTCGGTGACAGCGCGGTCGACCTCCTGATGCTGGAGTGTCTGCAACCGCAGTCCCGGGATGCGGCGTGCAGCATGGACATCGATTCCCGCGGAGGCGATCTCGGGGTCGGTGAACGTCACCCGCGGGGTGCCGGTCGTGTCGATACTGCGGGGAAATCCAAAGACAGCGTTGCTCGCCGCGAGGCTGCCGTGCATCCCGGCGGTGTGGGTGAACTGCGGGTGACCGGTGAGATCTCCGGCGGCCCGGATGCGCGGATTACTAGTAACTAGATGGTCGTCGACCGTGACGTATCCGCGTTCGTCGACGGCGACGCCCGCGGCATCGAGGCCCAGTGAATCGGTACGCGGGGTGCGGCCGGTGGCGACGAGGACCTGATCGAACTCGATCCTGCGTCCGGAATCGGTGAGTGCGGAACGGGCGTCGATCTCGACGACCGAAGTGGAGGTCAGAATACTCACTCCGTCCTCGCCGAGAGCGGTGGCAAGCACCGCTGATGCGGACTCGTCCTCCTTGGGCAGGACGGTCGCGGCTCGGCCGACGAGGGTTACGTTCGAGCCGAGTCGGGCGAAGGCCTGGGCCATTTCGCTG
The DNA here is from genome assembly GCF_030063335.1 of Rhodococcus sp. G-MC3. Taxonomy (GTDB): domain Bacteria; phylum Actinomycetota; class Actinomycetes; order Mycobacteriales; family Mycobacteriaceae; genus Rhodococcoides. The sequence continues at coordinate 50,083 of NZ_JASISW010000026.1, read as the reverse complement.
CCGATAGTGCCGGCGCCGATGACTAGCAGGCGCGCAGGTAGCGAGGTCAGGTTCCACAGAGTGTCGCTGGTGATGTAGTCGACGGATCCGAGCCCCATGATCGCTGGCACGGTGGGACGAGCTCCGGTGGCAAGGATCGCCTGGACGAAATGCAGGGGCCGCGAATCGACGGTCAGGGTGTTCGGTGCCGTGAAGACGGCGTCGCCGTGTACGACGGTGACCCCGCCGGCGGTGAGGGCTTCCGGCGAATCGATGGGTGCGATGTGCGCGATCGAGCGGTGCACGTGGGCCATCACCCGTGGGAAGTCGATCCTTGTCGCGCCGGTGTCGACACCGAATCGGTGGGCGGATCTGGCTCCGGCGGCGGCCGATGCGGCTGCGATCAGCGCTTTCGACGGGACGCAGCCCGTCCACAGGCAGTCGCCGCCGGTGCGGTCGCGTTCGATCAGTACGACGCTGACGCCGAACCCTGCTGCGGTCTTCGCAGCAACGATGCCGGCGGTACCGCCGCCCACCACTACGAGATCGACGATCGCGGGCCACTCGTCGCTGCGAAACTTGTGTGCACTCATGCGGTGTCGCCTGTCAATCGGTCGAGGAAATCTCGGACATGTTCGACGCTGTTCTGGTCTGGCATCGTCTGCACGGACAGCGCGGCACTGATCTGCTGTAACTCTTGCTCGGCACCGCGGCATGTCTCACACACGGTCAAGTGCGCTTCGAGCCGTCGGATGTCGGTGGGGCCGTCTGACGCAGCCGGGTCGGCGTCGAGGTAGCGCTGTATGCGGCGCGCCGACCAATGACACGTCAACATCATTCGTGCAGCCCTGATCATGAGGTTCCTTTCCTGGTCGCGGCCACGAATGTGGGCCGGGTCGAGGTGAGATCGGCGATATCGGCAACCAGTGTTTCCTGAACCAGATCCTCGGCCTCGGAGAGACCGGTCAGGGTCGACGCCACCCGCAGGAGAACCTCGATCTCAGGCTCGACGTACCGACGGAATCCACGCGCCCGAGCCTCGGTCACATCGACTGGTTCGGATTCGTGCACGATGAGGAGAACCCTTCGACTTGCTCGCGGTGTTCCCACGGTGGGAATCAATTGCCGTATGCCCACGAATGGCTGACTCAACCGTATCGGCACCGCCCCCGACCCCGGAACGGACACAACTAGATGAAGAAGCCGATCCCGTACACAATCTCGGCGCGCCTGTACGATCTGATCTCCTTCGAATGGCCCGTCTACCGCGCCGGGCGATCGGCGGCGATCGAACTACTCGCCCTCGCCCCGGGCAGCCGCGTCCTCGACATCGGGTGTGGAACCGGACTGAACTTCCCCCTACTGCAACAACAGATCGGGCCCAAGGGCAGCATCACCGGAATCGATGCCAGTGCGCAGATGCTCGCGCAAGCCAGACGCCGAGCCACCTCCGCGGGATGGTCCAACGTGACACTGATCGAAGCCGACGCCACCGTCGTGAACCCTGCCGGATTACGAGCTAACCGACCGTTCGACGCCGCGATCAGCACCTACGCACTGTCCTTGATGCCCGCCTGGCAGTCGGCACTGGCGACGATGATCGCGGCGACGCGGACCGGCGGGACCGTGGCTGTCGTGGACATGCGTACCCCGACCGGAGCCGCCAAGGTGTGGACTCCACTCGCTCGACTGGCCTGCAGGCTCGGTCGATCCGACATCGATGCCCACCCGTGGACCGGTATGGCTCAACGTCTGGGGTGCGTGCGCTCAGCATCCGTGCGCGGCGGCCACATTGAGGTGCGCGTGGGGTCAGTTCTGCCGGACGGTGACACCGTGCAAGAACGCGACACGGCCTTTGATGGGAAGTAGGCATTTCCCTCGACCATCACGATGTCGTCGGACTCCGCAATTTGTGCTCACCCACCCATGCCGACATGCTGCTCACAACCTCACCCGTTTCCACATAACGCATTGCATTCGCCAACAAAACCGCCGAACATATTTGGAACCGCACCCGCTCATTCGACTGCAGACGGCACCGAGTAATCACCGGAGGCTCTCGTATCGACCGACCCGCCGACTCCGGGTCGGTGCACTCACTGAAAGACCGTCAGGGGCGCGTAATGACTGCGTAACCTTCCAGTTGAAAATCCAGCCACGTCCAGCGGCCCAGATCGGTAGCTGACGGCATAACCAGGCAAAGCGACACTTGTGCAACGTCATTCGAGCGAATGAACTCTCACGAAATCCTGCCCTGGACACAAACAACGATTTTACCGGCGCTAAAGTTCGGTCAAACGCGATATCCTGCGCTCAGGCGACAGGGGATCGGCAATGGTGCGGTGCCTGTGGGTCGCGGCTTCCGCTGTTTCCTGATGGCGATCACGAGCTGTTCGACCGCGGACGACGTAGTCTCGCCGACTCCGACGACGGCAATCCCACCCTTGATGTGTGCCCAACCGCAGCGAGTGACATTCACGAGTGGCCACGTCATCACAGGGACACTGCTCCTGATCTTCGTCGCATCGTTGGCGACGTACGACGCCGAACGCTCAGCGGCCGACTCCACCATCACAACGTTCTCCGACGCTCTGTGGTGGGCAGTCTCAACAGTGACGACTGTGGGATATGGCGATTACACCCCCAGCACCGCCACCGGCCGTTGCATCGCAGTCGGATTGATGATCGTCTGCATCGCCCTGCTCGGAGTCGTCACCGCAACTCTCGCATCGTGGCTCGTGCAGAAAGTCGCCGAACAAGACGACCACAACCAAGCCGCAACGCACAGCCAGATCGCCGAACTCACCCGGCAAATCGTTGCTCTTCGAGCAGAACTCGTTTCACATCCAACAGCGGACAATGCCCACGAACAAGGTGCCATCTATTACGTCGCGGCGTCCGGTTCGCGATCCACGGCTTCCGGCGCGGATGGCACCCACGGCTTGAGTGGTTGCAGCACTACACGGTAGAACTCGTCGACGCCCTCGGTGACACTCCCGATGAACCCCGCCGCCGACCCGGATCGCTTGCTGCCCATCTTCGTCGGCGCCGTCAACGTGAAGCGCGTGAGCACACTGACCCGGCCCGCCGTCAGTGTCTTCGCATCCGCACGCACCGTCGCCAAATTCTCACACGAAATCTCCGCCGTATCCGAGAACACCGCCTCCACCAACGTCTCCCCCGGCGCATCCTTCAGCTGCCGTATCAACCACGCCGTCCGCTTGAGCGCAGTCCCATCCTCGGGAGCCTCGATCGAGGTTCTGCACTGAATCTTGTTGGTCCGAAGATCCGCCTCCACCGTCAAATCACCAGCTGCATCGGGAATCCGCAGCGTCGCCGCCAACGAACCAGCCGAGGCGAGCCGCTCGACGAGGTACTCGTTTCTGGCCTGCGGATCGCCGCTCAACTTACGAGGCAGATGATATTTCACGCTTGCACCCAACTCTGCAGTCATCCGCAACGCCAGATGCCGCGACAACGAAGCCCAAGTATTGGCCACCGCCAAGCCCTTCGCATCACTCGCCCGCAACGTTCCTGCGGCCACTGAATCACGTACCGCCACCCAATGACGCCCCATGTCCACGAACTCCGTCGCCCCCGACTTCGGATGCGTCAGGTACCGCACGAACTCGTCGAGAATCCACACCTGCAGCGGATCCGTCAAACCGCCGTGAGACAACAACATTCGAGCTTCGTGAATGACCTCGGACCACGAAATATGGCGGAGTGCAACCTTCACCAACCTGGACTTGCTCACCTCCACCGGCAACTCCCCCGCCGACGCCGGAATGTCGTTGGACAAGCTGAGTACCACTTCGTATTTGTGACGGCGCGCCACATCGAGATAGTTCTCCAACTGCTCCTTCTGCAGCCGGCCACTACCAGTTTTCACTTCCAGCAACGCCGTCCACACGTGCCCGGCACGCGCGACCCGAAATACACCGTCGGGGATGACCTTGCCTTCACCTTTGACGAACGGTACTTCCAGGTACCCCTCGAACGGCCCTGCCGGTGCCCCCGCGCGCGAGCAGATCGCGCGCGCAAACGGACGGACCGCTTGCATCGTCGCAATCAGTGCAGAAGTGGCGCGCTTCTCCTGCTCTTCCCCCGACCCGACTCCCGAGATCGAGAACAACCGAGCGCTCTGCCACGTCTCCGCACCGGCGAGGGTGAACTGCGGCATCGCCGCCTTCTTCACCGTCGGCTTCTTCGTGCGCACTCCGCGTTTGGGTGCATCGACAGTGGTCAGTGCGACCTCGACAACGCCGCCATCAGATGTGACGGCGTGGGTTGTCGAATCGACGACCTCGGCGACGACAATGTCGTCGGTAGCCTCTGCGGCTTCACTGTCGTCGACATCAACACCGAAATCAGCGGCGAGACCGGCCAAACCTGACTCCCAGCCCTGCCCCACAGCACGAAGCTTCCAGCCAGCGTCGCGTCGATAGATTTCGCCGAACACCAACGCACGCTCGGTGTCGGCGTCCGCGGTAACGAACTCCCCGAGGACCGAACCCGACTGATCACGCACCTGCAACGACAGCTTCCCAAACTCCCCCAACGCCAGATCCGTCGAACTGCCGGCGATCACGATCTTCTCCACATCAACCGGGACGGATTGCAGCTGAATCGAGATCCGCTCCTGCTTACCCTCGTCGGTGCTGCTACTCCCAAGATACCGAACCGAAGCTTCCGCAGACTCGGGCTGGTTGTAGAAGACAAAGTCGGCATCGATGCGCACCCTGCCGTCTGCACCGACCAGCAACGCCGACGCATCGAGGTCGCGATCCGAATCGATCCACGAGACAACGACATCGAGCACACTTGTCTCGGCCGGCAGCGACACGTTCTGACCTTTTGCCAACATCGGTGAACTCACGAACGCACTCCAATCACAACCACGGACCCTGAACAAAGCAGACTATCGGGACCGTTGGCCCAGCGCAGGAACCGCGACCCAGTTCATTCATACGAATGACCGGCCGAGCGTGGGATCCCGAGCACCCCACCCTGTACATCCCGTGCAATTGATCAAAGCGGATTCCGCGCTTGTCCTCATCGCACTAGCCAATGACACATCCGGTGCTGATAGCGGTTGTCATACTTGGACCGAGCGAAAAAGCCCGTCAAACTCGGCTACGACTGTTGCGCTTTCGGCTGGCAACCCATTTCAACCGGATCGATTGCGTTGCCGTCCATCCTGGTATTCCGACACCTCAGCAAAAAACTTTCGAACTTTCTTCAAGTCGCAAGAAACACCACCATAAAGGTCTACTGCGACCGATCTTCAGCCGCACCTTCGGCGACACGCACTCACGGGTCAATCGGAAAGCTTGCACGCAACAGGCACCGATTCGGAAGCCGTAGGGCGGGGCTCGACGCCGTCCACGTTGTACTGTCACACCGTGGTGGACAGCAGAGGACTCGACCGAATCAGAACTGCGTCGGTGGTCGTCACAATTATCTCTGTAGGCGTCGTGGCCGCCAGCTTTATTTCTACGCCGAACAATGTTGTGGCGGACGGCGGCACCGCGGCAACGACGTCCGAGGTCGTGACCGAGCCGGTCGAGTATCCCGTGGACATTCCGGGTTGCGACGATGTGCAGGAGCCGCCGACGGAGAGCGAGTCCATGCTTTTCTCGAGCTCGATCGGGGGAGGCGAGAGCACCTACGACAACCCGGCGTTTCCGTGGATGACCTCTGGCAGAGCGGCCGTGATGTCGGAGGCCGTGCGCGCGGCACTACCGTCCGACGTGGACATCGTATTGGCTGCACCATCGCAATCGCTGAGCTTCGGCCCTGTGGAGGATATCGATGTCCCTGGATTCGATCCCGTCTCGAACGCCACTGCTGAATTGATGCGTGACGGCTCCGCTGCTTTCGTGTCCCTCGGTGTCGGCCCGTCGGATAAGGGTGCGCCTCCGTGTGTCGCAGGCTCTCTCGATAGCCGTGACACCGACAGTGACGGCACAGTGGTCGACATCAACGACACGTGGTACGAAATTGCCGGCACGCGAACCTATTCACGATCGGCCACCGCCTACCGCCAGGACGGCACCCGCGTCAGCGTGCACCTGAGTGCTCCTTCCTCCCCCACGCTGCCACTCGAACAGGACGAAATTGCAGCAATTGCAGCGCTGCCCGAGCTGGGCGTGTCCACGCCTTTACCCAGCGAACCGCCGGTGCTGCGACGAGATTGCTCGGTGTACTCGTCCGATGAGGGAACGGTTCGAGACATTAATCCAGAAGCGCTCGATGCAGCGAACGCTGCATTTACGGCGAGTTGGGCTTCGCTCCGGGGCGCGCCCGCCCTGGACCGCCCTGTGGGATCGTTGATCCCCGCGGGTTTCGGGTCAGGGATTTGCACCGACGTCGCGGTCTTGGGCAGCAGCATCCGTCTAGCAGTGTCCGTGGTCGGCAACCAGCCTCTTCCTACCGCTCCTGACCCGTACGACCCATCCTTCTACGGGCAACTGCCGGAGACCCGCACCCTGCCCGACGGCTCGGTGATCCAGTACTTCGACGCCGACGTCACCAACATGTTGACGTCCGAGGACGGGACCGGGTTGCTGTCGCGGTCGGTCACCGTCACGCGCCCGTCCGGCGTGCAGGTGTCGGCACGATCGTCGGTTGAAGTCGGTGCCAATGGGAAGGCGCCGCTGACGCTCCCGGAGCCCCTACCAGTGGGAATTCTCGACGTCGTCGCCGCCACTCCCATCGGACAGTGGCCGTGAACACCACATTGATCGGCGATGGCCACGACCGACCCGCACGACGCACCGACAAGTCTCGAACCACACTTGCCGTCGTGGTGGCCACAGTTGCGGTAGCGGCTGCGGTCGTGGCGGTCACTCGCGTCGATGTCGAACCGGACCCGACGGTGCCAGGCGACGACTGGACCGCGGCCTACTCCGACCCCACGCCCACCACCACGCAAGAACCTCATGGTCCAATCCACATGTCCGGCTGGTCGGTCGACGCACAATCGGCCTACGGTCGTGAATTCGCGGCGTTCCGTTCTCCCGCAGCGGGACTCATGTTCGATTCCGGTGCCTACGGCGTTATCGACGGCGGTGATGTGCTGATTTCGGCCGTGGGTCTGCCGAACCCGCGCACCTACTCTCTCGACTCCCCAAAGCTGGTAGGTCTCGACGAGGGTGACGGTGAGGTGCGCTGGTCGGTGTCGCCGGGAGGAATCGACAGCTGTGCGAGCCGACCGGTGCTGGGCGAAGTGGTATGCCTGGATTCGTACGCAGATGTCCCTGCTCTTGTCGCCATCGACATCGAGGATGGATCGGTTCGTAGAATTCCCCTGCCGGACGGCTGGTTTCCGTTCGGAATCGAGTCCGACGGCGACTCGGTGTACGTCCTGGAAGGCAACCCAGAGGACGGTGAATCCGTCCTGCACGGGGGGCCAGTCAACGCGCTCGCCGATGCCTGGTCCCTTCCTGTTCCGGCCTTTGCGCCGTGGGAGGGTGTGGACGGCACGTTGATTCACATCGACGACGACCTAGGTCTCGTCACTCTCGGCGGGGATGCTCAATTCTTCGATACACGAACAGGTTCCGCAATTGCAGACCTCGAGTTGATTTCGGAGACCTCAGTGGTCGACACTGAAAGCGGCGAGGAGGTATTGCAACTGATCGACCCGTATGCCACCGAGTTGACAGTTGGAGACACGCACTTTTCGCAGAGCGAGGACTCCGTTACCGCCACCGACACCGAGACCGGTGACATCACATGGACGTGGCCACTTCCGACGACGACGGACGGTTTCACTGGGTCGGGCACGATTATCGAAGCAACGTCTGGTGTCTACTTTCTGAACTCGGAGTCGATAGTCCAGCTCGAGCCGGATGGGAACTGAGTTTCACGTCGGCAATTGCACATCATGCCGCGCAGGCAAGTGCACTCCGCGTACGCGCTAGGTTGCAAGTCTGTCGACTGACCAGACTTGACGAACACGTGAATACGAGGAATGGAGCGGTGGTCTCGAATGACCATCGGACAGTCCCGGCGCCGAGAGCGCCAGCGTCCTGGCCAGTTGGACACCCGACGCCACCCACTGGCTCAATCCCCGAATTGCCCGCATCAGTGACACATCGATCGAGTACCTGCGCCACGACGGCGGCGAATGGGCAGTCGCTGACTCATGACGCAACCGAGAGAACAGCCGCCCGGACCCGACGTTCACCGGCACGAACTGGCCCGGTGCCAATCGAAAATAGCCCATCGTCGACGAAAACCCACCCGGTTCCGGCCACGATCGCATAGACGTCGTCTTTTCGATCGTCGAGGTGACCGTGCTTCACCGTTTCCGAGCCTGCCAGCAACTTGACCTGGTTAACCTCGATCGCGGTGACACCCAGTGCGTTGCTGATGCGTGTGCCGTAAGGACTAGCCGCAGGATGTGGACCGTGCCCAACAGGAATCGAACCGGCATCGACTGCGACGACGTCGACGTGCTGCAACAATCGAGATGCCTCCTCCTGCTGCGAAAACAGGAGGGTAGAGCGGCGTCGGCCGCTGACCTAAGGGACGTGGATATATGACGCTCGACAAGAAGAAGGCCGCCGAAGCGGTGCTCGAAGCGAAAGTGCGGCACGGAGTCACGTGGGCGCAGCTCGCGGAAGCGATCGACAGAGCTCCGGCGTGGACGGTCGCGGCGTTGCTCGGGCAGCACCCGGTGCCCGCCGATCTCGCGGACAAGGTTGCCGCGATTCTCGAACTCGACGCAGACACCAGGTTGGCGTTGACGGTGCAGCCGTATCGCGGGCCGTGGGACGGAGCGGTGCCCACCGATCCCACGATGTACCGCTTCCACGAAGCACTCATGGTTTACGGCCCGGCGCTGAAGGAACTCATTCACGAAGAATTCGGCGACGGCATCATGAGTGCCATCAATTTCAAGCTGGACGTGTCGCGTAGACCCGACCCCGAGGGAGATCGCGTCGTGGTGACGTTCGACGGAAAGTTCCTCGACTACCGCTGGTAGCGCCTGAGTCTCGCTTCGGTCTCGACTCGGCGACAGGTCGCGAAATAGGGTAACGGTCGGTCGGTTCGTTCTGATGAACCAAGCATGAGCCCACGATTTCTCGCAGGTCTGGCCGTCGTCGCGTTGTTCGCTGTGGGGTGCGGGCAGGCGGGGACCGGTGCTGCGCCGTCTGGTTCGCTGCCGTCTGGATCGGTGCCGTCCGGTGCGGGGACATCAACCTCGTCGACGACCACGGTCTCTCCGATGCCGGAGACAACGACCGCCGCACCGGTCGGAGGAGGATCGCCGTCGTGCGTCGAGGATTCCGTCGTGCAGGCAGGTGTGGAGTCGCTGCCTCAGTTCATCGGTCTGGGATGGAAGGTCTACGAAAAGGGCGACCTCTGCGCGACGCTCTCGTGGGTCCTCGCGTATCCGATCGGTGCGACCGGGAGTAGTCCCTGGACAGTGTTGTTCTTCCACAACGACACCTACCTGGGAACCGCGACTCTGGAGCCGTATGCATTCACGTCCATTGCTGGACAAACCGATGACACCGTCACAGTGGCGTATAAATGGCTCCGAGAAGGGGAATCCACGGCAGGTGTTTCAGGCGGCCCAGCGTTGATCCGGTATCGGTGGAACGGGGCGTCGGTGGAGATGTTGGACGAGTTGCCGGCCGAAGTGACAAACAACCGGGGGGACAATCCCGGGGACGACCCAGCGCCGATTCCGCAACCGGCTCCGGACCCCACTCCCGCGCCCGACCTCCGCTGCATCGACAGGGCCGCACAAGACACGGCCATGGCGACCCTCCCGCCGTTCGAGGGCCGTAAATGGGAGATGTCGACCTATACGAACGAGTGCTTGCCGTTGACGTGGTTTCTCGCTCGACCGGCAAGCCGAAACCGAGCGGACGATCCCCAGTATCTGTTGTTCTTTCACGACGGGCAGTACCTCGGCACGGCAAACGAAGTCCCGTACCCGAACATGTCTGTCGCTGAGACGGACTACTACTCGGTGACGATCAACTACGGGTGGCGCGTCCCCGGTGACGACGAATACCATCCTGGCGCTTCGGTTCCGGTTCACTACCAGTGGGATGGGTCGCAGGTCGTGACGACCGGGACGATACCCGTCGAGGTGACTGGGTAGTTCGTGTCGACGCACCGTGGACCTACCTCGTCCGCCGCGGTGGCGCCGGCCAGATCACCGCCTACCCGAGCCGACCGTAACTCCCCGACGCCATCGCGCTGGTTCTTCGGGCCGACGTGGAGATGCACGAGAACTATCGACCCCGGGTCCGCACCCCGTCGCTGGGCGACACCGGACCTGGGTGCGAGCACTACCTGGACATGTTCATCGCGTCCAGACACGGCACCCAACTTCCGAGTTTCGACGCCTACTACCCAGCGCAGCAGCAGTACTAGTCAACGCCTCAACCACTGTGAATCAGTGATTTCGGAGCGCATTGATGAGATCGTCTTTCTTCAGTTTCGAGCAGCCCTCCAGGCCCAATTCTTTGGCCCTGTCGGTCAATTCGTCGACCGTCCAGTCCTCGTAGGATCCTGACTTTCCGCCCTTCTCACCGATTTGCTCTCTCCCCTTGTTCGCAGCGGCATTGGAGATGCGGGCAGACTTCTCCTTCGAGTTGCCTTCCTCGCGGAGCCTTTCGTACAGGTCCTGGTCCTTCAGCTGTGGCTGGTCATCGGATTCGGTATCGCTCTTCTTCGCCGGCATCGGAACTCCTCTCGCTGGACTACCTCGAATGTTGGAGCGCTACCCGGTCTGCACGAGGACAAACCTCGTTCCGCGAGTGCTGTGCATCGGGTGAGCGATCGTACTGTTCTCGGCAGCGGTGGTCGTTTCACGCCATTACGGTCACCGCGAGCTGATTCGGAGACCGTCGGCGACATCGTCGTCCTGAGACACACGAACCGGATCCCGTTGTGAGTGAGATCAACAAAGTTTGGGTACGTTCGGGAAATGCCATACCTCGAGCGAGTTGCTGACGTCTTCGTGCTGAACCTCGGAAGTCGAGGTGTCGACGAGACCGAAAACCGCATAAGTCCGGACTGGGTTGCCGAGATCAATGCTCTGCTCGACGACGTCGAGGCCAGTTCCGGCCCCGCCGCGCTCGTCACGACGGCGACGGGCAAGTACTTCTCCACCGGAGTGGATCTGTCGTGGGGTGCTGAGAACCTCGACCAGATCAATCGCTTCATCAGCACGGTGCAGGAGATGCTGGTGCGTTTCCTGACGTTCCCGATGCAGACAGTCGCGGCCATGCAAGGACACACATACGGTGGTGCCGCATTCTTCGTAATGGCACACGACTACCGAATCATGCGATCCGATCGAGGCTTTCTCTGCTTCCCCGGCGTCAACATCGGCGCGACCTACAGCCCGGGCACCGTCGACATGGTCAACGCCAAGCTGGCACCTCACGCCTTCCACGAGGCGTTGACCACCGGACGACGCTACGGCGGAGGCGACGCGATGGCGCTCGGATTGGTCGATGCGGTATCGACCGAAGAGCGATTGTGCGACGACGCCATAGCCCGCGCGAGCGAGCTGGCCGGAACGCGAGGGACCGTTCTGGGCGAGATCAAGCGAACGATGTACGCCAACGAGATTCGTTCACTGCTGACCCCGGTTGCGGGCGTCGACGAAATGGAATGGGCCTCGAACTGAGCAGACCAACCATCAGCAGAGTGCTAACTTTTGGTCACCAGAGGCGCGACCTGGGTACCGAGCAGTTCGATGCCGCGTAGCAGATCACTGTGCGACAGCCGCGGATTGGTCATCTGCAGCGACAGTCGGTCGACACCTCCCAGTTGTTCGCCGACTCGCAGGATCTTGTCTGCGACGGTCTGCGGATCGCCCATGAAGAACGCACCGTCGGGACCGGAGGTGGCGTCGAACTGCTGTCGACTCGGCCGAGCGAATCCACGCTCCCGGGAGATCTTGGTGAACATCTCGTTCCAGCCGGGGTAGATGGTGTCTGCTGCGGCGTGGGTGGTCTCGGCGACGAAGCCGAACACGTGCAGACCCACCTTCAGCTGCTCCGGCGGGTGGCCCGCTTGGGCTCCGGCGCGCCGGTACAGGTCGATCAGCGGAGCGAACTGGCGTGGTTCCCCACCGACGATGGCGATCATCAGCGGGAGCCCGAGAAGCCCTGCGCGGGCGAAAGATTCGGGTGTTCCACCCACCCCGACCCAGATCGGCAACGGATCCTGTAGCGGACGCGGATAGATCCCCTGACGGACCAATGCCGGGCGGTGCCGGCCGGACCAGGTGACTTCGACGTTGTCGCGGATCTGCAGCAGGAGGTCCAACTTCTCGGCGAAGAGTGAGTCGTAATCGGCCAAATCGAGGCCGAACAGTGGGAACGATTCAGTGAAGGAGCCGCGTCCCACGACCAGGTCGATCCGGCCTTTCGAAATGAGGTCGAGGGTGGCAAACTCCTGGAACACCCGCACTGGATCGTCTGCGCTGAGCACCTTCACGGCGCTGCCGAGCCGGATGTTCTCGGTCCGCGCCGCCGCGGCGGCCAGAATGATCGACGGGGCCGAGTCGTAGTACTCGCTGCGATGATGCTCGCCGATGCCGAACGAGTAGAGCCCTACCTGATCGGCCAGGGCGATCTCCTCGAGCAGGTGACCCATCCGCTCCTCCGGTGCAATCACCCGACCGTCGGTCGGGTCGGTCACGGAAGAAGCGAAACTGTCGACGCCCAGATGCACGATGGGACCTCTCGATTAGGGATGGACATATCCGTCAGCGTCAGTGAAACTTCAATTATTCCAGCGGAAGGCGAGCAGGCGACAGTTACGCTCCACAGCGCTTCAACTCGTCTATGCCCGTTATCAAGCTGGCGATATCCACTATCCAAGCGGTCGATAGAGACAAAAGAGACAAAAGATACGGTATATCGGGGCTTCCCATCGTGAAGCTTTTCCTCGAGACCAGCCGACATGCGAAAATCATCCGTACCCCAAAATTTCGCTCGTGAACGGTCCGTTGATGTCTGATCCCGTGGGGCGTCGAGCTACGCCCGTACGACAAGTCGGTCGATCCACCCGATCACCTCGGGGTAGGCAGCGGCATTCATGGCCGAATGGTCGAATGCCGATCGAGGCGAAACGCCCCCAGGTAGACCGAACAGACCCTGCCCGAAAGCCAGACGGAACAGGTCACGTAGTTGCAGCGATACATCTCTTGAGGTGACATCCTGTGGACCACACTCGCGCGGAGACGAGCATCGGCACGGACCCCGTGTCCGTCCTGGCTCCCTCGTGCCGGTCGCCACCGAGCCGGGCCCGGCCGCGCAACCCCGTCACACTCGGACACACCAGGGTTTTGCTTTGGAAATGGAGCAGGAAATGGAGCGACTTTCGCTGATTTGCTTGCCGTACGCGGGATCAGGAGCTTCATTCTTCCGGGCGTGGCGGCCGGTAGCCCCGAAACGAATCGATGTCGTGGCCGTTCAGTTGCCAGGACGCGAGGAGCTTTTCGCCGAACCTGCGCTGACCACGGTCGAAGAGGCCGTCGACGCGTTGATGCCGCAGGTGCTCCCTCAGGTCCGCGACAGTGACCGGTTGGCGATCTTCGGTCACAGTCTGGGCGCCGTCCTGGCTTTCGAGATGGCCCACCGGTTCGAGGAGATCCGCGGCGTCCAGCTCGACCACATGTTCGTCAGCGGGTCCGCCGGACCGTTCACGTATCGCCAGATTCGCGCCTCGGACCTCGACGACGAGGAGTTTCTCGAGCAAGTTCACCTCCTCGCCGGATACAGACATCCCGCACTCGCCCACCCCGAACTTCGCGAATTGCTGCTGCCGGTTCTTCGGGCCGACGTGGAGATGCACGAGAACTATCGACCCCGGGTCCGCACCCCGTTGAAAGTTCCGATCACCTCGATGCGAGGTCGCGATGACCTCCTGGTCAGCTCCGAGCAGGCGGCACAATGGTCCACAGTCTCCTCGGCGGCGACCGAGACGTTGGAGCTGGACGGCGGACACATGTACCTCGTCGACCAGGCCGCCGTTCTGCTCCGGTTGATCGCCGCCCAGCTGGCAACGCCGGAATTCCGATGACCGGCACACTCACCGGCAAAACCGCGATCGTCACCGGCGCCGCCCGTGGCCTCGGCAGAGCCTGCGCCCTTCGGTTCGCGCACGAGGGCGCGGACCTGATGCTGATCGACGTGGCGCACGACTTGCCAGGAGTGCCGTACCCGCTCGGCTCGGAGAGTCAACTCGAGTACACGGCCCAGATGTGCCGCAAGCGCGGCATTTCGGTGCTCACCGAACAACTGGACGTCCGCGATTTGCCCCGCATCGTCGAGGCCGTCGACGCCGCTCACGACCGGTTCGGCGCCCTCGACATTCTGGTGAACAACGCAGGCATCGCTGCCCCGGCAGGCAAACTCGCGCACGAGATCACCGAGGCGGAGTGGCAATTGATGCTCGATATCGACCTCTCCGGCGCGTGGCGCGCGATATCGGCGGTCGGCGCCATCATGGTCGGGCAGCGATCCGGGAGCATCGTCAACATCGCCTCCACCGCCGGCCTGGTCGGATACACCCGGTTCGCCGGCTACGTTGCCGCGAAGCACGGTCTGATCGGATTGACGAAGGCCGTTGCGCTGGACTACGCGCCGTACAAAGTCCGGGCGAATGCGCTCTGCCCGGGCTCGGTGCGGGACAGCCCGGATTTCGAGGGCCGCATGCTGTCCGAGATTGCCCGCGCACTCGATGTCCAAGCCGAAGAGTACGAAACGCTCTTCGTCCAGTCTCAGCCCATGAACGCCCTCGTCGAGCCAGAGGATGTCGCCGCCGCCGCGCTCTGGCTCGGCTCGGACGACTCACTCCAAGTCACCGGGACCGTGCTCACGGTCGACGGCGGATTTTCCGCTCGGTGAGAAGGAATACTCCAATGCACCAATCCCTCTGGTCATGGCAAGGATCGCACAGCCCGGCGTACACCCACGGTCTGCACGCAGAAGTACCTACAGGTGTCGGCGACGAGGACATCCGATCGGCGTACCACTCCATCTGCAGCCGTTGGTGGGCACCGGAACACGGCGAGGCCCGAGTGTGGATCGAAAGGGTACCGGAGCCGTCCGGCGGCAGCGCGGCCCACAGCCGGGTGAACTCGGAACTCGATCGCCCACTTCGCGAATCGGGACCGTCGATTCGTGTCGTGGTGCTCAGGTATTCGGACGGCGCTGCCGACCTGATTCTGGTTTCCGACCGGCGGCACTTCGACTACTCCTCGCTCGTCGTCCTGTCCGAGGCGCTCTGCGGCCGCGTCGACCCCGAATCGATTGCTGCACAGCAGTCCGAGCCTGCGGGTCATATTTCCTCGGGGGGACAGACAACCGTCGCCGACGGCGTTCTCGGCTGGGCGTCGGCGGACACCGAGGCGACTCCGGGAACAGGGCTCGTCGTCATCCCTCTGACCTGCGTCCCACCCACCGGCATGCTTGCTGCCGCGGCCGGGTTGGTGCTGGCCAGGTACGAAAACTTGGACACCGCAACGGTCCTCGCATGGACGCAGCGATCGGACCGACCGGCGAACCTCATCGGCGGCTTCGAGCGGACCACCGTGCTTCCCGTGGATGCCTCCCCGTCCCGACTGCAGCGCGATATTGTCGACGACTGCACAGGGCGGCTCACCGGCGATCGGACCGGGACGCAGGCCGAGCAAGCCACCGCCCCGAACATCGGGATCCTCGGGGGCGGGACGAGTCCCGGATACTCGGCCTGCCGGAGCGCGCCGTTTCCCTTGACCCTCGCACTGCATCGCAGCGACGATGGTGTGTCATCGCTGCAGGTGTTCCACCGATTGCCGCGCGTCGGGATGGATTCGGCGCGGCAGTTCGGCCGGGATGTGGCCGCCGCCCTCCAACAATTGTGCTCCGCCGAACCCGACACAACGGTCGGCGAACTCGACCTGAGTACCGGCAGACGCCTGGGCAGTTCGGACCGAGTTCTCCGGCGCACACCCCAACGTATCGAAGCCGCCTTCAGTGCCATCGCCGCCCAGCGGCCCGGGGCTACTGCGGTGATGCACGGAGACCGGCGGATGACCTACGGCGAACTCGACCAACTCTCCGATCGGTTCGCCGTCGGCCTGCGCAATCTCGGGGTTCTACCCGGTGACCGGGTTGGGCTCTGCCTCGATCGATCATGCGAACTCGTCGCGTCGATGCTGGCAGTCCTGAAGGCCCACGCTGTTTATGTCCCGATGGATGTCCGTCACCCCGGGGACAGGCTCGCCTACACCGCGACAGATTCCGCGCTGTCCATCGTCGTCACCGACCTGGCAGACGATCCGTGGGGCGGGGACGTCTCCGCCGTCCGACCCGAGGATCTCGCCCAGCACCCTCCGGCTTCGATCGCCCCGACCCCTGATCCCGACGCCCCGACCCCCGATCACGCCGCCTACGTCATCTACACCTCTGGATCCACCGGCCGTCCGAAAGGAGTCGTCGTCGCGCACGCGAACGTGGACGCGTTATTGGCGGCCACCGCGGAGTTGTTCGACCTCGGACCCGAGGACACCTGGTCGTTCTTCCACTCGAGCGCGTTCGACTTTTCGGTGTGGGAAATCTGGGGCGCCTTGCTCACCGGCGCAACACTGTTGGTGGTGCCGCACTGGGTCTCACGCTCACCCAT
Organism: Rhodococcus sp. G-MC3; assembly: GCF_030063335.1. Classification (GTDB taxonomy): domain Bacteria; phylum Actinomycetota; class Actinomycetes; order Mycobacteriales; family Mycobacteriaceae; genus Rhodococcoides. The sequence goes on along the minus strand of NZ_JASISW010000026.1, from coordinate 33,448 downwards.
GGAATTCCACCGGCTGCTCGTCGAAGCACGAGTCACCGTGCTCAGCCAGACTCCGTCCGCCTTCACGCAACTCGCCGTGGCCGACCGGGACCTCGAGCCTCTCGACGCGATTCGGCTGGTGGTGTTCGGCGGCGAACCGTTGGACGTACGGACCCTGCGAGACTGGATGGACCGCTACCCGGAGCCCCGGTGTCGGCTGGTCAACATGTACGGCATCACCGAGACCACCGTGCACGCCACCGCCAAGACGGTCACTCGCAGCGACATCATCGCCGAGACTCGGTCGGTCGGAAGTCCATTACCCGGTTGGTATCTGGATGTGCTGGACGAGCGTGGCCGACGACTCCCCTCCGGGGTCGCCGGGGAGATCTACATCGGCGGTGCCGGCACCGCCCTCGGCTATCTGAACCGCCCCGATCTCACTGCACAGCGATTCGTCGTCGACCCTGCCACCGGCGAACGGATTTACCGCACTGGTGATCTCGGTCGGTTGCGCCCGGACGGCCAGGTGGACCATCTCGGCCGTGTGGACAACCAGGTGAAGATCAGAGGCTTTCGAATCGAACTCGACGAGATCCGCAACGTGCTCCTGGACGACCCTGCGGTGGCTGCGAGCGCGGTCGTCGTCGGCGGCGACATCGCCGATCCAACCGGACTGCGAATCGATGCGTACGTAGTGGCGGCCAACTCCGACGCATCCGAGATCGCGCGACGCGGAATCAGACGTCGAGCAGCGGGCTTCCTCCCCGACTACATGGTGCCGGCGACCGTCACCATGCTGGCGGAGCTCCCCCTGACGATCAACGGCAAGCTCGACACTGCTCGGCTACCCGCACCGCGGCCGGGAACGGCAACGGCAACGCGAGACCGCTGCTCGGCCGACACCGACGGGACCAGCAATGGCGAGCAGACCGATCTGCTCCGAGGTATCTGGGAATCCCTTCTCGGCGTAACTGTTTCGGCGGATGACAATCTCTTCGAACTCGGCGGCAACTCGCTGGCAGCGATCAAGGCAGACGCGATGATGCGTCAGGCCGGACTGCCTGTCCTGCCGATGAGGGACCTCTATCTGCATCCGAGTATCCGGGGCATCTGTGACACCTTGGCTCGGCGCTACCCGGTCCCCGAACCGCCCGTGCTGTAACGCCCCTGGGTATCAGCCCGGCCCTCGAGGTAACGCTCGACCACGGGTCCGATCCGTGCCAGGGCACGCTCCTCGGTCATCCGGTTGTGTTCGCAGTCCACTCCGTACTCGTCGATCGAACCGGCGATCAGCGGCCGCCATTCCCGCGCGGAGTGACCACGGCCGCTACTCTCCGTCGCTTCGAAGAAGAGCAGATCGCCGTCGAAGAGATCGGGTTCGTGCTCACGCACAATCCTCGTGGAGTTCGCGTATCCCTCATTGATACGTCGTAGGTGCGTCGGGCGAATTCCGGTGTCCTGACCGTACGAGGCGTTGAGCAGCTCGACAGCCCGCTCGTAGGTAGGGCCGCCGGGACCGAAGGGGTCGATCGGGTCCAGCGGCACCCCCAGCCCGGCAAGCAGGTGTTCGAGGTCAAGCACGCCAACCGGTCCGACGTCGTCGGCGGGCGGGTATGCGTCCATGAGGACCAGAGCCCCGACTTCCTCGCCCGCCCGGCGCAACTCGGTGGCCATGGCGTGTGCAATGACACCGCCGAGCGACCAGCCGAGCAGATGGTAGGGCCCCTCCGGCTGCACCGCCCGAATCACCTCGACGTACCGGCGGGCCAGTTCTCGAATCGAACCGGCGATCGGACCGCCGCCGATGCTCGGCAACTGCAGTCCGTACACGGGCCGACCGGACGCAAGGTGACGCACCAACCCGGTGTAAGCCCAGGCGAGTCCCATCCCGGCATGCACACAGAACAATGCAGGTCCGGTTCCATCGCGTCGCAACGCGATCAGCCCGCCGAGCGCCTCCTCGGTTCGCGCCGCCTCACCGTCGATCGCATCCGCGATACGAACAGCCAGACCCGCCGGGGTCGGATCGAGGAACATCGACTGCAGGCCAATCTCGGTGCCCATGCGCTGTTGCAGCTCCGCGACCACCCGGGTAGCGCTGAGCGAGTTGCCGCCGAGGTCGAAGAAGTTGTCGTCCACGCCGACCTGCTTCAATCCGAGAACCTCTGCGTACGCATCCGCCACTGCCTTCTGCACGGGGTCTTCGGCTTCTCTGAACTGCTCAGTGTTGGCGCCGAATCGGGGTGCAGGCAGGGCAGCACGGTCGAGCTTGCCGGTCGGAGACAGTGGGATCTTCTCGATCGGCACGATGCCCCTGGGCACCATGTGCGAGGGGAGTCGCTTCGCCAGGTGCTCGGTGAGCGACCCGATGTCCACCGTTGAGTCAGGCGCAGGCACTACGTAGGACACCAGCACCATGTCGCCGTTCGACGCTGCGGCGCCCGGGGCTGGTACGCCGAGCGTGATCGCGAAAGCGACGGTGGGGTGGTCGGTCAGCGCCGAGTCGATCTCGCCGAGCTCGACCCGAAACCCGCGTATCTTGACCTGGAAGTCGCTGCGACCGACGTGCTCGAGGGTGTAGTCCTCGCGCCAGCGAACCACGTCACCGGTGCGATACATTCGGTCGCCCGGAGCACCGAACGGGTCCGCAACGAAACGACCTGCGGTCAGCCCTGCACGCCGATGGTATCCACGGGCGAGGGCGGCGCCGGCGAGGTACAGCTCACCGGTCACGCCGATCGGCACCGGTTGTAGCCGTAGGTCGAGCACGAGTGCAGCGAATCCCTTTGCCGGAGCACCGATGCCGACGACCTCATCAGTGTTCATCGCGCTGCTGGTGCTGGCCATGATGGTGACCTCGGTCGGCCCGTACGCATTGACCATCCTCCGGCCCGGCGCCCATCGCGCAACCAACTCGGCAGGGCACCGCTCCCCCGCCACGTTGAGAACCCGCAGCGACTCGAGTCCGTCCGTCGGCACCGTCGCGAGCGCAGCCGGAGTGATACATGCGTGAGTGACTCGCTCGCGGGCGATTACGCGTGCGAGTTCACCACCGCCATAGATACTGGGTGGGACGATCACCAGGGCGGCGCCTGCGGAGACGGCCGTCAACAGTTCGAAGATCGAGGCGTCGAAGCTCGGCGAAGCCAGATGCGAAACTCGCGAATTCGGGTTCACCTCCAGGTTTTCGAGGATGTGCGCCACGACACCCGACAAGCCCCGGTGGGTGAGCACCACGCCCTTCGGTACACCGGTGGAGCCGGAGGTGTAGATCAGGTAGGCCGGCTGCCCGAGCAGCAGTGGCGTCCTGCGGTCTGCGTCCGTCACGGCCGCAGCCGACCGAGTGGCGAGGCGATTTCCGATCCCGTCCTCGTCGAGAACCAGCCAGGTCGACGAATCTGGCAGTCGGTCGCGTTTTTCGGCCAGGGTCAGGCCGAGCGCCACGGCGGAGTCGGTGAGCATGTGCGCGATCCGTTCCGTCGGGTAGTCCGGATCGATCGGCACGAAGGCAGCGCCGGTCTTGGCCACCGCCCAGACCGACATCACCGACTCGATCGAACGCGGAAGCGCGCAAGCGACATATGTCTCGGGTCCGGCACCCTCCTCGATCAGCACGCGCGCGAGTCGGTTCGACTGCTCGTCCAGTTCCCGGTAGGTGATTTCGCGGTTCCCGCTCGAGACCGCGACAGCAGTTGGGTCGATCGCGACAGCCGCGGCGAACAATTGTGGCAAGAGCCGCGGCGCCGCATTCAGCCCGCCGCGTACCTGGGTGAGTTCGACCACCTGGTCGGGGCCGAGAAGTCCGATGTCTCCCACCGAAGTGTCGGCCGCACCCGCCGCAGCCTCGAGTATTCGGACGTACTGCGCCGCGAACCGGTGCACGGTGGCGGGGTCGAATAGATCGGTGGCGAAGACGAACCCGGCGTCCACACCCGCCGGCGCACCGACATCGTCGAACCGCTCTGCGAGTACGAGTTCGAGGTCCTCCTTGGCTGCGGAGACGGCGAAATCCAACGGCTCGACACTCAACTCGGGCGTGGGGACAAGACGCGGACGCTCCGTGTTGTCGAACTCCAGCGAGACCTGGAACAACGGGCCGTGGGCTGCCGATCGAGGCGGATCGAGCACACTCACGAGCAGCTCGAACGGAACGTCGGCGTTGGTGAATGCACCGATGTCGACCTCGCGCACCGCGCTGAGCAGCTCCGCGAAAGTCGCTGCCCCGTCGACGCGGGTGCGCAGGACCAGGGTGCCGACGAACATGCCCACCATTTCGTCGAGGGCGGGATCGCCGCGGCCGGCCACCGGAGTTCCGATCGCGATGTCCTCATCGCCGCCGATCCGCGCCAGCAGCACGGCCAAGGCTGCGTGCATGGTCATGAACATCGTCGCGGAATGCGCCCGGGCAAACGACCGCAGCGCGCGGTGCAGGTCGGCGCTGATCTCGAACCCGACCCGCTGCCCACGCAGCGTGCGCTGGGCCGGGCGGGGTCGATCGGTCGGCAACGAAACAACCTCGGGCAGTCCCACCAAGGCTGCCGTCCAGTAGGCGAGCTGGCCGGCCGCGACACTGTTCGGATCGTCCGCGTTACCGAGCCACTCATGTTGCCACAGTGCGTAATCCGAGTAGCGCACCGGGAGCGGAGTCCACCAGGGGGGATGGCCGTCGACCCGCGATGCGTACGCGGTCATGAGGTCTCGCACGAGCGGTGCCATCGAGTAACCATCAGCGCCGATGTGGTGGATGACCACAACCAAAACATGAGCAGTCTCTTCGATACCAAAGAGCCTGGCACGCAACGGCACTGTGGTGCAAAGATCGAAGCCGCGGGAGGCGAACGCCGCCATCCGACCCGGAAGTTCCGGTTCCGGCACAGTCTCCGGACGCAGATCGGGAACTGCCTGCGCAGTCGCAACCACCAGCTGATGCGGTCCGTCGCCCGAGTCGGGGAAGGTGGTGCGCAACGACTCGTGCCGTTCGATCACGTCCGCCAACGCCGCAGTGAGCGCGTCGAGGTCGAGCGTCCCAGTCAGCCGAACGGCCAGCGGGATGTTGTACGCCGCAGAGGAACTGTCATAGCGGTTGAGGAACCAGAGGCGTTGCTGCGCGGGCGAGAGCGGGATCTGTGCGAGCTGGGGCCGCGGGCTGAGTGCAGGCCGCTGCGCCGCGCCCACAGGTCCGTTCTGCACCCTTGTCGCCAGGGCCCGGACCGTGGGAGCCTCGAACACCGCGCGGACCCCGGCGCCGGTGTGCAGAGCGGCGTTGACCCGGGCGATGACCCGGGTAGCGGTCAGTGAGTTGCCGCCCAGCTCGAAGAAGCTGTCATCGGCGCCGACCCGTTCGACCCCCAGCACCGCCGCGACGATCTCCGCTATCGTCTCCTCCACTGGGCCCGCCGGTGGCGCGAACTCCGCCACAGCGGTGAAGTCGGGTGCGGGCAAGCGCTTTCGGTCCAACTTCCCCACCACGGTCAACGGAATCTCATCGATCACCGTGATCGACGCCGGCACCAGATGAGCCGGCAACAACCCCGCCAAATACCCCCGCAACGCACCGACATCCACACCATCCCCGCGCACATACGACACCAACGCCATCTCCCCCGACGGCCCCGGCCGCGCAATCGTCACAGCAAAATCGACCGACGGATCACCACCCAGCGCAGCATCGACCTCACCCGGCTCGATCCGAAAACCACGAACCTTCACCTGAAAATCACTGCGTCCCACATACTCCAACACCAACCCACCCGGTTCACCCTCCAACCACCGCACCACATCACCCGTCCGATACATCCGCTCCCCGCCCCCGAAGAACGGATCGGCAACGAACCGTGACGCCGTCAACCCTGCCCGGCGGTGATACCCCCGCGCCAAACCCGCACCCGCCAAATACAACTCACCCAACGCCCCCACCGGCACCGGCCGCAACCACGAATCGAGCACCAACTCCCGCACGCCACGAAGCGGACCGCCCATCGTCACCCGATCACCCACCGCCAACGGCGGGCTGATGTTCGACATGATCGTCGCCTCGGTCGGGCCGTAGCCGTTGAACAAAGCCCGCCCCGGCGCCCACCGCGACACCAGATCCGACTGGCACGCCTCCCCGCCGAACACCACCGTCTCGAACAGATCCAGACCCGCAGGATCCGTCGAAGCCAACGCAGCAGTGGTGATGAACGCGTGAGTGATTCGCTCGCGCGCGAGCAACTGCGCCAACTCGGTGCCCGCGAAGGTCGACGGTGGTGCGATCACCAGTGTTGCGCCCACCCCGAACGCCAGCAGGTAGTCGAACAGCGATCCGTCGAAGCTCGGTGAGGAAAAATGCAGCACCCGCGACTGCGGCGTCGGACCGAACCGCTCGATCTGCTCGCTCGCAAACCCGTCCAGCCCGCGGTGAGCCACCACAACGCCCTTCGGCACCCCTGTCGACCCGGACGTGTAAATCAGGTAAGCGCCATGATCGGGTCGCAGCGGGGCCCGGCGATCGACATCGCTCACCGGCGCGCCGGAATACCCCGCCAACTCCCGCGCGAAGTCCGCTCCGCCGAGCAGCAACCACGGCACCGCCGAAGGCAGACCGCCCGCCCCGGCCGAGAGGGCCAACCCCACAATCGCGCCGGAGTCCGCCAGCATGTGATCGACACGCTCGGCCGGATAACTCGGATCGACCGGACAGAAAATGGCACCGGCCTTACTGATCGCCCAGATCGCCGTGATCGACTCGATCGACTTCTGCACACTGAGCGCTACAACAGTTTCCGGCCCGGCACCACGATCGATCAACAACCGGGCGAGCCGATTCGAACGCTCGTCGAGCTCACCATAAGTGATCTCGCGGCCACCATCGGACACCGCCACACCCGAGGGCACCCGCCCGGCGGTATCGGCAAGAATCTGCGGAAGGGTACGGACCGAATCACTCCAGCGGCCCTCAGCCGGTACCAGTCGGCGTTCGGTGCCTGCGCCGAGCTTGATCTGTGCTATCGGCAGTTCCGGGGATTCGACGATAGCGTCGAGCACCGCGGTCACGCGTGCAAGGATCGACTCGGCCTTGGACCGTTCGAACAAGTCCGGGGCGTAGGCGAGCTCGAGCCGCAGCCGATCGTCGGCGGAGCCGACCAACGCGAGGGGATAGTGCGATGCGTCCCGGCCGTGCACCTCGCCCACATGCACGCCCGCAGCATGCGGGTCCTGCCCCGACAGTCGATCGACCGGGTAGGACTCGAAGACAGTAAGGGTGTCGAAGTCGGCGCCGGGCCCGGTGGCGGCACGGATATCGATGAGCCCGAGGTAGTGGTGGTCGAGCAGCGCCGCTTGTTCCGCCTGCAGCCGATCGAGGAGGGCGCTAAGACTTTCGCTCGGGTCGAGGGTTACCCGCACCGGCACGGTGTTGATGAACAGTCCGATCATCGACTCGATTCCGCGGATGTGTGGTGGACGGCCGGAGACCGTGGCACCGAAGACGACGTCGCCACGAGATGCTAACGCACCCAACATGATTGCCCAGGCCGCTTGCATCATGGTGTTGAGTGTCAGATCGTGGTCCCGGGCCGCCGTCCGCAGTGCGGCCGTCCGCTCCGCGCTGATCTCGAGCAGCACATGGTCCGAGCCGGCGAAGTCCCGTCCCGCCGGAGCCACCAGCGTCGGTTCCGACACGCCCGCCAGCGCGTCGCGCCAGGCGATCACCGATGCGGCGGTGTCGCGGCGATGCAGCCACTCCAGGTAGTCGCGATACGGCCGAACCGGAGGCAGTACGGCGCTGTCACCGTCGGAGGCATAAAGCGTGAGCAGCTCGATGATCAGCGGTTGCGTGGACCACCCATCGAGCAGGATGTGATGGTTGGTCAGCACCAGCAGGTAGGACTCCGCAGCGGTTTTGACCAAATGCAAACGGATCAGCGGCGGACGCGCCATGTCGAACGGGTCGATGCGATCGGCAGCCTTCAGCTCGCCGAGCTCGTGTGCCCGATCTCGGTCGTCGAGGCCGGTCAGATCCACCTCGGTGACGGGCAACTCCACGCCTTCCTCGATCACCTGCACCGCCTCGCCGTCCGCAGTGGTCGCGAACGCCGCCGCCAGGTTCGGGTGCCGGGCGAGCAACGATCGGCCCGCCCGCCGCACCCGATCCCCGTCAACCTGACCCTGCAGCGCGAGCGTGATCTGCACCAGGTAAGCATCGACCGCGTACTCGGCGAGACGCGCCTGGAACAACAGCCCCGCTTGTAGCGGCGTCAGCTGCCACACCTCGCTCAGCCGCGGATAGTCGATCGTCAGGCGATCGACCGCTTGCTGATCGAGACCCACCATCGGCAGATCTGTCGGTGTGAATCCGCCCGCGCCCGGCTTCTCCGCGTGCCGGACCAGCGCCGTCACCGCCAGTTGCCACAGCCGCGTCAGCTCACCGACCTCATTCGCGGTGAGCACCCCGTGGGGGAAGGCGAGGACAGCCCGCAGCCGGGGCCCGGCGGTGGTCGCTGTGATGACCGCATTGATGTCGACCGCAACAGCCACCGGCATTTTCGGTTCGGCCGGGTCACTGAGTCCAGGAACCTCGACCGGTACCCATCCACGGTCGGGTTCGTCCGACTGCGCCCCCGTCATCCGTCCGAGATAGTTGAAACTGATCTGGGGTGAGGGCAAGCCGGCCAACACCGGGCCCGCCGCGTCGTCGAGGTACCGAAGCATCCCGTATCCGATGCCGTGATCGGGTATCGCGCGCAACTGCTCCTTGACCGCCTTGATCGCGGTACCCGCCGCCTGCCCACCCTCGAAGGACTCGTCCAGGTCGATACCCGAAAGTGCCAGTCGTACTGGATGAATCGAGGTGAACCAGCCGACTGTGTGGGACAGATCGGCGCCGGGCACTGCCTGTTCTCGGCGACCGTGTCCCTCGACGTCGATCAACGCATCGTCGAGCACTATTCCCCGATCGCGCCGCCACCGGGTCAAGGCCAGTGCCAATGCAGTCAGCAGGCCGTCTTCGACGCCACAGTGGAACGCTTTCGGCAACGTAGCGATCAGGGACGCGGTGACATCCGTCGGCCACTCCACCGGGACGCGTTCGAGGGCCGCATTGACGTCGACCGCCGGGTCGAGCGGACGCGAACCGAGCTGCGGGTCCGGGCCGTCCAACTGCGCGGTCCACAGGTCCAGCTCACTGTGGCGGCGGCTCGCTGCCTCTTCCAGACCGTGGGCCCAGCGTCGCATAGAGGTACCGGCGCGCGGGAGATCGGGCACATCACCGGCCCGGATGCTGGACCACGCGTAGACCAGATCGGGCACCAGCACCCGCCAGGACACCGCGTCGATCACCAGGTGATGAGCGACGATCATCAGCCGGCCCGCGCGAGGGCCGGCGTCGAACCAGACGAACTCGATCATGACACCCCGAGCAGGATCGAGCCGGCCCGCGGCCTCCCCGCAGGCCCGCGTCGCCGCTTCCGTGAACGAAGTCCCCTCGGGCGAATCGATCTCGATGCGGTGCAACGCAACGTGGGCCGACACTGCCCCCGCCGGTGGCACCTCCAACTTCCAGCCCGCCGCAGATCCGGTGTCGGGCCGCAGCCGCGCGCGCAGCATGTCATGGCGGTCCAGTACCGCCTGCGCTGCACCGACCAACGAATCGTGGTCGACGCCGACCGGCAGGGTCAGTACTGCAATCTGGGCGTAGCGGTCGAAGTTCTTCCCGCGCGCCAACATCCATCGGACCACCGGTGTGAGGGGGACCTCGCCGACGGCCACATCGGGCTCCGCAACGACCGACGGCAGCCGATCAGCCGCGGCTGCAGCCACTTCGGCAAGTCCCGCAACAGTTTTACGCTCGAACACATCTCGCGGTGTGATCGCCAGTCCGGCCGAGGACGCGCGCGCGACCAGCTGGATCGACATAATGCTGTCTCCGCCGAGTCCGAAGAACGAATCGTGGGCCCCCACGGGTCCCGAACCAAGCACCTCGGCGAACAACTCGGCCAGCACGCGCTCCGCATCCGATTGGGGCGCTCTACTCGCGGACACCCGCGCCGCCGGTGCGGGTAGTGCTTTCCGATCGAGCTTGCCACTGGCCGTCAGTGGCAGTTCATCGAGTACCACCACTGCCGACGGCACCATATAGGAAGGCACGAGCTTGCCCACGAACTCCGAGACCGCCGCGCTATCGAGTTGCGCCCCAGTGCCCGGCACCACGTAGCCGACCAACCGATCACCCGAACCTGCGTCATCACGCACCACCGCAGCCGCTCCGACCACCCCCACGCAACGCAGCAGCGTCGATTCGACCTCACCGAGCTCGATCCGGTAGCCGCGAAGCTTCACCTGAAAATCGACACGACCCACATACTCCAATTGCCCGCCTGAACCCCACCGCGCCACGTCTCCGGTTCGATACATCCGCTCCCCACATACGAATGGATCAGCGACGAACCGACCCGAGGTCAACGCCGTACGCCCCAGATATCCACGCGAGAGCTGAACACCCGAGACATACATCTCCCCCGCAGTGCCCGGCGGCACCAGATGAAGCCGGGCATCGAGCACATAGACCCGCAGACCAGGAATCGCTCGACCGATCACACTCGAGGACTCCGAACCCGCGAGCGGTGCATGCGTGACGTGCACCGTGGTCTCGGTGATGCCGTACATATTCACCACCACACCGGCGCCCCAGTCCGATACCCGCGCCGGATCGAAGGCCTCACCGCCGAGAACGACATACCGCAACGACAACGCTCCACCCGCCGGCAGCTCCGCAAGCTGATAGAAGGCGGTCGGCGTCTGACTGAGCACCGTCACCCTCTCCCGGCGCAACAACTCACCGAACTCCTGCGGCGACCGCGCAGTCAGATAGTCGACAAGGACCAGCCGTCCACCATGGAGCAACGCACCCCACATCTCCCACACCGAGAAATCGAATGCGGACGAATGAAACATCGTCCACACATCCCGCTCATCGAAACCGAAAAGACCTCCGGTGTGCGCGAACAACGCCACCACGTTGCGGTGCGAGACCGCCACCCCCTTCGGCCGGCCGGTAGACCCCGACGTGTAGATCACATAGGCCGTCGAATCCGGGGCCGCAAGTGCCCGCCGCTCGCCGATCCCGATCGGCCCCGACGGGGCACCCTCGCCCCCCGCTGCGAGTAGCACGACCGGGACATCGGCGGACGGCACCGAATCAGCCTCCGCCCCCGTGGTGAGCACACACACCACGCCGGCATCGTCGAGCATGAACGTCAACCGATCCGACGGGTAACCCGGATCGAGCGGTAGGTAGCCCCCGCCCGCCTTGATCACTCCCAACACCGCTACCACCAAATCCACAGACCGACCCACCGCGACCCCAACCAACGACTCCGGACCGACCCCTACTGCGATCAACTGCCGCGCAACCTGATTCGAACGTGCATCCAACTCCGCATACGTCACACTCACCGCGCCGCTGCACACTGCAACTGCCTCCGGCGCCCGCGCCGCCACACGAGCGAACAGGTCCGCCAACGTCACCGCCTCCACCGGCGCGGACGGCGGATTCCACTGCTCCAACATCCGCGCGCGGTCGCCTGCCGCCACGATCTCCAGATCCCCCACCGCCATCGAGGAATCCGCGACCACCGCGTCGAGGATTGCAAGGAATATCTTCGCGAACCCACTGACCGTAGACCGGTCGAACAGATCGGTCGCGAAGGTGAACGAGGCCGAGATCCCTGCCTCCGCGTCCCCCTCGAAACGCTCCGTGGCCGTCAACTGCAGGTCGAATTTGGCGACCCCCGGGTCGACGTCGACGGCGCTTGTGGTCAGACCGGGCAATTGCAGCTGTGTGGGCGAGTCGTCGCGGTATTCGAGGAGCACCTGGAACAGCGGTGAATGCGCGGTCGAGCGCTCCGGGGCGAGCACATCGACGAGTCGCTCGAACGGCAGGTCGGCATTGGTGAACGCAGACAGATCGCGCGAGCGGGCATCCGCGAGCAACCTCTCGAAGGACTCGGACCTGTTCACCTCGGTACGAAGCGCCAGGGTGCCGACGAACATCCCGACGAGATCGTCGAGGACGGCCACGCTCCGCCCCGCCACCGGGGTTCCGATCACGACGTCGTCCTCGCCGCCGACCCGGGCCAGCAGGACCGCCAGTGCGGCGTGCAGTGTCATGAACATCGTCGCGGAATGGGCCCGGGCCAGGGATCGCAACGCGTGGTGCAGATCCGCTGAGATCTCGAACTCCACTCGATCACCGCGCATCGACCGCCGGTCCGGCCGCGGACGGTCCGTCGGCATCGCCGACACCTCCGGCGCACCGGACAAGGTCGCCGTCCAGTAGGCCAACTGCCTGGCCACCACGCTGTCGGGATCCGCCTCCTCGCCCAACCATCCGCGCTGCCACAGGGCGAAATCGGCGAACTGCACCGGCAGCGGCGCCCAGCCGGGCGCCCTGCCCGCCGCCCGTGCGGCGTACGCGCTCATCACATCTCGACCCAGCGGCGCCATCGAGGAACCGTCCGCAGCGATGTGGTGCAGGACCACTGCGAGGATGTGTTCGGTCGCACTGAGCTCGAACAGCCGAGCGTGCATCGGTGGCTCCGAGCCGACATCGAACCCTGTTGCCACGAATCGGTCGAGCGCGCCCCTTGAGTCACCCTCCTCCACCGTGGTAACCCGCAGGTCCGGCGCCGCGCTCTCCGCGGGTACGACGACCTGGATCGGGGACCCATCCACCGAGGGGAAAATGGTACGTAGGGATTCGTGCCGCTCCAGCACGTCCACCATCGCAGCCTTCAGCGCGTCGAGATCGAGGGTGCCCGTCAGCCGCACCACGAACGGAAGGTTGTACGCGGGCGATGCGGTGTCGTACTGGTTGATGAACCACATGCGTTGCTGCGCAGGCGACAACGGGATCCGATCCGGTCGCGGCGACGCCACGAGTTCGGGCCGCGGCGCAGCGTCCGAGTGATGATGTTTGACCTCGACCGCGAAGGCGCGAACGGTCGGCGAATCGAACAGGGTCTGCACCCCGACTTCGGTCCCGAAGGCCGCACTCACTCGGGCCGTCACTCGGGTCGCCGCCAGCGAGTTCCCACCGAGATCGAAGAAACTGTCATCGGCACCGACCCGTTCGATACCGAGGACAGATCGGTAGATTTCGGTGATGATCTCCTCCACGGGGTCGCCGGCCCCCCGGTGCGCTCCCGATTGGACACCGAACTCCGGTTCGGGCAAGCGCTTTCGGTCCAACTTCCCCACCACAGTCAACGGAATCTCATCGATCACCGTGATCGACGCCGGCACCAGATGAGCCGGCAACAACCCCGCCAAATACCCCCGCAACCCACCCACATCCACACCATCCCCGCGCACATACGACACCAACGCCATCTCCCCCGACGGCCCCGGCCGCGCAATCGTCACAGCAAAATCGACCGACGGATAATTACCCAGCGCAGCATCGACCTCACCCGGCTCGATCCGGAACCCACGAACCTTCACCTGAAAATCACTGCGCCCCACATACTCCAACACCAACCCACCCGATTCACTCTCCAACCACCGCACCACATCACCCGTCCGATACATCCGCTCCCCGCCCCCGAAGAACGGATCGGCAACGAACCGTGACGGCGTCAACCCCGCCCGGCGGTGATACCCCCGCGCCAAACCCGCACCCGCCAAATACAACTCACCCAACGCCCCCACCGGCACCGGCCGCAACCACGAATCGAGCACCAACTCCCGCACCCCACGAAGCGGACCACCCATCGTGACCCGATCACCCACCGCCAGCACCGGGCTGATGTTCGACAAGATCGTCGCCTCGGTCGGGCCGTAGCCGTTGAACAAAGCCCGCCCCGGCGCCCAACGCGACACCAGATCCGACTGGCACGCCTCACCGCCGAACACCACCGTCTCGAACAGATCCAGACCCGTAGGATCCGTCGAAGCCAACGCAGCAGTGGTGATGAACGCGTGAGTGATCCGCTCGCGCGCGAGCAACTGCGCCAACTCGGTACCCGCATACACGGTCGGTGGTGCGATCACCAAAGTTGCGCCCACCCCGAACGCCAGCAGGTAGTCGAACAGCGATACGTCGAAGCTCGGTGAAGAAAAATGCAGCACCCGCGACTGCGGCGACGGACCGAACCGCTCGATCTGCTCGCAGGCAAACCCGTCCAGCCCGCGGTGAGCCACCACAACACCCTTCGGCACCCCCGTCGACCCGGACGTGTAAATCAGGTAAGCGCCATGATCGGGTCGCAGCGGGGCCCGCCGGTCGACATCGCTCACCGGCGCCCCGGAATACCCCGCCAACTCCCGCGCGCAATCCGCTCCGCCGAGCAGCAACCACGGCACCGCCGAAGACAGACCGCCCTCCCCGGCCGAGAGGGCCAACCCCACAATCGCGCCGGAATCCGCCAGCATGTGATCGACACGCTCGACCGGATAACTCGGATCGACCGGACAGAAAACCGCACCGGCCTTACTGATCGCCCAGATCGCCGTGATCGACTCGATCGACTTCGGCACACTCAGCGCTACAACAGTTTCCGGCTCCGCACCACGATCGATCAACAACCGGGCGAGCCGATTCGAACGCTCGTCGAGCTCACCATAAGTGATCTCGCGGCCACCGTCGGACACCGCCACACCCGAGGGCACCCGCCCAGCAGTGTCGGCGAAGATTTGTCCCAGAGTGCGTGCACTCTCCCCCCTGGGCAGTCCGCGCACCGGGACCAAGCGGCGACGTTCATCACCGGTGAGTGGCTGCAGGCGCGCGACAGGCACGGTTGTGTCGGTGATGACGGCGTCGAGTGTGCGGGTGACACCGTTCAGGAAGCCCGCTACTTCCTCGCGGTCGAACATGTCCGGCAGGTACGACATCCGCAGGCACAGGCGGGGATCGGTGGAGGCGATCAACGAAATCGGGTAGTGCGTCGCATCGGTGGCCTGCACGTTCACGACCTGCAGGTCCATCAGAGCACCCGCGATTGCGGCACGGTCCACCGGGTAGGACTCGAATACCGTCAACGTGTCGAACTCTGCGGCAGGCCCGGCAGCGAGCCGAATCTCGGACAATCCGACCTGGTGGTGCAGCATGAGTTCCGCTTGCTCAGCCTGGATTCGAACCATCAACTCGGCCAATGTCTCTGCGGGATCGAGCGCGACGCGCACCGGTACGGTGTTGATGAACAGACCGATCATCGACTCGATACCCGAAATTTCGGCGGGTCGACCGGACACCGTGGCGCCGAACACCACATCGGTTCGAGAAGTCAACGTGCTCAGCACGATTCCCCACGCCATCTGGATGATGGTATTCAGAGTGACGCCGTTGGCACGCGCCACCGCCGTCAGCGCGCTCGTCTGCTCCTCGGAGAGGGTGGCCACCAGGTCCTCTGGTAGCGCGGTCACGCTGCGACGGGTCGCCGGCGCCAAGCGTGTCGGTTCCGTCAGGCCGGACAACGCTCGCACCCAGACATCCGTCGAATCGGACACGGACTGCCCTGTCAGCCACTGCAGATAGTCCCGATACGGGCGGGCCCGTGGCGGCGCAAGCAACTCGCCGTCAGCGCGATACAGGATCAGCAGCTCTTCCAGCAGCAGCGGTGTCGACCAACCATCCAGCAGGACATGGTGATTGGTCAGTACCAGTCGATGGTGCTCGTCCGCCTGCTCGATCACCAGGAATCGCAGCAGCGGCGCGCGAGACATCTCGAATCGGGTGGTCCTGTCCTCGGCAAGGATGCGGTCGAGTTCGGCCGTCTGCGCCGCGGCAGGCAGAGCAGTAATATTTATTTCGGTCCAGGGCATTTCGACGCTGGGCATGATTATCTGCACCGCGCCGGCGTCGGCGTCGGCAACAAAGGCCGCGCGCAGGTTGGGGTTTCGATCGAGCAACGCCCCCGCTGCCCGGCGCATCCGGGGTAGGTCGAGGGCGCCTCGAACATCGACGGCCAACTGCACGACATACGTGTCGAGCGAGTGCGCCGCCAACTGTGCGTGGAAGAGCAACCCGGATTGCAGTGGCGTCAGCGGCCAGACATCCGACATCCCCGGGTATCTACCCTCGAGCCGGTCGATCGACACCTGATCGAGAGCGACCAACTCGAGATCGGAAGGAGTCAGACCGCCTGCACCGGGCCGGGCAGCATGCTCGGTCATTGCAGTCAGTGCTTGGCTCCACAACTGCGTGAGCTCGTCGACCTCACCGCGGGCGAGGAGTCCGCTCGGGAACGACCACGATGCCTGCAGCCGGGTGCCTGCGCCGTCACGGACAACCGCGGCATCGATGTTCAGCGCGGCGAGCGCCGGCGTCTGTGGGTGCACGGTGCCACCGAGCTCGTCGACTGCGACTGGATGAAATCCGCCATCTTGCGGGGCTTCCGAACCCGCGGCGTCGAACCTACCCAGATAGTTGAAACAGATCTGTGGGGCGTCCAGGCGCTGTAACACCGGCCGCGTGTCCTCGTGAAGGTAGCGGAGCATCCCGTACCCGATTCCGTGATCGGGGATCCGGCGGAGTTGCTCCTTGACCGCCTTGATGGCTGTACCCGCAGCCGCCCCACCCTCGAACGCATCACCCAGGTCGATGCCGGACAGATCCAGTCGCACCGGATACATCGCGGTGAACCAGCCCACCGTCTGCGAGAGGTCCGCGCCGGGCACGACCTGCTCCTCGCGGCCATGGCCCTCTACGCCGATCAGTGCGTCGTCGACCATCTCTCCGCGTTGGCGGCGCCACCTTGTCAGTGCCAGCGCGAGCGCGCACAGCAGCACATCGTCGACACCACAGTGGTACTCGGCGGGGAGCGTGGTCAGCAATTCTTCCGTCACCCCGGCAGGCAGCTCGACGCCGACCCGATCGAGCGTGCCAACGAGATCCACCGCCCGATCCAAGCTCCGGGTGCCCAGCATCGGGTCGGCACCGGTCAGGATGTCGGTCCACAGCTCGAGCTCACTGTCCCGACTGCTCGCGGCCTCGACCAGACCGTGCGCCCAGCGTCGCATCGAGGTGCCCTGTGGAGCGAGATCCGCCGATCCGCCCGCCTCGACCCGTGCCCATGCCGTCGCGAGGTCGGGCACGAGTACCCGCCAGGACACTCCATCGACCACCAGGTGATGGGCCATGATCAGCAGCCGTCCGCCCTCGTCGCCCCCGTCGAACCACACCGCCTGCACCATGACCGCGGCGGCAGGGTCGAGCCGTTCGCCTGCGGCCGCCAACTCGCGGCGGGCTATCCCGATGAACTCTTCACCCGTCACGGCCTCGACGGATACTCGGCGCAGCGCCGTACCAGCGGACACCGCGCCGACCGGGAGGACCTCCATCGCCCAGCCTGTTTCGAACTCGGATGCTCGGCGTAGCCGCGCTCGGAGCATGTCGTGTCGATCGATCACGGCTTGCAAAGCCTGTGCCAGGTCGACCGGTCCGGCCGTCTCGGGCAAGGTCAACAGTGCGGCCTGCGAGAACCGCTCGAATCGTTCATCGTGCTCGAGCATCCACCGCACAATCGACGTCAGGGGCACGGCGCCGACGCCCCCGCCCGGCAATTCTGCGAGTTCCGAACCGCGTGACCGGTCGGCGCAGACCGCCACAGCTGCCAGTCCGGCAACCGTTCTGCGATCGAACACATCGCGGGGGGCGAGCACAACGCCGGCCGCCTTGGCGCGCGCGACCAACTGAATCGACATGATGCTGTCACCGCCGAGCGCGAAGAACGAATCGTCCAGACCGACGGAGGCCACGCCCAGCACTTCTGCGACCAGCCCCGCCAGCACCGTCTCCATTTCGGTGCCCGGCGACCGCACCGGCGAGGTGCGCGACTCGTAATCCGGAGCGGGAAGCGCCTTCCGGTCCAGCTTTCCGTTATTCGTCAGTGGCAGTTCATCGAGTACCACCACTGCCGACGGCACCATATAGGAAGGCACGAGCTTGCCCACGAACTCCGAGACCGCCGCGCTATCGAGTTGCGCCCCAGTGCCCGGCACCACGTAGCCGAC
>NZ_JASISW010000026.1:0-15380 GCF_030063335.1 Rhodococcus sp. G-MC3 | reverse complement strand
GGAATCCGCGACCACCGCGTCGAGGATTGCAAGGAATATCTTCGCGAACCCACTGACCGTAGACCGGTCGAACAGATCGGTCGCGAAGGTGAACGAGGCCGAGATCCCTGCCTCCGCGTCCCCCTCGTACCGATCCCGCAGGGTCAGGCTCAGATCGAACTGTGACATCCGGGTTTCCGGTTCGATCTCGGACACCGCAAGGCCGGGCAGCTGCAGCCCCTCCCGTGCAAGGTTCTCGAACGAGAGCATCACCTGGAACAGCGGATGCACTGCGGTCGATCGGGTCGGGGCGAGCACATCGACCAGACGCTCGAAAGGCAGGTCCGCGTGCGCGAAGGCGCTGAGATCCGCCTCCCGGACCGTACCGAGCAGATCGGCAAACGATGCCGAGGGGTCGACTCTGGTTCGCAACACCAGTGTGTTGACCAACATTCCGACCAGGTCGTCCAGCGCTCGCTCGCCGCGGCCCGCGATGGGCGACCCCACGGCGATGTCCGCTTCGCCGCACAGGCGTGAGAGCAATGCCGCTAGCGCAGCGTGCAGGGCGACGAAGAGGGTGGCATCATTCTTGCGCGCAAGGGAATTGAGCCGCGCGTGTGTTGCCGCATCGATCTCGAAGTCGACCGACCCGCCGCCACCGGAAGGCGTCGTCGGACGCGGTCGATCGGTGGGGAGCTCCAGCTGTTCCGGAAGTCCGTCCAACGCCTCGGACCAGTAGGCGAGTTGCCGGGAGACGAGTGAAACTGGGTCATCCTCTGACCCGAGCAGATCGCGCTGCCACAGGCTGTAGTCGGCGTACTGCACTGTGAGCGGGGTCCAGTCCGGTGCGCGTCCTTCGGCGCGGGCACCGTACGCGGCGGCGACGTCGCGGGCCAACGGAGTCAGCGAGGAACCGTCTGAAGATATGTGGTGGAGCACCACAGCCAATACATGTTCGGTCGGGCCCAGGCGCAACAGTCGCACCCGTAGCGGGACCGCCTCGGCGACGTCGAACCCCTCCTCGGTCACGGCTCGGATCTGCCTTCGAAGTTCCACCTCGTCGGCGACCGTCACGGCGGTGAGGTTGTGGGCCCGATCGACCGGGAGCACGACTTGGATCGGGCCCTCCCCGTCGAGCGGGTACACCGTCCGCAGCGACTCGTGACGTTCGAGCACATCCATCAGAGCGTCGCGTAGCGCGGTTTCATCGAGCGCACCGGCCAGCCGGACCAACATCGGAACGTTGTACGCGGCCGAGGAGGTGTCGAACTGATTGATGAACCACATCCGCTGCTGCGCAAGCGAGACCGGTACCCGTTCGGGTCTGGTCCGAGCTACCAGCGCGGGCCGCGTCGACTCGTTCGAATCGGCACCGTCGATCACTGCCGCAAGCGCGGACACGGTCGGGGCCTCGAACAGGGCGCGCACCCCTATCGCCGACCCCAGCGCCGCGTTCACCCGTGCCACCACCCTGGTCGCAGCCAGCGAATTGCCGCCGAGTTCGAAGAAGTTCTCGTCGATGCCCACTCCCTCGGTGCCGAGCACCTGCCCGAACACCGCAGCGACGCCCTCCTCGGTAGGAGTGCGCGGGGGACGGAACTCGGTGGCTCCAGCGAGAAACGCCGGTGCCGGCAGCAAGCTCCGGTCGATCTCCCCATCGGGCAACGTCGGCAGCTCCGCGAGGACGACGATCTCGACGGGTACCAAATGCGCGGGCAGGGTCATCTCCAGTCGCTCGCGCAGCTCGTCCGGAGACGTAGATTCCATCGTCGTCACCACATAGGACACCAGCGCCGTCCGACCGGATCGGGCGGTGAGATCGAGCGTGACAGCGTCGGCGACCGTGCGATCTTCTTTCAGCGCGGTGTCGATCCCTTCGAGGTCTATCCGGTAGCCGCGCAGGCCGGCACGAAAGTCGTTGCGTCCCAAGTATTCAAGGGTGAGTTCGTCCGGTCGCGTGCCGGTCCGCCACCGCCCGGCGTCGCCGGTGCGGTACATCCGGCTACCCGGCGATCCGAACGGGCAAGCCACCAGGCGGTGGCTGGTGCCGCACAGGTCATCGCGGTACCCCAGCGCGACCTGCGCACCGAACACATAGATCTTTCCGGCCACTCCGGGCGGCACCGGATGCAGTCGATCGTCGAGGACGAACAAGCCCAGCCCCGAACCTGGACGGCCGTCGACCGTGACCGGGAACCCTGCCTCGACGCTGCCGTACGCAGCCACTGCGCCGCGGCGCTCTTCCCGGCTGGAAGAATCCGTGTCATCCGCGTCGCCGCCCACGACAGAGCGCCGTACTTTCAGTCCGTCGGAGGATGCGGCCGCCGTCAACCGGGTGAACGCGATCGGGGTCAGGTGCACCGTTGTGACCCGCTCTCTGTCGAGAAGCTCGACAAGGTCGACGGGTGAGCGCGCGGTGTCGCGGTCGACCATGGCCAGCCTGCCGCCGTGCCGCAGCGCCTGCCACAGCTCCCACACCCCGAAGTCGAATGCACGGGACGGAATCGACGCCCATACCTCGTCGCCGCCCAATTCATCACCGCCCAATTCATCGCCGCCCAATTCATCAACGCCATCGACGTTCTCGACAGCGGATGCCACATTCCGGTGTGAAAGCAGGACAGTTTTCGGCCGTGCGGTCGCCCCGGCGGTCGACACCACCTGCGCGACGGAGTCCGGATACAGCGGGCCCAGGCGGTCGAGGTCGGTGAGAGGCGCCGAGGATGCCGAACCGAGCGCGGCCGACACTTCGGCGGCATCGAGGTAGACCGTCGTGACGCCGGTGGCAGGAAGCGTTCCCGTCAGCGAGAGCACGAACGACGGTGCCGCAGCGCGAATCTCGCTCACCAACTGATCGGACCCGGCCGTCGCTTCCAGCACCAGAGCCGCCCCGCCGGCAGCGAGCACCGCCAGCTGGGCCACGATCCGGACGCTGTTGCGCGGACCTGCAATCGCGACAACGGTTCCGGGACCGACCCCCCGGTCGACGAGCACCCTGGCCAGCTTGTTCGAGCGGGCATCGAGTTCCCGGTAGGTGAGCGTCGAGTCCGACGCAACCACAGCGGTCGCGTCGGGAACCCGTGCGAGCGTCCTGGCAAACAGTTCCGGAAGCGTCACATCGCCGACACCGACGACCGCCGCGCCTGCGAGCAACCTCGCCCGATCCTCGGCTTCGAGCAGATCGATGTCGCCGATCGGGAGGTCCGGATCGGCGCAGACAGCTTCGAGGATACGAACGAACCGCCGCGCAAGCCCGCGCACTGTGCCGGGATCGAACAGGTCGACCGGGTAAGTGAGAGCCGCGCTGATCCCGCCGGGGCCACCGCTGTCGTCGCTTTTCTCCGCGAGGGTCAGCTGCAAGTCGAACTTCGAGTGCACGACCTCGGATTCGATTGGAGCGACCGTCAGCCCGGGCAGCTCGAGGTGCGCAGTCTGGTTGTTCTGGAACTCGAGTAACACCTGGAACAGTGGAGTATGCGCGGACGATCGCACGGGGTCAACCGCCTCCACCAGACGTTCGAACGGAACCTCGGTATGTCCGAGCGCATCTAGGTCGCTGTTTCGGGTGGCTTTCAACAGGTCGGCGAAACCCGCCGCCGAGTCGACCTGGGTGCGCAGGACAAGCGTGTTGACGAACATGCCTACGAGGTCCTGCAGCGCCGGGTCGCCGCGACCCGCAACCGGTGTACCGATCGCGATGTCCTCGGTTGCGCTCATCCGCGCCAGCAGAACCGCCAGCGCCGCGTGCGCGACCATGAATACCGTGGCGCCGTGGCGTTCGGCCAGCGATCGGATATTCCGGTGCAGACGCGCATCGATGTGCAGCGGTTCGACGCTGCCGCGCATCGACCGTTGCTCCGGCCGGGCCCGATCTGTCGGTAACTCCAACTTTTCCGGCAGACCGGCCAGTGTCTCGCTCCAGTAGTCGAGTTGGCGTGAGACGAGGCTGTCCGGATCACTCTCGGAGCCGAGCAACGTGCGCTGCCAGAGAGTGTAGTCGGCGTACTGCACCGGCAACGGCGCCCACTGCGGCGCCTTCCCCGCGCACCGAGCGCTGTAGGCAACCGTCACATCGCGGGCGAGCGGTGCCATCGAAGCCCCGTCGCCGGCGATGTGGTGCACCACCATCACGAGCACGTGGTCGGTAGGACTTTGCTCCAACAGTGCGACGCGGATGGGGACTTCGCTGCTCACATCGAATCCGCGCGCGGTGAAACGATCGAGACGCTCGCGCAGCTCCAGCGGATTCGCGACGTGGATGGGGAGCAGATCCGGCGCGACCTCGGCGGCGGTCACGATCACCTGGCTGGGGCCGTCCTGGGAGCCCGGATACGTGGTGCGCAACGATTCGTGGCGTTCGAAGACGTCGGCCACGGCCGATCGCAGCGCAGGAATGTCGAGGGACCCGATCAGCGCGATGGCAAGCGGGAGGTTGTAGGCCGCCGAGGAGGGATCGTACTGGTTGACGAACCACACCCGCTGCTGCGCGGGCGAGAGCGGGATCGGATCGGGATGCGGAACCGCGGTGAGGGGTGGCCGGTGGTAGCCGCGAGCGTCACCATGTTCGATCAGGGCGGCAAGCTCTTCCACACTCGGCGCCTCGAACAGGTCCCGCAGTCCGATCGAGACGTCGGCCGCCCCGTTGACGCGCGCGACGATGTCGTTTGCGGTCAGGGAGTTTCCACCCAGGTCGAAGAAGCTGTCGTCGAGGCCGACACGCTCGACCGCTAGCACCGATGCGAAAATCGCGGCCACGGACCGTTCGAGAGTGGTGGACGGTGGTCGGTAGTCCGTGCGGCCGAATTCCGGGGCGGGCAGGGCTCGGCGGTCGAGTTTGCCTGCCGGGGTCAGCGGGATCGCTTCGAGTTCGACTATCGTCGCCGGGATCATGTGATCGGGCAATGCTCTGCGAAGGTGATCTTTCAGCGCGGCGCCGTCGATCCGGTGGCCGCGGGCCGGCATCGCGTAGGCGACCAGGACTGTTTGCCCGGAGGGCGCAATGCGACCGAGGGTGACGGCGAACGCGACGCTGTGGTGCGCGGCGATGGCGGAGTCTATTTCACCGAGCTCGATCCTGAACCCACGTACCTTGACCTGAAAGTCGCTGCGTCCCAAATATTCCAACGTCAGATCGGTCCGCCAGCGGACGACGTCCCCGGTCCGGTACATTCGCTGCCCCGAGGAGCCGAAGGGGTCGGCGACGAATCGCTGACAGGTCAGCCCGGGTCGCCGATGGTATCCGCGGGCGAGTCCGTCCCCGGCCAGATACAACTCACCCCGGGCGCCGACGGGGACCGGATGCAGCCTCGAATCGAGCACCAATGCCTCGATCCCGCGCACCGGTCCCCCGATCGTGACCGGCCGATCCGGGTCCATCGGCTCGCTCACCGTGGCCATGATCGTGCACTCGGTCGGGCCGTAGGCGTCGAGCAGGCTGCGCCCGAGGCCCCACCGCGGCACCAATTCGGGCGGAATCTGCTCGCCTCCGACGAGCACATGACCGAGGCCGGCCAGCCGGTGCGGGTCCACCGAGGCCAGCAGGCTCGGAGTGAAGAATGCGTGCGTGATCCGCTGCGCTTCGAGCAGCTGAGCAAGGTCGGATCCCCCGACAGTCCCCGGCGGAACGATCACCAGCGCTGCCCCGGCCGAAAAGGCCATCGTCTGCTCGAAGATCGAGGCGTCGAAACTGGGGGACGCGAGGTGCGAGACTCTGGCCGCCGACGTCACTTCGGCGCGCTCACGCAGCTCCGCGCCGAGACTGGCCAACCCCCCGTGGTGAATGACCACGCCCTTCGGCACACCGGTCGAGCCGGAGGTGTAAATCAGGTAGGCGGGGTGGGACAGTCGAAGTGGCGACCGGCGCTGCGCATCGGTGATCGCGGCGGGCGACTGCGACCGGACCCGTTCGGCAACAACGGGATCGTCGAGCACCAGCCAGGGCAGAAAATCCGGGAGGTTGATACGGCTGCCCGCGACAGTGACGCCGAGCAGTGCACCCGAGTCGGCGAGCATGTGCTGGATCCGCTCGGCGGGGTAGTCCGGATCCACGGGCACGAATGCAGCGCCGGTCTTCGCGATCGCCCAGTTGGTCGATACGGAATCTATCGACCGGGATATCGCAGCGGCGACATAGGTTTCCGGTCCGGCCCCACATTCGATCAACATCCTCGCGAGCTGGTTCGAGCGATTCTCGAACTCCCGGTAGGTGACCTCGTTACCGTTGCAGGACAGCGCAATAGAATCCGGGTAGGCGGTCGCGGCGGCCGTCAGGAGATCCGGCCACAGCTGCGCGGGCGCGCCAGGTCGGCCGTAAACGGGAACGAACCGGGCCAGTTCCTCGCCGTCGAGGAGTCCGATATCACCGACCACGTCCAAGGGCCGGGCGGCAACAGCCTCGACCAGGCGGGCGAACCGGGCGGCGAAGGCGCGCACGGTCTCGGGTTCGAACAATTC
Organism: Rhodococcus sp. G-MC3; assembly: GCF_030063335.1. GTDB lineage: Bacteria > Actinomycetota > Actinomycetes > Mycobacteriales > Mycobacteriaceae > Rhodococcoides. The sequence goes on along the minus strand of NZ_JASISW010000026.1, from coordinate 8,948 downwards.
GCCTGCGTAATCGATCGAAGCGCGCAGACCAGCGGGCTCGCCTGCCGCGTCGAACTCCTCGGTGAACCTCAGGTCGACGTCGGATGCCGGCGTCGGCATGACTGCTGGCTGTGTCGGAGCTACCGCAAAAGACACCCGAACCGGCGCCAAGGGAGACAGGCCGACGGGAAGCTCTGCGTGGGTGAGGGCCTGCGCGTCGAGATCGCGAACCAGGTCGAGTAGATCGACGAACCGGAGTGCGGTGTCGACCGGTGTCCGCAACACCACGGTGCCGGCCCTGGGCTCCGCCGCACTCACCTCGGCCGGAGTGCTCACGGCGACATCGTCGGTGTTCCCGTATCGGGCGAGCAGCGCCACCAGCGTGGCGTGCATCGCCGTGGCTACGGTGGAGTCGTGCGTGTCGACCACCGCAGTCAACTCGCGGTGCGCGGTGGCACCGACGCGGAACTCGATGTGGCCCCGCGCGGCCAGCCTGGCTCCGGCCCCGATGGCATCGAGCGACCGAGAGTGATCGAGTGGCAGGGGCGCCACATCCGACAAGCCCGACAACGTGCGAGTCCAGTATTCGAGGTCTACTGCAGCGCGACGCCTGCGCGCGCCTTCGCGGACCGAGCCTGCGTGTATCGCAGAGATCGGTGTCGACGGCTCGGCGGCGACGAAATCCTCGACCAGCCCGAAAAATCGTTCGTGATGAGCGCGCAGATCCTCGTCGTCGTACCGGTCCGGGTTGCCGCGAAATTCGATGAAAGTGTGCGGTGGGTTCCCGCTTCGGTAGACGTTGACCAGAAGATCCTCGACCGGGCCCGAGGTGACGACGTGGAATTCGCCGGTCACCTCACCGAGCGTGATCGCCTGATCGAAGAGCATCACGTTGACCACCGGCGCCGTCAGCCTGCGAACCGGGGAGTCGACGGCGTCATTTCCAACGGGTTCATCAAGGCGGCGGGGTTCATCGAGGCGGCGGGGTTCATCAAGGCGGCGGGGTTCATGCAGGTTGCAACGCTGGTGCCGCAACGCGCCCATGAGCTCTAGCTGCACCCGCTTGGTCAAGGCGGCAATTGTGTCGTCGATCTCGACATCGATACGCAGCGGCACGAGATTGACCAGCATGCCGCCGGAGCGGCGCAGAACCATCGTCGATCGCGCCGAAACCGGGAGAGCGACGATGACTCGGTCCGCACCTGTCATCCGGGACAGGTAGCAGGCGAAGGCGGCGACGATCACGGCGGCAGAGGTGGCTCCGACACTGGTTTCGGAGTGTGCGAGGCCGCGTACCGCCCCGTCGGACAGTGTGCGGGTCTCGAGGATGGAACGGGCGCCCGCGGCAGCCACTCGGTCCGACAGGCTGGGCGCCTCGATGTTCTCGGCGCCCCGTTCGGCCCAGTGCTTCATATCCGCGGCCCATCGACTGGACGCTCGGTACTGCTCGTCGATGTCGTACAGCGTGCGTGGATCGGCTGCCGGATTGGGTTCTGCGACTCGCTTTTCCAAGGCTGCCGTATAGAGCGCGGCAATCCGGTTCACCATCGTCATTCCGCCGTAACCGTCCAGCGCGATGTGGTGAATTCTGCTGTACCAAAGATAGTCTCGATCGCCGATACGCAGGATCGACGCCTTGATAAGGCGGTCGTGCAGAACGTCCAGCGGGGCGCGATAGTCGGCGTCCATCCACGCATGTGCTGCCGACACCGGGTCCGCTCGATCACGCAGGTCGACGACGTCGATCGAGGCGTCCACTGTCGGGTCGACGAATTGAAACGGCTCACCGTCGACCTCGATCACGCGTAGAAACGGTGACCCGAACTCGTGGGCAGCGGCTACGGTGGCCCAGGCGAGGAGATCGACATCGAGGTGTCCGTGCAGTTCCACGTACTGCGCGATGCAGTACGGCGTTTGCGGTGCGAACTGCTGAGCGAACCACAGGTCTCGCTGCGCCGAAGACAGCGGAAAGGCATCAGGGGGGACGACGGAGGCGGCGGAAGGTCTCCGTCCAGAACTGGGTGGAGTTTCGAAATCCATAGACTGGACCCTTCAACGAACTACCCTGGTCGCGTCGGTGCCACCCTTGCGGGCCTGGGGTGGTGGCGATCCCAATGCGGTGTTGCGGAGTGGCGGTTCCTTACGGAGCATCCGGCGGCTCTCACTGTCCTCCGGCTGAGGGTACGAGAACTCCGGTTATCTGATATCGCGGTTTCTTGATATCGCGGTTTCTTGATATCGCGAATCAGTTGCTAGATGTTACGTAGATCACACCTCCGAGGGGCGGTGGTCGCCACCCACGAGCCAGCCTTGCGGTACGCGTTTCGCGGCAACATCTGCTTCGCCGGGTTCTGTCGTCCTACACCCGTCGCGCGGGTCCCGCCGCCCCGGCTGCGCTCGATACGGCCGCTGCTGTTCTCGCGTGGGGAACACTGGCGTCGGCGTTCATCGTCCCCAGCACACTCGCCGTGGTCGCGTCCGCTCTCGCGGTAGCCGCTGCCCTCGAAATCGCCGGTGCAGCCGTGCGTCGATGGGCACCCAGAACAGGCAACGACATTCTCAGACGACCAATCGAAAACCACTCCGGGTGTCGCCGCCGTTGACGGGTGTTTGTATCGGATCGGTTTCTCAGTCCTGCACGTCGATGGTGTACCCACCGGGGAGGGCTTCCACCACCATTACGTCGTCGCCTACCCCGGTGGCGAATGCGGTGAATATTTTCTCGACGCCGTCAAGCGAGACCCACCAGTTCATGTTCGCCCCGCGCAGTCGCGGAACGTACCGGTATACAGCCGGGCATCGTCGTCCACGGCAGACCCCGGGTAAAGCGCACGCGCAGTGTCGACGACTGTGCGGCGCACGACGTCGAGATCTATGACGTCGTCATCGGCGGTCCACTGTGAGGGCCGGAACTCCACAGGCTCGAACGGCAGCCGCAACACCACTGGGTCCGGTAGCTGGAGAGCCGGTGGCCAGTCGGAACGGTCGAGTTCCCACACGAGTGCGCCGTCGTCGAACGTGGGAACAACCCCATCGAACTCCGTCTCCGATTCGACACTGGTCCGCAGCGCATCGAGGTAGTCGGCCAGACCACCGTATGCGGGGCCGCCTTCGTCTGCCGCGTCTGCGGAGAAGAAGCGGACGCAGCTTTGTTTCGGGCCGGGGCGTGTGTCGATGTAGCACAGGCCACCGGCACCGTCCTTGGCGATCGGGACATACTCAGGCAGAAACAAATGGGCGGTCTCCCCTGCCTGCTGAGCTGCGATCTGAGCTGGCCATTCGTCACCCAGGTCGTCGATCGCGTGCGGCGACTCAAGCCAGGACGAGCGTTCGAACTGCATGTCCTCGAGGCTCAACAACTCAGAGTCGAGCAGTAGCGTCCCGGCGAGACGGTCTCCTACCCACAGGTGTTGTCCGTCGTGCAGTAAAAAGAATTCGCGCAGATCATCCGGCCAGGGCGTGGTTGCACGTTCGATGTCCTGCAGATCAGCGAGTTCGCGAGGCGGCCGTAGAGACTCGACCGTGATCGGTGCCTTCACACGCAAAGCAGCTAAATACGCCGACCACACCTCGGTAAGAGTCACCACCAGAACCTATCCCCGAACAACCAAACGTCGCGAAGACACAGCGAACGTCCGGTACGACCATGGTCAAAATACACACCGAACCCGGAGAACGCCGCTCAGCGGGTAGGCCGAAAACTCCCCATCCACCGAGAGGAACCAAAAACGATGCACAACAACGTGGTCGATGCAGACAGAGGGTTGACCGAATCCGACTTCAGCACGGTTGCAGGGTTGATCCTGGCCGCGGTGACGATTGCCAGAGTCCGACGCGGCCAGCGATCGAGCATCGAATCCTGAGCTGGTACCTCGTTCGTCAGATGTAGTACTGCAGATGGATGTGCAGTCGAGTACCTGCTGATTGACTCTTTCCTGGAAGGGAGTCGTCAATGAGTAGGTCCGTCAACCGAAGCCGCTGGTCGATCGTTGCGTTGTCATGCGCCGGAGCGGCATTGGTGGCCGCGTTCGTTCTGGGCCCGGCCGCGTTGTTACGCGGACGCTATCCGCAGTTCCAGGATCAATCCGTCATGAGTGAGCTGCTCGGCCGCGGCTTGGTCGACTACTGGGGTAGCGGAGTCCGCACCTATCCTCCCGGCTTGGCGGAGATGGTGGACTACTGGTTCGAGTGGCACGCGATCAAGATTGTCATCTCGGTGCTGCTGACTGCGGTTCTGTGTCCGCTCGCGGCGACTCTGTGGCGGCGATCTCTGACGGCCGGCGTAGGTTGCGTGGTCGCGGCGGCCACTACGACTGTGCTGTCATTGTTTTCGGTGTTCCTGGCTGTGCTCAACATCCAGTCGACGGTCGCACCCGTAGTCGCGCTGCTTCCGATTCTCTCCGCTGACAACGCGGACGGGCAGACAGCGCAGTCTCTGATCGAGAACGGTGTGCAGAGCGGAGACTCCAGGCCGCCACTGCTCGAGCTGCTCACACAGGTCGAGCACTACAACTGGGCGGTAATTGTCGCTACCGCCGTGGTGATCGCTGTAGTCGCTACCGGAACCGTCATCACCTTCCGACGCTACAGATCGTCGGACACGACAGACGGTTCCCACCGTCGGATGTTCGTCGCCCTCGGATCGCTCGGTGCTGTGATGACCATTGCGATGGCGCTGCTGTTCGTCGCGGCCGTCGTTGCGGTCGTCGACCCAGGAGAAGCCCTGCTCGGCGCGGTCGGCCTGTGACTCTATTGCCGGCTGCAATCGCGGGCACGTGCACGGAACTGGCCGATGGAAGGGCGGTCAACGCGACTCTCAAGAGGGCGAGGGGGACTTGATCGGTACCCCTCGGCAACACTGAGACCTCGTTCGGACACTCTCCGCTCAAACGGGACCCCCACTCCTCCATCGCTCAGGCCTGACGCGCCGAAGCCTTGGGAAGATCGGTTGACTGACGAAGACTAAGGGCTGCAAACATCTCAGTGCAAAGCGCAATGTTTCGAAAACCAGTGCTTTAGTGCGTAATTGACGCGAAGCGTCACGCATAACCAGCGCGAACAGTGCGGAACACCGCAGGTCGCGTGCGAAGCAAGTACGTAGGCTACGACGGAGCAGCGACACGGCTGTGCGTTCTGGCGGCAGACCTGTCCAACGCGCAGGATCCACCGCGGCTTTCCCGTCGCGCGGGCTGACAACCAGGTGGCCTGGACGCTGCGGATAGCTAACGCAGATTCCGCGCCGCCATCGACGACGGTGCGAAATCCTTGGGTATGAGCTCGAACGATTGAGCGCGTGGGTGTGCAAAAACTATCTCGAACCGTCTGTTCACGTGCCGATTCGAGCATAAGCGGTAGCCTCGGAGCGTGCCGCACACCATCGTCGACGTCTCCGAGATCTCTGCAGGGCACGGTCCGCATCCCGCGGCCAGCCCGTACGATAAGCGCATCAGCGAAGCCCTCGGTGTACGTGCGTTCGAGGTGTATCAAGACGAGCTGCCTGCCGGTGCGGAAACGGTGCGTCACCATCATGTGGACGACCGCAACGAGGACGTCTACGCCGTCATCGCCGGGCATGGGTGGGTAGTGGTCGACGACGTCCCGACGCCCGTGAGACCGGGCCACTTCGTCTCCGTCGATATCGAGTCCACACGCTTCCTGCGTGCCGGTGATGAGGGGTTGACGTTCATCGCGCTGTGCGCCGAGCCGTGGACACGAAGTACGCGCTTGCTTGTGAGATATTCCGACTGCCGAACGCCAGTTCCCGCACCGTCATGCTGGGTTGACGGCAACCCCCGATAGACCATCGACCGGAATTTCGGCCTCCAAAATTGCCGTGTCGATCTACTTTGTCGTTGGTCCATCAGCACCAGGTCGATGCCGGCCAGAAACTCGGTGCGGTCGTCGTGTGCCCGCAGATGGGGCGCTGAATAGCCGTGGGATTCCATTCGTGCCGCGTTCCAGGAAGTGCATGAGATCACGGCGCTGGACGACCGAGCGCCGCTTGCACTGGGCCGCATGCTATTCGACACCTCCCCCTTGCTTGCCCGCCACCTGGGTGCGAACAGGGGGTCAAGCCGGACTCGGCGATCTCCATGATCAGGCAGTTCTCGCGGTCCGCCGATACACAGTATGCAACGGCAATCCACGTTGCCCACTTCCGACGCCCCGAAGACTGTCGCGTTTCCCCCGCGCCCCCAGACCCATTGTCGAGGGCATGGTGGCTAGTCTCATCCGACTGAACCGTATCTGGAGAGATAGCGGCTTTCGGCCAACCGAAGGCCACACAGATGCTCACCGCTAAGGTGATGTAATGGACGGGCAGGTTTTCGGTCTCAGTGATGCCGAGTCGCGACTGTGGATCTCGCTCACGGTTCTTTCGCAGATTCTCACACCCACCCTTGATACCCGCCTCCGGCGCGTTGGTCTGACGCATTTCGAGTACGGGGCGCTCATCGCACTGTCCGAAGGACCTCACCGGACGCTTCGAATCGGTGAAATGTCGGAACGGTTGTACGCGCCCCTGCCCCGGGTATCGAGGGTGATTGCCCGCCTCGAAGGGCGCGGACTGGTATCCCGCGAGACAAGTGGCAGCGATGCGCGTGCATCCGACATCGAACTCACGCGGGAGGGCAGGCAAGTGATGATCGATGCCTTGCCGGTGCACGCCGCCGCTGCCAAGGCGTTCATTCTCGACGAACTTTCGAGTGAACAGATCCGGACTCTTGCCGACATACTCGAACCAGTCGTACTTCGTCTGGACCCTTCAGGCCCACTCTCGGACGGATCGCCGACAAAGTAGCAGGCTCTTCGTCTACGTACCCCGGATCAGCGAATGATGCCCTTGACCAACTGTTCCCAGTTCTGGAAAGAAATTTTGTTACAGACGTCGTCGGAGATGTCGGCTTCTGCGAGGAAGTCACGAGCCGCGAAGTCCCTCTCCCCGTTGAAGGGATAGTCGGTTGCATGCATTATCCGATCCGGACCGACAACATCGATGGCCCACCCCAGATACCGATGACCGGCAATCCCGCCGGGCGTGATGTAGATGTTGCTGCGGAAGTACTCGATCATGGGTTCACCCCAGTGTCCGACAATGACCTGCTGGTGCGGGAATCTGTCGAATACACCGGACAGGATTATTCGCAGCAGACCGACGCTTGTCTGATAGTGCCGTACCTGGGCGCCGGTGCCGAGCAATCCGAAGCCCTTGTAGTACGCCTCATCGACACTGTCGGGGGGAAGGCTGGGATGAAGGTAGATCGGTACCCGGTGCTGCTCGGCGGCGGCGTGTCCTCATTTGGACTCGAACTTCCCTAGCGGCTGCGCGTTCTGCTGCAGTTCAATTCGCGCGGACGACCAGTCGGCATCATTGATGCCGAGGGCGTGGCGTAGGTACGCCAGAGTGAAACTCTGGAGGAAATCGACAACGTCCTGATTCTCGTCGGTTGTCTCCTTCGCATCGTAACCGGGAATGCCGCCCAGCGAGTGTTCGGCGCCGAACACAGTCAGCAGGCTCTTCGGCCCAGGGCTCAGCGTGTAAGGATCCTCGGACCAGTCGGGCCCTCGGACGGTGAGCAACGACTGGTCGTGATCGCCGGCGACAACGAGCACCGGAGCGGTCATGTGCGCGAAAGAGACGTTGAGCCAGGGCAACTTGTCTATGACGCCGTCCGCGAGATTGCCTTCCCCCGCGCCTGCAGTGCCGAGCAGGATCCCCGCCCTGACCCTGGAGTCGGACATGTCCTCGCCCTCTCCTGCTGGGGCCAGAACACGCAGACCGAGCAGGACGCCACTGGTCTGCCCTCCGAAGGAGTGACCGACGGCGGCGATTCGACCACGGTCCATGCGGCCCGACAAACCGGGGACGGCAGCTTCGAGGACGTCGAGGTTGTCCAAGACGCGCTTGGCGTCCTCGACTCGATACCGCCAGAGTTGGGCGGCACGAGTATCCGTCGGCGGTACACCGATTCGCCTCGAATCGAGATAGGTGGGCTGGACCACGACGAAACCATGGGCCGCCCAGTAATCGATCAACGGACCGTAGCCGTCGAAGTTCGAGCCGAATCCGTGCGAGAACAGGATGATCGGCAGATCCTGACCCTGGGTCGGAGCTGAAACCTTGACCTGCAGATCGGTCGCGCGACCCGGCGCTGGGAGTGTCAGGGGTTTCGCCGAGATGATGGGTCGACCGTTGCTGTTGTCGGTCTCGTCGAGGTGGTTCATGGACAGTCCCTTTCCGCACTGGGCGGGTATGCGCACGAGACCCGGGCAGTGAGTGGGTGCTCTGTCGGGTGAACCCGCGGCGATCATTGGTTGCATCGGCAACTATAGGCGTATTTAGTTGCAGATGCAACTAATCGTGATGGTGGCTGTCGTTGTAGCGAGCGGCCGCTATCGATACACCTGCCGCTTGGCGGCAGTCGTGTTCCCGCGAACCTGGGTGTGACGAGTTGTTAGACCCATCAACATGTCTCGGGGCGAGGCCCAGCAGGCGCTCGGCGTTGCGGTGGGAGAGCTGGTTCTGATCTTCGATGCCGACAGGTGCCGTCTCAACGAATTTAACGGCCCCGCAGTTGCCCTGAGCAGCATATCTGGGGGCTAGGCCGACACTTCGCCGGCGCAAATTTCTTCTGATACCTCAAGGACCCCGCCGGCAACTTCTCGGAGTACTACTCGGACATGGACACTGTCCTAGAGCATGAATTGTGGTCACCCGAAATGCTGCACGGTCTACAAGGCGTGTGGGCTTGGGGCCCACCACCCCCACCGTCGTTCCTGGAGCCAGACGATCTCGCGGCCCTGATGACGGGGAGCACTCCGGACTGACCCGGTACGAACCCGATGGCGTGTCCCCGGTGAACGGGGCCATTTTGTTTTAGAGTCTTGTTGCCCGTGAACTGGGCGGATAGGACGACGGAGAAACATGGCTGGACGAAAGCGCAACTCTGCTGAAGACATCGTGCGCAAAT
>NZ_JASISW010000025.1 GCF_030063335.1 Rhodococcus sp. G-MC3 | reverse complement strand
TACTCACCCGTTCGCCGCTCGTGTACCCCGAAAGGCCTTACCGCTCGACTTGCATGTGTTAAGCACGCCGCCAGCGTTCGTCCTGAGCCAGGATCAAACTCTCCGTAAAAGACTCTAGATATCACAATCCGAAGATTGCTAATCAGTCAAATGACATCAAGTCCAAATCACTAGCAAAAAAACTCAACTAGCTATAAAACAAATATCAACCCACCTCACACCGTGAAGGAATGAAGCAAGAAGATGTCACACCCACACCCCGAAAGGCATGAGCACCAAAAACATTCGGCACTGACATTCATCGACACACTGTTGAGTTCTCAAAGAACACGCACACACCATCGTCTTCGCTCTCGCGTTGACTCCGGGGCTTAACTTTTATGTCCCGAATGAGGTAAACCTTCACCTCATCAGGGGCTGCCAGGTCGCTCTGCGTCCAACCTCGTGTCCAAGTCCGTGAAGACTTGGTCGGTGTCCGTGTCGCTCTGACTCGACAAAAGTTACGCCAAGAAGAACGCCTTCGCAAATCGCCTGGTCAGGCGCCTGCCTTCGTTAACAACAGTTCGCCACAAGGTGTAGAGCGCACGCCTACGGTGGGGACATGTTGCTTTCTCCGCGGTACGGCTCGGGTTCTCTCGCCGACGTGGTCCCGTCGGTCCTCTCCTATCTAGGTGTGCAGACGGAAACCGATCGGCTCGATCTGAACCTCGACGGCGTTCGACGGGTCTGCGTCCTGATGATCGACGGTCTGGGTGCGGACCAACTCGCAGCACATCCGGACGATGCACCCTTCATGACAGCGCAGGCGTCGTCGCCGATCACCGCGGGATTCCCGAGTACAACCGCAACGAGCCTCAGCTCGCTCGGCACTGGCCTGCCCCCCGGGGAGCACGGAATCGTCGGGTATCTGGTGTCACTGCCGAACCACAAACGCCTGATGAACAGCTTGCAGTGGAAGCTGCAGGGATCATCCAACGCGGAAGAACTGCCCCTGGACTTGACGCCCGAGCGTTTTCAACCGTTGCCGACTGCATTCGAACACGCCCGCGACGCGGGCATTCGTATGGTTCACATAGGGCCGTCGATGCAGAACGGGTCCGGATTGACGCGGGCGTCGCTGCGCGGGGCAGCATTTCGGAACTCGATCTCCAGCGCTGATCTCGCCGCCGAGACGATCCACGCCTTGTCCGACGCCGGACCGGCACTGACGTACTCCTATTACGGCGATCTTGATCTGGTCGGTCACGTTCGCGGCCCGAACGCCCCCGCGTGGCGATTACAGCTGCAACACGTCGACGCCCTCGTCGAGAAGATCGCGTCGCGATTGCCGGCGGATGGCGCGCTCGTGGTCGTTGCTGATCACGGGATGGTCGAAATCGAGCAGCGGATCGACTACGACACGACACCCGAACTCAGAGCCGGCCTTCGCCAGCTGGGTGGCGAGCCACGTATGCGCTACCTCTACACCAGGCAGGGAGCTACCGCCGATGTCCATGACACCTGGCTACAGCTACTGGAAGGCCGATTCACCGTGGTCACCAGGGACGATGCCATCGAGCGCGGATGGTTCGGCCCTCGCGTCACAGAGGATGCCTACGGCAGGATCGGCGACCTCCTTGCCGTGGCCAACGACTGTTCGGCTCTCATCAGAAGCCAGGCGGAGTCGAACGCATCCAAACTGATCGGACATCACGGGTCGCTGACCTCTGCGGAGCTGTTGGTTCCCGCTATCGTCGTCCGACCGCGACGCTGAAATCCCGATCGTGTCGGTGGCCCGCGCTAGCTTTTGCTGGAACAGATGTTCGAAGCAGCGGTGAAACGGGGAGAGACATGTCGATGTTCGAGATTCCGAATCTGGACGACGTAACCGAACACGATTGGCGGGCGTTTACCACCCAGCTTTCTGATCGCTTGGCCTCCAGCGGCCCGGGGTTCGAGTCCTCGGTCGTCGCCAAGTTTGCCCCGAAAAACTCGTCGAGGCAGGAAATGATGATTCGAACGACCGCCGCCGGTGGCCTCGTCTGCGCGTCGTCGGGGTTGTCTTCACCACCGCCTCCGTGGCGCCGCTCGGACGTCGACGCAATTCATCTGCTCGAAGAAGATGCACCGTGGGTAGACCGCTTCGTGGCAAAGATCGTGACGGAAATCCGCCATGCGTGGAACGTTCCCCACCCGTCGTTTCTGGTCGCGCCGGAAACAGAGAGCGCGCAGTTGTCGGCGGGAGACTTCGTGACTCCAGCAACGCGGACCGACGAGTCCGAACTCGTCGTCTCGGTGAAAGACGCGTTGCATGCAACGTTCGACAACGCAGTGGAGTCCACCGATGGCAGCGGAAGCTTCACGATAGAAATCGCCGGAACAGCTGTACACATTTATGTCGCAAGCTCGGATGAGGTTCGCGCCCACGCGTGCATTGTCGAACGAATTTCTGGCCGAACGCGAGCCGCCGAACTGGTCGCTGACTTGAATCGTCGTCATCCCAGGCTGAAGTTTCTGCTCGTCGAAGACCGAGTTCATGCCGCGGTGAGCATCGATGCCAGCCCCATGGTGCCCCAGCACGTGACCAGCGCCGTCGCGCGGCTCGCAGCATTCGTTTCCACTGCCGATGACCAGTTCGCCGAACACCTCGGCGGCACCCTGCCGTCTCGACACCCCGTCTGCGTCGCAGACGACATGATCGAGGTGCCGGCTGACGAGGATGTTCCGCCGCAGCTGATGACGCTTCTCGAAATCGATGCAGAATCAGGTGGCGAGGTCGGCGTCGACGATGTCGTCTCGGTATGCGGCGCCGACCGCGAGAAGATCATTCGCTACCAGACCTTCTGCGCCGAGCAGGCTCAGTCGTGGCGGGAGTATGCGCGAGAAGCTGTACTCCGCGACGAGCCCGGTGCCGAATACGAAGCCGAGGCAGTTCCGTGGGACAGGATCGTCCGTGCTCTGCAACTCGCTCTTCGTACCGTCGGCTTCTTCGACAAAGCCTGATCCGTACAAGCCCGCCCGTCACCGGACGGGCGCGCGGGGTCAGACGATCGCGACGGCGTCGATTTCTACCAGCATTTCTTCACGCGGAAGTCCTGTGAACACCGTTGTCCGACTTGGCAGTACATCGCCTTTGGTGTACTTGTTCACGAACTCGCCGTATGCGTCGTTCATGACCGCGAAGTCCTCACGCTTGGTGAGGTAGACACGAAGCATCACGACGTCGTCGAACGTGGCTCCGCTTGCTTCGACGATTGCACGGACATTCTCGAGTGTCCGTGTCGTCTGCGCTGCGACATCTCCCGGGAACAGGTATTCGCTGGTTTTCGGGTCGACCGGGCCTTGGCCCGACACCTGCACGAACGGGCCCTTGCGCACGCCCTGCGAAAAAGTGTGTGCAGGCGCCGGCGCCCCGTCGGTTCGAACTGCGATCTTCTCGCTCATCATCTTCCTTTCTCTGAAACATCGGGTTTGGGCTTCCACCCCAGGTCAGCCGAGATTGCTGCGGCCACAGCCAAAATTTCGGGCAGAGTGGCAAGTACGTGTGCATGATCGAGCAACATGTCGGGCACCGACATCGACACGGCAGCGACGGTGTTTCCTGTGCCGTCGAGGACGGGAACGCCGACGCAGTTGACGAAGGACTCGTGTTCCTCGTGATCTTCGGCGTACCCCTGGTGTGCGACGAGTTTTAGCTCCGCCAGATACCGATCGGGGGTTTGAATGGTCCGGTCGGTGAATTTGGCGTACTCGATGCGATGCGCAATGTCGATCTGTTCGGCCCGGGGCTTGGCCGAAACAAGAACCTTCCCGACCGCCGTGCAGTGCAATGGCGCCGGCCGGCCGATTCTCGAGTACATCCGAACACTCTGCTTGGCGTCGAACTTGTCGATGTACACCGCTTCACCCGACTCGTACGTAGCGAGGTGAATCGTCTGCCCGGTCGACGCATTGAGCGCACCCAGGTGCGGGCGGGCAATGGACCGGACGTCACGTTGTTCCAGTGCACGATTAGCCAACTCGAACACGCGCGAACCGAGGATGTAACGATGCGCTGCATCGTGTTGAACAAATCTGTCCGCTTCCATTGTCCGCAGCAGACGAAGCACCGTGGTCTTGTGGACGTCGAGCTCGACTGCAAGTTGGTCGAGCGAACGCGACTCGTCTCCGAGCAGCCCCAGGATAGTCAACGCACGCGAGAGGCTCTGGCTCATGACACCGACAATGCCGAAAAGTGAACGACACTCCACTCGCGCTCGGATAGGTTCAATGCTGCTGTAACACTCGATGATTCGAGCACCTCGGCAACGTCTCCGTGCGCGGTGAGTGCACCTGCCGCACACAGATGCCCTAGTCGAACTCGATTGACAGGAGAAAGGCCCTTCGCCAGACCGGCGAGAAAACCACCGGCGAAGGCGTCACCGGCGCCGATCTTTTCGACCACATCGAGAGTCAGCGCAGGAACATCGACACGGGAGGCGCCGTCGAAGGCAGTCACGACGTGAGCGTCGTTCTTGACGACCAGAAATCTCGGTTCGGGAAACTGTGCGCGCAATGTGTCGGGATCGTCGCTTCCGAACACCTCCAGCGCTTCGTCCGCGCCCATGAACACGACGTCACTGCCGCGGACATGGTCGGCCAGCACCACAGACGCTTCTTCGACGCGATCACCCCACAGGGGACGCCTGAAATTCAGATCGAAGCTGACGGTCGAGGCCACGCTCAGCAAGGATCGGGTCATCGCCTGGGATGTGTCCGAGAGTGCAACGGTGATACCGGAAAAGTGAACGATCTCGGCGCCGCGGATCAACCGATCGGCGGGACCGCAGGCAATGTCGTCGACAGACAGCGCGCTCGCTGCAGATCCGGAACGGAAGTACGTCATCGCACTCTCACCCAATGGCAGGTCGCCGTCGACTCCGGTACCTGCACCTCGCGCTTTGACGTACATGCCCGTCGGGCGGGCAGTATCGATCGCTACCGCTGCTACGTCCACGCCCGCATCATCGAGTTGTCGAACAAGATAGCGACCGAAGCCGTCGTCTCCCACTCGTGAGATCCACGACGCCGACACCCCGAGTTGGACGAGAACCCGTGCGACATTGGCTTCCGCTCCCCCGGCCGATCGACTGAACGACTCGGAATGTTCGAGGGGTCCAGGTTCCGCGACCAGCACCGCCAGCCCCTCGCCGATGCATACAACCCGAGACGACGACACAGAATATCTCCTCCGAATGCTTGCGGGTTTGCCCTCTTTGCATGCACACTACTAATTACAAACATTTTACGCAACATGCGTTGCAAAATACGCAACGCTACGAGCGCCCTAGGAGGACCCCGCCTTGATCGACTCGAACATCGTGAACACCCTTCGCGCACAAGCGATCGGCCCAGAACACAAGTCGCTACCCGCAGACTCGTGGGGACGCTCGATCGAGGAGTTCGTCGGGACGAAGCCTGAACTGAGCCGGTTCCAGACGCCGCTGCTGACTGTCGATGACGCACGAATCGACCACAACATTGCGGTCATGGCCGCCTGGGCCGCCGAGGCAGGGGTGAAGCTCGCGCCCCATGGGAAGACGACGATGGCGCCGGTTCTGTGGAAACGCCAGCTCGACTCAGGCTCCTGGGCAATCACTTTGGCGACTCTCTGGCAGGTTCAGCTCGCACGCAGCTTCGGCGTCGAGCGCATCATGCTCGCCAACTCTGGCGTGGATCCGGTCGGCCTGACATGGCTTTCACAAGAACTCGATGCTCATGCCGAATTCGAGTTCTACTGCTGGGCCGACGGTCTCGGCACCGTCCAGGCGATGGATGACATTTTGAGCAAAGCCGGCGCGACACGGCAGGTCGCGGTCATCGTCGAACTCGGGGGTGAGCATGGACGCACGGGTGCCCGTACCGTCGAGTATGCGCTCGAGGTTGCGAATGCGGTGTCCGCATCTCCCCACCTGTCCTTGGCAGGTGTCGGCGGATACGAGGGTGCGCTGAGCCACGACCGATCCGAAGCCGGCCTTGCCTCGGTAGCCGAGTACCTCGGCGCCGTCGGCACGCTCCACCACGAACTCGAGTCTGCAGGTCTCTACGGAGACCACGCCATCATCACTGCAGGTGGGAGCGCGTACCAGGATCTCGTCGTCGAGCATCTTGCGCCGCTCGCCGACGAGGACGGCACTCGCGGTGTAGCGACGTCGGTCGTCGTCAGGTCGGGGGCGTACATCATCCACGACGACGGCTTCTATTCGCAGATCTCACCGTTGATTCCGAGTCGGTCGGACCACCCGCTCGAAGCTGCGATGCACGGGTGGGCGCGCGTGGTCTCGCGCCCCGAACCAGGCCTGGCACTTCTCGACGCAGGAAAGCGGGACCTGCCTTACGACGAGGGCTTGCCGGTTCCGCAATCGGTACACGGCGAGATCACTGCGCTCAACGACCAGCACGCGTTCCTGCGATTTCCGGATGACGACGACGTCGTTCCGGTGGGAAGCGTTGTGAGACTAGGCCTATCGCACCCGTGCACGGCATTCGACAAGTGGCGCCTCGTTCCCGTGATCGACGACGCCGACTCCGACAATCCCCGTGTCGTGGACTTGATCCACACATTTTTCTAGGACTGGACCATGAAACTTTTGATTCGCGGCGCAGACGTCGTCGACGGAACAGGCTCGCCGCGCATTCGACGCGACGTACTGGTCGAAAACGGACGCATTGCCACCATCACTGCCCCCGACGACACGACGAGCGCCGACCGGGTGATCACGGCGCAGCCAGGTCACATTCTCTCACCCGGCTTCATCGACATGCACGCCCATTCGGACCTACGGCTTCTGACCGATCCCGGGCACTTCCCCAAGATCAGCCAAGGAGTCACGACGGAGGTCATCGGGCAGGACGGCATCGCTTACGCCCCGATCGACGACGCAACCCTCGACATCGTTCGTCGCCAGATCGCCGGTTGGAACGGCAACCCGTCCGACCTCGACTTCTCGTGGCGCTCGGTAGCCGAGTACTTGACCCGCCTGGACCAGGGCATCACTCCGAATGCGGCGTACCTCGTCCCGCAGGGCACCCTGCGGTATCTCGCCGTCGGCGGTGACCAACGACCTGCGACACCTCGCGAGATCAGCCGGATGCAAGAGCTGCTCGCCCAGGGTCTGAGCGAAGGTGCCGTCGGGATGTCGAGCGGTTTGACCTACACGCCGGGCATGTATGCCGACACCAGCGAACTTCGCGCATTGTGCGAGGTCGTCGCCGATTTCGGCGGCTTCTACGCCCCGCACACCCGCTCCTACGGGGCAGGCGCACTAGAGGCATATCAGGAGATGATGGACCTGGCGAGGGACACCGGCTGCGCTCTGCACCTGACGCACGCGACGATGAATTTCGATGTGAACCGTGGTCGTGCGCGGGAATTCCTCGACAAAGTCGATTCGGCGATCGCCGACGGCTGCGATGTCACACTCGACACATACCCCTACCTCCCCGGCGCGACCACACTGTCCGCACTGCTTCCCAGTTGGGCGATGTCGGGTGGGCCGGACCAGGCTCTCGCCCGGATGGCCGACCCCGTCATGCGGGCACGGATCACCGAGGACGTCGACGTCAACGGATCGGACGGGTGCCACGGGGTGACGGTCGAGTGGGAGACCATTCAGATCAGCGGCGTCGCCAACTCGGATCTGGACCAGTACGTCGGCCGCACGATGGTCGATATCGCGTCCGACCGCGGCGACTCCCCTGCCGAGGTGTTCTTCGACCTTCTCCAGCAAGACCAGCTCGCAACGACGATCCTGCAGCACGTCGGACACGAGGGCAACGTGCGAGAAATCATGGCGCACCCGCATCACATGGGCGGAAGTGATGCCATCCTCGTCGGCGAGCGGCCACACCCTCGCGCGTGGGGAACGTTTCCGCGATACCTCGGCCACTACGTCCGCGAGGAGCATGTGCTCGGACTCGAAGACTGCATCAACCATCTCACCGGCCGCCCGGCACAGCGTCTCGGATTGACCGACCGCGGCACCATCGCCGAGGGAAACGCCGCCGATCTTGTTCTGTTCGATCCCGACACCATCAGAGACACGGCAACATTCGACGAGCCCAAACAGCAGGCCATCGGAATCAGCCATGTTCTCGTCAATGGCAGCCTTGCCATCGACAACGGCTCCCCCACCGGCACTCTCGCCGGCCGATCACTGAGGATGACGCGATGAATGCAGTCCAGACGATTCTCGACGACCGCGCTCTGGCGGTCGTCCGGGCACCGTCGATCTCCGACCCCACTGCCCTCGCCGATGCCTTGGCGCGTGGCGGGATCAGGGCCGTCGAGCTCACATTCACCACTCCGGGTGTACTCGAGCTGATCCGGACCGCAGCAGACGGGGGTGCGGTGATCGGGGCCGGGACAGTTCTCACCGCCGAGCACGCCCGCGCCGCCATCGATTCCGGCGCGCAGTTCCTGGTGACACCGGGCCTGAGACCTGCCGTCGCCGACATCGCCTCTGCACGTGGCATCCCGGTCATGATGGGAGCGCTCACTCCATCCGAGGTAATGGATGCTCTGGACCTCGGCGCTGCTGCGGTGAAGATCTTCCCCGCGAGGGCGCTCGGTCCAGCTCACTTCAAGGACCTTCTCGGGCCACTTCCTGACGCCAACCTCGTTCCGTCGGGCGGTGTCAACGCATCCAATGCCGCAGACTTCCTCGCCGCAGGCGCGGTCGCGGTCACCGCAGGAACCGACGTCGTCTCCCCGTCCGCTGTCGCGTCAGGCGCGTGGGACGACATTGCCGCACGTGCACAGATTTTCGTCGATTCACTGGGCCCGCGCCCCCTCCCGAAAGGTCACCTATGAGTACCGCTGTCGACTGGCTGAGGACGTCCACCCCCGGCCTCCTCGTACTGTGTGGCCTCGCCATCGCAGTACTTCTCGTCGTCATCATCAAGGTCAAACTCGAACCCTTCATCGCGCTGCTGATCGTGGGTCTCGGACTCGCGCTGGCGGCGGGTCTGCCCGTATCGGAGATCGTCGGGACTGCGATCAAGAGCAACGAGTCTCTGCTGGAGACCGGCTTCGGTGGCATCCTCGGCCATATTGCCGTGATCATCGGGCTCGGCACCGTGCTCGGTGCGATCCTCGAAAGATCAGGCGGCGCACAGGCATTGACGTCCAAGCTGCTCGGCATCTTCGGTGACCGCGGCGCACCCATTGCCATGGGTCTCCTCGGGCTGATCTTCGGTATCCCGGTCTTCTTCGACATCGGTATCTTCGTGCTCGCCCCGCTGGTTTACGTTGCCGCGAGGCAAGGCGGAAAATCTCTCGTCCTGTATGCGCTGCCGATGCTGGCAGGGCTGTCCATGACACACGCTTTCCTTCCGCCTCATCCGGGGCCCGTTGCGCTCGGCGGCCTGCTCGAGGTCAACCTCGGCTGGCTGATCCTGATGGGATTCGTCTGCGGTATACCGGGATTCATCGCCGCAGGTCTGGTATGGGGTAACTGGATCGGCAAGCGCGTCATCGTGGACGTACCGGAAGACTTCATCAATGACGCCGAAGACGAACCCGAAAGCTCAGGCGGCACTTCGGTCGCGACCAAGCGTCCCGTCGTCACAAGTCCCCCGTCGGTCGGACTCATCGGTGCAATCATCGCGGTCCCACTCGTCCTGATCCTCGGCGCGACGTTCGGCAGCATCCTGCTCGACCCGGGCAACCTGCTCGAAGTACTGACTTTCTTCGGCACTCCGGCCGTCGCGCTGCTTATCGCCGTGCTGATCGCGTTCTACGTTCTCGGGATCCGGCGCGGCTCGACAGTCCAGGAACTCAGCACGTTGACCGGTGAGTCACTGCGGCCCGTCGGCATGCTGTTGCTGGTCGTCGGCGCGGGTGCGTTCTTCGGCAAGGTCATCTCGGCGACGGGCATCGGCATCGCGCTTGCCGACGCCATGGCCGCCGCCGGACTGCCGATCATCGTCCTTGCCTACGTCATCAGCTGTGCTCTGCGCATCGCACAGGGATCGGCGACAGTGGCGATCGTGACAACGGGCGGCATCGTCGGGCCCCTCGTGGCAGCGCAAGACTACTCACCGATGGCAACCGCTCTCGTCGCGATGGCCATCGCGTCGGGATCGATCATCCTGAGCCACGTCAACGACGGCGGATTCTGGATCATCGCGAAGTTCTTCAACATGACGGTCAAGCAGACACTGCAGACGTGGACTGTCCTCGAAACCATCCTGTCGGTGGTGAGCTTCGCGGTTGCGGCTGTGTTGTTCGCTATCGTCGCCTAGGTTCCGAGCTGGTCACCCACGAAATGCGTGTTGTCCGCTGACAGTTCACGATTTCCAGCACGCGCGACGAGGTCGTCGATCCTGTTGTCCAGGCTGTGCGCCTTCTGCATGACGTCGAGGGTCCGCAGGTCGCCTTCCGCGTGGGTGACCAATTCGGCAACGCGCACCAGCGCGGCCACTCGGTCGACGAGCTGGCTCCACACCGCATCCAGTGCGGTGCGCCGGCTCGCCACCTGGGCGCGGGTGTCGTCGTCGAACATCATGTTGGCAATGCCGTCGAGTTCGTCGACGATCTCTCGCAGGGAATTCACATCGACTGCAACCTGTGTGAGTTCGTCGACCAGGTTCAATTGCGTTCGTTGGACCACGAAATGCTCGGATCGCCAGGCAGGCGAGCTCTGGACCTGATCGAACGACGATCCGGCCACGAACAACAGCGTCTCGTATCGGCCCGAGAAAACGTCGTCCTTTTGATCCGCGAAATCTGCCATGACGGTCGCGGCGCGATCGCCGAACTCCTCGAATCGGGTGTTCTTCGCGACTTCGGAAACCCTGTCAGCAGCAGAATCGAGCATCGAGAGCCCCGTGCGAACGGCAACGGGCCCTGACTCCTGCTTCGGGACCGGAGTATGGATCAGCGCGTCGAACAACGCGTCCCTCTGATCCAGATCCAAGTGCAGTCCGTCGCGCCGATCCCGGCGAACCGCTCGCACGCCCGTCGCGTAGTGCTTGGTGGACATCACGAACGCCGTGCGCAGATGATCCAAACGTTTCGCCAGGTCAGCAGCCCGCATCCGGTACACGAGCGCCGAACCTGGCTTGTTCTTCGTATCTTTCGACAGCCATCGTCGGCGTTCGTCGTCGAGCACCCGGAGCGCGCCGAATCCACCGATCGACGGCAATGCCTTCCCGGCGCGACGACGTTCCGCCAGGATCGTGCGGGTTGGTGCGTCGAGCCTGCCTGCGGCAATGGCGACGGCTGCGGCGTCGGACAACGCAGGTCGACGGCCATCGAGGCGGGCACGTTGGCACCACCGACGGACTCTTTCTTCGACGCGTTCACGATCGCTGGTGATCTCGACATGTTCGGACATGATCAGCTCCTCGGCCACTCTTCGCCTCCACTGTTCCAGAGTTTTTCCGCGCTTGCGGCGGGACCCACGTCACATCGGGCGTGGTCGTACAGTGCTGTCGATGGGCTTACCAGCCGCGATCTGTACTCACGAGGTACAGATATGGAACGTCGATATATGAGCGAGACCTACACCGTCGGCGACTAACTTCGGCGTCGGCGAGCTCTCGGCGTTGAACGCGGTAGCGGGAAGCCACGCCGAGCACGTGCCGGTTGTTCACATCGTCGGCGCACCATCCAAGGATGCCCAAGCTGCCCGACGGTTGGTGCATCACTCGCTCGGGGACGGCGACTTCGAGCACTTTCTTCGAATGAGCCGCGAAATCACCTGTGCCCAAGCAAATCTGACCGCCGCAACGGCGACACTGGAAATCGATCGAGTACTGATGGAAGTGCGACAGCAACGCAAGCCCGGTTATATCCTGCTGTCCACCGACGTTGCACGCATCCCGACGTTCGCGCCGTCGGCCCCTTTCGGACCTACAATGATGCCACGAGTCCCACTGCGCTGGAAGCATTCACAGCTGCTGCCGCCGCGCTCATCGATGGCAAGAGCGTGACGGTCCTAGCCGATCTTCTGGTGCATCGACTCGGCGCAGTCCCCAACCTCGCCGCCCTGCTGACATCCGACAATCTCGCCTACGCCACCCTGATGTGGGGAAAGAGCCTCGTCGACGAGAGCTCTCCCAACTTCCTCGGCATCTACGCAGGCGGCGCCAGCGACGAACCGGTCAGAGCGGGAATCGAGGATGCCGACGTTCTCGTCGCTGCAGGAGTTCAATTCACCGACATGGTCAGCGGTTTCTAAAGCCAACAGATCGATTCGACGCAGTTGGCTGATGCCGCGAGCGCGGCGAACAAGGTCTAGTGGCCGGTGAGTACTTGGTGACGCCCCTGTGTCACCAAGTACTCACGGCTTCCGACCTGCACGTGCGTGTTCAGATACGCCCTGGTGTGCTTGCACGCGCACAGGCGGCGGAGCCGCACTCACACGGGCGGCGGAGCCGCTTTCGCAATTAGTTCCTTGGCCTCGTCGAGGCCCTCCCAGACGTTCCACATCAGCACGCCCTTCACCGCATCGGCGTCGTCGACGTAATAGACGACGCCCTCCTTCGGCTCGTCCTTCCAGTCTTCGACGGTGCGTAGCGTCGTCGACACCGTCCCGACGGCCTGGTAGCCGTCGTCGAACACGTCCGAGTAGAAGTACGGCGTGTAGGTGTACGGATCAGTGCCGCCTGCCATGATCCGCCCAACCGCCTTGCCCATCTCGGTGGCGTTGTCGACGTGCTCCACCCGTCGGCGCCCCAAGATCGCATCGGGATAGTTTGCGACGTCACCCGCTGCGTACACGTGCGGATCCTCGGTGCGAAGGAATTCGTCGACGACGATGCCGTCGTCGAGCTTCAGCCCCGCGCTCTCGGCCAGCCCGACATTCGGTCGGACGCCGAGACCGAACACGATCGCGTCCGCTTCGACCGACGAGCCGTCGTCGAGCTGCAGTTGCACGCGCGCCGACGCCTCTGCCCCCGACGTCACTTTCACCCCGCGCCGCACAGTTACGCCGTGGTCGGTGAAGCCCTTGTCGAAGGACAGTGCGAGCGATTCGGGAAACATGTGTGAGCCGACGTGGGGGTCACTTGTCACCAACGTGACCTTCACACCGTTCAGAGCGAGCGCGGATGCGATTTCGGTTCCGATGTAGCCGCCTCCGACGACCACGATGTGGCCTGCGGTGGACGCCTGCTCCCGCAGCGCGCGGTAGTCGGCGAACGTGCGGAAGTAGATGACGCGCGGACTCGCCGCCACATCCAGCTGGACCGGCGCACCGCCGGTGGCGAGCAACAGCTCCCCGTACCCGAAAGTGTCCTCGGACTCCGTGGTCACGGTTCGGTTCTCACGGTCTATCGACTGCACGCGAGTAGTGGTGTGAATCTCCGCACCGGTGTCCGACGCCGTGTTCAGCGGAACTTCGTCTCGGCCGAAGTCTTTGTCGGTCCACAGTTTCTTCGACAAAGCAGGGCGGGCGTACGGTTCGTCGCTATCGGCGGAGAAAATCCCGATGGTGCCGTTCTTGTCGTTCTCGCGGATCCCGCGGGCAGCATTGTCGGCGACCATTCCGCCGCCGACGATGAGGTAGTCGTATCGCACGAAGCACTCCTTGCAGTAGACAACCATGCACGTCTACCCCGGATGCGTCTCAGACAATCACGACATCGATACCGGCCTTCCCGAACGGTTTCGACCGGCACGCGCTTGCTTCGGACCTCACCGATCTCAGGGGGGCGGTCGGACTCACCCTGGACCGAACAGCACCACCATGAACTCGTCGGCCAAAAGTTGGAGTTCCTCCGACGTCGCAGGCAACGTCTCCGGAACGCTGTACGACAGTTGCATGCGCCCCAGGTACGACGAGTACGCCAGGAATGCACGTCGGCGCGCGACGTCGTCGGTGAACCCGGCGGCCACAAGCAGGCGTTTCACGTAATCGATCCGAGCTTCGGTGACACGCTTCAATGCTGTGGCGATGTCTGGATTGTCGGCGGCTACTAACATGTCCAATTCACCGCGTCGGAAATCTGACCCAGTGACGAGGTCGATGAGCGCCCTGGCGCGGACCCGGGGATCGTCGTCGGCTCGATCGATCAGCGCGATAACTTCTGCCGTGTTCGCTTCCTCCCACCGCTCGAGCGCGCAACGAAACAGCTCCTCACGATTGTCGAAATGCCAGTAGAACGAGCCCTTCGTCGCCCCGAGGACACGGGCAAGCGGCTCGACTGCCACTGCCCTCGGTCCCGATTTCATCAGCACCTCGAACGCTGCGGTGATCCACGCCTCCCTCGTGAGGCCAGGCCTTTCCTTGTTCGACGGCACCTCCGTACGGTACCGTACGTAAGTCAACATACGGCACCGTACGGAGGCTCACATGTCTGCAGCGTTCGACATTCTTCCCACGCCCGACTGGGCAGCAACCACCACGATCGCAATTTCAACGGATTCGTCCTCCGATCCCGGCGAGTGGGCACGCGCAATATTCGACGTTCAGAATGCGCCAATCCTGGTCAAGGCGCTGTTAGTTCTCCGTGAGGTCGCTGCCAAAGTTCTGCGAATTCCCCCGGGTGAGCCGTCGATGCTCACGTTCGACCGTATCGTCGGTAACGAGGCCGTCATCGACACGGACGACAAGCATCTTCACTTCGCAGCCACCGTGAAGCCGGAGCCCGCGGCCGGACTACTGCACGTGGTCACCGCGGTGAAGTTCAAGGGTGTGGTCGGACGTGTCTACTTCGCCCCCGTCTCGATCCTGCACGACCCCATCACCCGTTCGATGATGAAGTCTGCTGCCGAGCGCGTCGGCAGCAAACGAATTCGATAACTGAAGATTGGGAGCAGTACCAAGGGCAACCGGCTCCGAATGTTGGAAGTGGGATCGGATGCAACGTTAACGATCCCTGACGACACCTGGAGCCACCCTGGTGTCGGTTGTGTGGTGCCGACAACCCAGTTCGATCTTGATTGTTGGCATCGTCACACCCCGAAAAGGTTGGCCCAGGCCACAACACTGGGCATCTTGGTAAGGGTGACGAAACATCGTTGAAACGTAGAACGTGCATGTAACAGTTCCAGGGAGCGAAACGACTACCTCCTCAGGACGCGAACAAAAGGAGACGATGTGACTTTGCAAATCGATTCGCTCGCCATCAGCACCGACGAAGCGCAGACGCACGAACTAGAGATCGACCAGCTTCACGAGCAGGTTGCCACCCTCGACGCCGACATTCTCAGCGCGATCGAGCATCGCACCGAACTGGTGCGCAGACTGGCTGCCGCTACTGACAATGCAGCCATCACGACCCCGTCGACGACGTTCGACGATCTCGGTTCGGACGGATCGGCATTCTCACGGATGCTCGCACGTATCGCTTCGGCGACCCGCTAGAAAAGCGTCCCCCTCCTTTTCTTACCGACTCCGCCCCGCCCGCGAACGCAATTGTTCGCCGGCGGGGCGGAGTCGGTTTTTGCAGGCCTCGGAGCGGCCCGATACAAATCGATGTCGGGTCGGCGATGAATTTCCAATGCGGCTCGTGTCCATATGAGCAAGACCGACCAACAGGTCGTTCCTAGCGTCTCATCCCCACAGGAGATACCGCCATGTCCCGAATGCTGTTCGCCAACATGCCAGTCAAGGACGTCGCCGCGACACAGTCGTTTTTCGCAGGCCTCGGTTTCGAGTTCAACGCAGCGTTCAGCGACGAGAACACGGCGTCGATGATCATCAGCGACCAGGCCACCGTGATGTTCCTGGCGGAATCACGCTTCAAGGATTTCATCTCCGACGCCATCGCGGACGCCACACAGTCCCGGGAGGTCCTGATGTGCGTTTCCGCTGACAGTCGCAGCGAGGTCGACTCGCTCGTCGACGCGGCAATCGCTGCAGGCGGAACGCCGTGGATGGCGCCGCAAGACCACGGCTTCATGTACGGCCGCGCGTTCCGCGACCTCGACCATCACGTCTGGGAGGTCATGTGGATGGACCCCAGCGCGATCCCAGCCGGCTAGAACTACAGCCGAAGAAGTCACAACCTGCAGGTTCGGTTCGAGAAAGCCGAACCTGCAGGGCCTCAGAGTTGGTCGGGCAGACCGAATCGCTCGAACAAAGTCAGATCGAAGAAACAGGCGACATGCTTCACGCGTTCGCCGGACACATCCACCACGTGCAGCTGGAATGCCTTGTGGACGCCTGATTCGTCTCGCATGTACAAGCCGTACGCCGGCTGACCGTTCGCCGAAGTGGCGACCATGCGCATATCGCCTGCCTTCTGCGCAGGACAGTTTCCTTTGATCAGCGTTCCGATATTTTCCGCGCCCTGGTACCAGCCCTCGAACGGTGGCATCTCCCACACCGCATCCTCGGTGAACAACTCGACGAGTTGATCGATGTCGTACCGCTCGAAACTGTCGACGTACTTCTTCAACAGATCCTGAGTCCTCTCCGTCGACAGCTCCAGAACGCCGTCCTCCGTCGGGGCAATCTCGTCGAGCTGCGCACGGGCCCGCTGGAGAAGGCTATTGACCGCCGTTGTGGTGGTGGCCAAGGCCTCGGCCACCTCCGACGCCTTCCACTGGAGAACCTCGCGCATCAGCAGCGCTGCTCGCTGCCGAGAAGAGAGGTGTTGAAGGGCAGCCACGAACGCCAACCGGATCGATTCGCGGCCCACGACGATGGCCGCCGGGTCACCCGAATCGCTCAACTCCGAATCTGCGATCGGCTCGAGCCACGCGATTTCGTGCTGGGCGACCAAATCATCGGTGGGATCGGAACTGGGAGCGCCGAGGCCGGTCGGTAGCGGACGCTTCGCTTTGCCCTCCAGCGCCGTCAGACAGGTGTTCGTCGCGATTCGATACAACCAGGTCCGCATCGACGACCGGCCTTCGAATTTGCTGTATCCGCGCCACGCGCGGATATATGTCTCCTGGACCAGGTCTTCGGCGTCATGAATAGACCCGGTCATCCGGTAGCAATGCGCGAGTAGCTCTCGCCGGTAAGGATCGAACTGCGAAACGAATGCGTCGCCCTCTGCGACCGTGGCCGTCATGCTTGAAGAGACTAGTGCTACACACCGACGGATGCTCGTGTTCAGCGCACGTATAGAGAACAGGATCGATCTGAAATGGGCGCTTGGGACGATGCAGTGTCCGGCAATTCTCATTTCGGTACCTGGCACGGACACCCGATCGGCTCCCTGCCCAAGACATCCGCGAACGCTTGCGGTTCGGCTCACGGCGATACGATCATCGCTGCGCTAGCCTTCAAAAAGCTACGGACCACAGGTCGACACCCGAGCGGAAGCAATACACGTGACAGCCTCCACCAGCATCGATGATCTCGTCGACGACGCCTACGCCGAACGACGGCGGGCGTGGCAGGCAGCGTTGGTCACGGCGCAGAACTTTCTGGAGACCATCGCCGACGAGTTACTCGACAACGTCGACCGCGATCGCCTCAACGCACAATCGGCGCGTGTCAAGGAACCGGCGCGGGCCGCGGACAAGCTGCGTAGGAAAATTGCCGAGGGCCGTATCACCGAGCCGACCAGTGTCGACGATGTCGTCGATGCGCTCGGAGACCTCATCGGGATCAAGGTGCTCTGCAAGAGCCCCCGGGATCTCCATGCGTTCGTCGATGCGCTGGAGAAGGCATGCAACGACCCGGAGTGTTCCGTTCGCTTCGCCAAGGAACCCATGGATTATGTCGCGTTCCCCAAACCCAGTGGGTACCGGGCGTACCACGCTGTTCTGTTGGTTCGAGTTGCAACACATCAGGGCGATCTCGACGTCAAAGTCGAGGTTCAGGTCAAGACGAGGCTGCAGGACGCGTGGGGCGAACTCACTCACGAAGACATGTACAAGCCCGGCGAGGCACTGAAGCCGACGAAGACACACGAGGATCAGGCTCGGACCATGGCCGAACTTCTGCTGCAGGTCGACTCCATGGCCGACGATCTCGCCGCTCAGCTCGACTCACAGACCACCGTGTCGAAAGACGCTGTCGCCGAACCGAGTCCGGTCCCCAAGGACTCGGACATCATCTCTGCGAGAGTCACACGCACCGGCCCACGGTATGCGCTTGCCGTCGGCCCCGACGGTAGGCGAGGCCTTATTCCTGCGCGATCGGTGAAGGCCGTCATCGGCGCGAAGGACCGCATCGCCGTCGACGACTACCTCGAAGTGGGTGACGTGGTACGCGTCGTCGTCGAGGACACGGAAGACGCTCTGTACTATCACCTCTCCTCGCAACCCCCGTCGAAAGGCGCGCGGAAGCGACACTCCTGATCGCTCAGCAGATCACTCGTTGGATTCAGAGTGGATGAAAGGTATCGGCTGTCGTGCAGCCGCGATGGCCAGCGCTTCTCAGGATGATCCTAAGTAAGTCGGGTAGACAACAGTCCCTGTGACTACCACCGAGATATCTCCGCACAGTGTGGTCGGATCGAACACAGGAAGGGTTCGCCCGACACGCACTGGCCCCCGGCTGACCGCTGATCGAGTCGTACCCGCTGTCGCTTTTGTACTGCTTGCTCCTTTGTACGCGCTGCTCGGGGTGCTGGGTCACCGTCAGCTTCGGACGTCGGGATTCGATCTCGGGATCTTCGTGCAGCAGATCTCGTCATATGCGGATCTGCGAGCACCGACGTCGGACCTTCTCGGTACCGGATACAACACCCTCGGAGATCACTTCTCACCGATTACCGCCCTCCTTGCACCGGTGTACCGGGCGTTTCCGTCGCCGGAGACACTGTTGGTCGCACAGGCCGTTCTCTTCGCCGCGGCAGTCGTACCGCTCTCGAGATGGGCCGTGCGTGAGTTCGGGGCGATCGCCGGGGTCGTGGTCGCGGTCGGCTACGGACTCTCCTGGGGGGTGCAGGCAGCTCTCGATTTCGACTTCCATGAAATTGCCTTTGCCATGCCGTTGCTGGCGATGTCCATGGTCGCTCTCGGCCGACAGCGGTGGCACCAGGCCCTGTTCTGGGCACTGCCCCTCGTCTTCGTGAAGGAGGACATGGGTCTGACGGTCGCGGTGATCGGCGGACTCGTCGCCTTCTGGACCGTGGGACGCACGCGCGTGCTCGGGCTCTTGACGATCGTGTGGGGTCTCACGTGGGTCGTACTGGCGGTCAAGGTGATCATTCCGTTGCTCAGTGCGGATGACTCCTATGGACAGGGATCGAAACTCCCGCCGCTGGGCTCGGGTATCGCCGATACCGCCCACGGAGTCGTCGCCGGCGATTCACGAGCGGCCACTGCTTTCTTGTTCCTCGCGGTGACAGGGTTCGCCGCGCTGCGCTCCCCGCTGCTTCTGGTGGCGCTTCCGACGTTCGCTTGGCGGTTCCTCAGCGATAACTCCAACTTCTGGAAGCCGATCTTTCACTACAACGCACTCTTGATGGTGATCGTCTTCGCCGCTCTGATCGATGCGATTGTGCGGGCCAGGAAACACCACCAGCTGTCCGACCGTGGACAACGACTCATTTTCGGTGTCGTAGCCGTGTTCGCACTCATCGCGTTGCCGTTCCTGCCGATGGCCAGACTTGCATCTGCCGGCGGCTGGCAAACCGATCCGCAGGCGACCGAAGCTCAGCAGATTTCGGGCTCGA
Organism: Rhodococcus sp. G-MC3; assembly: GCF_030063335.1. Classification (GTDB taxonomy): domain Bacteria; phylum Actinomycetota; class Actinomycetes; order Mycobacteriales; family Mycobacteriaceae; genus Rhodococcoides. Next base: position 59,291 of record NZ_JASISW010000025.1, on the reverse strand, counting down.
TCCCCGAGGGCGACACCATTGGCGCGTCGAACAATCTCGTTCCTCAGTTCGTCTCGACTCACGACGTCACGGTGTTCCCGCAGAGGTCGACGAACACCTCGACGCCGGACTGGATCGTCGTCAATCGAGCAAATCCTGCCGGCTGGCCCTCTGATGCCGCAGGAGACTCGAAAGCCCTCGCTTCGGCCCTCGCTTCGGGCTATGTCGTCCGCGAGGAGTCCAACGGGATCGAGGTTCTCGGCCGGCAGTAGCGGTCGACTGAACGCTTTTCCGCTTTTCCCCGACTCCTCGTTGTGACCTCCACCTACGGAGCGGGCGAAATGCCGGATAGCGCCCAACTATTCTGAGATGCGGTCGTCTCCGGCTCGGCGCGCCGACTCAAAGGCTTATACTTTCCGGTCATGGCGCTGGAGGACACCGGCTTCTACGGATTCAGTAAGGCGGGGAAAATCATCGACGCACGACTGGAAGCACTCGGGGCGACCCGCACGGCCGACCTTCTGGACCGCGACGTCGAGTACGAAGATGCAGCGGCCACACGGCTCCAAACCACTGTGCCCGCCACCGACGGCGCCCTGGAACCGGCCACGAAGCCCGTCAAAGCCCCATCCAAACGTTCACCCTGGAATCGGAAGAACCCCTATCGCGCAACCGTTCTGGCCAACCGGGTGCTATCGGGTCATGAATCGTCGAAGGAAGTCCGCCATTACGCGTTCTCCCTCGGCGACAGCGGCGTCGTCTACGAAGCCGGCGACGGCCTCGGCATCAAGCCGGTCAACAATTCCGAGCTCGTCGATGCGCTGCTGGGCCGGCTACGCGTCGCCCCGGACACGACGGTCACCATCAAGGGCTCCGAACAGCGCTTCGACGAGCTGCTCACATACTCGTACGAGATCGGCGTGCCGTCGATGGATCTCATCGAGTCGATCGCCGAACGCTCCGGCGACGAGGAGCTGCAACACGTGCTTTCCACGGGCAACCGAGAAGCGCTCGATGCCTGGACCTGGGGCAAAGATGTCCTGGACGTGCTGGCTCTCGACGAGAATCTTTCACTCGCCCCCGCGGAACTGCTGGACCTGCTGCGGCCGCTACAGCACCGTGTCTACTCGATCTCGTCGTCTCCCCTGGCCCACGAGGGCACAGTCCACCTGACGGTTGCGAGTGTTCGGTATCGCTCGGCCGAGCGTGATCGCGGAGGCGTGTGTTCGACGTTCCTCGCCGATCGAGTCACCGAAGGTGAATCTGCAGGAGTGTTCCTCTCCGCGAACAAGTCGTTCAGGCTCCCGGTGGACGACGATGCACCCGTCATCATGGTCGGGCCCGGTACCGGTATTGCTCCGTTCCGCGCTTTTTTGTACGAGCGGCGCGCACGGAACGCGTCGGGGAAGAATTGGTTGTTCTTCGGCGACCGACACCGCGCCGAGGACTTCATCTACGAGGACGACCTCGACGGCCTCTCGCGCGACGGAGTTCTGACGCGGCTCGATCTTGCGTTCTCTCGCGACCAAACCGAAAAGGTCTACGTACAGGACCGGATGCGCGAGAACGGCAAAGAACTGTACGGCTGGCTCGAAGAGGGCGGGCACTTCTACGTCTGCGGCGACGCCACCCGCATGGCGAAGGACGTCGATACGGCTCTCCACGATGTTATCGCGGAACACGGTGGCCGATCCGCCGAGCAGGCCGAGGATTACGTGGCCGATCTCAAGCGCTCGAAGCGCTATCTACGCGACGTCTACTGACCTGGGTGGGCACCTCACCCGGCTTGGGCACCCAGATCGGAGTGACCGAAGCCGTGGTCGCGGGGGTGCGGGAGGGGATCGCCGCGTCACTCCGCACAGCGCGTCCGTGCGCCTCCAGAAGTTTGTCGGACCCACCCGCTATCTTTCTGACTGCAGAGCAGCAAGTGCGGAGCCCACCAATCGACCGGATGGACTTCGAGTGCACATTCGACGGTGATCGACGAAGGAGCGCGTGTGGGTGCTGGACATGGTGACGAGCAGCGCGGTAATTCGAACTGCAGTGATACGAACCTGAGATTCGACTCCGAACTTGCCCGTGTGTGGCAGCGGTTCGAGGGCAATCTGACCGCGCACCTGGCGGACATGCCGAAAGGTGCGTACATCACGATCACCGCTGCCCAGGCCACGCCCGGACAGCGGGGGCAAAGGCCGTACATCGACCTTGTCGCCGTGGAATCAGAGCGAATTGTCGGAGTTGCGTCCCTGGCGTCCTACATCTATCCAGGCTCACCCGAGCATCTCGACCTCGACCTTCATCTGCTGGGGTGGACCGAGCCGGGAAAGCCTGCTGCCGATGGCACCGTGATGGACTACGTTCTCGATCAGCATCGAGTCGATGCGTCGTTCATGGCGGCCGCCGCGGTCGCGACTTTCGTTCAACTGTGGAATGTCCCCCATCCGTCGTTTCTCAGCGCATGGTCGGTAGGTCCGAACTCTGACGAATCGGGCCCCGCGCAACTCAACAACGACACCACCGACGCGGTGCATGCCTCCGCTGTCGAGCTCCCCTCGGTCGACGCACTCCCGATTGCGTTGAGGTCGTTGCATACGTTCTGCGAACTCCTCGGCGCACGGGTGGATCCGGACACGGTGGTATCGGTGTGCGGCAGCGAGGATATCGACGGTCTTGCCGACGATGCACATCGCCATGCAAGGGAGTGCGCGCGCTATGGGGCCTATCTGCGAAATCGCAACTCCGAATCGACAGCACGGGTGTGGGAGCTACAGGCCCGTTCCTGGTTCGACACTGCGCTGAGCCTTGCGGCTGCCGAGCGACGGCTGTCAGGACCTGATCGTCCGGCGAAGTCCGCTGGCTCGTAACACCTGACGTTCCACCGCGGCTCTGATGGCATCTTCGGTACCGATGATCCGTACGTGCTGTCGTGCGCGCGTGATGGCGGTGTACAGAAGCTCGCGCGTCAGTAGAGATGACGCTCGGTCGGGCAGCATCACCGACACTGTGTCGTACTGACTGCCTTGACTGCGGTGGATCGTCATGGCGTAGACGGTCTGCACCGAGGACAGAACGTTCGGGTGTACCAAGAGCGGCTCGGTTCCGCGCTGGAAGGCCGCCATGAGAGTCCCTCCGGTGTCCACGACCACGCCGGTGTCACCGTTGTAGATGCGCGCCTCGTGATCGTTCGCAGTCACCAGGAGAGGTTGACCGGCGTACCACCGGGCCGAGTCCAAGAACTCGCCCGACGCTTCGCCCACCCATTCCATTGCTTGTCTTGCCCACCGCTGCACCCCGAACGGACCCTGCCGGTGTGCACACAGCAAGCGATGCGTTTCCAGCCCGGACAACGCCTCGGTCGCGTGTCCCGCACGCGCTGCCTCGGTCACGCTCGATGCCGTCGAAACAATGTCGGCGTGGAGCGCACCGACGTCGGCCGGCGCATGAAAGGACAGCTGCTCGCCGCCGTCGAGCAGGAGTTCCATCACCCGATCGGCCCGTCCGTCGCGCACGGCGACGGCCAGTTCGGCGATCGCTCCGCCGAACCGCCGCCCTCGGCTGAGGCGAACCACTCCGCTCCGCAGGCGATCTCTCTCCGACACGGACAGTGCCGCCTCGTGAGGGTCGTCCTTCGCGTCGAGGTCGCCAGCGATCAAGGCGAGGAGCTCGGGGTTCGCGTCACCGCGAACCGGACGCGCAACCAGATCGGACAACACAGCGCCTGCATCGACCGAGGTCAACTGATCAGGATCCCCGACGAGAATGAGCCGTGTGTCGGGCCTGACCGCTTCGAGCAGTCTGCACATCATCGTCAGAGACACCATCGACGTCTCGTCGATGACGATTACGTCGTAAGGCAGCCTGTTCGACGCGTTGTGCTTGAATCGGCTCTTGCTTCCGCGTTGCCATCCGAGCAGACGGTGGAGCGTCATCGCCGTCAGGCCGTCCGGCAGACAGAGCGCCGGTGACTGTTCGGTGACCGATTCCTGAAGTCGCGCAGCGGCTTTGCCGGTCGGTGCCGCGAGTCCGATACGAAGACCCGGGCCGTGCTGCGCCGCGAACATGGCGAGGATACGTGCGACGGTGTGTGTCTTGCCGGTGCCTGGCCCACCCGCGATCACTGTGGTCCACCGCGTTGCAGCGAGCGCTGCCGCGATGCGTTGGCGGTCGGGCGCAGGGGCCGCGACCTGATCTGTGCCATCCTCCGAGGTGGCAGTGAACAGTGTGCCGAGCATCTCCCGAACCGCCTGGGCATCCACCTCAGGGCCCGTCACATCGCGGCCGTCGAGCACGAGCCGAATTGTTTGTTCCTGCAAGTAATACCGATGCAGGTACAGAAGCTCACCCTCGTCGGTGTCCACCAGCCGCAGCGGCTTCAGTGGACCTCGTTCGCTACCGAGTACCAACGGACTCGCCCGCAGTGCAGCGGTCACATCCTCGAGTTCCGGCCATGGAAGCGACTCGATGTCGACGTCGGATTCCTCATCGACGGTGACATCGCGCAGGCGATTCAGATCGAGACACACCGAGCCGGACCGAACAGCTCGGACTGCCAGTGCCGTCGCGAACAGAACGTCCTCCGATGTTTCCCCACCCAACGACCCGAGTCTCAGTGCGACGTGGACGTCAGCTGCGGCGAGGATTCCGGCTTCGTTGAATGTTCGGAGGCGGCCCTTGGCCCGCTGAACGAAGTTCGCTTCGGTCATGAGGTCTCGATCCCTGCCAGCAGATCGGAGACGGACGTGACGAGTTCGACCGGAGGATTCCATTCGAATACGCCGCAGCCCTCAGGTGTTTCGGGGCCGACCATTCCTCGGACGAAGTGGTACTGCACTCCCCCGAGATGCGTGCCCGGATCATATCCGGGCTGGCGCCAACGTAGGTATCGATGAAGCGCGACGGCATACAGCAACGCCTGCAACGGATAGTGCGAGCGCAGCATTTCCTGAGCCATTCGGTCGCGAGTGAAATTCATGACGGTGAGGTCACCTGTGGACAACCTGTTTGTCTTGTAATCCACGATGACGTACCTCGGACCAGGGATTCGAAGCACGGAATCGATGCTTCCGGTGAGGTATCCGCGCAGTGGCGTCGACTCGAGCATCTCGAGCTGGTCGGCGTAGGAAGCCAGTACGTCACCGAGAGGCAGATATTTCCGCATCAGGGCAGCGATTGCGCGCAGAGTCACAGTCTGCGATACCGGAGCATCGCCGCCTGCCAGCGGGAGCTCGAAGTCCAGTTCTGCAAGGTGATCGGCCGGTGCAATGTCGGCGAGCGTGCCGAACCCGAGAGGTGTTCGCAGCACCGGCAGCAATGCCGACGCCAAGTCTGACGGTTCGATGTCTGCCAGCCGTTCACCGACTGCATCGACGCAGCGACGAAGTACTTCGGCTTCGAGATCCTCGGCCCCGGTGTCGAGGTGCTCGAGGATCTCGTGGACGAGGGTTCCGAACGCCGCGCCTGCAGGCAGCCCGTTCATCGGCGAGGCAATGCCTTCGAGGGTCTCGTCGACGGGAGACTCGAAGGCGGGAGGCTCGAAGGCGGGTTCGTCATCCTTATCCGGCTGCTCGGGTTCGCTGCTGACTCCTGGGCTCTCGTGAGCGCCTGCCGTGAGCGCCGAGTACGACGTGCGACGCCACACATGATCGAGTGATCGCCCGAACGTCGCAGCATCGAGCTCGATTTCATGGCGGTCGGACACATTTCGAATTGGCCGTGGCGCGGCACCGCCTGCTGACTCGATCGAAATCTTCCCTGCCGACGACCCTGCCCAAGATTCGAGCCGACGGGCGGCACCGGCGTCGTCGGGAACCTTGATCTTGTCCTCGGGCGCGAGGATTCCGGGGACTCTACCGAACAGCAGCCGGTGCAGCGGCGAGGACGATGTCCCGTACGACGGCGCCCACCACAACACCACCTGGCACTGTGCGCGAGTCAACGCCACGTACAGCAACCGGAGCTCTTCGCCTGCTTCTTCTTTGTCCCGCAGAAGCTTCCGCTGGGCGTAGCCCAGCCCGCTGCTGCCGCCGACGTCGAGGACCCGTTGGCCGTTCTCGTCGTGCAGCAAAAGGGTGCTCGGGTATGGGTTCTTCGATGCGTCCCACGCGTAGGGCACGTAGACAACCGGAAATTCCAGCCCCTTGCTCGCGTGGACTGTCGCTAGTTGGACTGCCGCCGCGTCGCTGTCGAGACGTCTGCTTCGATCACTGACACTTCCCGACGCCGGATCTTCGATTCGGTCGGTGAGCCATCTCATGAGTGCACTCGGACCGAACGACTCCTCGACCGCTGCACGATTGAGGAGCTGGGCGACATGCCGCAGGTCGGTCAGTTGACGCTCACCGGAGCGTATTCCGAGTAGTCGCGCTTCGAGCGAGGTCTCGGCCGACAGTTTCTCGAATACCGCGGCGAACCCTGCCTGCCCGAACAGCACTCCATAGTCGCGCAGCGTGCTGCTCACCTCGGCGACAGCATCGTCTCCTCGCGCGTCGAGTGTGTCCGCCGTCCATCCGAGCAGCGGTGTCAGAGCGGCCAACCGCACCCGGTCCGCTCGATGGGGTTGTTCGATCGCTTGAAGCAGCCACAGCCACTGGGTTGCGCTCGGCGTCTCGAACACACTGGAACCACCGGCGAGCACCGAGGGAACCCCGGCTTGATCGAGTGCCTCTCGAACGAGACTGATCTGCGACCTAGTGCGCACGAGTACCGCAACATCACCTGGTGTGACGACATCGCCATGTCCGGGAAGCGCCAGCTTCGTTGGAGATTCGAGCATGCCGACGATGTCCGCGGCGAGGTCGTTCGCAACGCGGCTTCGGAGGGCGCCGACTGCGGGGAATCCCGATTTGTTCAGCGGCCCCGCACCCGTCCTCGGTAGGTATCGAACCCTCAGCGGTGGAGCATCCGGAATCCTTGAATGTGCGTGCGTCGAGGCAACGGGGTGGACGACGATGTCGTCGTGTCCCAGAGCAGCACCGGCATAGACGGTTTCGAGTGCCGCCAGGAGGCCCGCGTCGCTTCGCCAGTTCGTGGTCAATTCCAGGTGACGATCAGCGAGCGCAACGGCATCCAGGTAACTGAGTACCTCGGCGCCACGAAAGGCATAGATCGCCTGTTTGGGATCTCCGACGAGAAGAAGCGTCGACGTACCGTGAAACGCACGCCGCAGGATGTCCCACTGCAATGGGTCGGTGTCCTGGAACTCGTCGACGAGGACCACTCGAAAGCGATCGCGGACCCGAGCGCAGGCCGACTCACCGTGGATCGGGTCGACGAGAACACCGTGCAACAAACTCAGTAGATCGTCGAAGTCGCGCACGCCCGCAGATCGCTTACGCCGCCCGACTTCGGCGCGCACTTCCTCGGCGAAGATCACGCGGTGGCCGGCCTCGCTGTCGTCTGTCGGCTCGGGGACCAGGTGCGCCTGACGATCGCGCACGGCTTCCCGTGCAACCTGACGTGCATCGTTCGGGCTGATCGGCGGCTGGAATTCCGAGCGACTGTATCGCCGAAGATAGATGTCGACGACGACCTCCCCTGTCAGGTCGTCGACGGCCTCGACCAGTGTCGTCTCCGGTTCGCGTTCACCTGCAATCCCGAGGCCGTCGAGCATGCGCTGGCAGAAACTGTGCGTGGTAGCGATTGTGCCGGAGTCGAATTCGGATAGTGCGCGCATCAGACGGAGCCGACGGGCCGGGGCGTCCTCGCGTGCCAGATGCCGAACCAGCGCATCGGTGCTCGTCTGTGGGGACGGCTCGCCGAGTTCTGCAGCGACCTCGGCAAACCGATTTCGAGTGCGCTCCCGCAGTTCCTGGGTTGCCGCGCGAGAGAAAGTGACCAGCAGCAACTCGGAGATCTCTGCTATCCCCTCGGCAACATAACGCGTCGCCAACCCGACGATCGCGTACGTCTTTCCGGTACCGGCGCTTGCCTCGAGCACCGTAGTACCCTGCGGCAACGGCCCCAGTAGATCGAAATCCGTCACGGCTGTCCCTCCGTTTCGGCGTCCAGAAGCGGGCACCACAGGTGACAGGACAACGCGCCGAAGGCCGTCGTTTCGTCACCCCAGCGCGGGACCCCTTCACCGAAAGCAGCGTCGCGAACGCTCATGAACTCGGGAGAGCGTCCGTGTACGTACGCGATGCTGCGATCGGTGATGTCGCCGAACTTGTCGTTCCACTGCTTCGCTGCCGCGTCCATGGCGAGCTCGGCGGATGTTCCCCGAAATCTTCGCTCGGCGTAGGCTGCCGATGCCGTCGGCCCCATCGGCAGCGGCGATGCGAGGCCGAGGTCGCGTAGTTCGACCAACTTCTCGAGCAGGTCGAGAGCATCGACCGGCGCCGTGATGGTCGAGCGCCAAGCAGCTCGACGGCCTGGTCCTCGGCCGGTCGTCAGCGCTTGCCAGGCTGTGGACTGGTCTTGAGCCCGAGCGGCAAGAACGCGAACCCAGGCGGCCAGTCGATGTTTCGGCGCGAGTCTCGAGTACGAGGTACGGGCGATGGTATTGCCGTGAATACCGGTAACCGTCCCAGTGACTCGGCGACCCGAACTCAGTTGGATCGATACATCGAGCACATGGGATTCGCCTGCGTGGACATCGCGCGACACCTCGAACAGGGCTTCCACCGCTCGGGTGATGTCCTGGAGTTGAGTGTCGCCGAGCCCGAAAGGTGGCAGCGTGCCGCGCCTCCACTCCGCGGCGCGAAAATCAGCTACAGCGGTGCCCGCAAGTCGCTCGGCGAGCATCCGGTCGCCGATATCCCACTTCTGCAACCCGTCCAATTCGACGGTGAGGGAATCGGAGACATCGTCGTCCAGATCAGGGACACGGATTCCGAGGCGCTGCTTGAGAAATGCGGCAATCGGATGTTCGACGAACGCAATCAGATCCCTCAGTTCGATGTCGCCGGGTTGGGCGGGAGGCAAGACCCCCGGCAGAAACGGCGGCGGTGCGGCGGGCTCTCGTTGAATTGCTCTCGCTCCATCGAGGGCCGCGCGGTCGTAACTGAACGGTGAGCGGGGGTCGAAATTCCGAGCGTCGAAAGGCTGTAGCGGGTGACGCTGCACGATGTCGGCGTCGGCCGTGGTTCGGATGACGTCGAGCAACTCGGTCAGCGGAATTGCAGGTGGTTTGACCATTCCCGACACAGGGTCGGCGCCGGTGTAGAACAGCAGCAGCTTCTGTTCGGCGGACATGACGGCATCGAGTAGCAGTTGCCGGTCCTCGCTGCGCACATCGCGTTCGCCGATCGCCGGGTCACGCGTGAGCACGTTGTCCCCGTCGAGACTTCCCGCACGCGGATACACCTCGTCGTCGAGACCCAGCAGGACTACTACGCGATGCGGCACCGATCTCATCGGAACCATGGTGCATACCGTCAGTTCACCCGTTCTGAAGTTCGCGCGAGACGGTCGCCCCGCGAGTGCACGAGTGAGCATGGCACGCACGTCCGACAGCCTGAGCACTACCTCGTCGCCGTACCGGGTCGAGTCAGCGAGTTCTCGAAGAGCTTGTGCGCGTTGCCATTGATCGGCCGCGTCGGTGTCCGTGAGAAGGTCGAGTGCGCGAACCAGCGCTGTCTGCCACTCCGCGGCCTTCTGTGGGCCTTGCAGATCACGCAACACGACTGCCAGTCGGTCCAGAAATTCGGCGAGCCTGCCGGTGAGGTCGATGTCGTTTCCGTCGACGTCGTCCACCGGCAACGCGAGATCGAGCCACTCGTGCGAGGTTTCGTCGGCCGCCACTCCCAGCAACAGACGGTCCATCGCGAAATTGAAGGTGTTCTGAGCGAAGTCACCGAGACCGAAACGACTGCGCTGGCGCGAGTTGATACCCCACCGTGCCCCGGACACCTGAACCCACTCGCGCAGCCGCTCGAGATCGTCGTCGCCGAATCCGAACCGTGTGCGCACCGGACCGGACGCCGCGAGATCGAGTACCTGGCTGGCCGTGACCCGGCCGACCGCGAGATCGAGCACTGTCGCCACGACGGCGAGCAGTGGATTGGTCTGCCGCAGCCCTCGATCGGCAAGCCGGACTCGGAGTTTGTGACCTGGATGTCCGAGACCACCCTGCCCGAACGCCGCTCGGACCAAGGGCGCATACGTCTCGACGTCGGGACACATGACGAGCACATCCCGTGGTTCGAGCGTCGGGTCACCGTCGAACAGATGCAGCAGGCACTCGCGAAGAACTTCGACCTGCCGCGGAGCGCCGTGACACGCATGGACTGCGATCGTGCCGTCGGGGACAGCGGACCTGACCGGCTTTCGCGAATACGCAATATCGGATTGCACGCACCCGAGGAGCGTGGACGGGTAGGAATCTGCCGGACCGACAGTATGTTCCACTGTCGCATCGATGCCGAGAATGCGGGACTGCAGCTCGCGAACATCGCGGGCGAGGCTGGAAAGCAAAGGATGTTCGAGTGCCAATGCGGACCGATCGTCACGACGCCGACCGATATGTTTCTGCTCGGTGAGCTTGTTCCACATCACCTCACTCGGATGCGGAATCCACAAATGCACATCCCTGTGCCCGGAGAGTGCTGCAACGACCCGAAGCTGATCGGTGGTCAATCGAGTGGCACCGAAAATCGACAGACGATCGGGAAGATCGAGCAAACCCGGATTCGCTGCGATGGAAACGCAACTGCTCTCCAACAGTTCGGCTGGGCTCGGAGACCCGATGCGAGCGCGAATCGATCGCCACAGCTCGGCTTGCCACTGCTGATCGACGGGCAAGGTGCCCCCGAGTCCGTCGCTGTCGACTCCGGCGGCCCAATCGGTGATCATCGCCGGCCGATCGGCGGCATAGCTTCCGAACAGATCCGTCAGGTGCGCTGCGGTGGACCACCTACGTCCTGCGCGGTGCTCGTCGGTGCCGTTGCCGAGGTGTGCGGCCAACACCGAGCACCACGGTTGATCGATCGATTCGTCGATCAGTGTCAATGTCTCCCAGAGCATTCGACGGCGCGACCAGGGTTCGTCGTCGGGATCGACGTTCCGAACCGATGCGAGCGCGTTCTCGACGAGAGCCGCAGGCGAAGGAAATTCGATGTTCGCCGAAATTCCGTCTGCGTCGACGGAACCGAGCGACAGTGAAAGCCGTTGTGTCAGCCACCGCTCCACTCCGCGGGCCGGCACCGAGACCACCTCCGCGGTGAACGGATCCGCCAGTGGCACTGCCAGGACGTCGGCCAATGCAGATGCGAGCGAGGATGCACTGGCGCCGCGGTGAATCCTCAGTACCAACTTCCGCCCCTTCGTCGTACTCGAACCGAACCGATGCACATGACCCTACTCGAGGCACCGACAAGTTTTGTTTCAGATCCGGTCTCACGACAGGGCATGCAGTCGGCTCGAATCGCCGACCACAGCCGCCTCCACTCTGGACAATCGTCAGCAGTTATCGGGGCAGCGATCGGCGTGACCACAGCGCCGAGACTGCCGAAGTCCGACCCTCGGAAACTCGCGCCCCTGATGTACGCGTCAGCAGCGGTTCGACGCACAAGTCGGGAGTAGATCCGCCTTGCCGATGACTTTCCGGCTGAGCATCGGTCTACCTCTGCGGCCCAGTTCGTCGACTCAGGAGCACACAATGGACTTCCAACACGTACTTGCCGTCGTACCCGTGACCGATATCGTCAGAGCCAACGCGTGGTACTCGGCGTTGATCGGTCGACCAGCCGACAACAACCCCATGCCGGTGCTGGTCGAGTGGCAGGTCACCGAGCACGGTTGGGTGCAGGTCACGGTCGACGAGAATCGGGCGGGAAACGGGATGTTGAACTTCGCCGTCGACGATCTCGAAAATTCCATCACCGAACTCGGAAAGCGAGGAATCGAGGCAGGCGAGATCGTCGACGCCAACAAGGGAGTGCAGTTGTCGAGCCTGGAAGATCCTGACGGCAATATCGTCACTCTGATCGGCGGATTCCGGGTTTCCTATTGAACTATTTACTTTTACTCTCGCACAATAGAATTCGGTCGAAACCTTCGACATCATCGACGATTGCGCGCAGTTCGTCGTCGACTACATCGACCATGTCGGAAACTTCTACGACACAACCGATGTCGATGCCACGTGTGCGCGGCAATCCTTCATCAGATCAGTTACCTCGACCGCGAAACACGAATGGCTGCGGTGTTCGCCGAGATCGATCTCAGGTTTGCAGGCAAGGGGTTGTCGGTGAAAACTGTCGCCGGCTGACCGTCATCGAACGACTGAGCGTGCCCACGCCTGGACCCACATTTCCCTACGTCCAGGCGTGACACCGCTTCCGACGGCTGTCAGCGAACGTTTAGGCTTGACCCATGGGATCCAGGGGACCGGCGAGTCGTGGGCAGAAGCGAGCAGCGAAGACCAAGGCACGCCAACGGCGTCAGCAGTCGTCGCCGGGATCTCATCTTCCAACGTTCCCCGTGGGCGTACTCGAAGAATTCGGCGAGTGGCTCACCGATCGGGACATGGGCGAGCACGCAGAACGTGTTGTCGGTCTTGTCCGCACCACGCTGACTCAGATCGATCGGGCGAATACAGGGTTCTCCGTCACCTCCTGGACCCCCAACGACGCTCACTTCATCGTCGACGCCGTCGAGCGCATCGAGGAGTCCGACCCGGACAACGGACCGGCAGCAGCGACGAACATCGTCGTGACATTGCTGGAGTTCCTCACGTTCCTCGACGAGACCGACACGTGGACCGGTTCGGACGAAGACTTCTCGCATTGCATGGAGGACCTCACCGACTTCATCGACAACGATCCGGACGTCCTCGATCCCGAGGACATCGAATTACCCGAGGTCTCCGAGGCCGCTGAGCAGGCTGCGTTGTCCGGCCTACCGTTGATCGCCGGGCTCGACGCCCTCCTGGCACGCGTCGGCACCCGAGTCCCCGTCGCCGACATCGCAGAGCTCGAGGGCGCCTTGTCCGACGACGAGGATCATGACCACGACCACGACCACGACCACGACCACGACCACGACCACGACCACGAGAATGATGCATCACCGGAGAACATCACCGCTCTCGACCATTGGGCCGTAGCGTTCGCCTCGGACGTACTGCAGATCGAGGGGGCCGACGTAGTCCCCGGAACTGCCGCGGACGGTTTCCGGTCTCGATCGGTGGACGTGCTCCGCTCCGCCTTGACCCAGCACGTCCGGCACCAGCTGACTCTCAGCGAGGTCGACGTCTCGATGGCTCTGTCCAATACGTTCGCGATCCAAACTCTGCTGGCGGCGATGACGGAGGACCCGCCCCTGGACAACCCAGAAGAGAACTACGACGGTCTAGAGGGCGAAGATCTCCGCACCGCGCAGTTGATCGACTACCGTGTCCGCACACTTCAGGAGCAGGGCGTCCTGATCCCCACCGACGACGCACTAGAGGTGCCGAACGCCCTCCGGCCTGCGGTTCTCGCCGGCGTCACCCTTGCCGAACCATTCGGCGATCAGGATCCGGACGAAGCGTTCTGATCAGTCTGTAACGGCGGTGGCCCGGCCACCGACAAGGTGCTCGGAATACTGCAATGCCCTCACGCGAAGGAGTCGCGACGGTTGTTGCCCGATTCGAGCCCCCCTCGACACAGCGCAGCCGCGACGAGTGGTGCTCCTCTGCCCGCCCGTAGGCCGACTCGAGGACCGCATCATGACCGATCCGTTCAACTCCCAGCCCTATGTTTTCCCCGGCGCCAAGCGACCGGAACGCTCACGTCCACTGCTTGCCAGGATCGTGGGCTGGTTCGCCCTGATCATCGGACTTGTGGTCGTGCTCGCGTCCCTCGTCGACTTCTCCGTTGCCGGGATAGTGCTCGGCCTGTGCGCCGCTGCCGCCGGTGGGCTGTACCTGTTCAGCGCGCCGTCGCGTGGGCGGATCGTCTGGGCCACACCGGCAATCGCAACTCTGCCCGCACTCATCGCGTTCGGACTCTCGACCCCAACACCTGAGCCGGTCGAGACAGCGCAGGCCAGCAGCTTCGCCGCCCCCGCCATCGCTGACGTGTCGACGACGACCGCGCGACCGACGACAACCACTCGTACAACCACCGCAACACCCACAACCACCACGGTTCCCACCGCGACGGTCGCGCCGGAAAGTGTCACCGTCTACGCTCCCGCCCCGACGACGACCATCCCTTACGTGCCTGCTCCTGCTCCCGCGCCGGTGTATGTCGCGGAACCGGAGCCGGTGTATGTCGCAGAACCGGAGCCGGTGTATGTGCCGCCCGCTCCGCTCGCGGCAGTCCCCGATACGTCTTCGTATGTGTCCTACGCGAATTGCACCGAGGTGAAGGCAGCCGGCGCAGCACCGATCTATCTAGGAAATCCCGGTTACAGCTCCAAGCTCGACCGCGACGGTGACGGGGTCGCTTGCGAAAAATGATGCGAAGCGCGGTCATGTCGGTGACACCCGCTAGCGTCCTGCTGGAGGCTCAGGCAATGTCCCGCACCCCACGTTCCTGATCGCTCACGTGTGGAACTGCAACTCGACTTGGAGACCGACCCCGAGGCGCATCATCCGCACGATTGTTTCAGCGGACCGACGCTGGGACGACTGTTCGGCATCAGCAAGAACCAGCCATAGCTCGATAGTGCGCTAATCTGCATCGATGGCAGCAGACGGGGACCAGAAGCAGTTGACGGACTATCCACGCCCGTCGGTTGCCGTCGACGTTGCCGTTCTCACCGTACGAGCGAACGCACTCCACGTGGTTACTGTCCCGTCTCCGCGTGGCCTTGCCCTGCCCGGTACGTTTCTCCATCCAGGAGAACGACTGGCCGACGCTGCCGATCGGGCGCTGAGCACCAAAGCCGATCTGCACGGTTTGGAGTTTCACCAGATAGGGATGTTCGACGACCCTGAACGCGACGAGCGAGGATGGGTACTCTCGATGGCCCACACCGCAGTCGTTCCGGTCGAAATCCTCACCGATGCAGTCGACCTCGTGAAACTGACCGAAACCACCACATCCGAGCCGCTCGCGTTCGATCACGGGGCAATGGTGAAACTTGCGGTCGACGACGTCAGGCAGAGGTACGGCAGAGCCGTCGATCCCGCCCTCCTGTTGGGCAACTACTTCACACTGCTGGAACTCCGCCGCCTCTACGAAGTGGTGTACGGCAAAACGCTCCCCAAGGACACGTTTCGCCGTCAGGTCGCAGGATCGGTTGCGGGCACCAACACGACGTCGACAGCGGGAGGGGGCCGACCCGCGGAGCTATATCGCCGTAAGGCGCGGGCCACACTCCCCGAGTCGGCCTCCGCATTCTTCCGAAGCTAGCCGAGCAGTCGCATCGTCAACCGCGCGATCTCACCCGAGAACGCGACGAGTGAAATGACATCCACCGACGTCGCGGCGCCAGCTACCGCCGCAACCTGCTGTGCCACTGCATCATTGACGAGACCGTTCGGCAGAGTTGCGCTCCGCAGGGTTTTGCATTCGGCGAGAACCTGGGGGCCTCCGGCCCGGTGGATGGCGCCGTCGACTCCCCCACCGCCCAGCAACGTCGAGTTGGCTGCGTTGACGATCGCGTCGACCCTCATGGTTGTGATGTCGCCGCGCACGACGTCGATGACGGTCATGACGTACCGCCGGTTATGGCTGCGGCGATCGCTACGAGGCCCTCGCCGGTGAGGAATGGGTATCCATGCAGCATGTCGCGCCAGTTCTGGGGCACCGCAGACGCTCCCCACCGCGCACCCAGCAGACCGCCGGCGATAGCCGCAGTCGTGTCGGTGTCCCCGCCTGCCAATACACACAGTTCGAGTGCGCGGATCAGGTGCTCGGGTCCACTACCGTCGGCACGCACGATCGCCCACCATGAGGTCTGAAGCGCATGGACGACCCACCCGTTGTTGGCGAAGTCGGCGGGCTCACCCTCCTCGGCTTCGTCGAGCAACGGACGCCAGAAGTCGGCGGCGTCTGATGTCGCGAGCCAGGAACGAACGCCGTCGAAGTTTCCCTCGAGGACTGCATGACGGATCGCGAACGACCACATCTGACACGCCTCACCGGCGCGCGGGTCGGAATGTGTGAGTGCACTGACGGCTGCGGCCGCGTCGACGCATCGCTGGGGGTCGTCGAGGTACGCCAGCGCCACCGGCGCAGTACGCATCAAGGATCCGTTTCCGCCGGCTCGCCCGGTGAGCAAGGCTGCTTGTGCGGTCATCGCTGCAGCGGACGGGCTGCGGAATCCCAGAACCGCCCTGGTCTGATTTCCGATATCGGCGGGCTTCGTGTCGTACCAAGCGACGAAGTTCGCGGCGACCGAGTCGAGGCCGGCTCCGACGCCGATGTCGACCCCGCCACGGGCCGCCAGGGCCACTGCTGCTGCCATGGATGTGTCGTCGGTCCATTCACCCGGAGCCCAGTCGAACGGTCCGCCGCCGATCATGTCGACGACGGTCCCCGCCGTCGGATGGGTGAACTCGTAACCGGCGCCGAGGGCATCCCCGGCTGCCGTTCCGAGTAGAACACCCGCGGCGCGGTCCGATTGTCGAGGTGTCAGTGCCATGAGAACTCCTTAGCTCGATTCTGCGCTTACTTTAGCGCAGAATCACTCTAAGGCCAATCCGTACCTTCCCTATATCCCGTCGCGCACATGCACGACAGAAATCGGACGAAACTCGGTCCGGACAGAACCGCTGGCCCAGGACCCAGTGCGAACTAATCCAGCGTTTGACTTCCATTTGGTGATACTTCGAGTTACATTAACTCTATGTTCGCACCACGTAGGGAGAAGCGATGACAATGACGTCGGAAGGCCAGACGCGCTCGATCCACACCGACGCGGAGACCGAGCAGTACAACGAGACCTTGAAGCTTCTGTCCGAGGGCTCAGTGCACAAGCACTTCGATCCGTACGTAGACATCGACTGGGACTCCCCCGAGTTCGAGGTGTTCGAGAACGACCGTCGGTGGATCCTCCCGACGAAGACCGATCCGATGGGTGCACACGCCTGGTACCAGGCGCTTCCCGAGGAGAAGCAGATAGCGATCGGCATGTGGCGTCAGGCCAACATCGCCAAGGTCGGCCTGCAATTCGAGAACATCCTGATTCGCGGCATGATGCAGTACGTCTTCTCGCTGCCGAACGGCGATCCCGAGGCCCGCTACTGCACCCACGAGTGCGTGGAAGAGTGCAACCACACCCTGATGTTCCAGGAGATGGTGAACCGCGTCGGCGCCGACTCCCCCGGCATGAGCAGGCCGATGAAGATGATCGCGCCGTTCCTGCCCCTTTTCGCGTCACTCACCCCTGAGCTGTTCTTCGTCGGTGTTCTCGCAGGCGAGGAGCCCATCGACCACATCCAGAAGGGCGTACTGCGATCCGGTGAAGACATTCACCCGATCATGCAGGGCGTCATGGCTATTCACGTAGCCGAAGAGGCGCGCCACATCTCTTTCGCGCATCAGCTGTTGCGCCGCCGCATTCCGAAGATGTCCACGGTCGGGCGATTCTTCCTGTCACTGATGTTCCCCATCGTGATGCGCGTGCTGGCCGACGCCATCGTCGTACCGCCGAAGCAGTTCTGGCAGACGTTCGACATCCCGAAGTCCGTCAAGAAAGAGCTGTTCTGGGACAGTAAAGACGCCCAGCACACCTTGCAGGACTACTTCGGCGACGTGCGCATGCTCGCGGCCGACACCGGCATGATGAACCGCGCTGCCAAGCTCGTATGGAAAATCTGCGGAATCGACGGCAAGGCATCTCGCTTCCGCAGTGAGCCGGACCGCAGTTCCAGCCAATTCGCAGCCTGATCCTCTTCTTCACCCACAGCGCCAGTTAGCCCCACAGCAGCGCCTGCCGTCAGGAATCCGTCATGCCCCACGTCGTAACCCAATCATGTTGCAGTGACGCGTCATGCGTCTACGCATGCCCCGTCAACTGCATCCATCCGACACCGGACGAACCGGATTTCCTGACGGCAGAGATGCTGCACATCGACCCGATGTCGTGTGTCGACTGCGGCGCGTGCGTTTCGGCCTGCCCGGTCGATGCGATCGTGCCGAAGTCGAAGCTGACAGACGCCCAACTGCCATTCCTGACGATCAACGCTGATTTCTACAAGCAGGAGAGGCCGAAAAAGCCTCTACTGGCGCCAGTTGCGCCCGCACCGACGGTCACCAAGGATCGACAGCCACTGCGAGTGGCAATTGTCGGATCAGGACCGTCGGCAATGTACGCGGCAGACGAACTGCTCACGCAGCCAGGCGTTGCCGTCGATGTCTACGATCGGCTCCCCCAGCCACATGGATTGGCGCGGCTCGGGGTCGCGCCCGATCACGAGAAGACACGACAGGTATCGAGACTGTTCGATCAGATCTCGGCGCAGCCCGGTTTCGAGTTCCATCTCGGAGTCGAGATCGGCACAGACGTCACGCACGATCAGCTTCTCGAAAATCACCACGCCGTCATCTATGCCGTCGGAGCCTCGCGAGATCGTGAATTGACGATCCCCGGCGCGGATCTACCGGGTCGATCGTCGGCAACCGATTTCGTTGCTTGGTACAACGGCCATCCGGATCACTCGCACCGCCGGTACGATCTCTCCCACAAGCGTGCTGTGATCATCGGAAACGGCAACGTTGCCCTGGACGTCGCTCGCATCCTGACGATCGATCCTGACCGCCTCGTCGGCACCAATGTCCCGGCGCATGCCCTGAAAGCGCTGCGCGAGTCCAATATCGAGGAAGTTCTCGTGGTTGGACGCCGTGGCGTCGCACAATCGGCTTTCACTGTTCCCGAATTTGCAGGTCTACTGGCAACCCCCGGTGTCGACGTCTCGATTCACCGCGACGAGATCATGCTCGACACGACCACGATCAAGCTGGCCGAAACAAATGACCTCCCGCATGCAGTGGCTCAAAAACTCCAGTTGCTGCGCCGTGTCGACGACATGACAGGTGCAGACAACAAGCGAATCATGCTGCGCTACTTGCTGTCTCCGACTCGGATTCTCGGCAGCGCTGCAGTGACCGGCATCGAGTTCAGTCGTATGACGCTCGATACCGGCGCAGACGGATCGGTGCTCAGCATCGCCACCGGCGAGGTGGAGACCGTCGATACCGGACTGGTACTCACGTCGATCGGGTACCGCGGGGTCGCCCTGCCCGGTGTTCCGTTCGATGATCGCCGCGGGATCATCCCCAACGACGATGGTCGAGTTCTCGACACTCCCGGTGGCGACCTCGTGCGCGGCACCTACGTCACCGGCTGGATAAAGCGCGGGCCGTCGGGATACATCGGCACCAACAAGTCGTGCGCACAAAGCACTGTGGCTCATCTCGTCGACGACTTCAACAAGGGTTTACTACCGGATGTCGAGGTCGTTCAGGATCGGCGACGGCCGTGGCGGCTCCGCCGCATGTGAGCGAAAATACTTGTCCTGCTGTGTATTTCCACTCACATGCGCGAAGCGCTAGTCCGGAATCATGTCGAACGTATCGGGGTTCGGGCCGGTGCGGCCTTCTTCACCCCGATCGAGCGCAGTGATGGCATCGACGTCGTCGCCGCTGAGTTCGAAATCGAAGATGTCGAAGTTCGCCTTCACACGATCCGGCGTCACCGACTTCGGGAAGATGATGTCGCCGCGCTGAATGTGCCAGCGCAACACCACCTGGGCGGTGGACTTGCCTGCGGCCAACGCGATCTTCTCGATGGCGGGATCGTCCAGCACCTTGCCCTGAGCGATGGGTGACCACGCCTCGACTGCAATCGCATTGTCTCGGCTGGCGGTCCGAGCATTCTCGTTCACGAAGTACGGGTGCACTTCGATCTGATTGACCGCTGGGACCGTATCCGTTTCCTCGGCGAGCCGCTCGAGGTGAGCAGGCTGAAAGTTCGAGACGCCGATGCTGCGAGCACGCCCATCGCGAGCGAACTCCTCCAGCACCTTCCACGTGGACACGAAGTCGCCGTCGTACCGCGTGGGCAGAGGCCAATGAATCAGAAAGAGATCCACATAGTCGGTTCCGAGGTCTCGCAACGACGCTTCGAACGCCTTGTGGGCATCGCCGGGTTCGTGGAAGCCGTTGTTCAGCTTGCTGGTGACGAAGACCTCGCCGCGGTCGAGCCCGGAGTTTCGGATTCCCTCCCCGACCTGCTTCTCGTTGCCGTACATCTCGGCGGTGTCGATGTGGCGGTAGCCGATGTCGAGTGCTGTTTTCACCGCGTCAGCGGTCTTGTCGGGTTCGATCTGGAACACGCCGAAGCCCAACTGCGGGATCGTCTGGCCGTTGTTCAAAGTAATAATGGGTACAACGCTCACGAGTGTTGTCATCTCCTTCAGGTAATCGAGTACAGACCCTGGTTACCCGCCGGATCGCCGTTTACACGCTCACCAGATGTAGTGCTTGTAGAACCAGCCACCGCATCAGCAGACCCGGTACGACGGTCGTCGGCGATGGCCAGCTGCTGAAGCTTCCACACAGGGAGCTCCTCGACGAACGTGTCGGTCCCGGCTGATAAATATCAGGGCGACACCGACACCAGGCCCCTCACTGGATGTCGTCATTGCTTCGACGAGGGGGAACATGAATGTTCACGCTGTACATCAGATGATCGACATCGATACCTTGATGGCGTCCGGCATCAGGCTGGCTGCGGACCCAGCGACATCGCTCGGCGCGCTGAACCGATTCGTCGATCACGTGATCGAACTGGAATCGCGGACGTCGGGCGGCCTGGACACCAAGTGCGTCCGATACGCGGACGTAGTGCTCGCCGACGTCTTCGAACGTGGTTGGCAGCCTGCCGAACTGATTCACGTGATCAAACGGCGGCTCGACAAGCCGAACGTACCGATGATCAAGGCGTTGATGGGATCGCACTCGCGAAAAACGCGGGCGCTGTCGATTGCGCCGCACGAATGGCGCGAGCAGCTGCTCGATCTCGGAGTCGATCCGAGCACAGACCTCGTGCACTATCGGCGTTCGTTCAGAGTGGACGCCCGGACGTTCTGGACGGCCCTGTTCCGGCTGCTGGCCGAGTTCCGCTACTCGGGATCGATCGAAGAGATCGGCTTACCACCATCCCGGTGGACCGCAGCCACCTCAGTCCACTCCACCCACCATCCGGATACCAAGGTATTGAACAAGATTCGCGGACTGTTGGCAAAAGCCGAATCGACCACCTTCATCAAGGAAGCAGAATCGTTCTCGGCCAAAGCGCAGGAGTTGATGACGCGCTATGCGATCGATACCGCGGTCGTGGACTCCGCCGAGGGCTCGCCACTCGGGGCGATGGTGATGACCAGGAGGATTCTGGTCGACAACCCGTACGCCGATGCGAAGATGCAACTGATGTCCAGCGTCGCTGCAACCAACGGCGTAAAGACTGTGTGGCACAAAAAGCGCGGATTGATCTCCATTACCGGAATGCCGGTCGATCTGGACCTGTGCGAACTTCTGTACACCTCGTTGCTCGTGCAATCCGCGCGCGCCCTCGACCAGGCGGGGTCGGATCCCACATGCCGTTCCCGAGGGTTCCGACGAGCCTTCCTTCTCGGATACGCCTGGCGGATCAGAGAGCGCCTCGCCGAGGCCAGGGCGCGCGCGGATCGCGAGGCGGGGCAGACCTACGGTTCGTCGTTGGTTCCGATACTCGCAGAACGAGATAAGGCTGTGTCGTCGGTGTTCGAGGCTCTGTTTCCCGACCTACGTTCCATCAAGATATCTGTGTCGGATCGAAACGGTGTGCTCCAGGGCCGCAAGGCCGCCGAGCATGCGGACCTCAACGGCGGCCGCGCGCGGATCGACGAGTGAGGTCAGTACGCCGAGGTATTGCCCTTCGGCACAATTCCGTGGTGTAACTCGGCGACGTCGGGGTGAGCGCGCGTGCGCGATTTCCACGCGTTCTCCCCGTACGTCGCGAAGATCGGGTTGTTCGGGTCGGCTTCGACGCCGCGTGAGAGCGCGGCCAAGTCTTCGGGCAGCGCCACGACGGGGATGACCGCATCCAGCGCTGGGCTCAGAAAGAAAGGAATCGACACACGGTCGACGCCGGGCGTCGGCGCAAGAACGCGATGCCGCGTAGCACGCAAATACCCGTGAGTCGCCACTTCCAGAAGCTCGCCGATGTTGACAATGAACGCTCCTTCGACCGGAGGCACGTCGATCCACTCCCCTGGAGTGAGCGCGACCTGTAGGCCCTTCGAGTCTGGTTCGACGAGCAACAGGGTCAGGACGCCCGAATCCTTGTGGGCGCCGACGCCTTGCGGATTGGCTGCGTTACCCGGGTAACGCACTACTTTCATCAGGGTGGCCGGATGGTGCGCAAAGGCTGCGTCGAACACATCTCGGCTCGCACCGAGCGCGAGCGCCCAGTGCTGAAGCAGTCTCAGCCCAACCTCCGACAACTCGTGCTCCCACGACTCGAATGCCTGTTTCATCTCGGGGAGGGCCGACGGCCACAAGTTCGGGCCCTGGAGGTTCCAGTACCCCTCAGCGGCGTCGATGACCTCGCGCTCGGGCCCGATGTCGATCTGTTCCCTCCAGTCGACTTCACCGTTGGTGAGTTCGCCGCCGAGTCGTGAGTAGCCCCGGAAGTGTGGGCTCTTCAGTTGCGAAATCTCGTTCTTGGCATCTGCATCCAGCCCGAAGAACCGACGAGCCAAGGCAAGAACGTGATCGATGCGAACCTGCGGCACACCATGCCCGACGAGATAGAAGAACCCCGACTCGTGCCCGGCCGATAGCAACTGAGCGCGGAAGGCGTCCGGATCGGAGTCGGCAAGTGCAAGGTCGAGTACAGGAAGCATGTTCTCCAGTATCGGACCACCTGGGCACCCGCGCCACCAGTCCGAGCGGTCGAGCGAAATGGCCGAGAGTTCGTCGGGACTGGGACCTGTCGTGATAGGCAAGGCATATGCGCACAGCCATCGTGACCGCGGGAATCGTCGCACTTCTTGCTGGATGCTCGACGGCCGGGACGCCGACCGCCGCGCCGGATACCGCAGCCTCCCCGACCTCGATGGCACTACCGATCACTTCGGCGCCCAGCCCCACCACCTTCACCTCGCCGGTCGGGTATTCGTTCAGCACTGTTCGCGTTGCGGGGTCCACCGATCGCGTCACCTATGACGTCTCGATTCCCCAGATCGAGGGCCCAGACCCCGCAGTGGTCGGAGAGTTCAACGAGTCGATGCACGCCGCTTTCCAGGATCAGATCGATGGATTCGCCAACGCACGGTTCTCTCTCGCGGATGCGCGGCCAGGTCCGACGTATGCCGGGAGTTCGGTCGTGGGCGCAGTTCTCAACACGTCGTGGGACGCGAATCCCCCTGGTGCGCATCCCACGTATGTCATCGCCACCGTGACGGTGAACACCGCGACCGCTGAACCGATTACCTTGCACGATGTTTTTCCTGATCTCCAAGTCGGCCTTCAGCGGCTGTCGGAGCAATCGGCTCTGCTGTTGCCCTCGACC
This sequence comes from Rhodococcus sp. G-MC3, assembly GCF_030063335.1. Taxonomy (GTDB): domain Bacteria; phylum Actinomycetota; class Actinomycetes; order Mycobacteriales; family Mycobacteriaceae; genus Rhodococcoides. The sequence continues at coordinate 35,882 of NZ_JASISW010000025.1, read as the reverse complement.
CCCGCCGGAACCGATTTCGAAGCGAGCGGAATCGAACCCGCCGAAAGCAACTTCGCCAACTGGGTTCCATCGTCCGCCGGCATGAACATCCGCTTCAGCGATTACCAAGTGGGCCCGCACGCAATTGGATTGATCGACGTGACGATTCCGTGGGGCGCGTTGGCCGATGTCGCCGATCCTCGTACCTTGAATGCCCTCAGTTCGTAGACAGAAGAGCACTGAGGAGAGCTTGGAACGCCCCCATATGTTCGCGTCGACATGCGCTTCCCGTTGACCCCTGACGCCGCGCGAGTATCGGCCTAACCTACAACCAAATGGTTGTAGATGAGATCGCCGACGCCGACCTCGACCGTCTGTTCCAGGCGCTCGCGGACACTACTCGGCGCGACATCGTCTCGCGTGTGCTGATCGAAGAGCATTCGGTGTCGGGACTTGCCGTTCACTACTCCATGAGTTTCGCAGCCGTGCAGAAGCACGTTGCGATTTTGGAACGCGCTTCGGTCGTGACGAAGGAGAAGCGCGGACGGGAGCAAATCGTGCGAATTCATCTGTTGGGCATACAGAGAGCACGAAAGCTCCTCGACGAATACGAAACGATCTGGCGGCAACGCGTCGACCGGATCTCCGACATTCTCGCCGAAGACCAGCCCGCCAAGAACCAGGGAGACCATACATGACTGTAATCAGCACATCCAAGAGCCCCGAGGATCTGAGCTTTGTGATCGTTGCCGAGTTCGACGCGAAAGTAGAACGTGTGTGGCAGATCTGGGAAGACCCGCGTCAGCTGGAACGCTGGTGGGGTCCGCCGACATGGCCTGCCACATTCGAACTACTCGATTTCACTCCCGGCGGTAAGGCCAACTACTACATGACGGGCCCAGACGGCGAAAAGGCACGCGGTTGGTGGCAATTCACCTCCATCGACAAGCCGACAACATTGTCGCTCGACGACGGTTTCGCAGACGACAATTGGGAGCCCGTCGACTCGATGGGGGTCACCAAGATGCAGACAACTCTCGAGGACATCGGCGGACGTACCAGGATGACGATGACGTCGACCTTCGAGAGCGCCGACCAGATGCAGAAGATGATCGAGATGGGCATGGAAGAGGGCGTGAGGCTCGCGATGGGTCAGATCGACGACATCCTTCGCTGACGTACCCGTGTGTGTGCAGTAGGTCCCCAGACCTACTGCACACACACGGCTTTCAGGACGACGCCCAGACCCCCAGCTCGTTGCCGCTCGGGTCGGTGAAGTGAAAGCGCCTGCCCCCGGGGAATCCGTACGGACCGTTGACGACGGTTCCGCCCGCTGCCGTCACCGCGGCCACGGAACCATCGAGATCGTCCGAGTACAACAGCACGAACGGCCCGCCGGCAGGCTTCGGCTCGGGAACCTGCAGAAGCCCGCCGACCTCGTTGCCGTCCGAGCCCACGATTCCGGCGTATTCCGGCCCGTAACTGTTGAACTCCCAGCCGAACGCCCCTGAGTAGAAGGCCTGCGCCGCTGCCAGATCCGTGACCGACAGCTCTATGTAGTTCAATCGATGATGCTGGTTCTTGGACATGCGCAAACCCTACTCATGTGCGCGGAAATACACAGCAGGGGACGTATTTCCGCTCTCATAGGTCTCGGCCCAACTCGCCACGGATGGCCTCGCGCGCTGGGACCATCACGATCAGGTCGGCTTCGCCACGCCCCGCGAGGGTGTACCTGGAGTTCGGTACATCGACCTGCTCGGTCCACCGCCTGGCATCGTCGAAGGATATTCCGTGACCGCGTTGGCGATCGACGAGCCGGCTCACCCTGGTTGCCTCGGCCACGTCGAGGAACCACACTTCGTCCAACGCCGGACGAACGTTCGCCCATCCGCCACCCGAGAGCAGCAGATAGTTGCCTTCGGTGATGACCAATGGCGTCTCCCGGCCGACGGGAACGGAGGATCCCACAGCTTCCTCCAGGTGTCGATCGAAGCGCGGCGCGTAGATGGTCGGAGCGTCTTGATTACGCAGCCGCCCCAACATCGTTGTATAGCCATCCACGTCGAAGGTATCCGGCGCCCCTTTGCGATCCCGCCGGCCCAACCGGATCAACTCGTCGTTCCCCAGATGAAATCCGTCCATCCCGACGACGGTGGCCGCGGAACCGAGTGCGCAGCAAGCGCGTCGCAGACGGTCGTTTTACCGGACCCGGGGGGACCAGTGATTCCCAGAAGCCTTCGTTCACCAGTGACGACGAGTCTTCGAGCCCGGACGACGAGTTCATCGATCATCTCCTCGAACCCTGTGGGCCGATACAACCTCTCCGAGCTCATGCAGTGAAGTCTGACGCACACTTCACCGGTGTGCCGGCATTCGACGGTTCCCCCAGCTTGACGACGATCACACCGATCAAGATCAGCACACCCCCACCGACCTGGACCAGCCGCGGCGCTTCACCGAGCAGCAGCCACGCGAACACCAACGCGGACAGCACCTCGGTCAGTCCGACGAACGACGCCAGCCGAGATCCGAGCCGTCTGATCGCCGCGATGCCGCAGACGTAGGCCAGTGCGGCGGTCACCACACCGAGCCCGAGGATCGAGACCCACCACGGCATCGCGACGTCGGCGAGAACGACATCGGCGGTGCTGGCACCGAACGGGACAATTCCGATCAATCCCGCCAGTAGCAACAACGTTCCGCCACACAGCAATCCGCCGGCCGCGAGGGTCAGCGGCGGGAGACCGTTGCCTTCGTCCGCCGACATGATCCAGTAGACAGCCGCGCCCGCCATCGCGCCGAGCGCCCAGAGCACTCCTACCGGATCGAGCGACGTGCCCGAGACGAGGTCGAGAACGAGAACCAGCCCGACGGCGGCCACTACCGCGCCGACGAAGGTCTTCACAGTAGGACGCTGCCCCCGCCGCAACCACATCCAGCCGATCACTGCGATCGGCGAGGTGAACTCGATCAGCAGCGCGACGCCCACGGGCATGTACCCGACGGCGTTGAAGAACGCCAGCTGACATCCCGCGACAGCGAACGCGCCGTAGGCGAGAATTGTTCCGGCGTTGGGCGCGAGCAGGTTCCATCGACCGCGCAACGCCAACATCCCTGGCACGAGCAGTACCGCGGCGGCGATGAGCACTCGCGCCGTTACTGCGGAGCCCGCGGTCCACCCTGCGTCGAGCAAGCTTTTCGCGAGCGGACCGGACAGACCGAACGCAGCAGACGACGCGACGGCGAGCCCGAACCCGGAAGCGAGTCGAGTGGGCCGCCTGGCCATCATGTCATCAGTCAACATCGTCATGAGCGATGACACTAAGCACCGCCCCTGTAAGCTGTCAACATGGTTTTTACTCATGACACGGCGGGCGCTCTCGTCGCGGCCGTGGATCTGGTGAACTCAGGCGAGGAACCGGACACACTTCTGTCGTTGGAGCAGCTCGCCGCATTCTTCGTCGAGCAGGGTTACACCGGACGGTTCGACGGGGACCAGGCAGAGCTCGACGCAGTTCGAGGCCTGCGTCCGGCTCTTCGACGTCTGCTCACCAGCGAGCGCGACGACGCCGTCGACATCGTCAATCGCATTCTGGCCGACTCCCGCGCCCTGCCGCGACTGGTCCGTCACGGCGATACCGACTGGCACCTCCATGCCGTCGAGGACGATCGGCCACTGGCCGACCGGATCGCCGTCGAAACCGCGATGGCCATGATCGACGTCATCAGGGCCGATGAGCTCTCCCGGCTCGGCGTCTGCGCCGCCGACTGCGACGGCATCGTCCTCGATCTGTCCCGCAATCGATCGCGGAAGTTCTGCAGTACTGCGTGTGGCAATCGGGAAGCGGTTGCCGCGTATCGGGTCAGGAAATCCGAACGGTAGTGCGCTTCGCGCCGGTGTGCGTTTCGTGACTCAGGGGTGTTCCTAAACGCGCACGGCTGACGACGTCGCCTTCACCCACAGCGCGAGCGAAATCAACGCAATCACTTCGGCGACGACGAGCAGGCGCTCCACGTAGCCCAGCGTCACGACGCGGTACCACGGCGTCGACGTCGTCATCCCGACGAGCAGCGCGTAGACGATCGGAAGCAGTGCTGCAACACCGAGTGCCGCAAGGACCAACGTCGTACGTGCCCGACTCCTCCAGCGTCCCTCACCGATCCACGGGATCGAGAAGGCGATGAGAGCGATCGGAATGCTGACGAACGCGAGGGTCGCGCCTAGCCGGTGCACCGCGCCTCCGAGTCCTAGAGTCGCATCGTTGCTCCAGTCTTGTTTCGGTACCACCACCACGGCCACGAGCCCCACAGTCCACAACGTCATAGCAACGGCGGCGGTCGACGACACCTTCACCAGACCGGCGCGTACGGCTGCGACCAACGTGCATGCCGAGCCGACGGCCAGCAACAGCACACCCGTCGCGAAGACCCACTGCTGTGCACCGAGTCCGTACTCACTGATGGTCCGACGCAGATGCGCAGGGTCGCTCACCGCGGTGTGGATGTCGAGGGACAGTACGACGAGTGCGCCGACGATGATCGACAGAGCACCGAATGCTGCCGGACCATTGTTGCGGGGGAAATCGAAGCTCACGCTTCCACTGTGCCCGATTCGCTGGACCCCAGCGGTGGTCGAGACCGATCAGGGACCGTAGTCGATCCCACTGACGAACCGCGTGCTCGACTCGAGATAGCGATCACGAGCAGACGAGAACTGTGCGACGGCGCGCTCACCAGGCCAGTCGACGGGGGTCATGCTCGGGGGAAGACCGGGATCGAGGTACGGGATGATGCGCCACGCGTCGAGGAGCGGCACGAATCTGACGAACGCGTCACGCGGGTCCACTGTGTGTGGGTCGGGTCCCGCGCGCGCACATGTCTCCAGAAATGCGTGATGCCGTGCCGCTATATCGCGAAGGTCCCACCACTGCGCAGCGGCTGAGCGCGCTGTTACCGGCACCTCGATCTCGGCGGTGACGAACGTGGTCACGTAACTGGTGAGATCCAGCGCGTCGACGATGGAACTTGCTTCGGCTGCAAGATACTCCGGTGCGATCCAGAGTCCGGGTGATACTGTGCCGCAACCAATTCCTGCGAGACGCCTGCGCAACTGATGCCGGGCTGCTCGATGCGTCTCGGGGATGGTGAACGAAATCAAGCGCCATTCGTCGCCGTCGTCCATCCGCCGAAATCCGAAGATTCGGCCGTCCCCGCGCGCGAACATGGCTGCGGCGGGTTCGGTGATGTCGTATCCCGCGCGGCCCTCGCGTGCTGCGGCCCGCACGATTCCCTTCTTCTTGAGTCTGGTGACGGCAATCCGGGTGCTGTCCGGCGTCACGCCGAGCGCGTCCATCCACACCACGAAGTCCGCGATTGCACACCAACCTCCCAGCGGCCGCACGTAGGCACCGAGCACGGTGCGTACGAGCGATGTCGCGCTTCCCGGGCGAGAATCGAAATCGTCGAGAATCGCGCCCGCGGTGTCAGGCGAGAAGTTCGTCACGGATTGCCAGAATACCGACACGCACTTCGTTGAACGACGTGCTCAGCGGGCTCAGGCCTAGTCGGATTCCGTGGGGGGCACGGAAGTCCGGGATGACTCCTTTGTCCCACAGTCCGGCAGTCACGGCCTTGAAGTCGGGGTGGTCGATGGTGACATGCCCGCCCCGGACCACCGAGTCCTCCGGTGAGGCAATTTCGACACCCAGCGGCACGAGTTGTTCTCGCACCAGCTCGAGTGCATATTCGGTCAGCGCTATCGACTTGTCGCGGATCGCCTGCATGCCAACCTCAGCAATCATCTCGATGGTGTCCTGCATCGCGATCATCCCGAACACCGAGGGCGTGCCGCTGACGACGCGTCGAATACCTGGCGCCGGGACGTATCCCTGTCCCATCTCGAACGGATCGGCGCGGCCCATCCATCCCCAGATCGGCTGGACGAAGTCCTCGAGGTGCTCCTGGCGAACATAAGCGAAGGCCGGCGATCCCGGTCCGCCGTTGAGGTACTTGTAGGTGCACCCCACCGCCAGATCCACGCCCCACGAATCAAGTTCGATAGGAACCGAACCCACCGAATGACTCAGATCCAGCAGTAGTAGCCCACCCGCACGGTGGGTGATATCGGCAGCCCCTGCCGCGTCGAGCAGATATCCGGAGCGGTAGGCGACGTGGCTGAGGACAACGAGGGCAGTCTCGTCGCCGACGGCGTCCTGCAGTTGTGCGCCCGTGACTCCGCTGCGGCGGTCGGATTCGATCCATCTCAAGGTCAGATTCAGCTCGCCCGCAATGCCTTCGAGGAGGTATCGGTCGGTCGGGAAGTTGTCGCGATCGAGCACGATTTCGGTGCGTCCCGGCCTCAGCGCGAGTGCACCCCGAGCCAACTTGTACAGCAGAACAGTGGTCGAGTCACCGATCGTCGTTTGTCCGGACTCGGCCCCGAGGGCCGCGGCAGCCAAAGCGTCGCCGACGGTGATGGGGAGGTCGAACCACTGCTCGTCCCAACCGCGGATCAACCGACCACCCCACGACTCGCTCATGAACGTGGTAATTCGTTCGACGCTTGCCTTCGTAGGTCTGCCCAGCGAATTGCCGTCGAGGTACGCCTCGATCGACGCGTCGTCACTACCGAGAAAGCGATCCCGATAGGCGCTCAGGCAATCGGCAGCATCCAAATCGGCTGCTCGGTTCACCGCGGTCATCAGCGTCCGATCTCGGTACGGGCAGCGAGCAACTCCGGGAAAAATGTCAATACCAGTGCCTTCTGTAAGAATCCGACGCCACTCGACCCGCCGGTTCCGCGTTTCATCCCGATCGTCCGCAGCACGGTACGCATGTGCCGGAACCTCCACAATTGAAAGTTTTCTTCCAGATCGACGAATTCCTCGAACGCCTCGTACACGGCCCAATGCTCGGCATTCTTGTCGTAGACGAACGTGATGAGCGGCATCAGGTCGGCGTTGAACGTGTATGCCTCGCTGACCGTCCGCGACAGAGCCGACTCGGGAACCTCGTAACCGCGCCTGGCCAGGCACCGCCAGAAGGCGTCGTACAGGCTCGGTTCATGGAGAAGTGTCGACAGCAGTTCGTGTGCGGCAGGGTCGGATTCGAAGACCGCAAGCATGGCGGCATTCTTGTTGCCGAGAACGAACTCCACAGCGCGATACTGATACGACTGGAATCCCGACGAGTTCCCGAGGAAGCCGCGGAACTGGGAGTACTCGGTGGGCGTGAGTGTCGCGAGTACCGACCATTGCTCGGTGAGTGTCTTCTGGATGTGCTTGACGCGAGCCACGCACTTGAGTGCGGTGCCGATGTCGTCGGCATCGAATGCGGCTCGTGCAGCCAGGGTTTCGTGCAGCACCAACTTGAGCCACAGTTCTGTCGTCTGGTGCGCGATGATGAACAAAAGTTCGTCGTGATGCTCCGGGGAACTGACCGGTTTCTGCGCACTCAGCAGCGTGTCGAGGTCCAAGTAGGACGCGTAGCTCATCCGCGTACTGAAATCGGTGACGACATCTTTCTCGATTGCCCGAGTGTTTGCTTCGACGCTCATGAGGTGTCCTCGACATGGTGGGCTGATGTGATCATGGTATTACATATCTGTGACGCACGCCAGAGAAGTGCAATCGCTGGGCAGTGGCAGCAAGGGGTAGTGGCCAGTACCGTCGTGCTGTGGACGCGCCATCGACCCGAATCACCATTGTCGTGAACCCCTCGACCGTCCGCGACCGCCGCACTGCCGAAGATCTGGTCGATCGGGCATCGGCACGGCGCAACCTGACCGCTGATGTTTTCTGGTCCGACACTGTCCCCGACGGACACTTCGACGGCGAAATCATCGTGGTGCCGGCCGGCCCGTTCGATGCATCCGAGCTGAAGCATGGCGTCGTCAGAGTCGATTTCGGGCAATGTCCTGCCGACCGTAGCGATGGCGTCCACGTTCATATTCGCGGCCGCGGTCTCGAAGGTCTCCGCTTTGCCATCGAAAGCCTTTATCACCGGCGTTTTCACCCGGCTACCGAGATTCACTACGGCGAGCACCCGGAGCAACGCATCGAGGTGCGACTACCCGATGGGAACGACCACTGCCCCACGGCCGTTCTCGTGCACGGCGGCTACTGGCGCTCGCGTTGGGCACTCGACCTCATGGACGCACTCGCCGTCGATTTGACTGCACGCGGATACGCGACGTGGAATGTCGAGTACCGCCGGCCGGACGAGCATGACTGGGCTGCAACCACGTCCGATATCGCCTCCGCCATGACAGTTGTGCAGAATGCGCCGCAAACACTCGACTCCGACCGCGTCGTCATGTTCGGTCACTCGGCAGGCGGGCAATTGGTGACCCGTCTCGCGGCCGACGCGCCTGAGATGGCGTCGGTCACTGTCAGTCTGGCTGGAGTGCTCGATCTTCGCCTCGCGGACGAGCGGTGGTTGAGCGAAGGTGCTGTCGCGAGCGCGCTGGGCGGGCGCGCCGACAATCTCGCGGATCTGTACGACCGGTCATCGCCGATAGAGCGTGTTCCGAATGCAGGATCCACGATCGTGGTGTGTGCCGTCGACGATGACCCGAACCTTCTCGAGATGACCCGCGCCTACGCCGCTGCAGACAGCAGTGTGACGCTCGTGGAAGGTCCCGGCGGACACTTCCACGTCGTCGATCCGACGAGCGAGATCTGGGCGAGAGTCATGACCGAGGTCGATGTGCGTATGCGTCCCCGCTAGCTACGCCATTTGAACGCCCGCAATTTCTTCGACGCCACCCTTGCCGTCGAAGGACAGCTGCCGGAACGCGACCTTCTCGACGAAGAACCTGTCATGGCTGACCAGGATCACCGCGCCAGGGAACGCCATGAGCGCACGCTCGAGAACCTGCGTGCTCTGGAGGTCGAGGTGGTTGGTCGGCTCGTCGAGAACGATGACACCCGCACCGAACAGCAGGCACTGTGCAAGCGCCACACGGGCTTTCTGACCACCGGACATCACGCCGATCTTCGTCTTGAGATCCATCTCGGAGAACTGCAGCAGCGTCAGGAAGCGGTTGACTTCCTTCTTCGTCGCTGTGAGAGCAAGACTGTCGGGCATCGCGTTGACCGAGTGCGTGACGGTGTCGTCCGGGTCCAGGTCTGCGAGGACCTGGTTGTAGTAGATGAACGACGGCGCCTTCGTCTTCCACTTGATCTTTCCGTGGTCCGGTTGTTCGGAACCGGTGAGGATGTCGACGAGGGTGGTCTTGCCGCAGCCGTTCGGACCGGTAATGGCGATGCGATCACCGCGGTGGACCGTGAACGAAATATTGTCGAACAGCTGTTGATCGCCATAACTTTTCGAGATCCCAGAGATCTCGGCAAGGTTGTCGTGGACGTGCAGTCCGCCGTAGATCGCGGTGACGACGGTGTCGACCGGGCGAGGGTTCTTGCTCTTCTTGATGTTCGCGAGGCGGCGCTTGAGCACACCGCTCGGATTCTTGACGGATTCCTTGCGGTCGCTGATGGCTTCCTGCTCGTAGGCGAGCAGCTGTTGCTCGTTGCTGAACTCGCGTTCGAGGTTCTTGAGCCGAAACTGTTTCTGCGTAACGTAATCCGAGTAGCTACCGTCGTAGGTTTGCAGGTGATGGTTCTCGATCTCGACGATGCCGGTGACGACCTGCTCGAGGAAATGCCGATCGTGCGAGACGACGAGCAGAGCGCCGCGGAAGTCGCGTAGCCACCGTTCGAGCCAGGCGATGCCGGCGACGTCGAGGAAGTTGGTGGGCTCGTCGAGCAGCAGTACGTCAGGCGATTCGATGAGAATCTTGGCGAGCGCTGCGCGGTTTCGCCAGCCACCGGAGAGGCGGTCCACCGGCAGCTCGCGGCGCTCGTCGTTGAATCCGAGCATCGAGAGCACAGTGTCGATGCGTTGGTGATAGGTCCAGCCGCCGCTGTTCTCCATGGCGTCGAGCAGTTCCGCTTGGCGATCGACGAGCTTGTACATCTGCTTCTCGTCGAGATCGCCGCCGAGAGCCGCTTCGACCTCGGCGAGCTCCTTCTCGATCGCATGGACCTCGGAAAAGAGCGATTCGAGTTCAGTCTGGATGCTGCGGTCGCCGTCGAGTTCGGAGAATTGCGAGAAGTAGCCGATGCGCGCACCCTCGGTGACGTCGACAGTTCCGGTGTCCGGGGTCTCGCGGCCTAGCAGTAGTTGCAGGAGGGTGGTCTTTCCGGTGCCGTTGCGGCCGATGAGGCCAACGCGATCGCCGTCGGCGAGGCGGAAGAACACCTCGCGGAGCATCACCTTCCCGTCGTAACCCTTGGCGACGTCGTTCAGGCGGATCCAACTCAAGTGAAACAGCTCCCGGGATTGCAGGCGGTACCTGGTCGAACCGCCTGCCCACTATATGCGGCTCCGCCGCCGGTGCGCGTTTGGTGACAGCCGGACGTAACCAACCACTCACGGGTTGCAGGGCTACCGCTACTATGACGCTTAGCATAATTACGAATTTCGACAATCGGGAGAACCATGACCAGCACACCGCACCCCTTCGACGATGCCCTGACGCTGGCCGACGACGGCGATGGCGTTTTCCACGGTCGGACATCTCCCGCGTACAACAACATGGTCGGCCCGTTCGGTGGGCTGACGGCGGCAACGTTCATCAAGGCGATCCAGGACCATCCCGACCGCCTCGGTGACCCGATATCTCTCACCATCAACTTCGCGGGCCCGGTAGCCGAGGGCGACTTCGAGGTCGTCGCTCGCGCAGTCCGGACCAACCGCAGTAACCAGCACTGGTATCTCGAGCTTCGCCAGAACGATGTGGTTGCGACCACTGCGACCGCGGTCTTCGGAACCCGTCGGGAAACCTGGGACGACGACGAAGCCACTCCCCCGTCGCTGCCCGCCCCCTCCGAACTCGACACGACAGGCTTCCCGGACTTCATTGCCTGGGCCCGCAACTACGAGATGCGTTTCGCTGCCGGTCAATTGCGCGAAGAAAAGTCCGAAAACTCGACGATCTCACTGTGGGTGCGGGACACGCCGTCACGCCCGCTCGATTTCACGTCGCTGACGTCGATGGCGGACATCTTCTACCCGCGCATCTTCCAACGTCTTGGATCCTACGTTCCTGCCGGGACGATCTCGCTGACGATCCACTACTTCGCCACACCCGAGGATCTCAAAACTCAGGCCGATTCCTACGTCTTGGCCCACGCTCAAGCACGGCGCTTCCATAAGGGCTACTTCGACCAGTCCGCGGAACTCTGGAGCAGCGACGAGAAACTCCTCGCCACCAGCCACCAGGTTGTGTATTACAAGGGCTGACCAGCGTGAGCGAGTAAAGCGGAGGTTATCGGATGAGGCTGTGGGCGGCGAAGGTCCGTCCCCAGTCCGGGTTAACATCTGCACTCCCGATCGACCACGTCAATGCGCCGATGAGCGTGAGGAAGTCCAATGTAGGTCTGGCGGTGTACTGCATGAGGCCTGTCTCGCGCACGGGGACGCTCCAGCCGGCCAACTCCATCGACTCCATCATCATCGAATTACGCTCGATCGGATCGGATCCGGCGGCGACCGATACCAGCAGCAGTAGCCCGGCATCAGCCTCGAACTCTTGATTCGACAACGGCATACGAGAGGTAGCTCGCTTCCACAGACCTACTGGATCGTCGACGAGATTCTTGCCGTCACGGGTCAGAAGGAGCTTCCCTTTCAGGATTCTGACGAGACCGAGTGCTTTGGCTGACCATCGAAGCCAGTGCACTGGCTGGTTGTCGACCTCTCGCGACGAGTTGCCGATCCATTCGCGTCCCCAGTTCAGTTCGTCGCGAATGGCGGTCACATCTTTTGGCGAAAGGTAGCCGGCAGCAGTCAATGTCAGGCCCTCCGCGCCTACACGAGCCAAGAACCACGACAACTTTTCCATCGCCACCGTCGCGACCGTGGGATCGATTGCTTCACTGTTGAATTCAACGGAACCGAGCATCATTGCCAATTTCCGGTGATACTCGAGCGGCGCACGAGAGAAGAGCGGACTCAGCTTCGGCCACTGCGCAGTGACGCGCACGGACAGTTCGATTCCGCCTCTCCGAGCGTCGATTCGCGCGTTTGCATCCGAAAGGTCGAACTTCTCGGCATCGAACGGTCCAAGCCACTCACGGTATTGTTGGTACTCGCAGTGGTGCGGATCCGAAATTGCTTTCAGTAGCTCCGCATACCCGTGTGGTCCACCGCAATCCTCGGGCGGACAGGCTCGTTCTCCTCCGGTGCATGCACTCTCGGGCACGTCACCACCGATCGACTGCACCTCCACCCGATGGCTCCAGCCGTCGCCGAAGTCGTACTCATAGCCAAGACTGTCACCGACGGCAGTGAGTAGGTCTCCGACGGCAACGCCGTCCTCGACGATCCCGGATCCATCGTCGTCTTCTTCGAGGGACTCGCGCATCTCGTAGCGCTGCCCCTCACCATAGGGGTCCTTGCCGGTGAAAAACATGTGCAGATGACGGTTCTGCCAGCCCATCGCGTCTTGTATCAGCGCGTGCAGATCGGGCAACATCAGATCGGATCTGATGTCGAGTTGCCTCCACACCAGCGGTCGGACCGCATCCAGAGTGACCCTGATGGTCATCGATTCGCCGACGCGAGCGTGCGCAGCCTTACTGGGTGTGGCCGTCATCTTTGACAGAGTAGTCAGCCTTGTCATCGTTGCCGGCGTGGCCCGATCCAATTACTCGACATTGAGATAATCAGAGGCGGACCGATCGATCCGGTTCACCACGGAACCGCGACACCGCACCGTCGATCCGAAGCCGCTTCCACAGATAGGTCGACGACCGGTTCATCATGCCCAGTTCCGTTGCAAGCATGCGCACGTCACCGAAGTACGACGCCAGCTGCTCGCGCCCGACCGCTCCGTCCCAGTACGCTTCCTTCACGATCTCGCGTGGGATCCCCAAGTCTGCGGACAACTTCCGCGACGGCGCCATGATCACCCCGGCAAGCCAGCGCATCACCATCGGCGTCGACACCGACACGAGCCACTTGCTCACACGGCCAAGATTCGGGTAATGCTGACGCAGGAAGTGGTGCGCGAACGAAATGTGCCGTGCTTCCTCGGCGATGTGGATCTCCATCGTCCGTAGCATCGCGGGCGGAACATCTTTTCCCTGGCGGATGACTTCCTTCTGCCAATGGTCGATCGGCTCCTCACCTGCGAGGATACCGACGAAGAAGATGACGGGAAGCGACGCGCCCAGCATCCCCATCACCGGTGACGCGAGCCGGAAATCTTTGCGCATGCCAGGAACGTCGGCACCTGATCGGTTCACCAACTCCTGGAACATCTGGATGTGGTTGCACTCCTCGGTGATCTCGTGGAGGCAGTAGCGAAACTCGAGCGAGTTGTTGGGCATCGCCATGATGAACTGCATCATCCCGCGAATCAGGATGCTCTCGAACGCTGCACCAACCTTGACCGCATTGATCGAAAGGTGGTGCCCCACCTTGATTTTTCGCTCCAACGGCAAGCTTTGGTACCAGTCTGTACCGCCGAGCGGGTGATAGTCGGGAAGCACCCAGCGGGGATCGTCGGGGAACATCTGAAATTCTTCGCTGTCCCAGTCGATGTCGAGGTAAGGGTCGAAGTTTCGGGCCACCGAGCCTTCGGACAAGACGCTGAGCATCTCGCGATAGGCCTCGACCGGCAGCCGGGTATCGGCTGACCGCGGCCGTTTTCCGCGCGTAACTGTAACCATGTGTTCCTCACCTCTTCCGATCCGCGGGACTCACCGTGGTCAACGGTGCACACCCACAAAAACAAGCGACGTTGCTGGTAATTCAAGTTACACACAATTCGCGGGCTTGGGAAGTACACACAGAACCATGAAGCCCGGTTGCAGCAAACAGTCGCTGCAACCGGGCAAAGAGCGACTGCGGCTATCCGGTGACCCCGGTGAGCTCGTTCGGAGTGTGGTCGAGTTCGCCAGTGGCCGAGATGGTTCCTGTCGCCAGATCCACGGCGTGGATTGCATCCTTGGCCGGGTCGGACACGTAGGCGGTACCGTCCTGCACGAACAGCGCCGGACGCGGCTCCTGCCATTCGACGGACTCTTCCCAGGCGTCGACGACGGAGATCGTCTTGGTGACTGCCTTGGTGTTCACGTCGATCACATGCAACGCACCGTCAGTACCGAGCACGATCGCTTCACCTGCAGGTCCGCGGCCGAGTGAACGGAATGTGTAGCTGGTTCCGAGGTCGACGAGCGAAAGCTGGTTAGTGGCAGTGTCGATGAGCGAGACCCGCGTGGGACGCTCGAGCTCGGCATCCGGGTCGACCTTGTAGTCGCCGAGGAGGATGGTCGAGTCCTCGTCGCCTGCCTGATTTCCAATGCGTCCGTATGCATCCGGGCTCTGAACCTTGGTGATCGCGCCGTCGCGGTAGATCAGCACGCCGTCTTCACACCCCACGACAACGGTCTCGTTTGCCGCTACCGCTTCACCGTGGACGCCGGGGCACTGCTCGTTGCGTGCGATTTCCTTGCGATCCTCGTCGAGTACGACGACGCCGGTGCGCTCGTCTTCGTTGCCGACGGTGGTCAGTAGGGAGCCGTTGGAGAGTTCCACTGCGACGCCGTGGTGGGCCTCGGGTGTGGTGTAGTCCACCGTTTCGGGCTTTCTGCCATCGAGCAGTGCCGCAGATTCGAACGTCTGGACCAGGCCGGTGCCGTCGTCGAACAACACCGTCTTGCCGTCGTGGCGCACAACGTGCCCCGGCGCGGTGGCGCCGAACTTCACATCCGTCAACGCGGGCGTGCTGGTGTAGAACTGCGAGCCTTCGGTCCAGGTTCCGACGTCGAGCGCGGAGAACGCTGCCGAGCCGCTGACAAGTACGTGCCGGCCATCGCCTGCCGGGTTCAGCCGCGTGAAGCCGTCGATTCCAGTGACGTCGTCGACGGTCTCGAGGGTAGCGGCATCAAGGATGACGACGCCACCGTCATAGCTGACGGCGAGCCTCGGGGTGGCCGTCGAATTGATCTGAGCAGGTGAGGTTTCGGTGGTTGCGTCTGCTGACGATTCGGACGAGCAAGCAGCCAGAAGGGCAACCGAAGTGCCCAACGCAACAGCGGCGCCGAACTTTCGATACGAGCGAGTGGTGTTCATACCCAAAGAAGTACAGGGACCAGTAAACGCCTGTCAAAGCCTCTTGTGCGCACAAATGCATGTCTCACAACGCATTTGCGCTTCGCGCCCGTGAGTGCTTTGTAACACCACAGGGGCACTTTGCACTCACGGGTACGGACTACAGGCCAGCCGAAATCGCCTCACTGTTGAAATCCATCATGTCCAGATACGTCGACGCCCCGGAATCCTCGCCACCCAGAGACTCGGTGAACAGCTTCACCACATCCACCGGAACACCAGCTTCCGACGCCATGACCTGCGCCAATCGGTCGGGTTGCGAAGAGTCGACGAAGATTGCGCGCACGCCCGCGTCGGTGACGGCGGAGGCCAACTCCGACAGGTCGGACGCACTCGGCGATGCCAGCGTCGTGCCGCTCGGGATGACTGCGCCGATCACCGCGAAACCGTACCGATCGGCCAAGTAACCGAAGACGTGATGGTTGGTGACGAGCTTGCGTTGACTTGGAGCAATCGCCGAAAACCGCTCCGCCATGCGCTCATCCAGATCGATCAATTTCGCGTCGTAGTCTGCGGCATCCGCATCGACGTTCACGTCGTCGATAGTGTTCACCGCATCCCGAATCAGCGCGACCACGCTACGCATCCGCTCGGGGTCGGTCCAGATGTGCGGATCTGCTGCCCCTGCAGACTGCCCGGAAACATACTGGATGGGATTGGCGACCGAACCCGCCTCGACGATCTCGATCCCCTCGGATCGGGCGGCATCGATGGTCTCGGCGACGCCTTCCTCCAACCCGAGCCCGTTGGAGATCAGCAGGTCTGCCGATTCCACACGAGCTGCCTCGGATGCAGAAATATCGAACGAATGCGGATCCGAGTCGACCGGCATCAACACCATCACCTCGGCCTGATCGCCGACGATGTTCGACGTGATATCACCCAAGATGTTGGTGGTCACCACGATCGTCGGCTTGCCCGACGAGTCCGCGGCGGAACATCCGGCGAGAATCGCCAACAACGGAAGTGCCAGGAGCACAATTTTCTTCACGCTCCCACCACGCCGATCGAACCGGGGGCGAAGTCGAGGTCGAGCGTCCGCGCGATGCGTCCGCCGTCGGAAAAGTCGATTTCTACTACTGTCCTGGCCGTCGAATCGGCGACGTAGGCCCGGGTGCCGGCGACCTCGATGCTGGACCCCGCCCCCACCGGGGTCGACGACAGCTGCGCACCCGTCGCCGCGTCGAACGTTCGGAAGGTTCCGTCGGCCTGGAGCGAGAACGCAGTTTTGCCGTCGCTCGAAATACCCGACGACACAGCCGCATCCGATGTCTTCGCCTCCACCCACTCCCCTGACCTGGTGTCGAGCACCAGGATGCCGGTAGCGGTCGGAGCCGTGACGAGTGTGCCTGAGCCTTGATCGAGCGACAGGGCGCGGGTCACCGGGTACGGGAACTTCGCGGTCGTGAAGTCGGTGCCGTCGACCTTCAGCGCTCCATCCGCGCACGCAACGAGGAAGTAGCTGGAGAACACTGCCTTGCCTTGCACCTCGGGGCAGGACCCGTCGAGTGTCCGGACGGATTCGCCTTCGCTGTCGAGAAGTTCGAGTGTGTCTCCCACAGCGACGAACTGATCCTTGATGGGGACTACAGCACCTTCGCGGTCGATCGTCGTTGCGATGTCGGCATTTCCGGCACTCAGGGAATCGAAGTCGACGATGTCCGTGCGTCCATCGAAGGGCACGGCGACCTTACGATCGCCCGCGGTGACTTGCGCGGGCCCGTCCCCTTCGAGGGTGCCGATGGCGACAGGTTCCTTGACGTAGGAATGCGAGTGGTCGCCGTGATCGATCGACCATGACCCCGGGTCGAGGATGTGCGCATGCTGATCATCGGCAGCGACGATATAGCGTCCGTTGACAGTGGTCAGGCTGGTCGGATTGTCGAGCTCGAACGTCCCGACGGTGCCCTCGGTCGCAAGGTCGATGACCTCGATGCGACCGGAGTCGGCGTCGGCGACCACGAGGCGGGGATGCGGACCTTCCACTTCGGTCGAGCCTGCCTCCGCGGCAAGGTCGCTGCCGGGGCGTGCTGCCCCGGCCTCCGGTTCGGCCGATTGTTCACTGCTACAGCCAGCGACCGTCAGCGCGACCATGCCGGCAGCGAGAATCCATGTACGCACGAGAAAGAGCTCCCCAATCAGGAATGATAACGATTGTCGTTATAGTAAACAGTGTTAAAAGTTCGCCCCAACCCGGGTGACCGAATGCGTCATTCGGTCCCCCGGCGGACCGAATGTCACAGCCGGGCACTCAGAGTGCGCGAGGGCCTCATTCGGTCCCAACGCGGAGCGAAGGCCTCATTCGGTCACCCAATGTCCGCCCCCGAACCAACTCCCGAGCAGATTTGATCCCCGCTACAACGAAGAACTGCAGCACCGCCAGCCCAGCGATCGTCGCACCCGCCGCGGTGTTCGCATGCCAGGAGACCAGCAGTCCGACCACCACAGCCGACCACCCGAACAGCGTGGCGATCACCATCGACGGCGCAATCGACTTCTCGAACAGGTAGGCAGTGGCCGACGGTGCCACCAGCAACCCGAAGACCAGCAGGGTCCCTACGATTCGGAACGACGCCACCACCGCGAGCACCACCAACGCCAGCAGCAGAAGATGCGCAAGCCTGGGGCGGAAGCCGAACGTCTGCGCCTTACGCGCATCGAACACCATAGCCACGAACGGCCGGTACGCAACTGTGGAAATCACAAGGGCGACGGACGCTGCCACCGCAAGGAACGTCAGATCGCCGTAGGAGGCCGAGAGCACATCACCGAAAAGGAAGGCCGTCAGATCCACCGCGAACGATCGCGCCCGCGAGACGATCACCACTCCGAGGGCCAGCATCCCGACGAACAACAACCCTATTCCGGTGTCCTCCGACAGCGAGGAATTCCGCGATATCCACGCCACTCCCCCGATCATGACGATCGCGCTGACGGCGGCGCCGACGAGCAGATTCGCACTGAACAGGTACGCGATTGCGACACCGGGCAGCATTCCATGCGACACGGCTTCGCTGAAAAATGCCATGCCGCGCAATACAACCCAAGTTCCGACGAGCGCGCACAGTATCGATACGAGCATGCCTGCCCCGAGGGCGCGTTGCACGAACGACACAGCGAAGGGGTCGAGTAGCCAGTCCACGACGCAGAACACTATGCGATAATGGTTGTCGTGAGCGAATTGGTGTCGGTGTCGTCCTTGTCCGTTACGTACGGATCAACCGTCGCACTTTCCAACATCGACGCAAGTTTCGAGCCACGTACCGTCACCGCACTCGTCGGGCACAACGGATCCGGCAAATCGACTCTCCTGCAGACACTTGCAGGCGTCATCAAGCCCACCTCGGGCACGATCCATACCGGCAAGCGACGAGTCAGCTACGTCCCGCAACGCAGCGACGTCAACGATCGGATGGCACTCACCGTCGGCGACGTTGTCGCAATGGGCACCTGGCCGAGGCGCGGAATCCTGGGCCGAGCCAGCGCGTCGGACACACGTGCCATCCGTGAAGCGATCGAACGGTTGCAGCTCACCGAACTGCGATCGCGCAGACTGGCGATGCTGTCGGGCGGTCAGCGTCAACGAACCCTGTTGGCGCAGGCCCTCGTAGAGAACGGCGATCTCGTCCTCCTCGACGAGCCGACGACGGGTCTCGACGCCGAAGCCCGCGAGATCATCAACACCGTCATCGACGACGAGGCCGCACGTGGCGCCGTCGTCATCCTTGCCACTCATGATGTGGACGACGCGAGACGGGCGAATACGACGATCTCGCTCGGCCGCGGGGAAATTCTGTCGGTCAGCTCACGGACGCTGTCGTCAGCGAGTCGTCCGGCGGAGTGACAACTGCTGGTTCCCGACCCGACCACAGATCCAGAATCGCCTTGGGCCGGGCCAACCACTCACGCCCGTAGTTGCGGGCGACCGCAAGCCAGTTGCACTCGCACTCCGCATCCACGCCCTGGGCATCGACGCCGGCGTCGCGGCACAGCGCCACGGCCCGAGACACGTGCAATCCCTGACTCACCACGAGCGCCTTCGAGACACCGAATGTTGTCGCCGCGCGGTGGCAGGTGTCGTAGGTGTCGAGGCCATAATCGTCGCCGACGATCTTCGCGGGGTCGATTCCGGCGTCGACCAGGTAGTTGGTCATTGCGGCTATCTCGTTGCCGGACTTGCCGTTCGCATCACCCGATACCAGCACTGCCTTCGCGCGCCCGGACTCCAGAACCGCGATTGCCGCATCCAATCGGCCGGACAGGTACTTCATCGGCTTGCCGTCGCGAACCTGAGAACCGAGAACGATGACCACCGGTGCAACAGGTGAGTCCGCGGCGTCGTGGACGCGACCGAACGATGCGTATGCAATCCACCCCGCCGATCCGAGGACAACCGCTAGAACGACCGCGATTGCAGAACCAACGAAACGAAAGATCCTGCGCCGCAGTTTACTGCCACCCGACGAGCTCATTGCAGTCCGTTCCTCGCCGATAAAAAGTGTCCGAGCCTAAGGATACTGGAGTGATCCGCCCCGAACGGAGTCCGTACTGTGGATACTGTGATTCACGGCACAGGACAGCGGTGTCGCGCCGAGAACCGAGGAGCAGCGGATACATGAAGAGCACGATGCAGGACACCCCGATGTCCATCGGACAGCTGGTCCGGTTCGGGACGACAATTCACCCCACCGCAGAGATCACCACCTGGGGTGACAACGGACCAACGACGGTGACGTTCGACGAATTAGGCAAGCGAGCAGCACAACTCGCACACGGTCTCCGTTCGCTGGGCATCGACGACGACCAGCGGGTTGCCACCTTCATGTGGAACAACTCGGCGCACATGGAGGCCTACATGGCAGTGCCCGCCATGGGCGCGGTGCTCCACACCCTCAACATCCGGCTGTTCCCGGAGCAGCTCACCTACATCGCCGAGCACGCCGAGGACCGCGTCATCATCGCCGATGCGAGTCTGCTGCCGTTGCTCACTCCCCTACTGCCCACGATGACGACGGTGCGCCATCTCGTTGTTGTCGGAGCCGATCCTTCGGCTGTCACGGCACCGGAGCACATCGATGTGTTGAACTACGAGGAGTTGCTCGCCGGCAATCCAGAGCAGTTCGACTGGCCCGAGCTCGACGAACGATCAGCTGCAGCAATGTGTTACACCTCCGGTACCACCGGAGACCCGAAGGGCGTCGTCTACTCTCATCGCTCGATCTGGCTGCATTCCATGCAGGCCTGCATGACCGACGCCATCGCCCTCTCCCAGTCCGACAAGGTCCTCGCGATCGTCCCGATGTTCCATGCCATGTCCTGGGGATTGCCCTACGCGGCCCTGATGGTCGGTGCGTCGCTGATCATGCCGGACAAGTATCTGCAGCCGGCTCCCCTCGCCGAGATGATCGCAACTTTGAAGCCGACAGCAGCAGCCGCGGTCCCCACCATCTGGCAAGCGCTGCTCGTGCACCTCGCCGAACATCCAGTGGACCTGTCGTCCTTGCGCGACGTGGTGGTGGGCGGAAGCGCGTGCCCCCCGAGTCTGCTGCGTGAGTTCCACGAGAAGTACGGTGTGCACATCTCTCAGGCTTGGGGAATGACCGAGACGTCCCCACTGGGAACGTCAGGCCGTCCGGATGTGGGACTTTCCCCCGAGGACGAATTCGATCTACGCTGCACGCAAGGAAGATTCGTGGCTGCAGTCCGTGCCCGTCTCGTCGACGATGCCGGTAAGGAATTGCCGTGGGACGGTGTGCAGGTCGGCGAACTCGAAGTTCGTGGCCCGTGGGTCACCGGCAGTTACTACCGGGTCGATGCACCGGACAAGTTCGACGACGGTTGGCTGCGGACGGGTGACGTCGGCACCATCTCCCCCGGCGGATATCTGCGACTGACGGACCGCTCCAAGGACATCATCAAGTCCGGAGGCGAGTGGATCTCGTCCGTCGAACTGGAGAACCACGTGATGGAGCATCCCGCGGTCCGCGAGGCTGCTGTCATTGGCGTGCCCGACACGAAGTGGGACGAGCGGCCCCTCGTTGCCGTGGTGGTACGCGACGGCGCAACGGTGACCGCCGAGGAGTTGCGTGAGTTCTTGACCTCCCGCGTCGCGCACTGGCAGCTCCCCGAGCGGTGGACGTTCCTCGACGAGGTCCCCAAGACGAGTGTCGGCAAGTACGACAAGAAGCGGCTGCGCAGTAACCACGCGGACGGAGCACTCGAGGTGGTCGAACTCGGCTAGGCAGACGCTCGGGCGTGATCTGTGGCAGATTGCTACAGTGGTGGTGCACCGCGAAGCGGATCGGAGATCACCATGGGAACCACATCGTCCTTACGCATCGACGACGACTTGTTCGCCGCCGCCAAACTTGCAGGTACCGTCGCCAGCCGGAGCGCCGCCCAGCAGGTAGCGCACTGGGCATTACTCGGGCGCGAGATCGAATCCTCGCACCACCTGTCCGCGCGCGATATATCGGATGTGCTGGCCGGTAGACAGAGCTACGACGCGCTGCCGGTGCGGGGACAAGCAGTCGTTCGCGCCGAATGGTCGGAAAGGATCGAATCGCTGACGGAGTCGCTGGACTTCGAAAGTGAGTTCGCAGCCGAGGGACGGCCATACGTCGAGGCCGACGAAGACGGCAATGTGAAGCACGTCAACCCTGAATCGGACCACCTTCGGCAATGAGTTCCGACCCGGTCCTGCACCTGCTCGCTGGACCCAACGGCGCCGGTAAGAGCACGTTCTACGCGCGCGTGCTCGGCGCGGGCACCCACTTACCGTTCGTGAATGCAGACGAGATCGCTCATGCTCGTTGGCCAGGTGACGAGTCGGCACATGCGTACGATGCATCACGCGCAGCTGCTGATCAGCGAGCAGAATTGCTTGCGGCGCAGCAGTCCTTCGTGACCGAGACCGTCTTCTCCCACGAATCGAAGTTGAGCCTTGTCGAATCAGCCGTCGGCTCGGGCTATCTGGTGACGTTGCACGTCGTCGCCATACCGGTGGAGCTAGCCGTCGCACGAGTTGCCAACCGCGTTCACCTGGGTGGCCACGCGGTGCCCGAGGCGAAAGTTCGCGAACGATACGACCGGCTGTGGGGCCTGATTCGCTCGGCCATCGAGATGGTGGATCGCGCTCAGGTCTACGACAACTCGAGTGCGAAGACTCCGTTCCGTACCGTCGCTCGCTTCGATCGTGGACAACTGATCGGGCACGCCGAATGGCCGAAGTGGATGCCGTCAGATCTCCGCTCGTGAACTATCGATCCGCGTGAATCCGCAGTATCACCCGCGGTTTCCGACGCCGGGCAATCAGCAATTCGACGAACTTCACGACACGGAATTCGACGCCGTACTGCTTCTTGATGACGTCTGTGGCGTGCTGATCACCGGCGACGATCGATGCCGATGCCGGCACCGCGACGGCGTCGTCGGGCACCTTCCCTCGGCGACTGCAGGGACGGAGTTCGACGCGGCCCGAATTGCGGATCCGCTTGACCTTGCCACTGTCGTCCGGGGTGATGACAACGAGTTCGTCACCGTCACGGGCGATCCATACCGGCGTCGACACCGGGTCCCCTGATCGGCGGAACGTGGTGAGCGAGACGAAGGCCTCGTCGCCGAGGGCCAGGAACGGTGTATCGGAAGTGGACGTCACCGGTGTCAAACTACGTGACGCTTACTATCGGCGAGTATGGATGCACAAAGCCACGGGATGGACGCCGAAAGCCACGGGATGGATGCCGAAAGCCACGGGATGGATCCCAGGAGCTATTCGTCCGGCGAGCGCGTGTTCGGTCCGCCGCGCGGAACGTTCGACGCCGACTGGGCGGCGACGGCTCTGCGGTCCAACCGACCGGAGCTCGATTTCGCGACATCGGTACGGGCCGTCGAACAGGCCTGGGAGCTCCTGCGCACCCGCGGCCTGCGAGGCGCCGAACTGGCCGCGGAACTCGACATGGAACCCGATCTCGCCGACGCCATGGCTGCCGTCGCCACGGAAATCGCGGAGTTCTATCTCGACCGCTCGTGAGCTGCCGCTAGCTGCGAATCGCCATCAGCCGCGTTGCCGCTGCCTCGGTTCCCAGCTCGATCCGTGCCGCCCGAGGGGTGAGGGGGCACCAGCCGCGAGTCCGAACGCGATCGCCAGGACGGCGAGAGACAAGGTGCCGATTCCCAACAGCACCAAGAGTCGGTGGTCGTACGCAAGTCATCGCTGTTCGGTTCCAAAACCGACCGACCATGTCGTACCCCTCTGGCACACTGCTCAACACCTGACCATCGCCCCCGAGAAGAGCCCGCCATGAGCAGCAACCAGTTCTACAACAGCCCCAACTACGGCACCATCAACATTCACCAGACCACCAACGTCGGCTATGTCGTTCCGCGTCGCTCGTGGCCCCGCCGGCATCCGATCCTCACCGCCATCCTGGTGCTGTTCGGGCTCGGGTTCATCGCGAACAATTGGTGGATTCTGCTCGTCGTTGGAGCGGTCTGGCTCGGAGTGCGCGCGTACCGGTCGCACGAGAGGCGTCAGGAACTTGCTCGTCAGGAACAGCAGCGACTCATCGCCAGCGCGGAGGCGCAGAATCAGGCATATCTCAACGGTCACCAGTTCGGGACGCATGGTCACTTCCCGGCGCAGGGGTATCCGGCTGCGCAGCAAGCGAATCAGCAGTATCCGTTCCAGGGGTGAACACACGTACTTCACAGCTTCTCCACAGATACGGCGCCGACGACAGCAAGTTCATTGCGTGGCCACCCCAAGTGACCGGTAGACAGAAATGAGTTGAACAGATGGACGACTGGCGAGATACCTACCCGACTGCTATTGGCGCAGACGAAGCGTTTGCGCGGTTCGAGGAACTGTCGACGAAGATCCACAGTGTGTCCAGGCCGGTTGTCATCGAGTCCACGGCGGGCGACCTGGTTCTGATGTCCGCGGCTGAATATCGGTCGACGATGGAGACACTTCACGTACTTTCCAGCCCAACCAATGCACAGCGGCTATTCGAGTCTCTCGAACAGGTGCGGCTGGGCCAAGTTGGCGAGCATCAGTTGATAGCTGACGAAGACTAGCTTTCTCACCCAGGCATTCGCCACACCAGCCTGCCGATTCCATCAACCGCCGAGCCCACCGAACGCAGCTTCCAACGGCCTGCGCTCGCGCGACGGAGGCCGCTTCTGTGGGTCAGGTCGATCTTGACGATCCGGTGCACCAAGTCAATCGATCTCCACGCTTGGAGCGCTGTCGCCTCGATTCCAACTGAACGGCCGCGTAAACACTCTTGCCTCGTGCCGAACTCAATTCGGCCCATGTTGCTGGAGGTCCGAAGCGTTGTCGCTATCGGTCGCATAGGTGAGGACAAAGAACTTCCTGAAGACTGCCTGCATTTGCTCCACGACGTCGATGTGACTCTGAAGCACGTCGACCATGTTGTTCTTTCCGCCAATAGCTTTCTCCGAGAATAGCTTCCGAATTTGCTTACCAGATTCGAACTCACCCCAGCCGTCTGCGTTCGCCAAGTCACCAGCCTTGTTCTTGGACAGCTTCAGCTTATCGATGTAGTCCTCGCACGCTTTATTGCAGGCGGCGGCAGCCTCCGAATTCAGGAAAAGTTGCCCTCGATCAGCGGCGACAGCCAATGACTGCCAGTACGTGAGCGGGCTTGATGGGTACACCATTCATTGTCTCCACTTCATGCGGTAATCGGTAGGGCAGATTCAAGCTCCGAAGTATGAGCCAAGGCGATATCACAAGGCAGTTGCTCATCCATGCTGTCTTCCATGAAGTTGACGGTAAACACGATCAACCCCGGATCAAGTTCGACGGCGACATTACAATCAACCACTGATTTGGCCACACTTGTTTTGTAGCGGAATGCATCATGCGCACCGATTCTCAAGTCCTCACCCTGTAAATTGCTGGGGTTCTCACGGGCCTCGACTATCGTGTGTATCAATGACGACTTCACATTGAGGAAGTAAGTGAGATCGGGATCCGGGCTTCGGAAGACGCAGCGCAACCAATCCCCTACAACTATCCCGTCTCCCCAACCGCTCTCCGCTGGCTCAGGATCCAACCCCGTCTCCTTGATGGACTCCCGAGGAATACTGCACGGATCCCACCGCGCCGCCGCCGGCTGAGCAGTACCAGACTCCCCACCACACCCTCCGACCAGCGCCGATGCGGCAACTACCGCCACTATCGCTTTCCGCACAGGAACCCCCTCCGTCAGCTCAGTCAACAGATTAGACGCATCCCCGAACGAATCGGTTCCACTCCAACCCGAACTTCTCGAGTGGCACATCGTCCGTGGCCGCAGCATGCGTGGCAGGATCAGCCCGGTGGAGCTCGTGATCGCCAAGAATCCGGACACGGATTCCTCGCTGCCGTACCTCGTCCGCATTCCGATCGCGGGAGTGCCGTTACTGCGCGCGCGAGACGTATGGCCACGAACCAGCGCCGTGTACTGCCACCCCGTGCCCGACAGCGAATGGCCCGACAATGCCGAAATCGTGGAGCGAATCGAATTGCGGGTGTGCGAGCGTCGGGGCGCCGCCATCGACATCGTCGCGAACCGCAGCCGCGAAAACCGTTCGCAAATCGTCTTCACCACCGCTCGCGGTCGAGACATGGTGTTCTGGCAGTCACCCCGAACGCGGACCCAATCGAAGCCGAAGACCGCGGTGTCACGGTCGAAGGCTTCGGGAATCTCGGATCTCGAAATCATCGTCGACGCCCACGAGCGCTACGCGTACAGCTTCACCCAACAGCGCGCGTGCACTACCAAACAGGCTCTGCCGTGTGGAGATTATGCCGTTGCCTACGAGGGGAAAATCGTCGCTTCCGTCGAGCGGAAGACTTCGGCAGATCTGTTGTCTAGCATGACATCAGGCCGGCTGCGCTACGCCATGGCCGATCTCGCCGCCCTCCCGCGTGCCGCGGTTGTCATCGAGGACCAGTACTCGACTGTACTGTCTTCGAAGTTCGTGACAGCGAAAGATGCTGCCGATGGACTCGCCGAGTTACAAGTCCGGTATCCGTCGGTTCCCATTGTCTTTGCCCAGACTCGAAAACTCGCCGAGGAGTGGACCTTCCGCTATCTCGCGGCCGCGATGGTGTGGGTCTCCGAGGACGCCGACGCGATGAAAAGCGCATTCGCCCTGCCATCGAAGAAGCCAGTACGATCGGGCCCGTCGAACAGCGAAGTTCGTACCTGGGCACGGGCTCAGGGCTACGCCGTCGCTGATCGAGGTGCGATCTCGCGCGAAATACGGGAGAAGTTCGACGCCGAGCACGAGGACCGATAGAACTTCAAAAGTGCTGCCAGGTTTTCTCATCGACAACACAGCCTTCGATCGTGAACTGACAGCCGACGACATGGTGCCGGTGCACGATGTTCTTCAGTCCGCTTTCGGTTGGAAAAACGCACACCTCCACCAATTCCTGTCGGGGACTGCAAGGGGATGCGACCACCCATGTTCCCACCGAATTTATCGCCGAAATCGGCCGGGACTCGCGCGCCAAGCATACTGTCACGAACGGCTCACTGCTGCGGCCACTCGGCGACGGCGAGCATCTGATCACACTCGACACCATTCATTCCTTTGATCCGCACCGCCCTGGGGGCACGATGCGTGGACGGCGAGAATATGACGCCCTTCGAGGACTCCGGCTTCTGATGGGCTGGGCGTATCATTTGGACGTCGCAGCGATCCTCGGCATAACGACCAACAGTTCCGCCGGTGGCTTGGTCTCAGGAAGGTGCGAACGATCGATCCCACGGATTTCGATCTACTAGCAGCTGACGCCGCGGTCGGCAGCATCTTCCTTCAGCGGCCGTGAGCAGCGTCAATCATCTCGGCACGGCGGCGATGCGACATCGGAGGCACAGGCTGGGCCGTCGTTTCGTGCCTCCGTCAGTCGTCTACCTCCACACCGTAGCGAACGGCGAGTTCGCCAAGCCCGTCGTCATAGCCCTGACCGATGGCGCGGAATCGCCAACCCGGACCCCGACGGTAGATCTCAGCGAGGAGGAGGGTCCGTTCTGTCGTCGCAGCATCGAGAACAGATGTGGCGATGGAGGATTCGCTACCATCGAGCGCGATCGACACTGCGCCGATATCGCCGAATGTCCTGTCACCTTCGATGGCCGCAGCAACGACGATCCTGCTGCAGTCATGCGGGATCACACTCAGGTCGATCCTAATCCCCTGCTCGCTGTCACCGTCGATGGTCAATGCGACAGCACCGTCCGAAGTCGACGGCGCGTTGTAGAACACGAAATCCTCGTCACTGATGACCAATTCGTCCGAGTTCAGCAGGAACGCCACGACATCGACGTTAATCGGATCGAAGTCCCGCGCATGCCACGAACTGTTGACCGACAACGATGTAGTCGTCGGATCCAGGTCCACGGCCCCTCCGCGCGGTACCAGCGGCGGAATGGCACGACGCACAGGCCGCGCGGTCACCGGTTGCTCGATATTCAGCGCTCCGTCGATCAGCACGGGCGTCAGCAACGACAGACCTCGATCGACGACACGCGGCATCCTCGGGTCGCCCTCGCCGTCGGACAGAACCAGCACATCGGTGACACCGGCGCTGAGGTTTACTGCCGGTGTGGCTCCCAACTGGATCAACCGTGACCTCATCAGGACGGACTCCGCGTGCGAGCCGCCCATCACGAGTACTCGACGGTCGTGCCATGGCTTGATCACGACGGTCTGTATCGGCGCACGAACCGGCTTGACGGCGACGGCGGGACGGCCTCCCTTCAACGTTCCCGCCCGTACCGAGTCCAGCAAGTCGATGGCGTGCGATTCGGTGACGACCCGAAGACCATGAGTCCTTGCCCGTCGAACCTTTGCCGAATTCGACGAGAGATTCGAGCAGACAACGAGACTCGTGTATCGGCTCACCGAGTTCATCACGTCGAGCCCCGCGGCGGTGAATGCCGCAGCAAGCTTCAACCGCGGCAGTCGGGTGTCACCGCTGATGACGACGCGCATGCCCTGCACCAGAGGCGCGTCGAACTCGAGCCGACCGGGGTTCTCCCAGCCGCACTCGGTGCGCGGTACCGAATCCGGGTATAGCGACAGCCGCTCGGTGCACCTGACCACGGGGAGGGGCAAATCCAGCGATCGAGCGAGGCGCGAGCTGTGCGTGAATACCTGAGCTAACACTCGGGCGTCATCGTAGGCGTCATGCGCGTTGGCCTGCAGCACTTTCCAGTGCGACGCCAACGTCGAGAGCTTGTGATTCGGAAGATCGAGTTGAAGTCGCCGGGACAGCGCGACGGTGCACAGCCGATGCGTCGTGGGCATCTCCACACCCGCACGCATCGCTTCCAATCGCAGGAAGCTGTGATCGAAGCTCGCGTTGTGCGCAACCATCGTCCGGCCGTCGAGCAACTCCATCAGCCGCGGTGCAATGGCGTCGAACGTGGGTGCGCCGGCCAGTCGTTCGCGGGTCAACTTGTGGATGTGCACCGGTCCTGGATCGCACCCCGGGTTGACGAGCGTCGACAGCTCACGTCCGACTCGACCGTGCTCGTCGAGAGTCAGCGCCGCGACACTGAGCACCCGGTCTCGGCTGGCTTTGAGTCCGGACGTTTCGACATCAACGACGACCCAGCGATCGTCGACAAGCACGCCACTCCGCACGAATTCCCACTTTCACAACGCCGCATCTTGTTAGGTTCACTATGCATCAGCGGCGGCTGCGGGGCTGGCGGAACTGCGAGTGTCATCGCCTCGATCACAACGCTTCATTCAAGTGAATGAAGCCTGCATCTGTGGCTTGTGGATACCCGCGCTGTTGCTCAGCCAGTGACGTCGAGAATCTTGATTGCGAAAACAAGGCTGTCGCCTGCCTCGATGCCGGCACGCGGTTGCCCGTTGGGGTACCCGTCCGCGGAGTTCATGGCGACGGCGACCGTTGATCCAACCTTCTGTCCGGCGATTGCTTTCTGGAAGCCCGGTACGACTCCAGTCAATGGGAAATCGACGGGGGCACCGCGCTCGTAACTGTTGTCGAAGACCGACCCGTCTCGGCCGTTGACGCCCATGTAGCAGACCGACACCTCCGCGTCGTCCGCGACGACAGGACCGTCCCCGGCCGTCAGTGTCTGGACCTGCGTCTCGGTGACACTGAACGGTGCTTCGACATCGACCAGCGGCGCCGACGAATCCGTGGAACCGGTGACCGACGCGTTGCCTGTGGATCCTGCGAACGTCGCCTCCGGTGTGCCTGTCGCGTCTGGCGCTGCTGTGGGACACGAGGTGGCGGCAGCGGTAGATGCGGATGGAGCGGCAGACGGGGTGGCCGACGTGTCCGAATTGGAACTGCACCCAGCGAGAAGAACGATGGAGGCAGCACCGGCTGCGACTAGGCCTGACCAAGGCACGCGAGTTGAGTTCACGACGGCAACGGTACCTACGGACCGCCGGGGGTTCCAAAACGGGCGGTCGACTATCGACCGGGGGCCTGTTTACTGAGGTCGGTGGCGTTGCTGTCATCAGTAGCACCGGTATGACGAAGAACTTCATGAAGACTGCTTGCATCAGGCGGACGACATCGATATGGCTCTGCAGTACATCCACCATGTTGTTGTCGCCTCCAACTGCCTTGTCTGCGTAGAGCTTTTGGAGCGCCTTGCCGGAGTCAAACTCGCCCCAACCTTCCACCGTTGCCAACCGCCTAGCCTCACCCTGACGTATCTGGAGCTTCGAGATGTACGTATCGCAGGATCGGTGGCAAGGAAGTAGACGAATGGTCGGGTGCCCTGGACGATCGATCACCCGAATCAGATCTGCGCCCGTAAGACTGACAACATGTCCATCGACAACACCACTGAGACAGCCGCACCCTCGCGTACGTCGTGGGGTGCGATCCTCGCGATGACGGCCACGAGTTTCGTGCTCGTCGTTGCCGAATTCCTTCCACCGAGTCTGCTTCCTTCGATGGCAGCGTCACTTGGGATCACCGAAGGGCAAGCCGGGCAAGCGGTCACAGCCACGGCGTTGATCGGGTTCGTGACAGCTCCCACGATCGGGATGCTGTTCCCCCGGATGGATCGTCGGACCTTACTCGGCGCGTTGGCGATTTCGGCAGCGGTATCCAACGTCCTGGTGGCGATGTCGCCCAACCTGGCAGTCCTCCTGGTTGCGCGACTCTTGCTGGGTGCGGCCATCGGCGGCTTCTGGGCCATGTCCATCGCCGTCGCCGCCCGACTTGCAGCACCGCACCACCTCGGCCGCGCCCTGATGTTGGTCAACACCGGCACGACGCTCGCCACGGTCGCCGGAGTGCCGCTCGGAATCTATCTGGGTTCGCTGTCCAGCTGGCGCGCAGTGTTCATAGGCGTTGCAGCTCTCACCCTCGCCGTTGCGGTCCTCGTGTTCTTGGCCCTGCCTCCAGTCGCGCCAGCCGCGGCCACAGGTCTCGAAGCCTTGCGCACGACCCTGACTATTGGCGGAACGCGGGTGGCGCTGACGGGCCACGTGCTCACCGTTCTCGGGCATTTCGTTGCCTTCACCTATGTCCGGGCCGCATTGGATCGCGTTCCGGACCTCGACGCGGGGGGCGTTGCCGTGGTGCTGGCGGTCTTCGGCATCGGCGGTTTCGCGGGCAATCTGCTGATCGGCCTCCTCGTGGACAACCACCTGCAAACCATGCGTCTTCTAGTTCCAACCCTGATTGCTGCAGGGATCGCCGGCCTCGCTGCCTTCCCCAGTCAGACGTGGCTCGTGATTTTCGCCGTCGGAATATGGGGTTTCGCGTTCGGGGCGTGGCTGATCGTCGCCGCGACCTGGATGGGGCGCAACGCACCCGACCAGATGGAGGCCGGGGGCGGCCTTCTGGTGGCGGGATTCCAACTCGCGATCACTCTGGGAGCAGGCCTCGGGGGCCTGTTGGTCGACAGCGGGGGCATCGAGTTGGCATTGATCTTCGCAGCGATCTCAAGCTTGGTCGGCGGGCTTATGTTCGGCCTGGTCAGAGGTCGAGCGGATTCGCCGCTCGTCGTCGCGCGGTGATCGGCTCAGACAGCGGTTTGGACGGGCGCGGCGACGCCCAGTCGCCACCGACTGGGCGTCGACCCGATGTGACGCCGAAACGCCCGACTGAAACCGGCCTCGGACTCGTACCCCAGACGGCGCGCCACCTCGGCCACGCTCGCGTGCTCACGAATCAACAGATCGGCGGCTGCATCCATGCGCACGGCGGTCAGGTATGCGGCGGGTGACTGCCCCATCGCGGCACGGAATCTCTCGGCAAAACCCGAACGCGACATCGCAGCTACCCGTGCGAGGCTTTCCACAGTCCATGGGCGGCGCAGGTCAGCGTGAAGAGCGTCGAGCGCGTGAACCAGGTGAGGATCAATCACCCGTTGCCGCCAACGCTCAGGGGCGCATCCGAGCTCGGACCAGGCACGGACGGCAGCCGACACGATCGTGACAGCAATTCGGCTGCAGATCACGCCATCACCTGCCCGCGTGAATTTCGAGGCGAGGGCCGGGCCACACGCCATACTCTCGATGAGACCGACCATGGCCGGCTCGCGCTCATCGAACTGCCGCACCACCATGGCGTCGGGCAATGTCTCCACCGCGGGTCGCTTCCGGGCAGGCGGGGCGAACGTCACGTTGATCAGCTCGATGTCGGTGCGGGCGCGGATCTGTCGCCGAATGCCATGCGAGAAGAGCAGGAAGTCACCTTCGGCCACATCGGTGGACATCGCACCAGTGCGAATCTCGGCCATTCCGTTCAGGATGTACAAGAACCCTGGGCCCTCCCCGATGGTGTCCAGCTGTTCGTGGGCGGCTAACGTGCTGCGCCGCGACGCCTGCAGATCCCATTCCAGTGCTCCCAAAGCTCGGTCGAGGGCATCGCCCACGTGGTCGCGATCCGAAATCCCATGCACATTCGCGTTCAGCACCGATGCCTCCGGCAATATTCCGCCGTCGACGCAGCGCCGCAACCGCGTCGTCTAGGTGTTTTTGTCGAACTGGGCACGCTTCCAGTCGCCGTAGGGTTCGTCGCGTTCGCGGACTGCTTCACGGAAACCGACTGTGGCCGAACGTTGCTGGAAAGCGTAGCCCTCGCGGGTGTGCCGAGAGATGCCGTCGAAAACGGTACTGACCATGCCAGAATTGGCGACGCCCTGAGCCAGTAGTGCGCTGTTGAGGGCGAGCTTGGCCATCATCAGCTGATTGATCGGCATCCGCGCGATGCGCTCGACGAGAGCTTCGGTGCGCGCGTCGAGTTCCTCCGCTGGCCACGATTCGACAGCCAGACCCCACTGCTCGGCTTGCTTTCCACTCAGACAGTCACCGGTGAACAGAAGCCGTTTGGCGCGTTGATCGCCGAGGCGGTGCGCCCACATGCCTGCGGCGGGGATGCCCCAGACCCGGGTGGGCGGATAGCCGATCTTGGTGTCGTCGGCGCAGATGATCTGGTCGGCGTACAGGGCAATGTCGGTGCCGCCCGCGACGGCAAAACCGTGCACCTTGGCCACGGTCGGTTTGTTGGCATACAGCAGACTGGCAAAGCCTCGATTGAATCGGCTCATCATCTGGTAGTCGATCATCGGATCCCATGTGCCGGCCGGATTGTGGTTGCTTGCCTGAACCTGAGGGTCCACGGTTGTTCCGGCGGTTGGATCCACGCCCGCGTCGTTGAGGTTCTCAGCGAAGATTGACAGGTCGTAGCCGCCGCAGAAGCCTTTGCCGCGCCCCGACACGAGGATCACGTGGACTCGGGGGTCCAGGTCGGCTCGCTCCACCACTGCGGCCAACTCGGTCGGGGTGTCGGCGGTGATCGCGTTGCCGCGTTCGGGGCGGTTGAAGGTGACTCGCGCGACCCGGTCGGTGACCTCGTAAGTCAGAGTGCGGTATTGGACTGCAGGATCTTGCTGTGGCCGATCGGTGAACGGCGAATCCGGGCCTTCGGTCAACCCTTCGTACCACGCTGCGGGTCGGCTACCACGGTGATCGTCATGCTCGTTCAACGGTAAAGCCTTTCAGATAGACCGGGACGGCTAGAGGTACGCGTGGTTCCGCCAGCGACCCCTGCGATACGAGCGCCATATCGCCGACGATACGAGGGCGTGGTGTCGGATGGTGTCGAAGTCGGAAAACCGGTCATCTGTTCGTTAACTACTTCGGAATCTGTTGCCCGATATCGGCGGCAGTGCCCACATCCGTCACGGTGGTGTCGACGAAGAACTTCTTGAAAACAGCCTGCATCTCTGTCACTACATCGATGTGGCTCTGCAGGACGTCGACCATATTGTTCTCGCCCCCGACGGCCTTCTTTGCGTATATCTCGCGAAGCGCCTGTCCGGATTGGAACTCGCCCCACCCATCGATACCAGCCAAAAGTTTTGCGCTCGCGATCGATTCCTGAAGTTTCGCTACGTAGTTCGTACATGACTTGCTGCAGATCGCCGCCACCTCTGGGTCGAGGAATAGTTCCCCTCGGTCGGCCGCAGCCGCAAGTGACTGCCAATATGTCATCGGGACTTCTGGATTGCCCATTGCTTCGTACCTACTTCTCGTTGCCCGGAAGTACATTTTCAAGATCTTCGGCGTGCTGAAGTACGAGATCACAGGGATCTCTGGTCGGCTCAATTCCTCCCTTGAAGTCGACACCAAAGACCACAACACCTGTACGCACGCTGATTGCGACGTTGCAGTCCCGTCCGGGTTCGGTCGCCGTCGTGTAGAAGCGAAAAGCGTCGCGGTCACCGATCGTCAAATCGAACCCGCTCGTGTACGTGGGATTGTTCCGAGCATCGTCGATCGTGTGAATATCAGACGAAGTCACGTTGACGAAGTAGGTTGGCGCCGCGCTCGGACCTTGAAACCTGCACACATCCCAATCCGGCAAGCCAATTCCTTCGCCCAAACCCGGTTTCACGAAGTGCGGATCCAGCCCCGTCCTCTCGATCGCATCCGCAGGAATGCTGCACGGATCCCACCGCTCCGCCGTCGGCTGAGCAGAACCACTCTCACCCCCACACCCCCCGACCAGCGCCGTTGCAGCGATCACCGCCACCACCGCTTTCCGCACAGGAACCCCCTCCATCAGCTCAGTCAACAGATTAGACGCACCCACGGACCGATCGGTTCCGCTCGAACCGAACTTTCAAGAGTTACACACCCCTCACACGAGCTGCGCGGACAGTCGACATGGACGCAATGGACCTTCGTCGACCACGCAGGCGCGCGGCCGAAGAAGCCAGGGCCGTCATTCTCGGCAGGACCACGATGCCCCACATGGGCATGATGGCCGCGGGCGTCAGCTCGCTGTACGGGATCACGCACAACCCGTGGGATCTCAGCCGCAACACCGGCGGCTCAAGTTCCGGTGCGTCGGCGTCGGCGTCGGCGTCGGGCATCGGATTCGGTTCTGTCGGTTCCGATATCGCCGGATCAGCCCGGCTTCCCGCCGGTCACTGCGGGCTCGTCGCGTTGAAGCCGGCGCAAGGACGCATTCCGCATCTCGCGCCGTCGACGATGCATTCGGCGGGGGCGATAACCCGCACCGTCGAGTATTCGAAGTTCTCCGATTGGCAATTCCTGCGTGCCCGAGCGGGTTTGCGCGATCCCCATTTCGACGACCGACTACGGAACATCTGAGGTGACCATGAATGACATTGCAATCGGATCCGCCCGCACCGAACCAGAACGCCAGGTCGAGAAAGCACTCGCTGCCGTCCCTGAGTGGGAGGGCCTGGCCATGAGCTACTCCCCCGTTCCCGGCGGGCTGATGAACAGCAACTGGCGCATCACCGTCGAAGGCAAACCGAAGCGATACTTCATGAAGCTGTCCGGCGCCGGCACCGAGTCGTTCATCGACCGATCCCTCGCCAACGAAGCTGCCCGACGAGCGGGTGCTTTGGACATCGGGCCTGAGGTGGTGCAGTTCGATCCGGTGACCGGCGTCGAGGTCATCGAGTTCCTGAAGGGCTATCGGGCATGCACCAACGGTGATCTGAAGCGCCCGGAGATTCCGCTGGGCATGATCGATCTATATCGGGTGCTGCATTCGGGGAGCAAGCTCAGCGTCACGAAGACAGTGTTCGACATGATCGACGAGCACCTCGCGCAGGTCGCCGAGCTCGGTGTGCGGTTGCCGCGCGACGCCGAGGTGATCCTGGCCGAGTATCGCCAGGTGAAGGCTGCGATGTTGGCGTCGGGGTTGGATCTGGTTGCGTGCCATAACGACCCGATGCCCGGCAACCTCCTCATCGGTGATGGTCTGCCGATGAAGTTGGTGGATTACGAGTTCGCGTCGAACAACGATCGGGCCTACGAGTTGGCTGTCATGGTCACCGAGATGTTCTACATCGAGCAGCAGACGATGGAGCTGATCGAGAAGTTCTACGGGCGGACGGAATGGAACATGGTTCTCCGGGTGCAGGTGTGCAGTTTCCTCGCCGACGTGAAGTGGGGCCTGTGGGGGTGTGTGAACCACAAGCTCAGTGGTGCCTGAAACTTCGATTACCACAAATATGGGTCCTGGAAGCTGGCGCGGGCGAGGATCATAATGGCGGACCCGCGATGGGCATATTGGGTGGCGGGGGTGGCGTGTCCCCGGTGAACGGGGCCATTTTGTTTTAGAGTCTTGTTGCCCGTGAACTGGGCGGATAGGACGACGGAGAAACATGGCTGGACGAAAGCGCAACTCTGCTGAAGACATCGTGCGCAAA
>NZ_JASISW010000024.1 GCF_030063335.1 Rhodococcus sp. G-MC3 | reverse complement strand
TGATCGGCACGGGCCCTGCGGGCCCCCGGGCACCCGATGACA
Organism: Rhodococcus sp. G-MC3; assembly: GCF_030063335.1. GTDB lineage: Bacteria > Actinomycetota > Actinomycetes > Mycobacteriales > Mycobacteriaceae > Rhodococcoides. The sequence goes on along the minus strand of NZ_JASISW010000024.1, from coordinate 85,647 downwards.
GGAAATACACCCCCCATCGGGCACCGAAACACCGCAGCCCTGCCGCAGGATCCATCACCGACAAAATAATTCAGCAACAGGCTCCAGGCGACGTATTTCCACTCACAACGGAATCAGGGCACCATCGCCGTCTGATCCTTTCCGGGTGAATTTCACCCGAAAAGCTCTTCTCCGGTTCACTTCGTTCCGACAATGTGATTGTCGGGAACTATCGAACCGAGAGGCTACTCAACAATGATGAAGAAGATGCTCGCAGCAACCGCCATTGCCTTGGGCGCGGCCGCGATGCTGGCGCCCACCGCGTCGGCCGACGAAATCGACAACAACTGGTACGACGCGACCGGGCAGTTCGTCGGCGTGCTCGAGCCAGGCGGAATTGATTCGGGCAGTGCGGCTCAGAGTGCGCTTCGATCGATCGTCGTCAGTCCGTGGGGAACGAGCAGGCTGATCGAGTGCCGCGGCGACGGCCACTACGTCGTGAAACAGTGCAGGCAGGAAGGTCATTGGCTCGTCGACGTTGCGAGCTCACCGTTCCGCGACACCTGGGTCTACAACCCGTTCTAATGACATGTGAGTGGAAATACGTCCCCTGCAACGTATTTCCACTCACGTGCGACGAAGTCGCCTAACCTTCGAGTTTGTATCCCAATCCGCGGACGGTCACGAGATGCTCCGGCTTGGCTGGATCGCTCTCGATCTTCGACCGCAACCGCTTCACGTGTACATCAAGGGTTTTCGTGTCGCCGACGTAGTCCGCGCCCCACACTCGATCGATCAACTGACCGCGCGTGAGCACTCGTCCCGAGTTGCGCAACAGGTATTCGAGTAGATCGAATTCCTTGAGCGGCAACGTGATCTGCTCGGCGTTGACCATCACGACGTGACGTTCGACGTCCATCCGCACCGGGCCCGCTTCCAGCACACCGGTATCGGCTGCGCCGTCGAGCTCGGCGTCGCTCCCCCGTCGCAGCACCGCGCGAATGCGCGCAATGAGCTCGCGTGCCGAGTACGGCTTGGTGACATAGTCGTCGGCGCCGAGTTCGAGCCCGACCACCTTGTCGATCTCACTGTCCCGTGCGGTCACCATGATAACCGGAACACCCGATCGTGCACGCAATTGCTTGCACACGTCGGTTCCGCTCATCCCGGGCAGCATCAGGTCGAGGAGAACGATATCTGCTCCAGCCCTGTCGAATTCTGCGAGCGCCGAAGGGCCGTCGCCCACGACGGTGGTGTCGAAGCCTTCTTTGCGCAGAAGAAAAGCCAGAGGATCGGCCAACGATTCTTCGTCCTCGACGATCAACACGTTGGTCACTGTAGTTTCCCGCTCACTGTAGTTCTCCTTCTGTCGACCCGAGGTCGTCTTCTTCGAAATAAGCAGGAATCTGCAGAGTGAAGGTGGATCCGGTGCCGAGCTTGCTCCACAACGAGATGCTGCCGTTGTGGTTGGCTGCGACGTGTTTGGCGATGGCAAGCCCAAGGCCTGTCCCGCCGGTCGCCCGCGACCGTGCTTTGTCGACGCGGAAGAAACGTTCGAAGACCCTCTCCTGGTCTTCCTTGGCGATACCGATGCCGCGATCGGTCACCGCGAATGCGACGCAGCTGCTGCGGAGCGCGCGCGAGACCGACACCGGCGAGCCGTCCGGTGAGTAGGCGATCGCATTCTGGATGAGGTTGGCGAGCGCAGTGACCAGGAGAGCCTGATCTCCGAGCACCTCCAGGCCGCTGGGGTGATCGGTCGTGACCGTGATGCCTGCGTTCTCGGCGGCCAGTTTCGATCGATCGAGTGCTTCGTTGACGACGGTGTCGACGTCGACGACCTCGAGATCAGGCAGCTTCTCGGCACCCTGCAGACGGGAGAGGGCGATCAATTCGGTCACCATGTTGCCCAGGCGTTTGGATTCGGCGACGACTTTGCCGCCGAAATGCCGGACCGAATCGGGATCGTCGGCAGATTCGAGAAGTGCCTCGGCGAGCAGGCTCATCGCGCCCACCGGAGTCTTGAGTTCGTGACTGACGTTGGCGACGAAGTCTCGACGGGTCGCTTCCATCCGCACCTGTTCGGAGTCGTCGTCGGCGAACAGCACGACGAACCGCTGGTCTTCCCTGCTGAGCAGTCGTGCAACGCATCGCACTGCCATACGGTCGCGGCTGGTAGTGGTACGCGGATCTTTGGAACTGATGTCGACTTCGACGGGGTGGCCGTCGGCAAGGACCTTCTGGGCAGCTTCCCACGCACGATCGTCGATGAGTCGATTACGCACCAGACCGAGCTCATCGGCGCGCGGATTCGACAGCACGACGTCGTGGAACCGATCGACGACGGCGATCCCGCTCTCCGACGCGAGAATGATCAGGTCCAGGACCTGCGACATCGTCAGACCGGACGACGCCGCAGTCCTCTCCGAATGCCGCGTCGCGAGGTAGGGAATCAAAACACCACCGACGAGGTAGCCGACGAAGGCCGCGGCGATAGCCAGCAGTACGGCCGATGCAACACTCACAGCGGAATCGTACGTTCGATGGACAGCTCACATACGCAGGGTGCAGGCATTTCCCTGGTCGTCATAGTCCTCGTTGGCAGTGTTCTTCGATCGTTCACCTGCTGTTCCGAACTGGCCGGTTACTTCGCGCCCTGGTTCGCAACCGCTGCCGCCCCTGCGGCCGCCGCTTCGGGGTCCAGGTATGTTCCGCCCGGGTTCGAAGGCACGAGCTTCCCGTCGCCTGCTGCGAAGTTGTATTGCAGCGGAATGCCCGTCGGGATGTTGAGTCCGGCGATGTCCGCGTCCGAGATTTCGTCGAGGTACTTGACCAGCGCCCGGAGCGAGTTGCCATGCGCCGCGACGAGGACGTTCTTGCCCTCCTTCAGCTCGGCGACGATGGTCTCCTCGAAGTACGGGATGAGCCGGTCGACGACGTCTTTGAGGCATTCCGTCAGCGGAACGCTCGGTAGGTCGGCGTAGCGCGGATCCGCATCCTGGCTGTATTCGCTGCCGGTGTCGATCGCGGGAGGCGGGGTGTCGTAGCTTCGACGCCACAGCATGAACTGCTCGTCGCCGTACTTGTCCTTGGTCTCGGCTTTGTTGAGCCCCTGCAGCGCGCCGTAGTGGCGCTCGTTGAGCCGCCAGTCGCGGACGACGGGGATCCAGTGCCGGTCGGCGGCGTCGAGCGCGATGTTCGCGGTGCTGATCGCGCGACGCAACAGCGACGTGTAGAGCACGTCGGGCAGCACACCGGCTTCTGCCAGCAGTTCGCCTGCGCGCGTGCCTTCGGCCTCGCCCTTCTCCGTCAGGCGGACATCCACCCAACCGGTGAACTGGTTCGATGCGTTCCATTCACTCTCGCCGTGGCGGAGCAAAATCAAGGTTCCGATACTCATGAGGAAAGTTTCTCACGTATCGGGAGCTTGTCGCGTCCGTGCCCGTCACTGCGTGGAAGTGGGTCTGCGCACCACGAGCACCGCGACGACGAGGATCATCACGACCGCCGTCAGAGTGATCGGGACCGGAATGACGGGGTCGAGCAGTACCAGTACAGCGCCGAGAGGCAGTGCGATGTTGACACTTCTGTCCGCGTACTGGCGAATTGCCACGAACCACACCCCGAGAACGAAGACTGCAATCGGGACGGTGACGGTGAACGACGCCGCGACGTCGCCGAGCGCACTGTGTTCGGTCAGCACATCGATCTCCACTTCGATGCCCGCCGAGAATGCACCGGCCGCCGCGAAGATGAAGTAGTGGATATAGCCGTACTTCAGCGCAGTTCCGAGGTCACTGATCGCCCGGTGATGTGGTGGCCAGAAGTAGATCCACCACAGGCTCGCAGTGACGACGAGCGTCAGGACCGAGATCGAGATCAGCGGTGCAAGTGCTGCGTCCTCGTTCAGCGCCTCGATGATGGCATTCGAGGACGCAAGCAGCGACTCGCCGAGAAGGATCAGGGTGAACAGTCCATAGCGTTCGGTGATGTGGTGTGGATGCCATGGCGTCGAGCCGTTTCTTTCCGCGATGAACGGAATCGACATCTCGACAACAGCGAGCACCAAGAACCCGATGCTCTGCAACGGGCCTTGGGGCAGCAGCAACCAGAGGAGCCACAGAATCTGAGCTCCCGAGATGCCCGCCGCGTAGGTGAGTGCAGTGCGCTTGTGCAGAGGCGAACTCGATGCGCGTATCCACTGCGCCACCATCGGAACCCGCATGACGACGTACCCGAACACCAGAATGGTGAAGTTCTTGTCGGTGAAGGCCGAATCGATGCCCGCGGCGAGCACCAGTACGCCTGCCATCTGGACGACCGTCAGTACCCGGTACAGCCAATCATCCGTGTCGAACGAGGTGGCGAACCACGTGAAGTTCATCCACGCCCACCAGATCGCAAAGAACACCATTGCAAAGCTGACGAGGCCGTCGGCGACGTGGTCCTCGGTCAACGAATGGTGCAGCTGCACGGCCGCGATGCTGACCGCGACGACGAAGACGAGGTCGAAGAACAGCTCCAGCGGACTCGCCGCGCGGTGCGGTTCCTCCGGGTCGCGCGGGCGCATCGAGAAGAGCCCGAACCTTTGAGTCGGTGAGGTCACGGTATGGACAATAACCGCGGTTCCGCCGGCCGCTCGCTGGGCAAGGCCGTAGACGTCGGTGGCGACCTATCGGGCGTGTCAAGTGCCCTATGCGCGTCTGGGGTTGAGAAAAGTGCCACTCGACGAAACGACGCAGCGATGTGCTGCTGGACGCTGCAGATCGCTGGCTCGAACTCAGCGCACCGTCGACCACAACTCCCGAGTCTCCGCACGCGGATCGTCAACGATCTCGGACTGCTCGCCGAACATTTTCACCACGCGAGTCTCACCGTACTGTCCCCATCCTGGGGAGCCTTCGGATACGAAGTCGACCCATGCCCGGTGCATCTCGTCAGCCAACTTCTGCGGGGGATTCGCCCCGGTGATCCGCGCGGACTCGGGTTTGTCGAGCACGTCGAAGACGAATGGAATCTCCAATGCGTGGCAGGCGCCGAGTCGGCCGTCGTACAAGGTCGATCTCCACGTGAATTCGTAGACGAACGCGCTCCCGTTCCGTGCCTCGACAAGCCGCACGGCGGGCAGCCGGAAGAACCAGTCGGTCATCACCGCAATCAGCACCTCGCCCGGCGAGGCGTCCGGGAGCTGCGCGGAGTACGCAACCAGAGCGGCCTCGGCATCGACGCCGAAGGCTCCCAGTACGAGCCGCACTCGATCCAGGTCGATGTAGTCGGTGACGCCTGCAGGGACGAGGAAGAACGCGAACTCTTCGCTCGTGGTGCCGATGAGAATGTCGACATCAGCGCCTGCCCCCGCCGCGATCCGCGTGTACGGCAAGTCCGGCACCACGTCGCCGTCGATGTACGGCTCGAAGGGCATCATGTTGAACGCGAGCTCGCCCCAGACGCCGGTCGGTGCCTCGACGGTGATTCGATCACCGAGGTCACGCTGGGCATCGACGAACGCACCGACCGGAACGCCGCCGAGACCGGCTACGTCGGCGCTCACTCCGAGCATCTCAGCCAGCGCTGCCGACACCTTCAAGGCCGTCGGCTCCGAAATCACATGGTGCCCAGCGCCGCTCTGAAGAATTGCCCGCTTGAACAGTCCCCGAGCCCGAGGCATCGACAACAGTGTCCCGACGCTCATGGCTCCTGCCGATTCCCCGGCAACGGTCACCTGGGCGGGGTCGCCGCCGAACGAGGCGATGTTGTCACGTACCCATTCGAGCGCCGCGACCTGATCGAGCAGCCCGCGGTTGGCCGGGGCACCGTCGATGCGCGCGAACCCGTCGGCGCCGAGGCGATAATTGACAGTGACGGAGACGACGCCGTCACGCGCGAATGCTGCACCGTCGTAGATGGGAACAGCGTTGCTGCCGTTGACGAATGCGCCGCCGTGGATCCACACGAACACCGGTAGACCTGCGCCCGCGGCGTCCGGGGTCCATACGTTGAGGTTCAAGCAATCCACGCCGGGCACCACAGGCTCGCTCAGGATGTCACTGGTCGGCGGTCGGTAGCCGATCTTGGGCGCCGTCGCACCGAGAGCGACTGCGTCTCGCACCCCCTCCCACGACGGTGGCGCTGTTGGCGGTGCGAACCTCAGCGCACCGAACGGCGCTTCCGCGTACGGAATTCCGAAAAATGAGGCGATGCCAGCGGTGCTGCGTCCACGCAACCGGCCCTGAGCAATGTCGAGCGTGATGTCCATACGTCCTTGATACCCGAATACGTGGGCATGGTGGCCCAACTACCGCCGAATCACACGGTAAGTCAGGAACCCGAAGACGACCACGGTCGCTGCGCCGCCCGCGGTCCACAGCATTCGCGAGGAGTCGATGCCGAGAAAGACAACGAACAACCCGAGTGCGATCACCACGAGTCCGGTCGAGACGAACTCGCGGTCGGCACGTCGAACCGAGTCCTCGTTGATCACCAGCTCACGCGGAATATCAAGCAACCGAACCGCTTCCGTCGACGGATCACACCTGCCGGACGCCGCCGAGTCCATGATTCCGGCCAGGACGAGTTTCCACATGTTCGGGTTCGCCGATCGCGCTTCTTTGTACGGATACGCGCGAATCCGTCGACCCGAACCGTCCTCGAAGTGGAGAACGCGACGCCTACGGCCTCGGCGCCCGACGCTGATGCGGACGAGATCATAAGTGTCCACCCAGTGACGACCCTGCTGTACCCAGCGCTCACCCGCGGACAACACGGGATGTGCCATCGAATCGCCCCAGGCGTCCAAGCACGAGCATCAATATTGTCGCCACCGCGAACAGACCCAACATCCGCAGATACGAACTGCCGGACCATTCGAGAACCTCGCTCTGACCATCCGGTGGTTCAGGCAACATCGTTTCGGTCATGGATCACCCCCCAGTGAATTTCCGGGAAATGATAGCGAAGAAGGCCACCTACTCGTTCGAGTAGGTGGCCTTCTGCAGCGTGTGTGTTACTTGGATGATTCCGTTTACTTGGAAGTTTCCGTTTACTTGGAAGATTCAGCGGCGCGCAGATCCTTGCGCAGGATCTTGCCTGCAGCGGACTTCGGGACCGTCTCGATGAATTCGACCTTGCGAACCTTCTTGTGCGGCGAGACGCGCTCGGCGACGAAGGCGATGACGCCCGCCTCGTCGAGCGTGGAATCGGCCTGCAGCACGACGAAGGCCTTCGGCACCTCTTCGCCCTCGTCGTCGATCACTCCGATGACCGCTGCGTCCGCGATCTCCGGGTGCGTCAGCAACAGAGCTTCGAGCTCCGCCGGAGGAACCTGGTAGCCCTTGTACTTGATCAGTTCCTTCAGGCGATCGACGATGTAGACGACGCCCTCGGCGTCGACGACGGCGATGTCACCGGTGTGTAGGAATCCGTCCTCGTCGAGGGTTTCGGCGGTCGCGGTTGGGTTGTTGAGGTAACCGGCCATCACGTTCGGGCCCTGGACCCACAGCTCACCCGGCTTCGACAGGCCCTCGGTCGGCAGCTCGATCTCTTCGAGGCTTTCCGGATCGACGAGCTTGTTGACGGTGTTCGCCAGCGGCAGGCCTACGGAGCTCAGCGGCATGTCGTCGCGGTCGAACGGGATTGCGTGGCTGACCGGGCTGAGCTCGCTCATGCCGTAACCCTGACGGATCCGCGTGTTGAGACGCTTCGCGACGGCCTTGCCGAGCTCCTCGTCGAGCGGAGCAGCACCGGAGAAGACGGTGTGGACGCTGGAGAGGTCGTACTGGTCGACCAGCGGGTGCTTGGCCAGCGCGACTGCCACCGGCGGTGCGATGAACAGATAGGTCAGCTTGTTGTCCGCGATGATCCGCAGGAACTCGGCCAGCTCGAACCGCGGCATCGTGACGAGCCGCGCACGCAGTTTGAGCGCAATGTTGAGGAGCACCGTCAGGCCGTAGATGTGGAAGAACGGCAGCAACGCAAGGATTGCGTCGTCGGTAGTGATACCGACGCGCGGTTCCATCTGCGCGACGTTCGCCACGAGATTTCGGTGCGTGAGGATGACGCCCTTGGGAACACCGGTGGTGCCCGACGAGAACGGCAGCACTGCGACGTGGGTGGACGGATCGAACGACACCTCGGGTGCCGGTGCGCCCTGAGTCAGCAGGTCGCGCAGGCTCGGGTGGCCCTCGGCGCCGTCAAGAACGATGACGTGATCGTCGGGGATTCCGACCTTCTCCGCAGCGGCCTTGGCCTGGGGGTACAGCGGCGAGACGGTGAAGAGGAACTTCGCGCCGGAGCCGGTGAGCTGCTTGGCGATGTCCTCGGCCGTGTAGAGCGCGTTGATCGTGGTGGCCGTGCCACCAGCGCGCAGAATGCCGTGCAGCACCGAAGCAAAGGCCGGGACGTTGGGCGAATGCACACCGACGACGTCTCCGAGCCCCAGACCACGAGCGGCGAGCGCGCCTGCGACTGCGTCGATCTGTCCGATGAGCGACTGATACGTGGTGACATCCCCGGAGGTGCCGTCTACCAGGGCGGGCTTGCCGAGGTCAGCCTCCGCGATGGACCCGAACAGATAGTCGTAGACACTCAGATTCGGAATCTCGACATCGGGAAAGGGGCTGTTGAAGCTCATGACACTCCTTCGAAAATACATCGGAAAGATGCCAAAACCTTACAGTGAAAGCCGTCACAACGGACATCAGCCCTACTGACGAGTCAGTTGGGGCACAGCCTGGCAGGCTCCCGGCTTCATGCCGGTGAAAGCTCCAGCGCCGCCGACATCACGATTTCACATACGGCTTTCCTGCTGCAGCAGGCCCACGCACGTGCCCGACCAACCCGGCGACGGCGAAGATCGTCACCACGTAGGGCAGCATCAGCATGAACTCGCTCGGCACGGGCGATCCGATGATGCCGAGGACGTTCTGCAAATTGGATGCGAAACCGAACAACAACGCTGCCATCGTCGCTTTCAGGGGATCCCACCGACCGAAGATGACGGCTGCCAACGCGATGTAACCTGCGCCTGCCGTCATTTCCTTCCCGAATGCTCCGACGGATCCGAGTGTGAAGTACGCACCTCCCAGGCCCGCGATGGCGCCGGCCAGACAGACGTTCCAGAACCGTGTGGCGGCGACATCGATGCCGACGGTGTCCGCGGCCTGCGGATGTTCGCCAACGGCTCGCAACCGCAGACCCCACTTCGTTCGGAAGAGCCCGAACCACACGAGTGCGACAACGACGTACATCAGATAGACGATGAACGTCTGGCGAAACAACACCGGCCCGACGACCGGTATCTGCGAGAGCAGCGGAATCTCGATGCGTGCGAATCGTGGCGGCGAGTTGAGTGTGTCGGTGTTCTTCGTCAGCACCACCGAGTAGAGGAAACTCGTCAGTCCGACCACCAGCACGTTCAGCACGACTCCGACGATGACCTGGTTGACGAAGTACTTGATCGAGAACATCGCCAGGAGCGATGACGTCAACGCTCCGGCGACGAGGGCCGCGAGCAACGCGATGTACGTCGACCCGGTCAGCGACGCGACGACCGCGCTGACGAACGCACCGGAGAGCAACTGCCCTTCGATCGCGATGTTGATGACGCCGACACGTTCGGAGATCACGCCTCCCATCGCACCGAAGATCAACGGCGTGCTGAGCGCGACGGCACCGATCAGCAGACCGGGAACCGGGACGGTCTCCCCCGCCGCCGCCCACGTCAGGAACCCGAGGACGAACAACACCGCGAACACAGCGAGGACCCACGCCGGAGTCCTTGCGCGGCGGAACACGTTCCATGCCGTGTAACCGGCGACAGCAGCGAGAACGACGAACACCACGATGCAGGTTCCCCGCGCAGGCACGCTGACCGCGGGAAGCTGGAAGAAGTCGTTCTCGCTCGCCAGCCCGAACGTCGTCGTGCCCACTCCTGCTCGAAAGACGAACAGCACAAGAGCAAGTAGCGTCGCGACACCAAGCACGCCCGGTATTTTCCAACTCTTGGCGGGTGTGCTGATCTCTTGCTCTTCCACGACGGTCACAGCGAGCCCACCTTCGCGGTATCGGCGCGGGCAGCGATCTCGGCATCGGGGGCCGGTAATCGAAAAACCGCTCGCACCAGCGGCGGTGCCGCGATGAACAACACGATCACCGACTGCACGACGAGCACGATGTCGATGGGCACCCCCTCCGCCGCCTGCATCGCGAAGCCGCCCGCTTTGAAGGCGCCGAACAAAATGCCCGCGAAGAACACTCCCCACGGCTTCGATCGTCCGAGCAATGCAACGGTGATGGCATCGAATCCGATGCCTGCGTCGATGTCGGCACCGAAACCAGTGGTCACTGTGCCGAGAACCTGTGCGACTCCGGCCAGTCCGACGAGCGCGCCCGAGAGAACCATCGCGTACAGGTACATCCGGTCGACGTTGATACCGGCGATCTTCGAGGCACGAGGGTTCTCACCGACGGCCCGGAATCGGAAGCCGAGCGAGGATCGCTCCAGCACCCACCACACTCCGATCGTCACGACGATCACCAGCACGAAGCCGAGATGAAGGGTGTACCGATCACCGAACAGCTTGGGGAACACCGCCGTCGATTCGATCGCCGCGGTCTTCGGGTTGTTGGACCCTGGCGCCTGCAGCGCTCCCGGTGTACGCAGCAGGTAGGCGACGAGGTAGAACGCGATGTAGTTGAGCATGATCGTGACGATCACCTCGTGTGCACCGGTTCGCGCCTTGAGCACTCCGGCGATACCGCCCCACACCGCTCCGCCGATGACACCCGCCGCGATCGCGAGGATCAGATGCAAGCCTGCCGGAAGCTGAAGGGAAAACCCGACCCAGCCTGCACACGCTGCGGCAATGAGCATTTGGCCGCGCCCACCGATGTTGAACATTCCGACCCGAAAAGCAAGCGCCACACCGAGACCGGCAACGATCAGCGGCGTCGCGAACGTCAGCGTCTCGGTGAGGGGCTTGATGCCGTTCTCGAAACCCGGTCGGCGGAAGTTGTAGACCGATCCCTGGAACAGTGACGAGTAGGCACCGGACACCGAGTTCCAGATCGCGGACAACATGTCGGTGGGCCTGGAGAAGAAATATCCGGCGCTCTCCTGGACGTCGTCGTTGGTGACGGCGATCAGTACGGCTCCGACGATCATCGCCAGCAGAACGGCGAGCACCGAAATGATCGCGCCCCCGGTGAAGATTTCTCGGAGCACCAGATGTGCCCGCGACGGCTGCTGATCCGACGCCTTGTCTGCGTCAGCCATTCTCTCCACCCATCATCAATCCGAGAACTTCGCGCGACGTATCGGCCGGAACGATGCCGACGATCGTTCCGCGGTACATGACGGCAATTCGGTCCGCGAGAGCCGCGACCTCGTCGAGCTCACTGGACACCACGATCACCGGGATGCCGGAGTCGCGGGTGGCCACGATGCGCTTGTGCACGAACTCGATCGAGCCGACGTCGATACCGCGCGTCGGTTGCGAAGCGACAAACAATCGCAGTTCGCGGCTCAATTCTCGTGCGAGAACTACTTTTTGTTGGTTACCGCCGGACAGTCTGCCGACCGCTGTGCCGATGCCGGGAGTTCGTACGTCGAATTCGGTGACCTTCTCGGCGGCGAACTCGTCGAGAAACTCTCGGCGAACAGCACCGCGCCTGACGAACGGCTCACCGCTCGAGCGGTCGAGCATCAGGTTCTCGGCAATGGTGAATTCACCGACGAGCCCGTCCACCGTCCTGTCCTCGGGAACGAACCCGACTCCGGCACCGAGCACTTCGTGGACGGGAAGACCGATCAGGGACTTACCGTTCAACGTTATCTCGCCGATGACGTGTTCCTGAACGCCGAGAAGGGCTTCAGCGAACTCCGTCTGCCCGTTGCCTTGAACGCCTGCGATCGCAAGGATCTCGCCGCCATGAACCTCGAAGCTGATGTCGTCGACCGTTTTTTGGCCGAGTCCGTCGAACACCGTCAGATTTTTGACGACGAGTGCCGCCTCCCCGGGTTTCGCGGGTTCCTTCGACACGGTCAACTGCACATCTCGGCCGACCATCAGCGCAGCGAGTTCGGTGTTCGACGCCGAGGGCTTCGCCTCACCGACGACCTTGCCGAGCCGGATCACCGTGATTCGGTCCGCGACCTCGCGCACTTCACGCAACTTGTGTGTGATGAACACAATTGTTGTTCCCGACTCCGCCAGTTCCCGCATGATCCGCATCAGGTCGTCGGTTTCCTGCGGAGTGAGAACGGCAGTCGGCTCGTCGAACACCAATACTTTGGCGTCGCGACTGAGCGCCTTGATGATCTCGACACGCTGTTGCACTCCGACGGGAAGGTCGTCGACCTTTGCGTCGGGGTCGAGGTCGAATCCGAAGCGCGCCGAAATCTCGCGCACCAGTGTGCGCGCCGCATTCAGATCGAGTCTTCCACCTGCCGAAGTGGTTTCGTTGCCGAGGATGATGTTCTCGGCAACGGTGAACACCGGAATCAGCATGAAGTGCTGGTGCACCATGCCGATTCCGGCGCTCATGGCCTCACCGGGCCCTGCGAAATTCTGGACGACATCATCGAGCAGAATCTCGCCTTCCTCGGCCCGGTAGAGCCCACTGAGAACGTTCATCAGCGTCGACTTACCCGCGCCGTTCTCACCGAGCAGAGCGTGAATCTCACCCGATTCCACGAACAGGTCGATGGAATCGTTGGCGACGAGTGATCCGAAACGCTTTGTGATGCCGCGTAGTTCAAGCTTCATGGCTCTCTTACTTCAGCGCTTTCTTACTGCAGCGCTGTTCTACTTGGGCGAGGACGGCGACTCGACGGTGATGGAGCCGCCGATGATGCCGGCCTTGATCGTGTCCAGCTCACCCTGCAGTGCCGCATCGACCTTGCCTTCGAAATCGTGGAAGGGCGCGATACCGACGCCGTCGTTGTCGAGCGTGCCGACGTACGCCGAGTTGTCGAACGCACCGTCGCCCGATGTCGCCACGACCTCGTCGACGCTGGTCTTGAGCCCCTTCGTCACCGAGGTGAGCAGCAGGTCACCGACGGAAGGATCGGACTCGAAGACATCCGCGTCGGCACCGATGAGCGCAATGGGCCGCGAGGAGTCGCGGATAGCCTGAGCCGCGCTCTGGTAGATCGGACCACCGACGGGAAACACCACGTCGGCGTTCTGATCGATGAGGCCCTGTGCGGTATTTTTGGCGACCTCGTTCGCAGCGAATCCGCCGGTGAACGAACCGTTCTGAGCGCCCACGTCCCAACCGATGACGCGGACAGCCTTGTTCTTCTGCTCGTTGAAGTAATTGACGCCGTCGGCGAATCCGTCCATGAAGATGGTCACGGTGGGCAGCTGGGAGCCGCCGAACGTGCCGACGACACCGGTCTTGGAGTAGCTCGCCGCGGCATAGCCCGCGAGGAATCCACCCTGAGCCGCGTCGTACGTGAGCGGCTTGACGTTGGGGAGGTCGATGCTGGAGTCGTCGATGATCGCGAAGTCGATGTCGGTGTTCGCCTCGGCTGCGGCCTTGGTTGCGTCGGCGAGATCGAATCCGACGGTCACGATGAGCGAGCATCCCTGGTCCACGAGGTTGGAGATGTTGGGGCTGTAGTCCGTCGGCGAGGCGGATTCGACGGTGATCGGTTCGACGCCGAGCGTGTCCGACGCTTCGGTGAGACCCTCGAATCCGAGTTGGTTGAACGACTTGTCGTCGAAGCCGCCCGAGTCGGAGACCATGCAGGGCTTGAAGTCGCCCGAGGCGCTGCCTCCAGAGCCGGAGCCGCTGTCGTCGGGCGCAGAGCCGCATCCCGCTACGAGCGCGAGCGCACCGAGCGACGCGACGCCGCCGATTGCAAGTCTCCGAGTGTGTTGACGGATAACGACGGTCAAGACTTCCTCCAATGGTTCGCCCGGACGGCTTGTCTTGTGAACACCCGTTCCGCGTGCGGCTTGTTTGTCTGAATCGGGACGCTACTCGCAGGGCGGGGTACTCGCATGATTTCAGGTCCGCGCCCACACCGACGAAATCCGCACCCCGCCCGATAATCCGCACCCGACGCTTCGGGTGTAGATCACTGAGAGAGGTGCGGATTGTCGAAGTGTTGCGGATTCGCGAAGTGCTACTGCTCCACCAGGTGCTCGAACGCCTTCAAATTCGCGAGCGATTCTCCACGCGAGACACGCCAGGCCCATTCGCGTTTGATGGACTCGGCAAAGCCGAGTTCGAGCAGCATGTTGAAGTCACCGTCGGCGGCTTCGAGCACCTGCCCGAGGATACGGTCGATCTCGTCACCCGTCACTGCGTGCAACGACAGGCCGCCGACGAGGTAGATGTCGCCGACCTTGTCGATTGTGTAGTGCACTCCGTACAGCCTGCGATTGCGCCGGAGGAGGTATCGGTAGACGCCCTCGAAGTTCTCGTCGGGCTTGCGGCACACGAACGCTTCGATTCGCACGCCGTGATTTCCCACGGTCAGCATCGTGCTGGTCTTCAGTTTTCGTTCGCCCGGCAACTCGACGACGAATGCGTTGTCACCTTTGCGCTGGTACTCGAGCTCGCGCTCGGCCAGTATCGAGTCGATGAGAGACACTGTCTCGCTCATGCTTTCACGGCTCCTGCCCGTCGTAGTTTCCACAGCCCGCGCGAGCGGCGCGGTGAAAACTCGCTCGGCGCCTCATGTCGGTCGAAGTGGAATTGCGCGGAGCGGTAGCTCTCGAGCAGCCCCTCCGCTGTGTGTTCCCAAGAAAAGTCCCCGGCATGAGTAGGTGCAGCAATTGCCATGCGCGCCAATGCTTCCCGATCGCGAATCATCGAACCGAGAGCGGTGGCCCATTCGTCGGCGCCGTGGCCCTGCACCAACACGCCCGTCTCGCCCGCTCGCACGGCAACACCGAGCCCGCCGACATCCGCTGCGATCACCGGCGTTCCGCTTGCCTGCGCCTCGATCGCCACGAGCCCGAACGACTCGTTGTAGCTCGGTACCGCAACGACGTCGGCGGCGCGATAGATCTGAACCAGCTTCGAAGACGGTTGCGGCGGAAGGAAAGTCACTCGCGCACTGATTCCGAGCTCCGACGCCAACTCGATCAGACTGTCGGGTCGATCGAGGCCGCTCCCCGACGGCCCGCCGACGACGAGCACCCTCAATGGAAGTCCAGGCTCACGGGTCAGCAATTCGGCGGCCGCACGGAGCAGCACATCGGGAGCCTTCAGTGGTTGGATACGCCCGACGAACGCGACGACGGTCTCGCGCGGGTCGATGCCGAACTCGGCGCGCGCCGCGAGCTTGTCGCCGGGACGGTACCGTCCCAGGTCTGCACCTGGGGCGACCACGTCGATGGACTCGGGTGATGCGTGGTAGATCTCGATGAGTTGTTTGGCTTCTTCGGAGGTGTTGGCGATCAGCCGGTCGGCTTCGGCGACCACTTGCTGCTCGCCGATCTGCCTGGCTGCCGGTTCGGGTGAGTCGCCAGCGGCGAGCGAGGCGTTCTTGACGGCCGCCAGCGTGTGCGCGGTGTGCACGAGAGGCACACCCCACCGATCACGCGCGAGCCAGCCGACTTGGCCGGACAGCCAGTAGTGGGAGTGGACGAGGTCGTAATAGCCCGCGTCGTGACGCGCTTCCTCGCGCAGCACGCCCGCGGCGAAGGCGCACAGTTGAGTGGGCAGATCTTGTTTGTCGAGACCCTCGAAAGGACCCGCGACGATGTTGCGTACCAGGACACCGGGCGCCGCCTCGGTCACCGGCTCGTCGGACGACGACGTCGCACGCGTGAAGATTTCTACCTGTACCCCACGTTTGGCCAGCTCCTTGGCACTGTGCAATACGTAGACGTTCATCCCGCCTGCATCGCCCATGCCGGGCTGGGCCAGAGGCGAGGTATGCAACGACAGCACTGCAACCCTGTTCAACTGGCGACCACTCACCGCTCCAGTTTGCACTCTCCCACCCTACGGAAGTTCGGGCAGGGGCTCATAGGCCCTTGGCGAAGGCCGTCACCTCCGCCGAAAACCGGTCGGGATCGGCGACGAAGGGACCATGGTCGACGCCGTCCCAGTACGACTCGGTGACGCGCGGAATCAGCGAGGCGGCGTGTCTCCCGGCCGAGACGTCGACGACGGTGTCCTCGGTTCCGTGCAGCACGAATACCGGGATGTCGAGGCCTGCGAGGAGTTCGTCGTGCGAGACGGTTCGATCGAAGAGTGCTGCGCGCACCCGGGGAGCAGTCGAGAGCGTGAGCCCGAACAGGGCCTGCGCCTGCGTCCCCTTGCCTTCCACCGGTCCGGTGAGCGCGTGGCCGAAGCTGCCGAGTGCCTTGATCGCGACGCGCGGTTCCTCGGCCATGGCACCGGGGATCGCAGCACGCATTGCAGTTCCGACGCGACCGCCTGCCTCTCCCCTGCCGATGCTGGTGATCGCGCCGACGAACACCGCTCCGGCGACGGCGCCGGTGCCGTGCGCGGCAAGGTAGTCACAGATGACAAGGCCGCCATAGGACCAGCCGAGCAGCAACGCTCCCGAGTCGATACCCTCGGCCTGCAGTACCGCGTGCAGGTCGCCCGCCCAATTCGCGGAATCGTCGTAGCCATCGACGGGGGCGTCCGAGTAGCCGTGGCCGCGCAGATCCACCGCGACCACCCGGAATCGCTCCGCCAAGTCCGCGAGCAAGGACTCACCCCAACATGCCGAGGATTGCGCCCACCCGTGCAGCAGCACGAGCGGCCTTCCCGACGGGTCGCCCGACACTCGGTAGACAATGTTCGTTGCGTCGATTCCTCGTGCTTGCCGCACCGGTCCCATGTCCGTCATTGTTCACATGATGCCTGCGCCTGGTGACCGGTCAGGCAGCAGCCCTACGCATCGACGCCAGCGGGTCCGCGTAGATCGAACTGAGCGATACTACTGCAGCAGCGAACACCTGGACCTTGTTTCCGAAGCCGGAGATGCCAATATCCTTGCGCGGCAACGTCGACGTCCGGCCAAATGCTTCCGATACGTGCGGAACTCCAGCGGGGTACGCCGTGAACGCCTGACCCCCGAGAACTACGCGGTCGGGGTTGAAGAGGTCGCGGAGCAGGCCGATGGTCCGGCCGAGCACCTGTGCGCGTTCGACGAGAATCTCTCGCGCAGTAGCAGATCCGTCGTGACCTGCTTGGTACAGCGCCGAAGTGGAACTGCCTGGCTCCAGCACCCCGCGCTCGACTGCTGCGGCGACAACCGCTCGGTCGCTCACGGTAGCTTCGAGGCATCCACGATTGCCGCATTCGCACCGAGCATTCGATCCAGTCGGTAGGTGCGCGATGGATCCGGGGCCGGTGGATGGAGTGTGGACGCGGCCGTCGATCGTCAGCGCGATTCCCGCTGTTTCTCTGGCATAGAAGTACAGACTGGTTCCCTCGGCGGAAGTTCCTGCGCGAGCAGGCGTCAGCAGCAATTCCGAACCTGCCATGGCCTCGACGTGCCCCGAGACCGATACCGGCAACCCGAGTCCGCCGCCGACGATGGGTCCTACCGCTGCGTTCTCCCAGCCGAGACGGGGGTGATCGACGATGCCCGTGGAGCCGTCGACACGGCCCCCGAGGGCAACGCCGACCCAGAGCGGCGTTCGTCGATGCCAGCGCGCTGCGAATGAACCTGCGCTGCGCGTGATCATTGCGAGTGCCTCCGGCGCAGGCCCACCCGGCGTCGGGATCTCGACGGCGCCCAGGATTCGGCCGCGAAGATCGCTCACGACAATTCCCGTGACGAGTGCACCGATGTGAATTCCGATGGTTGCGTACGGTTCGTGGTTGACTTCGAAGGGCACACGAGGACGCCCGATCGCGCCGGCGGCAGTGAGGTCGGCTCGTTCGCGAAGCAGACCTGCGCCCAGCAACGCCGAGACCTGACGGTTGACGGTGGCGATACTCAAACCCGTTGCACGAGCGGCAGTATCGCGAGAGATCGGACCTTCGACGGAGGCGACCCGCAGAACCGATGCCGCCGGAATTTCTGCGATACGGAGATCAGGGGCGACCACCTGCACACGGCTTCGCGGACTGAAACGGCCGTATGACGCGGAATGCGAACCACGAAGGTCGGTGATGGGTGAAGAAATAGGCAAAGTTGCAAGCGACACTGTGTTTGTCCTCAGCAGTAGACCCACCGATGTCGGCGGTCGATACATGGTTCGAAAAAGAGAAGATGCGTGTAAGAACGCGAGCACTCAACACCTGTCGAAAAGAAACTAGCGACAGGCTCCGAAACCGAGACAACACAGTTCACGAGGGAGCGGCAGCCGAGAACCCAGCGCAGCAGTCACATAGGTGACTCGCAATGCGGGAGTGTGGCTGGCGGACATGCACGCAAAATTAGCACTCCGGCCGGCATTCACCAATACGGGGCAGGCTCGACTGCTGTGACCTGCGGGGCCCTCGGGATAAGATTTGGCTCATGACATTGCCAGAACCAATCGACCCCGATGCCCGAATCGCCGTTGTCACCGGAGCCAGCTCGGGCATCGGTGAAGCCACCGCACGGCAGCTGGCGGAGCAGGGCTACCACGTCGTCGTCGGTGCTCGCCGAGTCGACAGACTGGAGAAGCTTGCATCCGAAATTGGCGGTACCGCACTGGAACTCGACGTCACTGACGAAGACTCTGTCGCCGCGTTCACCGCAGTGATCCCCCGCGCCCATATCCTGATCAACAACGCAGGAGGCGCCAAAGGTCTTGCTCCGGTCATCGACGCCGATCTCGACGACTGGCGCTGGATGTGGGAGACCAATGTCCTGGGAACACTGCGCGTCACCAAGGCATTGCTTCCCAAGCTGATCGAGTCCGGTGACGGGCTGGTGGTGACCATCACCTCCGTCGCGGCATTCGAGGCTTACGACAACGGGTCCGGGTACACCTCGGCAAAGCACGCGCAAGCGGTCCTGCATCGAACGCTTCGCGGCGAACTGCTCGGCCAGCCGGTGCGGCTCACCGAGGTCGCGCCAGGAGCGGTCGAGACCGAATTCTCGCTCGTACGCTTCGACGGCGACGCCTCCAAGGCCGATGCTGTCTACGAGGGCATCACACCGCTTGCGGCACAGGACATCGCCGAGGTCATCGGCTTCGTCGCCTCGAGGCCGTCCCACGTCAACCTGGACCAGATCATCATCAAGCCGCGTGACCAGGCGGGCCCTGGGCGCTTCGCCCGTTCCTGACAGCACTGCTGCACCGACAACGATGCCCGGTCGAGTGCGTAAAGCACTCGACCGGGCATCGTTGTCGATTGTGGGAGAAACTACCCTGCCGGAACCGCCGCAGGGGCCGTCGGTGCTGCAGTGGCCGTCGCTGCTGCAGGGGCCGTCGGAGCTGCAGCAGCCGCATTTGCGGGCAGCTCGGACATCGACTGCCATGTCGGCCAGTCGATCGCCCAGTCGTACAGATCTCCGTCCGCGGCGGACAAGTCGATCGACGTTCCTGTCACCTCCACCGGATCGCCGTACATCGCGATACCGAAGTACTGCTGAGCGTCTTCGGTGGAAAGGTTGATACAGCCGTTGGTGACGTTGGACGCCCCCTGCACACCCGTCGTCTGCGGGTTGGCGTGGATGAACTCACCGTTGTTGGAGATACGGACAGCCCATCGTTCGCGCACGTTCTCGTAGAACGGCGGGTTGGACATCAGGAAATCCTCGTGCTTCTCGGTCACCACGTGGATCCCCGAGCGAGTCACGTTGCGCGCTTCGTCGCCTTCGCCGTAGCTGACGGGGATGTCCATGACGGTCTGACCGTCGCGCACTACCTGCATGCGGTGACTCGTCGCCTCGGCCTTGACGATCTGGCTGCGGCCGATGGTGAAGTCGATGCTGACGTCGTCGGCGCCGTAATTGCCTTCGCCGTAGTCGATGCCATACAGGTTTGCCTGCACCGACACCGTCGTGCCCGGCACCCAGTAGTCGGTCGGACGCCAGTGCACGCGCGAACCGTTGTCGTCGGGGAACCAGGCCCATGCACCCGGAGTCGGCGGGTTGGTGGTCACCGTCAACGCCTTCTCGACCGCTGCCTTGTCCTCGATCGCCGAATCGAACTGCAGGATGATCGGCGCTGCAATACCGACCTCCTGGCCGTCGCCGATGTTGGTGCTGACCGACGTCTTGCTGTCGGGGGTGACCGTGGTGAAGTTGCCGTCGATGACGACGCTCTTACCGTCGCTGCCGACCGCGCTGCCCGCCCACGTGTAGGTCGCACCGTAGCCGAGCGGCTCGGTGACCGTGTACGACGTTTTGTCCGGCGCCAAGGCGCCCTGGACGACCTTGCCTTCCGCGTTGGTCAGCGTGACACCGTTCAGCGTTCCGTCGACCACCGACACCGAGATGGGAGCGACGGGACTGATGCCCTCGGCTCCCGGTGCCGGGTTCTGGGTCACTTCGGCGACGGGCGCGGCCTCCGTTGTCGGCGCGGCGCTGCCCGTTGCACCACCGTTGCTGCCGATGGTGCAACCCGCGACCAGCGCTGCCAGCGCCACGATCACTGTGACCAGCCACAACAATCGCGTCCGATTTGTCCGTTCTACCTGCTCATACACGTTTCCAACGTACCCGCGCCCAATCACCGAACCACTATCGGAAGCCGGGGTGCGCGCAGATTCACACCTAACACACAAGATCGGCCGAAGATTTCGCGCGCCACACGTCACACACTGCGAGCTAGGATTCCAGCTTCTTCGACCTGAGCTCGTGGCCCTTGGACGTCAGGCAGCGCCCGGTGTCGAGGTTCCAGTCCCAGCCGTGCAGGTTGCACGTGAGCTTGTTGCCCTCGACAATGCCGAACTTGGACAGGTCGGCCTTCAGGTGCGGGCAGCGACGCTGAATCTCGTAGCCGTCCTTGACGATGGTGGAGGTGTCGTCGTGCGCTTCGGCGAACCAGCCGTCGGCGTAGGTGATCCGCTCGTCGGTGAGGCACTTGAAGAAGGTGTACAAGAACTCGTTGTAGCCGCCGACTCGCCGAGCCCGGAATCGGGTGGACAGGAAGATCGAGTTGACCCAGTCCGGTTCCTGGTCGCGAACGGCCGTCCGCACGAGCTCCGGCGGGATGGTGAAGCTGTAGCGGAAACGCTCGTTCGCGATGGGCTCGCGCACGATCCGCTTCGGAAAATCGAGTACGACGATGTCCGCGCCGAGGTTCAGGGCGACTGGGTATCCGATTCCGTCACAGATCTGATCGGTCTGAATCATGATCGGCTCGAACAACTCTCGCAACGGCTCTAGCAGCGGCTCGCCCTCGGGCGATGCCCACGCCGCTTTCTCGGCCGCGATGACGCCCGCCTGGCGTTGCGCGAATTCCTCGATGTACGCGGCCTTGCCCGTCGTGAAGATCGCCTCGACCTGCTCGAGCGGCAGTGGATGCTCGTGCGAGAGCAGGTCACTGCCGTCGAACGTCGAGGTGGTGCCCGGCATCATCAGCAAGCCCTTGTCGTGGCCGTTGCGTCGCATCTGGTCGAGGAAGACCATCTGGTCGGGGAAGATGTTCGACGGATCCTCGTAAACGTCGTTGAGGAATCGAAGTTCGTCGTCGAGGAAACACGGCGGACCGGCCGACGGAATGACCCATGTCGCACCGATCTGCTCGATGTACTGGCGCGCACGGTCCATCTGGCGCTGACGCTTCTGCTCGCCGAATGCCTTCTTGGCTCGCTCGACCATGTCGTAGACCATCGGGTACCAAATGGCGCCGGAGTACTGCAACATGTGCACGTCGACGTGCCCGAACTGTTCGGTCAGCGGATCGAGGTCGACCGGCCGGGAGTCGTTCATGTTGAACGCGACGGTTTTGCCGTCCGAGACGACGAGGCCGGAGTCACCGATCGGGCCGTCGGCAGGTGCGCGCAACGCCATGATCATGATGTCGAGATCACCCTTCGGACCGGACACGCGGTGCTTGACCGAGTCCGTCGTCTCGAAGAACTTGTGAAAACCGAGCTTCTCCAGCTCGTTCTTGAGATCCGGCACCGGGTAATCCGGCAGCAGGACCGTCGTGTCCTTGTTGACGTGATCGGCGAGGTTCTTCGGATCGAAGTGATCCTTGTGCAGGTGCGATACGTAGAGGTAGTCGCAGTTGCCGAGAGTGTCCCAGTCGAGCTGGGTGTTGTCCGGGAACGGGAACCACGACGTGAAGTAGGCAGGATTGACCCACGGGTCACAGAGGATGCTGCCCGCATCGGTCTGTATGTGAAAGCCCGCATGCCCGACGCTTGTGACCTGCAACGAATTACTCCTTCTACCGAAAAAACTTAAGGTCGATGGTAGGCGCTCGCCCCGACCGCTAGCTCAGCGAGCAACCGACGAGATCGCACTCGGGAACCAACGTGATCCCGAATTCCGCTTTCACGCCATCCCTGATGTGCGAAGCCAATGCCATGACGTCGGCAGTTCTCGCCCCGCCGCGGTTGGTGATCGCGAGGACGTGCTTGGTCGACAACGACACCGTTCCGTTGCCGAACTCCGCTCCGTACCCGTGCGGGAAGCCTGCATTCTGAATCAGCCACGCAGCATGAACCTTGATGCCCGACGGATCCGGATATTGGGGAGCCCTCGACGCGCTGGCGGGAATCTCGGTCAGCACCGGATTGAGGAAGAACGATCCGACGCTCCACGTGTCGTGATCTGCGGCGTCGAGGACCATGCCTTTCTGTCCGCGCAGATCGAGCACCGCTTCCCGCACTTCGGCGGTCCGGACCGTATCGCCGATGGTGACGCCCAGTCTGTCGGCGAGGCCTGCGTAGCGCACGGGATCCGACGCGGTCGAACGGCGCAGCGACATCGTGGTGTCGAGGATGACGTAGCGCACCGAATGCTTGAATACCGACTGGCGATGCAATCCGAACCCGCATCGGTCCGGCGTCCACGTCGAGGTCTCGCCTGTCTCGCGGTCGTAGACGGTGAGCGTCTCCAGCACGTCCGAGGTGACCGTTCCGTAGGCGCCGACGTTCTGCACAGGCGTCGCGCCTGCGAGGCCGGGAATCCCCGACAGCGTCTCGAGTCCCGCGAGGCCTTCGTCGAGCGAAGCCGCAACCACCGAATCCCAGCGTTCACCTGCTGCGACCCACATCGAGTTGCCGTCGACTCGCATCCCGGCCGTCTCGACCTTCACGACCAGGCCATCGAAACCCTGGTCGCCGACGACGAGGTTGGATCCGCCGCCGACCAGCAACACGGGCGTTCCCGACGCATCGGCCCCCTGAACCAGCGAGACCAGCTCGTCTGACGTCGTCGCGACGGCGAACTCGCGGGCCGGGCCGCCGAGGCGCATGGTGGTGAGCTCGGAAATTGCGGTAGGCACGGGAGTCCAGGTTACCGGTCTTCACGAGCGGTCGGCAGCCGAGCCACAGGGACGGGCCGGTAGTCTCCCGCTATGCCTCGCCCAATCGCGCACAGCGCGCCCGTTCCCGCATCTGTCGACAAGGTGCACGCCGCGCTCGTCTCCGAGCAGTACTGGAATGACCGGATTGCCGAGATCGGCGGACCGGGCGCGGAACTGGTCAGCGTGACCGCGGTCAACGGAACCATCAGTGTGGTCATCACGCAGGCGATTCCCGAGGAAGAGCTGCCGGCGGCGGTTACCGCGTTCAAGAAGGGCGCATTGATCATCGAGCGAACCGAGTCTTGGGGCCCGCTCGGCGGAAACCGCGCTGAGGGCAAGTTCGGGGCGACGGTCGAGGGCGCTCCCGCTGTCATCTCCGGCACCACCCTGCTCGAGGGCAACGAGGCGACGGCGACGATGTCGCTCTCCGGTACAACCGAGGTGAAGATCCCCATCTTCGGCGGCAAGATCGAGGCACTGATCAGCGAGCAGGTGCTTTCGCTCATCGACAACGAGCACGATTTCACCGGCACCTGGATCCAGAAGAACCTCTGAGCCGTTTCCAGGCTTACTCACGAGTAGGGAGGGCTGGTCCGCCCTCCGGCTTTGCCGGTACCCTGGCCGACTATGGCTCGCCGCATGAACTACTCAGCCCGGTTCACCCACTCCACGGAGCAGGTCTACGCCGCGTTGTCCAACCGTGATCACTGGGAGGCTCGCATTGAGGAGATGAAGAAATACTCCGAGAACGAGCTGAAGAGCTTCGAGGTGGGTGACGCCGGGATCGACATCGTGATGCATCACATCATTCCAAGAACCGAGTTGCCCGACATCGCGCAGACGGTCATGAAGAAAGACATGGTCATCACCCGCAACGTGCACTTCGATCCTTATACCGAGACAACCACGGGCGGGTACGACGCATCGATTCCAGCAGGCCCGGGCAGCCTCAAAGGCACCACGTCGCTGTTCACGACCGAAACCGGGTCGACGCTGCGAACGTCCTCGGAGGCCAAGGTCTTCCTGCCGTTCATCGGCGGCAAACTCGAGCAACTGATGCTCGTCAACCTCATCGACCTGTGGCGCGGCGAGGGTGAAGTAACGGCAGACTGGCTTGCCGAGAACAACTGAGAACTCGCGTCCCGAGGGTGTAATCACCCGCGGCACCACCGGGATCAATCGGCTCCGGCGCAGCGATCGGTGGCTCACCCACAGCCCATTGGTACGCCGCGTCCTCACCGACGCACCCGATCCCCTCGTCGTCGACCTCGGTTATGGCGCGCGACCGGATACGACGCTGGAACTCGCCAGACGACTGCGGACCGTCCGACCGGATCTCCGCGTCACCGGCCTCGAGATCGATCCTGCGCGGGTGGTGCCCGCAACCGAGAACGTCACGTTCACACGCGGCGGTTTCGAGCTGGCAGGCCTGAAACCGAATCTCGTCCGAGCGTTCAACGTCCTGCGTCAGTACCCCGAAACCGCGGTTCCAGATGCCTGGTCCCGGATCCTGTCAGGCCTTCAACCCGGCGGTCTACTGGTCGACGGAACGTGCGACGAACTGGGCCGCCGATGCGCCTGGGTACTACTCGATCGTGCCGGCCCGATCTCCCTGACGCTGGCGTGGGATCCGTTCACTGTGGATACACCGTCGGACATCGCGGAGCGTCTGCCGAAGGCACTCATTCACCGCAACGTCGAGGGTGAGCCGATTCATGCGCTGCTGCAGGCAGCCGACCGAGCATGGTCGACGGCTGCGCCGTTTGCCCCGTTCGGACCGCGGGTGCGGTGGCGTTCTGCGCTGAAACAGTTGCGCAACAACGGAATCCCCGCGACTCTTCCGAGGCGACGTCTACGAGACAACGTCCTCACCGTACCGTGGGATCTCGTCCGCCCCAACGCCTGACACGATCCGGCTCACGGCTTCCCACAGCACCGCCGCCACATCGGTGTCCAAGCCCTTCTTCGACGGCGCCCGCACCACCGGGTTGCCCTTGATGCTGCCGAACCCGTCGGGGCCCACGTAGGCATTGCCTTCGACGTCCTGGGTTGCAGCGAACAGCGTCGGCAGAGCGCCGTGCTCGACGTCGTTGAGAAACCACGACAGCCGATTGATCATATTCGACGGCGAATGCGCCACCAACGACGTTGTCGCAATGCCGGGGTGCGCGAGCACCGAGCGCAACCCGGAGCCGTCCATACGGCGTTGGAGCTCGAGCGAAAATAGCACCATGTGCAGCTTGGAGTCTCGGTAAGCACCCAGCTTCGAGTACGTCCGCGTTTCCCAGTTGAGGTCGTCGAGCCTCACTTTTCCCATCCGGTGTAGCTGGCTCGTAACCCAGACGACGCGGTCGCGCACACGTGGAAGCAGGAGTTCGGTCAGCAGGAACGGACCGAAGGAGTTGGTCGCGGTCTGCAGATCCAAGCCGTCCCCGGTGCGCGTGAGCGGTATGTCCATGACGCCTGCGTTGTTGATCAACACATCGAGTGGGCCGGTCCAGGATTCGGCGAAAGCTCGAATGCTCGTCAGGTCGGAGACGTCCAGTTGCTTCATCGTCACGCTGCCCTCCATCTCCGACGCAGCCTTCTGCCCTGCATCGACGTTGCGTACCGCCAACACGACGTGCGCGCCTGCCCGGGCGAGTTCACGCGCGGTGATCAGGCCGATTCCTTTCGACGCGCCAGTGACGACGACCGTCTTTCCCGTCACATCCGGTACATCCCGCGCTGTCCATGTGGTCATTGGTTTCTCCTTCGTCGATGAGTCCACCGACCAGCCAACGCCGTGTCGGCAAGACGGACCAGGACACCTTCATCCACTGACCGGCGAGTCCTGGATAGCGCTCGGGCTCACGGGCAGAGTGGACGCCATGGATCGACACGACTTCGGAGACTTCGTCCGAGCCCGAAGAGAAGCGCTGCAGCCCGAGGATCTCGGACTGCGCCGAGGGTCTCGGCGGCGAACACATGGTTTGCGCCGCGAGGAAGTCGCTGATCTCGCCGATATGTCCGCCGACTACCTCGCGCGTCTCGAGCGTGGCGCTGGACCTCTAGCGTCGGAGCAGGTCGTCAAAGCCCTGGCTCGGGCACTTCGGCTGACCGTGGAGGAACGAGATCACCTGTTCGTTCTCGCCGGCCATCGAGTCCCTGCGCCGACCGAGACACCCGATCACGTCAGCCCGGGCATCATGCGGATCATCGACAGGCTGGTCGACACGCCCGCACAGGTAATGGGCGCACTCGGTGAAACTCTCGCCCAAAACCCGTGCGCTGTCGCACTTCTCGGCGACGAAACCCACTACGAGGGGCAGGACCGAAGCGCGATCTTTCGGTGGTTCACCGATCTCGAATCACGAAAGATCTACCCCGGCGAACATCACCATCACCACAGCCGTGTTCTCGTCTCTCAACTTCGAAGCGCGGCCGCACGGCAGGGAAAGGGTTCGCCGGCAGCGGGACTCGTCGAGCATCTGCACGGTGTAAGCCCCGAATTCGAGACAGTGTGGGATGCGGCCGAGATCGGCGTGCGCTTCACCGAGGAGAAACTGATTCTCCACCCCGAGGTGGGCGAAATGTCACTGTTCTGCCAGATGGTGGTCGATCCCGATCAGATGCAGACGCTTCTGGTGTTCACCGCGACACCCGGATCGGAAAGCGCCGAGAAGCTCCGTCTACTGACCGTCGTCGGAGTCTTCGAGATCTAGCTAGGTACAGGCCGAGAGCGCCAGTTCCACGCGTTCGGCGACCCGGTCCGGTCCGCTCGATGCCTCCGCGTACAACGCACCGGCCTCGACCCGCCCGATCGCGACGGCGTCGCCGACCACCTCGTCCAGGGTGATCTGGGAGATCCCGCCTGCCGCGAGGTCGAGGACGGTACGCACCGGAGTAGTTATCCGGAAGGTCCCCGTCGATTCGTAATCATGGGCCGAGAGCTGCAACCGATGGACTGCCAACCGAGTGTCGGTCAGCCGCAGGTTCGTGTACGCCGAGACGTGAACGAACTGCGGATGGAGATGCCCGAACCCATGGAGCTCGGCCGCGCTTTGGTGAGATATCACTGCATCTCCGCCGAACCACGCGCACCACATGGCGAATTGTTCGAGGTCACTGTGCGGCCAGTCGGCGAGGCGATAGAGATTGCGCTCGACTTTGCACCAGTCCCCCACTGCGGTGTTGATCTGAACGGACGAGGGCGCGAAGCCCAGGCCCGCGGCTTGTTCGGTGGTGAAGTATCCGTCCTGACTCGCCGCCAGACGACGGAGTTCGGTGGTGCTCGGCGGTGTCGTACTCATACACATCAGAATACGACAAGATGTGTTGCACATCACAAGATTCGAGGGGACTCGCCCAAAGGTGCCCGTATTCACAGAGCTCTTTCAGAATCATCGGGAAGACTGCAGCGAATGACACGTAGCAAAGCTCCCATGATCGCAGTGCTCGTTGTGCTCGTTCTCGTGGCCGCACTGCTGGGCGGGGAACTATTTCTCCGCCAGCAGATCAAATCGTGCCTCGCCGGCCAATTGGAAACGGAAATCGGCAGCCAGGTCGAGGTCGGCCTCGGGTGGAAGCCGATCCTGATCTCACTCGTCGACAAGAAGGTCTCGTCGGTCACCATCGACAGCGACGACGCACGGTTCGGGCCCGCCGAGGGCATGACGGTTCATGCCGAGGCAAACGATGTGAACCTCGAGCAGACCTCGGACAGCAACGGAACCATCGGCAGTTCGAACGCGGATATTTCGTGGTCCACCGACGGCATCGCATCGACGCTCCAGTCCCAGGGCATCGGGGCACTCGTCTCGGGTGTGACCGCGGATCAGAGTGCAGGAACGTTGTCGTTCGCTATAGGTGGTCTCGCTCAGCTGACCGTGAAGCCGACGGTTGCAGGCAGCCGCGTCGACGTGCAGACGGTCGATGCCTCGATCCTCGGTCTCGGCATTCCGACCGATCTGGTCGACAGCATCGTCGGGGTTCTCTCCGACAGCCTGCAGCAGTACCCGCTCGACATGACACCGACATCACTGACCGTCACCGACGCGGGCATTGCGCTGAACCTGCAGGGCGGGCAGTACGCGATCCCGGCGGCTCAGCAGGGACAGACAACGCAGACGCCCGAGGGTTGCGGGATACTCGCCTGATTCTCAGCAGACCCAGTGGCTGCGCCCTGGTGGTGCTGGAGGCCCTCAGAGACCCTCCAGCACCGCCCGCGTTCCCGACAGACCCAGTCGCGTCGCACCGGCGTCGACCATTGCGAGCGCAGCTTCTGTCGTCCGGATGCCGCCGCTGGCCTTGACCCCCAACCTGGCGCCGACGGTATCGGCCATCAACCGCACTGCCTCGACACTTGCGCCGCCCGACGGGTGGAAGCCGGTGGATGTCTTGACGAAATCAGCTCCGGCCTTCTCGGCCACCAGACACGTTTCGACGATCGCCTCGTCGGTCAGCGCTGCCGACTCGATGATCACCTTCAGCACTGCCGTCGGCCCGATTGCCTCGCGCACGGTGAGAATGTCGGACAGCACTGCGTTGTAGTCTCCTGCGACTGCGGCGCCGACGTCGATCACCATGTCTACCTCGTTCGCGCCTTGATCCACCGCGAGCCGGGCTTCGGCCCCTTTGACGAGTGAATGATGCTTGCCCGACGGGAATCCCGCGACAGCAGCGACGACGAGTCCCTCAGCCCTGACGGGGAGCATCGAGGGCGACACGCACACTGCGAGCACACCGAGAGCACGGCCTTCTTCGATGAGCGCGTTCACGTCGGCGGGGGTCGCTTCGGGCTTGAGCAACGTGTGATCGACCATTCGGGCCAGCGCGGCACGTGTGAGTGACATGAGTCCACCCAACCACAGCGCCGAGAAGCCTAAACTTTGTGGTTATGTCTGATTCACGCCTCGCGTCGACGTTCAACTCCACCAGCGAGTACTTCGATTTCGTGACTCCGCTCGTGTGGGGTCCTGCCGGTCAGTCGCTCGCTTTCGCGCTCGAACTCGCCGCAGGGGAATCGGTGCTCGACGTCTGCGCGGGGACCGGGGCGTCGGCGTTGCCCGCGGCCGCGGCCGTCGGGCCGTACGGTGTCGTCCATGCGATCGATCTGGCCGACGACCTGCTCGAGGTCGGACGGCTGAAGGCGACCGAGTCAGCGTTGCGGAACGTCGAATTCGTGTGCGCCGACGCCACCGAGTGGGAGTCGCCGAGCAGTGTCTCCGGTGGATACGACGCACTGTCCTGCTCGTACGGAATCTTCTTCCTCCCCGACATGGAGGTGTCGTTCTCCAGGCTCGTCGGACTGGTGCGCCCGGGCGGACGTGTAGGCGTGACGGTGTGGCGGAAGGGTGCGGTTGAAGCGTTCGGCGGCGCTTTCTTCGACGTCGTCGAGCGGCACGCTCCCGGCGATGCTCACACTGGGCTGCTGTCGCGGAAGAACTACGACTCCAATCCCATTCGACGCGTCGAGACGGAGGAGACTCTGCGCGCCTGGCTTGCCGACCAAGGGTTGAAGAACATCCAGGTGCGTGTGCTGTCCAATCAAGTCCCCGCCACGGAGGACTTCATCTGGAACTTCGTCCTCGGCAGCGGCTTTCGCGGAGCTCTGCAGAGCTTCGACGACAACACCTGCGCCGAGATTCGGCGCGAGTTCAGCGAACTGCTGACCAGTCGCGGCATCGATTCCGTCGACGCGACGACACTGGTGGCAACCGGCGTTCGGCCGTCCTGAGAGAATCACGGTATGAGTTCTGCTGGTGTCGCCGACGACCGTCGTTACGTTCTTTCCCTCGGATGCCCCGACCGCACGGGCATCGTCGCCAAGATCTCGACGTTCCTCGCCGACGTCGGTGGCTGGATAGTCGAAGCCGCGTATCACGCCGATCCCGACACCGGATGGTTCTTCACCCGCCAGGCCGTTCGTGCCTCGTCCGTGGGCATGAGCATCGAGGAACTACGGAGCCGGTTCGAGGCGATCGCCGCCGAGATCGGTCCGGAAACCGAATGGGCACTGCATGATTCGGGCGAGCGTAAGCGCGTCGTCGTACTCGTCAGCAAGGAAGCGCACTGCCTCCACGATCTGCTGGGGCGGGCAGCGGGCGGCGAGCTGCCTGCCGAGATCTCGGCGGTCATCGGCAATCACCGGTCACTCGAACCCATCGCCGCAGCCCACGGAATCAAATTTCATCACGTCGAATTCGCGAAGGATCCAGCCGAGCGTAAACCGGCATTCGACGAGGTGCGCTCGCTCGTCGATTCCTACGATCCGCACGCCGTCGTCCTAGCGCGCTTCATGCAGGTACTTCCGCAAGATCTCTGCGAGCACTGGGCCGGGCGTGCACTCAACATCCACCACAGCTTCCTGCCGTCGTTCGTGGGCGCGCGGCCGTACCACCAGGCCTTCGCCCGCGGCGTGAAGCTCATCGGCGCGACCTGCCACTACGTCACCGCCGAACTCGACGCCGGGCCGATCGTCGAGCAGGACGTCATCCGCGTCGATCATTCCGACGAGGTCACCGACATGGTTCGTCAGGGGCGCGACATCGAGAAGCTGGTACTTTCCCGCGGTCTGCGCTGGCACCTGGAGGATCGGGTGCTTGTACACGGCAAGAAGACCGTTGTGTTCAGCTGACCGCCGGGCCCCACGCCCCTCGCCCCGGCCCCGGCCCCGGCATGAATGGCGCATTCAAGCCGCCTAGCCTTTGCCATGGTCCATTCATGCCGATCAGAGCGACCGAAGCCGCACGACCTCTGCATTGAAATCGTCGATGGACTCGACCGAACTCATGTGCCCGATTCCGGGGAGTTCGATCAGCTTGCTCAGATGATCGTGAGCCTCCAGCGCGCGTGCCAGCTTGCGGGCGTGAACGGGAGGCGTCAGTCGATCGGCGGTCCCGACGAGCACGCTGGTGGGGACGCGCATGTTCTCCAAGGCCTCGTGGATGTCGAGGCTGGAGAGCGCCGCGCCCCAGATCCCACGGGTCCGAGGCTTGCATTCGAGGACGATCTTTTCGCAGAACGCGACCTCGGCCTGTGTCGATCCGGGAGCCATCGAGATGTACTTGATCGCGTGACGAGTCACCGTCGACGGCCGTAGCGGAACCGCCGAACCGAGTACCCGACGCCCGAGCGGGACCGGCAGTCGAGGGAAGTTCTGCGGCAGCGGAATCACGGTGGTCTCACGGACGAGCGAATCCGTCGCTGTACTCGCCAGCAGAACCGCGCTGACGAGCTTGTCGACCTGCTCGGGGTAACGGCCGGCCCACGCCATGATCGACATACCACCCATGCTGTGTCCGACGAGCACGGTCTTGTTGTCTTCGCTGACTGTGGCCGCGAGGATGTCGGCGAGGTCGTCGGCGAGCACGTCGGGACCCAGTGGCCGCGTTCCGACGTCGCTGCGGCCGTGGCCGCGCTGGTCGTAAACGATGACCTGATAGTTCTCCGCGAACGCGTTGATCTGCGGGATCCAGTAGTCCGCCGAACACGTCCAGCCGTGGCTGAAAACCATGGGTGGGGCGTCGGGGTCGCCGTAGACACGAACGTGCAGCTCCGCACCATCGTCGGTGACCACGGGAACAATTCTGTAATCGAATGGCGGCGCACCCAGGAGTGCATCGGGCCGGGCGTCCGTGGTCTTGGTGAACGAGCGAAGGCGACGCCGCCGAAGCACAGTTCCGATACCGGCAGCTGCTGCCAGCCCTCCGATACCGAGGATTGCGCCTTCGATTGTTCTCCGTGTGACCACGAATCTGTTCTCCTTCTGGTCTAGCTGGCCTGGTCGTTTGCCGATCCAGGGTGATGCCCGTATTGCGCGAGAATCTCTTCCATGGTCGACGTGATTCGCCTGTCCATTGCTTCCACCAGCAGTGCACTGACTGCTCGGTGAACCAGTGGTCGCAATCCGTTGACCAGTTCCGCGATCTCACCGACCGTCCGCGCATCGGTGTCGAATGGATCTTGGCCGTCGACGATGAATCTGTCTGTGACCAACGCAACAAATCGACGTGCCACATCGTCCAGATCTTGGCGAACACCCTCGGTCTGTTCGAGAATCTGGCTGAGCGAAATCCCCGCTGCTGACAGTAATCGTGCTGCGTCGAGGAGCACCGGGTTGTCGACTCGGTAGTCATCGCCGACCTTCGTCGTCACGCCGAGGTCTACACCACGTTGCAGGTCGGCTTCCGACAGATCGGCACCGAACATCGCTTCGAGTTCACTGCGATCGATCTGCTCGGACGTGCTCAGCTGCTGCGCGGCACCGTTGATGTCATCGGAGGTGAGCACGTCCTCGATGCGTAACCCGGACTGCGCTGCTGTGAGTAGTTCACTGATGGTGGCGAAGGTGTATCCCCGATCGAGCATCCGGGTTATCAACCCGAGCCGCGCGAGGTGTGCTTCGTTGTACCACCCAGTGCGTCCCTCCTTGCGCGGAGGAGGCAGTAGGCCTCGGTCCTGATAAACCCGGACGTTGCGCACACTGACACCTGCTCGGCGCGCCAAATCGTCCACGCGGAATTCGATCATCCCTGAACGATAAGCGGTTACGGCCCGAACATGCGGGCCGTAACGTTGTTACCAGCGAGGTCCGCGCTGGATTCCGTCGACCTTCGGACGGACATCGACGAGATACACACACACTCCGACTACACCGATGATCCACAGCATCATGATCTGTGGTCCGATCAACAGGGTCAGGGTCGCAACGCCGAGAATGCCGAGCCACCCGGGCTTGGTCAACTTTCCTGCTGCCGGGAACGCGTCCGAGCGTTGGCGAAGCGCGTGAAAGAGTGCGATTGCGGCCCCGACGAGCGAGATCAGCTGCAGGATCAGCAGTGCCATGGACTGGGCTGCGTATACGGACGACACGCCGCTCATACTACGCAAAACGCCCCCGCACCGCTCGGTGCGGGGGCGTTCCTTACATCAGATTTCAGCTGGTGGCCTTCTTGGCCGGAGCCTTCTTTGCCGGCGCAGCGGTCTTCGTTGCTGCCGTGGCAGGCGTAGCAGGCGTGGCCTTCTTGGCCGGTGCAGGCTTCTTGAGCGGCGAGTCGTTGTTGCTGCGGGTCTTGGCCTCGACCTTGCCCGCAACTCCGCTGACCTTCTGCGACGCGTCGACGGCCGCGCCCTTGGCGTCGTCGCCTGCTTCGTCGATCTCGTCGGCGAGGTCCTCGGCCGAGTCGCGGACCTTGTCGGAGGCGATACCTGCCAGAGCAGCGGCGCGTTCGCCGACCGCACGGGTCTGCGAGGCGACCGTGCCGAGAGCCGACTCGGTCAGGTCGACGACGTCGTTGGCTGCCGAGTTGGCGCGCTCCAGGCCTTCCTCGACTGCGGGGGTACGGCGGATGCGCTCGACGGTCTCTTCGCCACGCTCGGCGAGTGAGGTGTACAGATCCGATGCAACCTTGAGGTAAGCCTCGGCGACCTTGCGCAGCTCATCGGGAGTGAAACGCTCACGGAGATCGGCGATTTCGTCGGGCAGTTCCGCGGGGAGGCTGGACAACCGCTCGCGCAGCGATTCGACACCCTCGGTGACGTCCTCGGAGATATCGGCGATGCGGGCGCGGGCACCCTCGACGCGTTCGGTGACCTCACTGCCACGCGTCTCGGCGCGCGACCGAACCTGTGACACGACGTCGGCGACTGCCTGTACGACTGCGTCGCCTGCACCGACGGCTGCGTAGAGAGGTGTCTGGAGATCGAAGTTCTTGGGATCTGTCATTGGGAAGACTCCTGTATGGGTGGTTCCGGTGTTTGGGCAAGTCTCTGGTCGGTAGGTAGATCTGGTTCGGTCCGAGCGACTCCTGCGGATCCGCCGGCCTTCTGCGGTTGCTCGTTCTCGCGACGGAACGAGTCGTAGATCTCGATCAGCACATGCTTCTGCCGTTCGGTGATCTCGGTGTCGCCGAGCAACGCGTCTCGAACTGGACCGTGTGGACGTTCTTCCAAGAACCCGGCCCGTACGTACAAAGCTTCCGATGACACGCGCAGACCCTTGGCGATCTGTGCGAGCACGTCGGCGGATGGTTTGCGGAGTCCGCGCTCGATCTGACTGAGATACGGATTGCTCACCCCCGCCCTCGACGCGAGTTGCCGCATGGAAACCTGCGCGGCCTCGCGTTGACTGCGGATGTAACTGCCGATGTCCGACGCCGCGGTGGTCACGACGCTTGCGACGAGATCACTCGCCTCAGCGACTACCTCCGTCGCCTCGGACACCTTGGCGACTATCCCCTGACTGTCGAGATGTTCGTCGTTGTTGGGGGTCATACTCACCACTCGATTCGCTTATCGAAACTTGTGGTTCCGTTGCGTACCCGACCGAGGTTACCCAAGGGTGCTAACTATTGCAAGCACTCAGCTAACCCCCGTGAGCGCTTCGAAACACAGGAGGGTCGCAAAGCACGCACGGGCAGCGCAGCCGTCCTAGAAAAGCAGATTCGACAGCGCGTAGATCGCGAGCCCGGCCAGCGATCCGACCACCGTGCCGTTGATGCGAATGAACTGCAGATCCCGTCCCACCTGGAGCTCGATTTTGCTGCTCGCCTCTTCGGCGTCCCAGCGTGCGACGGTGTCGGTGATGATCGCGGTGATCTCATCCGCGTAATTGGACGCAATGTACCGGGCGCCGCCGAGCAGCCAGCCGTCGACTTTGCCGCGCAAATCGTCGTCGTCGCGAATTCGTGCGCCCCACATCGCAACGTTCTCGCTGACCTTGCGACGCAGGGTGCTCGTCGGATCGTCGACGGATTCGGTGATGAGCCGCTTGGCTACCTTCCAGGTGGCGGCTGCAAGTCCGGTGATCTCCTCGCGCCCCATGATCTGAGCCTTGAGAGACTCGGCCTTTTCGACGGTGGCCGGGTCGTGCTGAAGATCGTGCGCATAGTCGACGAGGAACTTGTTGGCGGCAAGACGCAGTTCGTGTTGCGGATTCGACCGAATCTTCCAGGTGAACTCGACGAGTTCCTTGTAGATCTTCTCCCCGAGAAGCGCGTCGACGAATTTCGGCGACCACGTCGGTGAGTCACGCGAGACGACGCGCTCCACCGTCTCCGCACTGCCGAGTGCCCATTGATGAGCGCGTTCGGCGAGCATGTCGATCAACGGAAGTTGGCGGTTCTCCTTGATCAGCTCATCGAGCACGCGGCCAATGGGCGGACCCCACTGTGGATCCGCTAGTCGACGCACGATCGTGTTGTCGATGACCTGCGTGATGTCCTCGTCGTTGAGCACCTCGACGACTCCGTGCAGCACCGTCGCCAACTCGGCCGCGACACGTTCGGCGTTGTCCGGCTGGGCAAGCCACGTCCCGAGCCGCAGCGGAATCTGCGCCGACTGCACCTTCTCGGACACCACATCGGGTGCAAGAAAATTGTTCCCGACGAAGGAGCCGAGCGAAGACCCGAGCTGATCTTTCTTCTTCTTGATGATCGCCGTGTGCGGGATCGGAATGCCGAGCGGATGCTTGAACAACGCGGTCACCGCGAACCAGTCTGCCAGCGCGCCGACCATGCCCGCCTCGGATGCGGCTCGGACGTAGCCGACCCACTCCCCCGCACCCTTCGATTCCTGCCAGCGGCAGATCAGGTAGACCACCGTCGCGAAGGCGAGAAAGCCGGTAGCCACAAACTTCATCTTGCGAAGGTCTCGCCGCTTCGTGGCGTCGTCGAAATTCATCAGTTGCACAATCGCCATTGTGCCCGTCATACAGAGTTGCAAACCTCGACCAACCGCAGCTTAGGCGTTGGAACGACCCGACGCCTAAGCTGTGCGGCATAGAGAAGGCATAAAGAAGTCGATGGGATACGGCGGGAAACACGTGGCGAGAAATGCGACATCAAGCAGTGCAACAGCAGGGGAAATACCCGAGACGGATTCGAAAGCAGACACGGCTGACAAGGCCGAGAAGCCCGACGGACGCAAGCGTCGGTGGCGCGAGCACAAGATCGCGCGACGCGAAGAACTGGTCGACGGCACACTGGCAGCGATCCGGGCGCGTGGACGTGAGATCGGGATGGACGAGATCGCGTCGGAGATCGGAATTTCGAAAACCGTTCTGTACCGGTATTTCACCGACAAGAACGATCTGACAAACGCGACGATGACGCGATACGTCGAGACCACACTCGCGCCGCGCATCTATTTCGCGATTTCGGGCGACCTCGACGAGTACCACCTCACCCAAGCCGTCATCCGGGCCTACGTCGAGACCGTCGCCACCGACCCCGAGGTCTACCTCTACGTCATGGCGAACAACGCCGGCAGCAATCGCGATGTGGTGGCCGAGTCCGAGCGGATGATCGCCGAATTGCTCGCCACTGTCCTCGGCGAGCGTCTACGGGTGCGCGAAATGGACTCCGGTGGTTCGGTGCCCTGGGCGTTCGCGATCGTGGGAGCCATTCAGTTGGCGACGCACTGGTGGATCTCGAACAAGTCGATGTCCGCGGAAGATCTGATCGACTACCTCGTCATGATGACGTGGGGTGGCATTCATGGCGTCGCCTCGGCCAACGGCTCACCGTCGAAATTCAAGTCGCTGCCGCACCCACTGGTCGACGAATTGCCCGCGCAGGACAGTTAGCGCTCGTCCCTGTCGTCGTCGTCGAGCGGGACTTCCATGTTCTGCGCCAGGACGTCGGCGGAGTCCGCTTCGATGGGGATTGACGTCGGCGTCGGCGACGGGCGCGCAGCCTCCTCCACTCGGTCTTCCGCGGGTACTTCGGGACTGGATTCGGTGAAATCGGTTGCCATGAATCGAGACTACCCATGACATCCGGTTCGAAAAGTCGTGCGGCTCGGTTTGAGAGTTTCGGCAGACGGTCACCCTCACATCATGAGTAATTCACCGTTGAGCGGACGTCGTGTCGCCATTCTTGCGACCGACGGCGTCGAAGAAGTCGAGCTGGTACAACCGCGCAGCGCCGTCGAGTCCGCGGGCGCAACAACAACTCTCGTGGCGCTGACGCACGGCGACATCCAAGCGATGAACAACGACGTGGAGGCAGGCAGCACCTTCGCCGTCGACCGCGTTGTCGCGGACGTCTCCGTCGACGACTTCGATGCCCTGATCCTCCCCGGCGGCACAACCAACCCGGACGCATTGCGCACCGACAGCGATGCAGTCGAGTTCGTACGGCAATTCGTCACGGCGGGCAAACCGGTAGGCGTCATCTGCCATGGTCCGTGGATTCTCGTCGAGGCTGACGTGGTTCGCGGTCGAACATTGACGTCGTACCCCAGCATTCGCACCGATATCCGCAACGCAGGCGGAATCGTCGTCGACGAAGAAGTTGTTGTGGACAACGGGTTGATCTCGAGCCGCAACCCTGGCGACCTGCCTGCCTTCTGCGCCGCCTTGGTGGACCAGTTCTCCGCATAGCCTTCGCATAGGTTAGCGTTACCTATGCGCAAATCTCGCCTCGTTCTCCTCGTCTCTGCGGTGGTCGTCGCCGCCCTGACGATGTCCGCATGCAGCTCCGACTCGGGCGCCGCTGCCGACGGTGCAACTGTGTCCACCATTTTCGGCGACGTCACCGTGCCGTCCAACCCGCAGCGTGTGGTTGCGCTCGGATGGTCCGATGCCGAAACTGCCCTTGCCCTCGGCGTCGAGCCCGTCGGCGCCAGCGACTGGCTCGCTGTCGGCGGAGACGGCCTTGGCCCATGGGTCGACGAGTCCTACACCACGCCGCCCACCATGCTCGGCACGTACGACGTGAACATCGAATCGGTCGCCGCGCTCGATCCCGATCTGATCCTGTGGACGCGCAGCACCAACGATCAGGCCACCTACGACAAGCTCTCCGCACTGGCACCCACCGTCGGAGCGCCGGTCGGCACCGATATCGCCTACAGCACAACGTGGGACGGGCAGACCGAACTCGTCGCGCAAGCACTGGGCAAGGAAGCGCAGGGCCACACGCTCGTCAGTGAGACCACGACGGATTTCGACGCGGCGGTCGCCGACAACCCCGAGTTCGACGGCAAGTCCGTCGCCGTCGGGACCCTCTACAGCGGCCAACTCGGCGCCTACGTCGACGGCGACACCCGCGTCGAGTTCATGAAGAAGCTCGGGTTCACCAACTCCCCCACGATCGCCTCGCAAGCGCAGCCGGGCAAGTTCGCGATCGATCTTTCCGCCGAGAACGTTGCGCAGCTCGATTCCGATCTGACTGTCATGTTCCCGATCTTCAGCGGTGCCGACGCGATTACGAACGATCCTTCCATCCAGGGACTCCCGTCCGCCCGCGACGGACGCATGGTTGTACTCGGCGACCCGGACCTCAACAACGCATTCTCCAGTGCATCCGCAGCGGGGACTCGGTATGCAATCGAGAACGCTGTTCCTCTGTTCGCAGCTTCGCTGAAGGCTGATATGCCTGCGTAGCCTTGGAAACGAACGGCACCACCACCAGACACACTCACAGTCTCAGGCATCGCCGGCCCGAAACGGGAAGTCGTTGGTCACAGGCGGACCAATCGTGCTTTGATTCATTCCGTGCACGACTCAGCGACACGACAATTCCGAACGGCGACAACCGTAGTCGTGCGTTCCGCAACAGTGGCCTGCGTGGCACTGGTTGTCGCGTGTAGCTCGCCGGTAACCAGCGTTGATGCCTACTCGACGGCGTTGCCC
Organism: Rhodococcus sp. G-MC3; assembly: GCF_030063335.1. GTDB lineage: Bacteria > Actinomycetota > Actinomycetes > Mycobacteriales > Mycobacteriaceae > Rhodococcoides. The sequence continues at coordinate 46,707 of NZ_JASISW010000024.1, read as the reverse complement.
ACCGTCACCGCCGAAACAGCGGCCGCGCGAGGGACCATCGTGTCGAGCACGACGAACACCGTTTTCGACCCGGCCGCGTTTCCGGCGGGCGCCACGGCAACCACATTCGTCTACCACTCGGTGTCGGGCGTAACGGGCGAGCAGACCGAAGTGAGCGGCGCTCTGTTCGTACCGCGCGGTGCGCCGCCCGCGGGCGGTCGTCCCGTCGTCGCGTACGCGCACGGCACCGTCGGGATCGCCAACGGGTGCGCCCCGACCGAGACACCGCAGCTCGCCGGAGACGCCGGCGCCGTATCCTTTCTGCTACAACATGGATATGCCGTTGCCTACACCGATTATCAAGGTCTCTCGAGCATCGTCGACGGGCCTGGGCACCCCTATCTGGAACCACGAACCGCAGGATTCGACGTCACCGACTCCGTCCGCGCCGCGCGCAATCTCGATCCATCACTCTCGACACGGTGGCTCGCCGCCGGCACCTCACAAGGCGGCCAAGCAGCCTGGGCTGCAGGAGAATTCGACGATATCTACGGAGAAGGTCTCGATCTCGTCGGCACGGCCGTTCTCGCACCAGCACTGGATATCTCGCCAGTGGTCGCGCAAGCTCAGACCTCCACCCTGTCCGGGGGACAACAATCGCTCTATCCGATGATCGTCGAAGGTGCAGCCGTCGTCGACCCGACGATCGACCCCTCGAACCATCTGCACGGCGTGCTCGAACAAAAAGCCGATGCCCTGATCTCGTGCGGGCCCGAGAGCGCCCCGGCCAGGGTCGCTGCCGCAGCACAGTTGCAGATCGGCGACACCACGGCGTCGAGCCCCACCGCCGCCGACCGACTCACCTCTCGGCTCCAGGACTACTCGCTCCCCAAAGCCGCATCGGCAGCACCGATCCTCGCCGTATACGGCAGCGCCGACGATATCGTGCGGCCTGCCTGGACCGAGACCGCGCTCGGACGGGCCTGCGGGTACGGGGACACAGTCCTGCGCGTCCGCATGGAAGGACAGGGCCACTCCGTGGACCCGGGGCCTCTCCTCGAGACCTGGATCGCCGACCGCTTCGCCGGCCTTCCGGCACCGAGCAACTGCTGAGAGCTGGTCTCACCTCGCCGGGGGCTTGTCGCATCCTCCCTGGAGGGCTTGTTACATCCTTCCCGGGGGCTTGTTACATCCTTCCCGGAGGAAATCCTCCTTCGGCGACGGGACCCCAGGACTCGATCGTGATGCGTATCAACGACTTTCCCTGTTTCTGCATTGCCTCGCGGTACTCGTCCCAGTCCGAATGCTCCCCCGCGATGCTGCGAAAATATTCGACGAGCGGTTCGACAGCGTCGGGCACGTCGAGGATCTCTGCGGTGCCGTCGATCTGAACGTAGGCGTCGTTCCACTCATCGGAATGCACGCACACCGTGACCGCGGAGTTCCGCCGGATGTTCGCGACCTTGGCGCGCTCGGGGTAGGAGGCGATCACGATGCGCCCCTCGGAATCGAGCCCGGACGTGACCGGTGAGACCTGAAGTCCGCCGTCGCGCTTGTGCGTTATCAGTGTCGAGCGATGACGAACCTCGACGAATTCGAGCAACCGCTTGCGCTCGACGGATTCTGCTGATGCCAGTTTCGGAGCCATGCTCTCAAGGTTAACTGCACGAAGGCGCGATGCGACTAGGGTCGGCAAATGGCCAAGCATTCGAAGAAGAGCAAGAACTTTTGGTCGACGCCTGCAGCCGAGATCCTCAGGGCGACGGACGATACCCGCGTCGACGATATCGATTTCGCGCTGACCCCAGGATTCGACGGTGAGAAGGTCGACGGTCAAGCACTGCTGGCGGAGCGCGGTGAATTCCTTTCCGCACTGCAGGAAAAGCTGTTCGCCAACGGCCGCACCGGGGATCTTCGATCGATTCTGCTGGTTCTACAGGGCATGGACACTGCCGGAAAAGGTGGGATGGTTCGCCACGTCATCGGAATGGTCGATCCGCAAGGCATCGACCTGGCGTCGTTCGGTGTTCCGACCAAAGAAGAACGCCAGCACCATTACTTGTGGCGTATCCGCAATGCGCTGCCGCGAGGCGGACGGATCGGTGTCTTCGATCGCTCGCACTACGAGGATGTTCTGGTGGTCGCCGTGCACGACCTCGTTCCCCGCGAAGTGTGGGAGCCGCGCTTCGACGAGATCAACGCGTTCGAGAAGGAACTGTCCGAAGAGGGAACCGTCATCGTGAAGGTCGCACTGTTCGTTTCACCGGAAGAGCAGCGCACTCGCCTCCAGGAGCGCCTCGACCGACCGGACAAGCACTGGAAGTACAACCCGGGCGACGTCACCGAGCGCGGTTTCCTTCCGCAGTACCGAACTGCTTATCAACGCGTCATCGATCGCACCAACACCGATCATGCGCCGTGGTTTGTCATTCCGGCCGACAAGAAGTGGTATGCCAGGCTGGCTGTGACCGAGCTGTTGATCGACGCGCTGGAAAAATTCGAACTCGACTGGCCACCTGCCGATTTCGACATCGAGGTGGAAAAGAAGCGCCTGGCCGACAGTTAGACCTAGAGCAGCCGCGGAGTCTGGCGGTGGAGTGTGTGATCATGTTTGATCACTCCACCGACCAGACCCATTGCGCAAGCGATTGCGACCACGCAAATACAGCCAGCAGCGATCGCGAGAGTTCCGTACCCATAGCCAGCGGCGGCCAGGAAAACTCCCAGTGACGCGATAGCGAGCACGAACAACCCGTAGCCCGCCCAACCAGCGAACGTATTGAGTTTCATGTCGAGTCCCTCTCCATATGAAGAGATAGTCGTCCGACCTGAATTCTTACGTTACGCCCGCACGGTTGGGCCCGCGGTAACTATTTCGCTCAGAAAGTCTTCGCGTCGATCACGAAACGGTAGCGAACATCGCTCTTCAACACGCGCTCGTAGGCCTCATTGATCTTGTCGGCCGGGATGGTCTCGATTTCGGCGCCAATCTGGTGCTCGGCGCAGAAGTCGAGCATTTCCTGCGTCTGCGCGATGCCACCGACCATCGATCCAGCGAGGCTACGACGGTTGGCCGCGAGGGTGAATCCGCGAACCTTGATCGGCTCCGAAGGTAGCCCGAGGATCACAAGCGAGCCGTTGATGGCCAGCAGGGACATGTGCTTGTCCATGTCGATCTCGGCCGACACGGTGTTGATGATCAGGTCGAACTCACCGCGCAGCTTCTTGAACGTCTCTTTGTCAGAGGTGGCGTAGTAGTGATCGGCGCCGAAACGCTTGCCGTCTTCCTCTTTGCTGAGGGACTGGCTCAGTACAGTGACCTCGGCTCCCAGCGCGTGAGCAATCTTGACGCCGACGTGGCCGAGTCCGCCCATGCCGATGATGGCGACCTTCTTGCCAGGACCTGCACCCCAGTGCTTGAGCGGCGAGTACAGGGTGATGCCCGCGCACAGCAGCGGCGCTGCGACATCGAGCTCGATGCCCTCAGGAATGGAAAGTACGAAGCCCTCGGTGACGACGATGTGTGTGGAGTAACCGCCCTGGCTGATGGAGCCGTCGGGCAGCTTGGAGTTGTAGGTCGCGGTGACGCCTTTGGTGCAGTACTGCTCTTCACCTGCAAGACAGGCGTCGCACTTGCCGCAGGAGTCGACGAAGCAGCCGACGCCGACGCGGTCGCCGACCTTGTGCTTGGACACGCCGGAGCCGACCTCGGAGACAATTCCCGCGATCTCGTGGCCGGGTACGACGGGGTAGGTGGTGCCGCCCCATTCGTTACGCGCCGTGTGAATGTCGGAGTGGCAGATGCCGGCGAACTTGACCTCGATGAGGACATCGTTCGGACCGAGTTCACGCCGCTCGATGGTGACCTTCTCGAGTGGGGCGTCGGCGGACGTCGCTGAATAAGCGGTAGCTGAAGTCATATGTACATTGCTACCTACGCATTGGTAATGATGCAACACGGACACTCCCACGAGCAGGGCATTCCCGACTCGAGGGAGTGATGTGCAACAGCGTGGCTAGCTGTTGCGTGCGATGTTGTAGCCCAGCCAGCCGACATATGCGCCGAGACCGGCCAGGCCGAGCTTACGAGTCTTCGGGTATGCGATGGCTGCGCCGACCGCGAGTTCCGTGGCACCGTTGCGGGTGATCCAGTCCGAGGTGTCCTTCGGGAACGGACGTTTGGTGATGCCGATGAACGCCTCGGGGACTACGAAGTGGGCAGCACCTGTGGCAGCCAATCCGATCCCGAACGCCTTGGGGAGAAACCCACCCGACTTCTTCGACTTGCTCACTTCAAATTCCCCTGTTCTGCGCGTCGGCGCACCCGTCGCGCCGCTGCCACCAAGTTACGCAGTGATGGTTCGAGTTGCCAATAGTGTCGCGTTTTGAGACCGCCGTCCGGGTTGGCCCACAGCCGATCGATATCGATGGTCTTCGAGGCTTGGGTGAGTAGCTCGTCGAGCTCGTCGATGTCCGGGATTCGCGCCGAACGGCTCTCGTAGATGCCGGGTCCGACGCCGTGACTGAGCACGTTCTCGGCCAGCGCGCCGAGTACCCACGTGATCGATCTGGTCGCGACGACAGCTGTGACATCGCAGTCGAGCTTTTCGATGGCGTCGACCACCGACGCCCTGGTCGAGTATGCAAGATGCGTATGGATCTGAGTCTCGGGCCGCGCACCGGCCGTTGCCAATCGGAACGCCGCGACCGACCATCGCAGGTACTCCTCACGCCCTTTCTCGCGCAACGGAAGCAGCTCACGCAGGGCCGGCTCGTCGACTTGTACGATGCAAATTCCTGCCTTTTCCAGGTCCGCAATTTCGTCGCGGATTACGAGTGCAACCTGGTCGGCAGTCTCGTAGAGCGGCTGGTCCTGACGGACGAACGAACGAGCCAACATCGTTACGGGTCCAGTGAGAATCGCCTTGACCGGCTTGTCCGTCAACGACTGGGCGAACGCCGTCCACTCGACGCTCATCGGCTTTTCTCGTGCGACATCGCCGTACAGGATCGGTGGCCGGACGCATCGTGAACCGTAGGCCTGCACCCAGCCGTTGGTGGTGACGGCGAACCCCTCGAGCGCTTCGGCGAAAAACTGCACCATGTCGTTGCGCTCGACCTCGCCGTTGACGAGAACGTCGAGACCGATGTCCTCCTGCAATCGGATGACTTCCTCGATCTCGCTTTCGACTTGCTTGCGGTAGTCCTCTTCGGTGATACGGCCCTGTCCCAGTTCGTATCTCGCCTGGCGCATCGAGGTGGATTGAGGGAAGGAACCGAGCGTCGTCGACGGAACGAGCGGTAGGTCGAGCTTCGTGCCCTGTGCGATCTTGCGCTCGGAATACGGCGCACGGACTCGCATGTCGTCGGTGATGTTGTAGATGCGATGACGAACTGCGTGCTTCTGGTTGAAGTGCACCTCGGTCGGTCTCTTGCGCCATTTGTCCGACGGTCCATCGGCGAGTGCTGTGGCAAGTGCGACGACTTCGCCGACCTTCTGCTTCGCGAAGGCGAGGCGGTCGGCGACGTTGCCGTCGACGTCGTATTCGGACAATACGTCGTAAGGGACGTGAAGAAGTGTCGACGACGTGGAGACCACGAGGTCGGGACACACCTTTCTGAGCCGCTCCAGGTAGTCCAGCACGACGAGCCGATCGGCTCGCCACACGTTGCGTCCGTTGATGACTCCGGCATAGAGGCGCTTGCCCGTCATACCGGGGATCGCGGCAAGCTCCTCGGGCCCGAGCCGTCCGGCAACGAGATCGAGACCGATGGCCTCGATCTCGGTCGCGGCGAGGATCGGCAGCGCAGGACCGAGCGATCCGTACTGGCCCGTCACGAGGAGGCGAGGGCGCACGGCCGTCGTCGACAATGCGGTGTACGCACTTTTGAGCGCTGCAAGTTCGGATTCGGTTCGTTCGCCGGTGAACGCGGGCTCGTCGAGCTGAATACACGTGGCGCCACGTTTGGCGAGCAACTCGAACAGGGCGCAATACTGAGTCAGCAGGTCATCCAGTCGATCGAGCGGCGAGAATCCCTCTGCTGCACCGGGTGCCGCTTTGGAGATCAGCAGAAGCGAGAGAGGACCGAGGACGACGGGGCGCAGCTCGATACCGCGAGCCAAGGCTCGATCGAACTCGTCGACGAGTGATTGTGCGTGCAGCGAGAATTCCGTCGTCTCGTCGATTTCCGGTTGACGATAGAAGTAGTTGGTATCGAAGTACCTCACCAGCTCCAGCGGCGGAAGATCCGGATTGCCGCGAGCAAGGGTGAAGTAGAAATCCAGCGGATGCTGCTGATTCTGAAGGGATTTGAAGCGCGTTGGAACGGCACCGAACAGGAGGGCATCGTCGAGCACGTGATCGTAGAACGAGAAGGTATTACCGGGGACCTGAGTCAACCCGGTTGCATGCAGCTCGCTCCAGGTGTCCTCCTGGATGGAGCGGCCGACAGCTTCCAGAGCAGCCCTGCTCGTGCCCGCCGACGTGCTTTGGCCGTGCCAATAGTCCTCGAGGGCGCGCTTCAGCTCGCGTCGCGGCCCGATCCTCGGGTAGCCGAGGATGCTCGAAGGCGGCTGCGCCGCACGTGAGTGGGAATACACATCAGGGTGTGTATTAGCACTCACATGCGGGGAGCGCCTATTTTGCGACGCGGCCATTTTCGTACTGATAGAAACCGGATCCGGTCTTCTTGCCGACCAGGCCTGCCTCGACCATCCGCAGCAGGAGCGGCGGCGCCGAGAACAACGGCTCCTTGAACTCCGAGTACATCGAATCGGCAATGGATTTCACGGTGTCGAGCCCGACGAGGTCTGCAAGAGCCAACGGACCCATCGGGTGCGCGAGCCCGAGCACAGTCGCCTTGTCGACGTCTTCCTTGGTAGCGAACCCGGACTCGACCATGCGAATGGCCGAGAGCAGGTAAGGCACCAACAGCGCGTTGACAACGAAGCCTGCGCGATCGGATGACCGAACGACCTGCTTGCCGAGAACATCGCTTGCGAACCTCTCGGCTCGCTCGGCGACGGCCTGGCTTGTCTTGAGCGTGGTGACGAGCTCCACGAGTGGGAGCACAGGCACCGGGTTGAAGAAGTGCATTCCGACAACGCGATCGGGCGCCTTGGTCGCAATGCCCAACTTCATGATCGGGATGGATGAGGTGTTGGACGCGAGAACCGCGTTCGGGTCCGTCACCACAGCGTCGAGCTCGGCGAAGATGTCGGCCTTGACCTTCTCGTCTTCCAATACTGCTTCGACGACCAGCTGACGGTCGGCGAAATCACTGAGATCGGACGTGAACCGCAACCGCCAGGCCGCCTGCTCGCGCTCGCGCTCGGTGATCTTGCCGCTGCTGACACCGCGGTCCAACGACCGCAGGATGCGTGCGCGTCCTGCGGCCGTCAGCTCACGAGTCTGTTCGTAGACCAGCACATCGACGTGGGCACGTGCGCAAACCTCTGCGATGCCGGCGCCCATCTGTCCGGCGCCGATGATGCCTACACGTTGAATATTTTCGCTGGTCACGTCAGCTCCCCGGTTCTCGTTAGGCAGAGCGGATCAGTGAAACTGGCCCTCTTCGGTGGAGCCCTTGAGAGCTGCCGTCGAGGTGTTGGGGTCGACCGTGGTGGCGATGCGGTCGAAGTAGCCTGCGCCGACCTCACGCTGGTGCTTGATAGCGGTGAAGCCGCGCTCTTCTGCAGCCTTGAACTCGCGCTCCTGCAGGTCGACGAACGCGGTCATGCCTTCGCGGGCGTAGCCGTGTGCCAGGTCGAACATGCCGTAGTTGAGCGAGTGGAAGCCTGCGAGCGTGATGAACTGGAACTTGAAGCCCATCGCGCCGAGCTCCTTCTGGAACTTCGCGATGGTCGCGTCGTCCAGGTGCGCCTTCCAGTTGAACGAAGGCGAGCAGTTGTACGCGAGGAGCTGGTCCGGGAATTCGCTGCGCACGGACTCGGAGAACTTCTTTGCGACCTCGAGATCCGGAACACCGGTCTCCATCCAGATGAGGTCCGCGTACGGCGCGTATGCCTTCGCACGAGCGATGCACGGCTCGATGCCGTTCTTCACGCCGAAGAAGCCCTCGGCGGTGCGAGTGCCGTCCAGGAACTGCTGGTCGCGCTCGTCCACATCGGACGTGATGAGGGTTGCAGCCTCGGCGTCGGTGCGGGCGATGATGACCGACGGGACGTCGGCGACGTCGGACGCGAGGCGTGCCGAGGTCAGGGTGCGGATGTGCTGCTGGGTCGGGATGAGGACCTTGCCACCGAGGTGGCCGCACTTCTTCTCCGAAGCGAGCTGATCCTCCCAGTGGACACCAGCGGCACCGGCCGCGATCATGGCCTTCTGCAGCTCGTATGCGTTCAGTGCGCCACCGAAGCCGGCTTCGGCGTCTGCGACGACCGGTGCGAGCCAGTTGCTGACGGACGAGTCACCCTCGACCTTGGCGATCTCGTCGGCGCGCAGCAGTGCATTGTTGATGCGGCGAACGACGGACGGCACCGAGTTGGCCGGGTAGAGGCTCTGGTCCGGGTAGGTGTGGCCGGAGAGGTTGGCATCACCGGCGACCTGCCAGCCGGACAGGTAGATGGCCTTGAGTCCTGCGCGGACCTGCTGAACGGCCTGGTTGCCGGTCAGTGCGCCCAGCGAGTTGATGTAGTCCTCGTTGTTGACGAGATCCCAGAGGATCTCCGAGCCACGACGAGCGAGAGTTGCCTCTTCGATGACGGTGCCCTGCAGCAGGGAAACCTGCTCGGCGGTGAAGTTACGTGTCACGCCGTTCCAGCGAGGGTTGGTGTCCCAATCCTTCTGGATCTCTTCGGTGGTCTTCGGGGTGCCGGTGGTCGACATCGTCAGCTCCAGTCTCTAATTTCTGATTCTGTATCGGCCGGCTCGAGCGAAATTCTTCACACCGTTGCCAGGCCCTGCGGGTATTCCTTAAAACAATGGCACACGCAAAAAGGCCCGTCTACCTGTTGCTAGTGCCAACCTCGGCTACGTTTTCACAGATGCTTGCTAACGTTGCAAAGATTTGCGTTGCGCAAACCTCGCCGATCGGACGGTGCCGGTTACTCGCCAGTAGTGCGAAACCGCAGTTCATGAACGCAATTAACTCAAACCCACCCTGTCGGATAACCTGCACCGACCATATGGTTTGTTTAACGTTTGAATCGAGCCAGAAGAGCAGGTAGGTGTGACTGCAATCACCTCACCTCACCTCGCCTCTCCTCAATGGCAGCTTCGACCCGTCTCCACAAACAAACGCACGTGCATCTGCGGGAGACGGGGTCTATCGACACCCGATCCCGCACATGCACGTGCGTTGTGCAGAAAAGACTTACTGCTGTGCGGGCATCCGAACCCTGGCCGACGAACCCGAGACAGACGAACCCGAGACAGATGAGGCGACGAGAGTGCTCTCCCCTGCCACCCGACGCTGGCTGGACAGGACGCCGAGTACACCGACGGCTGCGATGATCACACCACCGACGAGCGCGAACATATCGGCTGTCATCAATCCCGCGGGGAAGGCCAGCAGTACAGGCGAGAGTGCGAGCATCAGCCCGAGCGCGACGTGCGCCCAGTGGCTCGACCTCGATGCGCTCGACATTGCCCACAGAGCTGTTCCGGCGGAAATCATTCCAAGGATGAGAATGGCTCCGGAGACTCCGGTGTCTCCACCGACCGGCAGCCAGATGGTCGACGCCACCAGCACGACGCCGGTGACCAACACGAGTGCATCGCGTGCAATTTCACGAAGATTGTCTGACATGAGCGTCTCCCTCTTAATTACCTGTGCGAACAAGCACGTATACCGGTATACGCCCATCTCCAACGTTCTGTTCCCCTGGACTGCCGAATTGTGACGCGGAAGCCGAATCGTGACGCGGACCCGCCCAAGCCAACGTTGCTAAGCAGCGTCTTCGCAGGCGTAGCCTGCGTCTTCGCAGGCGTAGCCTGGTGCCCATGTCCAAGACTTTCGTCGGCGCACGGCTGCGACAGCTGCGTACCGAACGGAAGATGAGCCAGGTAGCTCTTGCCGGTCAGCTCGAGATCTCGGCCAGTTACTTGAACCAGATCGAACACGACGTCCGTCCACTGACTGTGCCTGTGCTGCTGCGTATCTCCGAGGTGTTCGGCGTCGACACGTCGTTCTTTTCGTCCGAGGACGACACCCGCCTCGTCGCGGAACTACGCGAGGTCGCGCTGGATCAGGACATGGGCATCGTCGCCGACGCACACGAGATCGCCCAGATGGTGTCCTCGCACCCGCAGCTCGCCCGCGCGATGGTGAACATGCACCGCCGCTACCGCAATACGACGGCTCAACTCGCCGCAGCTACCGAGGAGCGTTTCGCCGACGGGAGCGGGAGCGGTTCGATCAGCAAACCGCACGAGGAAGTGCGCGATTACTTCTATCAGCGTCAGAACTATCTACACGAGCTGGACACTGCCGCCGAGGAACTGACCTCGCGGATCCGGTTCCATCGCGCGGATGTAGGTGGTGAGATCGCGAAACGTCTGCAGTCGGTCCACGAGGTTCAGATAGTCAATCGCATCGATCTCGGTGAGAACGTCCTGCACCGTTTCGACCCCGTCACGCGTCTGCTCGAGATCTCGCCACATCTGTCGGGCGGGCAGAAGGTGTTCAAGTTCGCGGCCGAGTTGGCATACCTCGAATGCGCGGATCTGCTCGACAAGATGGTCGACGAGGGCGGCTTCACGAGCGATGAATCGCGCAAGCTCGCCAAGCTCGGGTTCGCGAACTACTTCGCTGCGGCAACGGTGTTGCCCTATCACCAGTTCCATGACGTGGCCGAGGATTTCCGGTACGACATCGAGCGGCTGTCGGCGTTCTTCTCGGTCAGTTTCGAAACGATCTGCCATCGACTCTCCACCTTGCAGCGACCGAAGCTTCGCGGAGTTCCGTTTTCGTTCGTGCGGGTGGATCGGGCAGGCAACATGTCGAAGCGGCAGTCTGCCACCGGGTTTCACTTCTCGTCGAGCGGCGGCACCTGCCCGTTGTGGAACGTGTACGAGACGTTCGCCTATCCCGGCAAGATCATGACGCAAATTGCCGAGATGCCCGACGGCCGAAGCTACCTGTGGATCGCGCGGACCGTCGAGCGTCGGGCGGCGCGTTACGGCCAGCCGGGCAAGACGTTCGCGATTGGACTCGGTTGCGAGATCCGCCACGCGGCTCGACTGGTGTACGCCGACGGCCTCGATGTGCTGGGCTCGGCTGTAGCAACCCCCATCGGCGCAGGATGCCGGGTCTGCGAACGCTCGAATTGTCCGCAGCGAGCATTTCCTCCTCTTGGCAAGGAACTCGACATCGACGAGCACCGCAGTTCGGTGTCCCCATACCTCGTGCGCTGATCTTCACTCCGTAAATCAGCGCTATTCTTTCACCAGCGCTCCCGCGTCGGCGAAGGCTCGGGCTCGGCGGGCGAGAGTGGGCGGGGCGGCAGGCTCGCCCTTCCACAGGCGGTACAGAGTCGACAGGCTGAGCACCAGACGCTCCGGTGAATCCCACGAGGCAAACTGTTCGAACTCTGCCGAGTGCATCATATTTCGCGCGGCATGCGCCGATTCGACACCGGCATCGAAATGTTCGCGCCCCGCCGCCTCGACCCACATCCAGTACTCGCGCAGCGCCCGGATCTCCACGCCGGAACAGAGTGGACCATGCCCCGGCACGTAGGTCGCAGCGTCGAGCGAGAGCAGATGATCGATCGCGTCGATCCAGTTGCCGAGCGGACCGTGCCACAGGATCGGCGTCGACCCGACGAAGAGAAGGTCACCGGTGAACACGACCCCGGCGCCGGGCACATGAGCGATGAGATCGCCGACGGTGTGCGCAGGCCCCAGATACCGCAAACGGACCTCCTGAGCTCCGACCTGGATCTCCTCGGTCACATCGAACGAATGGTCCGGCAGCCGCGGGCGTTTCTTCGGGAACGCTGCATCGCCCCGAATGAGGTTCATGTAGCTGCCCATCGCGCCGAGTGGGCCTGGCACCCAGCCCACGAGCGATCCGAGCGAAGCGAAGGCTTGTACGCCCGATGGCGGCGTTTCCTCCTTCATCGCATGCAGGGACGCGGTACTCGTCGTGATGCGCGCGCCGGCGGGCACGCTGTCGTTACCCCACCAGTGATCACCGTCGGAATGGGTGTTGACCACCTCGGTGACCGGCGCGTTCCGGACGAGTATTGCTGTCTCCTCGGTGATCTGCCGGGCGCGAACGGTGTCCCAGACCGTGTCGATCACCATCGACGCGCTTCCGGGATCCACCAGCAGACCGGTATTGGCCTGGCCCCAACTCCCCGGCATCCACAGGAAGGCCCACACGTTGTCCGCGATCTGCGTTGGTCCGATCTCGGTGCTCATGAGAAACGACGGTACCGTGACCCCCGCCACTTTGTCCCGCAACGTTGCAGTCGAATCGACATCTTGTCGGGTAGCGAAGACCGCGGACCGGGTGCAGGCTTTGCAGAACTGAAACACGTGAAGGGATGAACACAATGGCTGTGCAGGTCCTGCAGAATTACATCGACGGCGAGTTCGTGACGCCCTCGGGCACCGAGCTGCTCGATGTGGTGAATCCGGTCGACGAGCAGGTGGTCGCCCACTCCCCCATCTCCGACGCCTCCGATGTCGACGCCGCGATGTCCGCGGCAAAGAATGCATTCAAGACCTGGGGCCGCACGACGCCTGGCGCGCGTCAAAAGGTTCTGCTGAAGCTGGCCGACGCCATCGAAGCCGCCAGCGACGAGCTCGTCGATGCGCAGAGCCGCAACACCGGTCAGCCGAAGGCCACGATCGCTGCCGAGGAGATCACTGTCGGCGCCGATCAGATTCGCTTCTTCGCAGGTGCTGCCCGCTTGCTGGAGGGCAAGTCGGCTGGTGAGTACATGGAGGGTTTCACGTCGTACGTCAGGCGCGAACCGCTCGGCGTCGTCGGGCAGGTCACCCCATGGAACTACCCGTTCATGATGGCCATCTGGAAGATCGGCCCTGCCCTCGCCGCAGGCAACACGATCGTCCTCAAACCCAGTGACACGACCCCGGAAAGCACTCTCGTACTGGCGAAGATCTCCAAGGGCATCATTCCCGACGGTGTCTTCAACGTGGTTCTGGGCAACGGCGGCACCGGAGCTGCGATTGTCGAACACAAGACTCCGGCACTGGTGTCGATCACCGGTTCGGTGCGCGCGGGAATCGCCGTTGCGGTCGGTGCTGCCAAGCAGCTCAAGCGCGCGCATCTCGAACTCGGCGGCAAGGCACCAGCGGTGGTGTTCGATGATGTCGATCTCACGAAGACCGCCGACGGTATCGCCGAGGCAGCATTCTTCAATGCGGGCCAGGACTGCACGGCTGTAACCCGCGTTCTGGTCCACGAATCCGTTCACGACGAACTCGTCGAAGCCCTTGTCGCCAAGGCCAAGACCCTGAAGGTCGGGCTCCCCGACGACCCCGATACATTTCTCGGCCCGCTGAACAATGTCAATCACTTCGGCCAGGTCGTCGCCAAGGTGGAGGGCATCGGACCACACGCCACCATCGTCACCGGCGGAAAACGTATCGGCGACACCGGGTTCTTCTTCGAGCCGACCATCATCACCGGCGTGCACCAGTCCGACCCAATTGTCCAGGAGGAGACCTTCGGTCCGGTCCTGACAGTCCAGAAGTTCTCCGACGAGGACGAGGCCATCGAGCTCGCCAACGATGTCGAGTTCGGCCTCGCCTCCAGCGTCTGGACATCCGATCACGGACGCACACTGAGGTTGTCCGCTGCCCTCGACTTCGGAGCTGTGTGGGTCAACTGCCACATCCCGCTCGTCGCGGAAATGCCGCACGGCGGATTCAAGTATTCCGGCTACGGAAAGGACCTGTCGGCTTACGGTGTGGAGGACTACACCCGCCTCAAGCACGTGATGAGCTCGACGGAGTCCAACTGACATGACTTTCCACCCGCTCGACCCCCTCGACAGTGAAGAATTCATCTCGGTCGCAGCCACTCTTGCTCGCGACCACGGCGTCGGCGACGGTTGGCGGTATGCATCGATCGAGATGATCGAACCTCTCAAGGCCGAGATCGCAGCATTCGACTCGGGCGGCGCTCGGCCTACTCGTCGGGCAATGTCGGTCGTCTTGAACTCCGCCGACAACACCACCTTCAAAGCCGTCGTCTCACTCGACGACCTCGTCACCGAATCGTGGACGCACATCCCGGATGTGCAGCCGAACTTTACCGTCGACGAGTGGGAAGAGGCCGACGCCGCGCTACGTGCCAACCCCGATGTCATTGCTGCACTGGCAGATCGAGGCATCACCGATCTCGATCTGGTGTTCATGGATACGTGGACCTACGGGGAAGCGGTGACGCCGGAGAAGTACAAGGGCAGGCGCCTCGGCTGGTCCGACACATGGGTCAAAGCTGCCGAGGGCGCGAACCCGTACGCCGGTCCGGTCGGCGGATTTCACTGCGTCATCGACGTCAACACGATGGAACTGCTCGAGATCGAGGATACCTATCGCGTCGAGCGTCCCGAGATCATGGGCGAGTATGTGCCACGGCACATACCGGAGCGCATCAGGAACGCCAGCACCCGGCCGGCGCTGAAGCCGCTCGAGATCACTCAGCCGGAGGGTCCGTCGTTCGAACTCGATGGCAACCTGCTCACCTGGCAGAACTGGTCACTGCGAGTCGGCTTCAACTACCGGGAGGGCATGACGCTGCATGCGGTGACGTACAACGACAACGGCAACGTCCGGTCGGTGGCGAACCGAATGTCCTTCGCGGAGATGGTTGTTCCATACCGCGATCACAGCGAGGATCACTACCGACGCACGGCGTTCGACATCGGCGAGTGGGGTCTCGGGTTCATGACCACCTCCCTCGAACTGGGCTGCGACTGCCTCGGCGAGATCCGCTACCTCGACGCCGTGCTGCACAACAGCAAGGGTGAGCCCTACACGATCACCAACGCCATCTGCATCCACGAAGAAGACAACGCCGTTCTGTGGAAGCACATCGATCACGACGCCGGTGCCGAAGTCAGGCGCATGCGCCGCCTGACGATCAGCTTCCACGCCACCGTCGCTAACTACGAATACCTCGTCTATTGGCGCTTCTACCAGGACGGCAGCATCGAGTGCGAAGTCCGGGCGACGGGCATCATGGTCGTCACTCACTTCGCCGAGGGTGGCAGCCATCCCTCCGGAACGTTGGTCGACAACCGCACCTACGCGCCCTACCACCAGCACTTCCTCGTCGCCCGCCTCGATCTCGACATCGACGGAACCCACAACACCGTCTATTCCAGTCAGACCCAGCAGGTCCCGATGGGACCGGACAATCCGTACGGTCTTGCGCTCACCCAAGTCAACACGCCGCTGACGACCGAGGCCGAGGGCAAACAGGATTTCGACTGGAACACGCAGAAAGCGTGGAAAGTCGTCAACGACAACGTCACCAACGGTCTCGGAACGCATCCCGCGTACAAACTGGTTCCGGGCGCGGCGATTCCGTCGATGTTCAACCCCGAGTCACCGGTGTTTCAGCGCGCACAGGTCATCGGCCACACCGTGTGGGTGACGCCCAACTCTCCCGACGAGCGTTGGCCCAGTGGCGAATTTGTCAACCAGAGCGGAATCGATCACGGCCTGCCCGAGTGGACGGCGGCGGATCGGCCGATCGAGAACACCGACGTCGTTCTCTGGTACACCTTCGGAATCCACCACATCACCAGGCCGGAGGACTGGCCCGTGATGCCCGCCGACACAGTCTCGTTCTGGCTCAAACCGTTCGGCTTCTTCGATCGCAACCCATCCCTCGATGTGCAGCCTTCTCCCCCCAAGGCGTGTCACACCGATTCCGATTCCTGTCACTAGAAGGGCACCCCCATGCGCCTGATCGTCGGCTATCAAGCAACACCGAGCGGTGAGGACGGGATAGCACTCGCCGCCGTCCTGGCGCGCACCCTGCAGGCCGAGCTGGACATCTGCATTGTGCTGCCGTGCGATCGGCCGGTGCCGTCGAAGGCACCGGTCGAAGTCGCCTACGAGAACATCCTCGTCGATCAGGCCACCGAGTGGCTTTCCGACGCCATGAAGCTCGTCCCCACCGACATCTCCGCCGAGGGCCATCTCCTGTTCGACGAGTCCTTCGCGCAGGGCCTCATCGACATCGCCACCGAGCGCGAGGCCTACATGATCGTGGTCGGCGCGGCGAGCGACGGACTACTCGGACGCCATGCGATCGGCAGCGTCACCAGCGAGCTGCTGCACGTCGCGCACGTGCCGCTGGCTCTTGCGCCACGCGGAACACGCCACAACTCGGCGGGCCGAATCCGCGAGATCACCTGCGCCGTCGGAAATCGTCCCGGCGCCGAGGCGTTGACAGATGCTGCGTACTACCTGAGCACCACGGCATCGGTACCGCTACGTCTGTTGTCGTTGGTATCGATCGACAGCCGCACCGCAGGCGAGGATACAACGACGAAGGCGGCGCGCGAGCGTGACCTCGCGAAGGCAACGGAGAACCTCCAACGGGCGCAGTCGGCTTTGCCGGAGGGCGCCGAAGTTGTCTCGATTCTCGCCGAGGGCAGCGGCATCGAGAAAGCCGTCACCTCGCTCGACTGGCACGACGGTGATCTGTTGATGGTCGGCTCGAGCAGACTCGGACAACCTCGTCGACTCTTCCTTGGTTCCACCGCAGCGAAGATCCTTCGTGTGCTTCCCGTCCCGATGATCGTCGTCCCGCGCGGCGGCGGAGATCGATCATGAAGGCGTCCCAGTCGATTCAGGTCGAGTCCAAAGGCTTGTCCGCCGGCCAGCTCGGCCTGATGGCCAGCGTTGTACTCGGCATCTCCACCATCGCGCCGGCGTATGCACTGACGGCCTCGCTCGGCCCGACGGTGTCCGAGGTGGGCGTCCACCTACCGGCTATCTTCATCGTCGGCTTCATCCCGATGCTGTTGGTGGCGTTGGGCTATCGCGAGTTGAATGCGGCGGAGCCGGACAGCGGCACGTCGTTCACATGGGCATCGAAGGCATTCGGTCCCTACATAGGTTGGATGGGCGGCTGGGGTCTGATTGCCGCGACCATCATTGTGCTCTCGAACCTTGCGGGCGTCGCCGTCGATTTCTTCTATCTGTTTCTGGCGCAGGTGACCAGCAACGACTCATTGGCCGACCTGTCCGGTAACAAGCCTGTCAACATCGCGACGTGCCTCATCTTCATGGCATTGTCCGCGTGGCTCTGCTACCGCGGGATGCAGGAAACCAAGATCGTGCAGTACACCATGCTGACGTTCCAGCTCGTGGTCATGGCGTGGTTCATCGTCGCCGCGTTCGTCAAGATCGGCCAGGGTGACGGCGCCGATGACATCAGCTTCAGCCTCAGCTGGTTCGACCCCTTCGGAATCGAGAGTTTCTCGGCGTTCACCGCTGGTCTGTCGCTGTCGATCTTCATGTACTGGGGCTGGGATGTGTGTCTGACGGTCAACGAGGAGACCGCGGGCAGCGCGAAGATCCCGGGGCGTGCAGCACTCGTCACCGTCTTCTTCATCATCGTCCTGTACCTGTTGACGGCTGTCGCGACGTTGTTGTTCGCCGGTACGGGCGACACCGGCAACGGGCTGCAGAACCCCGACACCACCGACAATGTGTTCGCCGCGCTGGCGAGTCCTGTGATGGGGCCGTTCGCGGTGCTGCTCTCGCTTGCAGTTCTCAGCAGCTCCGCCTCGTCCCTGCAGGCGACGTTCATCTCCCCCGCGCGCACGTTGCTCGCCATGGGCCACTACAGGGCGATTCCGGAGAGGTTCGCTTCCATCACACCGCGTTTCAGCACCCCCGGGTTTGCGACGATCGTGTCCGGCGTGGCATCGGCAGGCTTCTACGCCGTGATGCGCGTGGTCAGCGACAACGTTCTGACCGATACGATTGCCGCGCTCGGCCTGATGATCTGCTTTTACTACGGCATAACAGCATTCGCCTGTGTGTGGTATTTCCGCGAGGAACTGTTCACCTCCGTGCGGAACTTCTTCTTCAAGTTCCTCGCACCGCTGCTCGGCGGCGTCGGCATGGTGGTGGTGTTCCTGCAGACCTCGGTCGACGCGTGGGACCCCGAATTCGGCAGTGGTTCTGCGGTGTTCGGAATCGGAATGGTGTTCGTGATCGGCGTCGGCATCATCGCGCTGGGCATCGTGCTCATGTTCGTCATCGCCGTCAGGATGCCCGAATTCTTTCAGGGTCAGATCCTGAAGAAGGAGACGCCGGCGCTCGTTATCGAGGACTGAGACCGGAAAGCAATGCGTGAAGCCCGAATTCGAAGGCATCTTCGGATCGGGCTTCACGCGTTCCAGCAGTATCCAGAGCGGCTCGAAATTCCTGACCGACCTCGGCACTGTTCTCCCACGGCGCGTCGGGAGCTGCCAGGTCCAATGCGGAACCGAGGACAAAACTGTCGAGGACGGTGATGGCGCGCAGCACATCTGCAGCGCTGAATCCTGCGTCCGTGAGAACTTTCGCGAGCGTATTGTACATCCCGAACGCGGCACTGTTGTTCACTGCCTGCGCCGTGAGCAGCGGTATCAGCCGCGGGTATCGGCCGTAGCTCCCGCGATAACCGCGAGCGATCTGTGCGACGGCATCGCGCCACGGCGTCTTGGCCTCGGGCATCTCGACGTCGGACATCGCGCGGCCCCGTAGGAGTTCGACGATATCGTCGCGCCCCGACACATGGTTGTACAGCGAGGACGGGCTCACCTTCAGCTTCTTGGCCAGCTGCGGCATCGTGAAACCGCCGGATTCCTCGACCAGGTCGAGCGCCGCCGACGTGATTCGGTCGAGGTCGAGTAGGGGTTTCGGCGGTCGTCCCACAGCTTTTCTCCTACTTTTCAGCAATTCTGCACAGCTGTTGCGCTTGGGCCAAACGTCCACCATACTTAACGAATCACATTCGTTTTACTAGGAGTCCCGATGCTGACCCTCACCAATCTCACCGCCCCCGAGGCGCTGACTCGCACAAGCCCGAGCGACCGCACGCCTCTGCGCGTCGGGCTGGTGCAACACCGCTGGAATCCCGACGCCGATGCCCTACGCCAGGAATTGATGGGCGCCATCAAGGAGGCTGCGGACCTCGGCGCGAAGGTCGTGTTCCTGCCGGAGATCGCTCTCCTTCGCTACCCCGCGGATACCCGGGCGTCGGCCAACCCCGGCAAGGACGCCGAGAATCTGCTGACCGGCCCGACGTTCGCCCTGGCCGCGGAGGCCGCCCGCGAGAACAACATCGTCGTCCATGCGTCACTGTACGAAAAGGCCGAAGAGGCCGACGGGCTTGGCTTCAATACCGCCATCATGGTCGGCCCGACGGGCGAGCTACTGGCTCGCACGCGGAAGCTCCACATCCCCATCTCGGCGGGATATTACGAGGACACCTACTTTCGACCCGGCCCCGGCCCCGCAACGAGCCCCGAAACAGGCACCGACGAGCCCTACCCCGTTTACACGCCGGAAGGCTTGGACGGCGCCCGAGTGGGCCTCCCGACCTGTTGGGACGAGTGGTTCCCCGAGGTCGCCCGTAGCTACTCCCTCGGCGGGGCCGAAATCCTGGCCTACCCCACTGCTATCGGCTCGGAGCCGTCGTTCCCGAAGTTCGATACCCAGCCGTTGTGGCAGCAGGTCATCGTCGCCAACGGCATCGCGAGCGGTCTGTTCATGGTGGTACCGAACCGGTGCGGCGACGAAGGCGAGATCACGTTCTACGGGTCCTCGTTCATCTCCGATCCGTACGGACGCGTACTCGTCCAGGCGCCCCGCGACGAACCAGCGGTTCTCGTGGCGGATCTCGACCTCGACCAGCGCCGGGAATGGCTCGAGCTCTTTCCCTTCCTGCTCACCCGCAGGCCGGACACCTACGGCCGGTTGACCGAACCCGTCGACACGGAACTGCCCTACGGCGACGGACACGCAGCGACGGCGGTCGTCAAATGACCTTCCTGATGCCGGCGGAGACCGCGCCGCAAGAGAAGGTATGGATGGCGTTTCCCTGCGAGGGTTACTCCCTCGGCGCCGACGAGGCCGCGAAGGACGAGGCCCGATCGACGTGGGCAGCCGTCGCGCATGCAGTTCGGGAGTTCGAGCCGGTGACCGTAGTGGTCGATCCTGCCGAGACTGCCATTGCTCGTAAGTACCTGTCCGCGGACATCGAGATTACCGAAACCCCGTTGAACGACGCGTGGATGCGCGATATCGGCCCAACGTTCGTGCATGCCGAGGACGGCTCCGTAGCAGCCGTCGACTGGGTGTTCAACGGATGGGGCGCGCAGGATTGGGCGCAGTGGGACAAGGACTCCTCTGTCGGCGAGTTCGTCGCTTCCCGGTCGGGCGTTCCGCGGATCGCTTCGCCGATGGTGAACGAGGGCGGCGGAATCCAGGTCGACGGCACCGGCACCGTGTTGGTCACCGAGACAGTGCAATTGGATCCCGGTCGCAACCCTGATCTCACCAAAGCCGATGTCGAGGCGGAACTGGCACGGACCATCGGCGCGAAGCACGTCATCTGGCTACCCCGCGGATTGACGCGGGACTCGCAGCGCTTCGGTACCCGCGGGCACGTCGATATCGTCGCGGCTATCCCGACGCCGGGAACCGTGATGGTTCATGTGCAGCGCGATCCGGCCCATCCCGATTTCGACGTGAGCAAGCTCGTGCTCGAGACGTTGCGCAATTCGCACGACGGGCACGGCAACGAGTGGACGATCGTGGAAGTGCCCGCTCCGTCGGTATTGAAAGATGCCGAGGGATTTGTCGATTACAGCTACATCAATCACCTCGTCGTCAACGGTGGCGTCATTGCATGCAGTTACGACGACCCGAACGACGCCGAAGCGACATCAATTCTGCAACAACAGTATCCGGGTAGAAAAGTGGTGACGGTCGATGCGCGGCCCATCTTCGAGCGGGGCGGCGGCATCCACTGCATCACGCAGCAACAGCCGGCAGCGAGGTAGCCCGTCACCTTCTGTCGCCACAACCGAGCGGGCTCAGATCTCCTCGTTCTCGAATTTCGCGTTGCGCCTGCGCAGGTACCAGATACCGGCCGCCACTGCTCCGCCACCGAGGAGACCACCGACCAACCCACCCGCCCATGAACTCACGTCGGTCGACAGCCCGGGATGCAGTTTCACCCAGACGCCGAAGTAGCCGATCAGGATGATGAGCGCGCTAACAAATCCTCGCATGCGCCCGATCTTCGACGCTGTGTACAGATTGACCCCTCGCGCCCACGAATAGCCGGTAGTCAACGTTGTTATTGCTGACAGGGCGATCAAAAGACCGAGCGCAACAAAGGCGCCGGTTCTCCCGCCGACCCACGGAAGCACTGCCGCGGCGATCAGCGCAGTCCACAAGAACAGCTGAAACCCGATGGCGGAGGCTTCGTTCCACACATCACGTTGACGTTCGTCGTCGTAGAATTCGTCGTCGAGATCCCCGACGAAACGCAGGGTCTTCATAAAGGCGTTCATGTGTCTCAGCCTTCTTTCTGGAGTTCGGCGAGCTCGGCTTGTTCGGCATGAGCTTTGGCCTTGTGTTCGAGACGTTGCTTACGTGAAACCCCGACCACCGCGCCTGCGAGTCCGAGAACGCCTCCGGCCAGCATCGACACTGCGAAGTACGGTCGATTTCCGATCTGCCCGACTACCAGAGTCCCGATCGCCCCACATGCGCCGATCAAGTACAAGCCTGCCGCCGCGTAGATTCGTGGTCGTCCGAGTTTCTGCGTGGTGTACATGTCGACGCCTCGAGATCGTGCGTAGGCCATCACCGAGAATGCCCCCGTCAAGTACACCACCAGCAAGCCGACGGTCATCCAGCTCCCGGTCCGCCCGGCCACCCACGGCAGAACTGCTCCCGCGATCAGCGACGCCCAGACGAAGATCTGAAACCCGATGGCCGACGCCTCGTTCCACACGTCGCGCTGACGTTCGTCGTCGTAGAACTCGTCGTCCAGATCGCCGACGTATCGCATTGCGTTCGTGAACGTACTCATCGTCATCGCTCCTCTTCAACGAACAGTGCTTCGACAGTGGTGTGCAGCGCTTTCGCGAGTTCGAGCGCAAGGTAGACACTCGGTGCGTAGTCGCCGCCCTCGACGGACACGATGCTCTGCCTGCTGACTCCGCAGGTTTTACCGAGCTCGGCTTGGGTGAGCCGCGCGGCCTTCCGAAACTCCCGCACCGCGTTGGTTCTCAGCGCGTTGGCCATGACGAAAGTCAACTACACTTGTCATTCAATGTCAAGCTTGCTTGTCATCTTCGGGCGGCCACTACAACTCGCCGGTGAGCTCGGTACTGCGCTCTCCGTGTTGCTGCGCCACATCGACTCCTCCCGAGACCGGGTGGTCGCACGAGCCGAACAGGCTGCATCGTTGGCCGGTGCAGTGCGCCCCTAGCCGCCGGTCCAGAATGGTTCAGTGGACAACGCACTGACCTACCGGGACGTACTGAACGCACGCGCGCGCATCTCCGGCATGGTCAGGCCGGTGGCGATGATCAGGGGTGACGGTGTTTCGTTCGCTGCGGAGTTCATGCAGCACACGGGCACGTTCAAGGCGAGGGGCGCCGCGAACTTCGTTGCATATCATCGCGAGTCGAACACGATGCCCGACGCCGGCGTGGTCATCGCATCGGGCGGAAACGCGGGTCTCGCGTGCGCGTGGGCAGCCGCAGCGCACGATGTACCCGCGACGGTGTTCGTACCGGCCACCGTTCCGGTATTCAAGAAAGCCCGCCTCGAAGCCCTCGGCGCCGATGTTCGTGCTGTCGGTTCGGAGTATGCCGAAGCTCTGGACGCGTCTGTGGCCTTCGCCTCGGAGTCCGGTGCATTGTCCTCGCACGCCTACGACCATCCCCTGATCGCCGCGGGTGCAGGCACACTTGCGCTGGAGATCGTGGAGGCGGGCGCTGTCGATACCGTTGTCGTGTCTGTCGGTGGAGGTGGACTGTTCGCCGGAATCGCCACTGTCGCAGCCCATCACGGAATCCGAGTGGTTGCCGTGGAGCCTGCACACTGCCGGGCCTTCGCGGCCGGTCTCGAAGCCGGCACTCCGGTGAATGTAACGGTGGCATCGATCGCAGCGGATTCGCTCGGCGCTCGCCGGGTCACAGCCCTAGCTCTCGAGGCGGCAGCTGCTGCCGACACCGTCTCGGTTCTGGTGGACGACGACGCAATCATCGAGGCCAGGAAACACCTGTGGGATTCCCGGCGCCTCGTCGTCGAGCATGCCGCGTCGACCGCGCTCGCCGCTCTCCGCACCGGTGCGTACCGGCCGGGGCCAGGCGAACGCGTCGCCGTCGTACTCTGTGGAGCGAATTCGGATCCGAGCGATGTGGTCTAGACAGTCAGTTCTTCTGCTCTTCATGGTGCGAGGTACGCCCCGCAGGTAGCGTCGACGGCGTGACTACACCCCGAATTCCGACCGGCTCGTTCAAGAACCTCGGCCCAGTGAACTGGGTGCTCTGGCGGATTCTGTCGAAGGCGGCGGGCGCGCCTGACGCGCACCTGTTCAGCACCCTCGGCCGCACCAAGGGACTGTTCCGCGGGTGGCTGTTCTACAGCGGAAAGCTGATGCCGGGAGGCCGAATCTCCCGCAAGGAAACCGAACTGGTGATCAACCGTGTGGCGTTCCTCCGCGACTGCGGCTACGAAATGGATCACCACAGCCGCATCGGCAGGCGCTTCGGAGTGACGAAAGAGCTTCTGGCACAGGTGCACGAGGGTCCAGCCGCGGCGGGCCTGAGCCCCCGCTACCGTACGATCCTCGGGGCAACCGACGAACTGCTCGAGACCAAGAACCTGTCCGACGAGACGTGGGCGGGCTTAGCCGGCGAGTTCGACCAACGTCAACTCATCGAATTCTTGCTGCTGGTAAGCCAATACGACGGCTTGGCCACCACCATCGGTACGCTGCGGATCGAACGCGACTTCTAGTTCCCACAACGCTACCGCCCGTTCACAACCGATACTTCGGTTGTGAACGAGTGGGAACGTTGTAAGCAGCCGCCGCCGTCGTAGAAACCGAAATCAGAAGTTGATCATGTGCCCGGCGAGACCGTGGATGGCCTCCTGGAGCGCCTCGGACAGCGTCGGGTGGGTGTGGACGTTCCGAGCGAGCTCGTTCACCGTCAGGTCCCATTTCTGCGCGAGCGTCAGTTCAGGGAGCAGCTCGGAAACGTCGGGTCCGATGAGGTGCCCACCGATCAGCTCGCCGTATTTGGTGTCGGCGATGAGCTTGACGAAGCCCGTCGCGTCGCCGAGGCCGTGAGCCTTGCCGTTTGCGGCGAACGGGAAGTTCGCAACCTTGATGTCGCGGCCTTCGTCCTTGGCCTGCTGCTCGGTGAGTCCGAAGCTGGCGACCTGCGGCTGGCAGAACGTCGCGCGCGGCATCATCCGGTAGTCGTCGATCGGCAGCGTCTCGGCTCCGGCGATGGTCTCCGAGGCAACGACGGCCTGGGCCTCGGCCACGTGCGCGAGCTGCAGCTTCGCGGTGACGTCGCCGATGGCGTAGATATGCGGAACGTTGGTCTGCATCGTGCTGGTGATGCCGATGGCGCCGCGGTCGGTGAGCTCGACACCGGTCTTCTCCAGACCGAAGCCCTCGACGCGAGGCGCGAAGCCGACGGACTGCATGACCTTGTCGACGGTGATCGTCTCGGTCTCACCCGACTTGTTGTTCTTGATCGCAACGGTGACCTTGGAGCCGTCGTCGTCGATGCTCTGCACAGCGGCGCCGGTCATGATCTTGACGCCGAGCTTCTTGTACTGCTTCTCGATTTCCTTCGAGACGTCGGCATCCTCGTTGGGGAGCGCGCGGTCGAGGAACTCGACGATGGTGACGTCGACACCGTAGTTCTTGAGGACGTAGCCGAACTCCATGCCGATGGCGCCCGCGCCGACGATGAGCATCGAACCGGGGAGCTCCCTGGTCATGATCTGCTCTTCGTAGGTGACGACGTTCTTGCTCAGTTCGGTGCCCGGCAACAACTTGGTGGTGCTACCGGTGGAGATGATGGCGTTGTCGAACGTGAGCGTCTCGGTGCCGCCCTTGCTGAGCTCGACGGAGATGGTGTTGGCGTCGGTGAAGGTGCCCTTGCCGTCGAACTCGGGGATCTTGTTCTTCTTCATCAAGAAGTGGATTCCCTTGACGCGGCCCTCGGCAACTTTGCGGCTGCGATCGAACGCTGCGCCGAAGTCGAAGGTCGCATCTCCCGAAATACCGAACAGCTTCGCATCTTTGGTGAAGAGGTGCGCCAGCTCGGCGTTACGGAGAAGCGCCTTCGAGGGGATACAGCCGACGTTAAGGCAGACACCGCCCCAGTACTTCTGCTCGATGATGGCAGTGCTGAGTCCGAGTTGTGCCGCGCGGATAGCAGCGACGTACCCACCGGGACCGGCTCCGAGGACAACGACGTCATAGTGTGAGGTCACGGTTGCCCAGGATAGTCCCGTGCCGAACCTCTGTCTCGTCACGGTCCAGTTACTCGTCGGTAATCACAGTTCACCCGCGCACGCAGCAGCTCAGAGACCTGCCACGCGGCGGAAGTTACCTCCGTAGACCGCCGCAACGGCATCCTCGGAGAACCCACGCCGGGCAAGCAGCGAGGGCAGCGTGACGGTGTCCTCCGGCGGCACCCACTGGAGTGGCCCATAGCGGGTGTACTCCTCCGAGAACGCCTCCGGATGTGCCGCCAGTTCGACGTTGAAGTCCTCGTGATCGAAGGAGTAGTCCGAGCCGATCCCGATGTGCTCGATTCCGAGGAGTTCGACGCCGTACTCGATGTGGTCGGCCATGGCCTCGACGCGACGCTCGCCCTCGTCCGGGCCGTTCGGACCGAGGAAGATCCCCACGCCGTTGATTCCGACGACTCCCCCGGTACGTGCACATTCGAGCGCCTGCTGATCGGTGATATTGCGCGGATGTTCCCACAGCGCAGCGAAGTTCGAGTGACTGTAGATCATCGGACGGGTGGTTGTCGATGACAGATCCAGACCTGTCCGGACCGAGCAGTGGGAACCGTCGACGAGCATCCCGACGCGGTTCATCTCACGGACCAGATCGCGGCCGTAGGCGGTGAGGCCGGTGTCCTCGGTGTCGAGGCATCCACAGCCTGCGGCGTTGGCCCAGTTGTACGACGGCAGCATCGATCGGACGCCCAGGTCGTAGAAGTACTCGACGTTGGACAGGTCGCCCTCGATGGGTCCGGAATCCTCCAGGTCGAATGCGAGCGTGATGAGGCCCTCCGGTTCACCGTCTTCGACCATTCGGAAGCGCCCGTCATCCAGAGCTTTCCGACGAAAATCGACGCAGTGGGCGGTGGACACGGCCTTGGAATGCGGCGAAAACCCCACGTTTACCGAGACATAGCTACCCAACGGATACCGCGTCAACTCGGCGATGTCCGCCGCCGCGACCAACGGCAGGCAGGTGTGTTGCTCCCACAACTTCATTCGGACATTTCCCCCCTGATAATAAGCACCACGATTGTTGTACCGCTGCGGCTTTCGCCCACAAAGGCGGCGAGTGTGACGGGACCGCGCTCGGCGCACGGCCGGTCATTCTCCGGGACAGTACCCGCGAGGGTAGAAATAGTGGATGAGCAACACCGCTGACCCGTACCTGTGGCTCGAAGAGGTCACCTCCGACAAAGCCCTCGACTGGGTTCGCGCCCGGAACGAGACCACGACCGCAGCATTGGCGAGCGAGACGTTCGACAGGATCGAATTTCGCATTCGCGAAGTTCTCGACACCGATGCGCGCATCCCGTACGCGCGGCGGCGCGGCGAGTACCTCTACAACTTCTGGCGCGACGCCGCCCATAAGCGCGGTCTGTGGCGTCGGACGACGATGGACGAATACCGCGAGGAGCGCCCCGACTGGGACGTCCTGCTCGACTTGGACGCTGTCGCCGAGTCCGAGGGCGAGAACTGGGTGTGGAGCGGCGCCCAAGTGCTGCGCCCCGATCAGAAAATCGCACTGGTAACCCTGTCCCGTGGCGGGGCAGACGCCGCCGTCGTGCGCGAGTTCGATATGGAGACAAGGACTTTCCGCGACCCGGAATCGAACGGCTACTTAGTCGCGGAAGCCAAGACCGATATCGGCTACATCGACTCGGACTCGGTGTACATCGGCACGGACTTCGGCGAAGGGTCGCTCACCGACTCCGGCTATCCACGCATTGCCAAGCGGTGGCAGCGCGGCACCCCGCTGGCAGACGCGGCCGTCGTCTACGAGGGGCAGCCGTCGGACATCTCGATTTCGGCGTGGCACGACAGAACGCCCGGCTTCGAGCGGGACTTCGTCCAACGCGCCACCGACTTCTACAACTCGGAGCTGTATCTCGTGGACGGCACCGATCACACGCTCGTCGACACCCCCACCGATGCGACGACATCGATCCACAAGCAGTGGTTGCTCATCCGCACGATGACCGACTGGACCGTCGACGAGACAACCTATCCCGCGGGCGCGCTGCTCGCCACGAATTTCGACGCCTTCCTCCGCGGCGATCGAGAGCTGGACGTGCTGTTTCGCCCAGACGAGCACCGATCACTGCACCAATTCGCCTGGACCGAGAATCATCTCCTCGTCGTCACGCTCGTCGACGTGAAAACTGAACTCCGAGTTCTCACCCCCGGCGTCGACGGCTGGGCCGATACGCCGCTCACCGGTCTACCGGAGCTGACCTCGATCGAAATCGTCGGGACCGATTCCGAGGAGAACGGCGACGAATTCTTCCTGTCGTCGAGCGGATACCTGAGTCCGGCCACACTGCTGTTCGGCACCGTCAGCGGCGGAGTCGAGGCACTCAAGCAAGCGCCGTCGTTCTTCGATGTCGACGGCCTGACCGTCGCGCAGCACTTCGCGACGTCCCTGGACGGCACCGCCGTTCCCTACTTCGTCGTCAGAAAAGACACTGCAGCTGCTGGTCCGACCTTGTTGTACGGCTACGGCGGCTTCGAGATCTCGATGACGCCGTCCTACAGCGGCGGTATGGGACTCGCGTGGCTGGAGCGCGGTGGCACCTACGTCGTCGCCAATATTCGCGGAGGCGGTGAGTACGGTCCGAGCTGGCACACACAGGTTCTGCGCGCCGGACGCCACAAGGTGCACGAGGATTTCGCGGCCGTGGCGCGCGACCTCGTCGATCGTGGCATCACCACCGCGCAGCAACTCGGAGCTCAAGGCGGCAGCAACGGCGGCCTGCTGATGGGAATCATGGCGACCAAGTACCCGGAGTTGTTCGGCGCATTGGTATGCCAGGTCCCGCTGCTGGATATGAAGCGCTATCACCTACTGCTCGCAGGCGCGTCCTGGGTCGCGGAGTACGGCAACCCCGACGATCCCGACGAGTGGGCCTTCATCTCGGAGTACTCGCCCTATCAGAATGTCAGCGGGCCGGACGAGAAGCGGTACCCGCCGATCCTGATCGCGACGTCCACCCGCGACGATCGTGTGCATCCCGGGCATGCGCGCAAGATGGCGGCGAGGCTGGAGGAGGTCGGCCAGAACGTCAGTTACTTCGAGAACATCGAGGGCGGGCACGGTGGAGCCGCCGACAACGCTCAGCTGGCGTTCAAAACGGCATTGGCGTACCAGTTCCTGTGGACCGCGCTCAGCGCATGAACCACGCCTCGATCTCGTCGACGACGGTGGACGGTTGCCTGATCCACCCGTTGTGACCACGTGGCGCCGTCAGATGTCTCTTGGTGACGGACGCGCGCGGAAACTTGCGTAGGAGATTGTCCATCGACGCCCGCGGCGCCATGTCGTCTCCGTCGAAGGTGACTGCCAGGATCGGCAGGGTCAACCTGCCGATCCGCTCCTCGTAGTCGATGTCGGCGCCAGCCGGCTCGATCTTCCCGGTTCGAGCGAAGCGGGACCAGTCCTCGATCAGGACTTTGGATTGACGACCGAATCCACCGATGTCGATGCGGTCGCCCGGCCAGAATCCTGCAATATTGCTCGTCAGAGACATTGCAGCCGCGCCGAGAAAGAGCGAAGCGCCCCGCGCAGCGCCGAAACCGCGGTGATAAGGCGAACCGGACGCGACGAGGATCAGGCCTCCGAGCCGTCCTCTGATGCGTGAGGCGTACAGCGACGCCAGTTGACCACCCATACTGTGGCCGAGAGCGTAGGGCGTGGCCTCGGGAAAGCGTTCGCGTACGACCTCGAATATCGCAGGGAAGTCCACCGAGACCAGCTCCTGGTACCCATATGTGCTGGCACCGGTGGGTTTCGGCCTGCTGTCACCCTGACCGCGAAGATCTGCGGTGGCAACGTGAAATCCGCGGCGAGCGAGATCTTGAGCGAACAATTCGTAATAACCGCCGGCAATCCCGAGCCCTGGGACCACGACGATCACCGGCGTCCCTGAACGGGGCGTGTCGGCCTCGAACAGCTGAACCGGCACGACGGTGCCGTCGGGCATCTGAATGGGAACGGTCTGCACGTGGACAGGGTAGGCCCAGAGACGATGGCAGCCGAAAGCCCCGTGGGCTTTCGGCTGCCAATGTCGACCTAGGCGGGCACCCCGGCATTATCTGAACTACCGGTACCGAGTGCACCGAGAATCAGTGCAAGAATCGCGGTGAAATCGAGATCGCTGGACATGCAATGCCCCTTCAGATTCGACGTCGCTTACCTGGCGTGACGATAACGAAACAATCACTGCCAGGTACGTTCCTATCAAATCAAAAGTGAACCTGGCCAGCGTTCAGGCGATAAAAGGCCTGAGTAACGGAAAACACCACCTACACGTGAATCACGCTTCACAGCCAGCTGCCCGGTTCACCGCGGCCCCCGACGCCGCGAGTGAATTACCAGGTCAGGCTGCGCTGCCCGACGTCAGAGCGCTGACGATCTGCGCGGTGATCGCGTCGACGATGTCCGAGTAGACGCCGGTGGCGATGTCAGTGATGAACGTTGCTGCTGAACCCATGAGTTACTCCTCGAATTGGAAACAAGCCGATAATTACGGCTCTCTTATATCTCTACCGTATCAACCGGCCCGGGGGACAACGTCCCCGTTAAATCCAGCAAAAAACTTGTCGACAACATGATCCAATAACAAGATTTTCGCTTGCCTTCAGCGCTGCGTCATTCGCCGATCACATCTTTTGCGCGCCCAACCAGCAACGGGTCTGTTTCTCCGACTATTTCGGAATCCTTGTTCGCGTAGTCGAATTTGTTCAGCACGAAACGCATCGCGTTCAGTCGAGCCCGCTTCTTGTCGTTGCTCTTCACGACCGTCCACGGGGCGATATCGGTGTCGGTGGCCCGGAAGCTCTCTTCCTTCGCGGCCGTGTACGCATCCCACTTGTCGAGCGACGCCAAATCCATCGGCGACAGTTTCCACTGTCGCACGGGATCTACCTGGCGGATCGCGAACCGGGTCCGCTGCTCCAACTGCGAGACCGAGAACCAGAACTTGGTGAGCGAGATGCCGTCGTCGACTAGCATCTGCTCGAACAACGGCGCCTGACGCACGAACCGAGCGTGCTGATCCTCGGTGCAGAATCCCATGACCCGTTCGACACCGGCACGGTTGTACCAGGATCGGTCGAACATCACGATCTCGCCCGCTGCGGGCAGATGCTGGATGTACCGCTGGAAGTACCACTCGGAGGATTCACGGGCCGACGGCTTCTCCAGTGCAACGACGCTGGCGCCGCGAGGGTTCATGTGCTCCATGAACCGTTTGATGGTGCCACCCTTACCGGCGGCGTCGCGGCCCTCGAAAACGATGACGTGGCGACGGCCGGTCTCCTTGGTCCACATCTGCAGCTTGAGGAGCTCGATCTGCAGTAGACGCTTCTCCATGTCGTATTCCTCGCGCGAGAGGCGCTCCTCGTACGGGTAGCCCTCACGCCACGTGTCGACGATGCGTCCGTCCGGAACCGTCAGCAGGATGGGATCGTCGTCGTCGCTGTCGTCGACGACGAATCCGGAGGTGTCGGTCAGGTCGACGGCCGCGGCAATGTCACCGGCGGCGCTGAAATCTTGGGTCATGGTCGAGAAAATTAGTCTTCGGTGGCAACGCTTCGATGACGATTCGGTGAATTGCAGGCATCGGAGAAAGTCGAGCTGGAACCCGAGAAAAGATCAGGGTCGGGATGGGTGAAGTTCCCGATGTGCCGGACGCCAGCCGAGCGCGAGACTTCTCACCATGACAATCACCAACACCCCCAAAGAGTTCGTCCGCTCCGATTCCCAGAAAATGGTCGCCGGAGTCTGCGGCGGTATCGCAGAATACTTCGAGATCGACGCGAACCTCGTTCGAGTACTCGCCGTCGTTGGAGCCTTCGTCACCGGCGGCACCCTCGCGCTCGTCTACCTCGCCGCGTGGATGTTGATGCCCCAGCGCTGATGCGGCTTCGCCGCCCGTGCGCGCTTTGCGACACTCACGGGTCATCGAACACTCACCGCTCCCGAGCAGCACGTGCGCGCATGGTGACGCCCCCATGTCATCAAGCGCGCACGGGGCGTCAGCCCACCAACCAACCGCAGGGCGCGGCCAGCTCGTCGGCTTCCTTCGGCCCCATCGATCCGCCGGCGTATGACTTGATCGGGGGCGGGTTGTCCAGCAACGGCGCTGCAACCTCCCAGACGTGCGCTAGCCCATCGGGCCGTGTGAACAATGACCGATCGCCGTTCAACACGTCCAGAATCAGCCGGGAGTACGGCGAGAGCGGCTCCGCGTCCGGCACCGAACGCAACGGAAGCGTCAGATGCCCGACAGACAGATCGAAGTCAGGACCCGGTTCCTTCACCGTCATTGCCATGTCGATGGCACCGTTGCCGGACAGGTCGAACGTGAGCGTTGCGCCGTCGTAGGGCAGATCCGTCAGCGGGCTGTTCGCAGGCTTCTTGAACACCAGCGACACTCGTTGTGCACTGACGCCCAACATCTTTCCGGTGCGGAGCAGGAACGGAACACCGCGCCACCGATCGGTGTCGACCCACAGTTTTGCGGCGACGAAGGTGTCCACCACCGAATCCTCGGCGACGCCGTCGACGTCCCGGTAGCCGTCGTACTGACCGAGAACCACCTCGGTGGTGTCGATCGGGCGGAAGCAAGCGATGACCGATTCCCGCGCCGACTGCAGATCCTCGGCCTGGAGCGAGGCGGGCGGTTCCATCGCAATCTCGGCTGCTACCTGGAAGAGGTGAGTCACGAGCATGTCGAGCACGGCCCCGGTCGCATCGTAGAACTCGGCGCGATCGTCGATATTCAGCTTCTCCGGCACATCGATCTGCACATGGTCGACGTGTTCGGCGTTCCAGATACCGTCGATCATGCCATTCGCGAACCGCAGAACGTGCAGATTCTGGGTGGCTTCCTTGCCGAGAAAGTGGTCGATCCGATAGATCTGTTTCTCGTGGAGTACCTCGTGAACAGCCTTGTCGAGCTGCTCGAACGCCTTCTGCGATGTCCCGAACGGCTTCTCGTAGACGACCCTGGCACCCTCGGCGAGACCATGCGCTCCGAGTGCCTTGGTGTAATCCTCGAAGGCACTCGGCGGGAGCGCTATGTAGTGGACCAGTTGCGCGTCGCCGATTTCTCCGCGACCAGCCTCGACGACCTCGGGAAGTTGCCCGGCATCCTCGACGGTGAATCCATTTCCGGCGAAGCGAATTCCCGCCGCGAAGTCGTCCCACGCGTCACTGGCGAGGTCCGAACCGAACTCTTCCAGAGCCCCGCGGACATGCTCACGGAACTCGTCGTCGGAGGTGTCGTGCCGGCCGTTGCCCACCAGAAGCCACTTCTCCGGTAGGAGCCCTTCGACATGAAGTTGATAGAACGCCGGCAGGACCATTCGCTTCGCGAGGTCACCGGTCGCACCGAACAGAACGAAAATCGTGGGTTGTGAAGACGCCATGAGAACCATCATGCACCGACCTCCCGCGTCCGTGGCTACAGTCGGTGTGATGGGACGATCACGGTTTCACGGCGACATATTCGGAGTCGGCACATCCTCCGGGGTTCGGATCGTCGTCGGGCACTGGACGGACTCCCCGCTGGGTGAGTTCACCGACGTCATGATTCAGTTCGCCGGCGGGCACCGACTGTTGCTGGCGCCGTCGGAATCGGTGCGCGAGTTTGTTGCGGCCACTTATACATTCGACGAGACCATCATCACGCCGGTCGAGTTCTCGGGATCGAATGAGCACGTGTCCCTCTCGTCCGACGATCTGCGAATGACCATCACCGTTGGCGGACCCACCGTTCTCGGCAGAGCCTTGCATCTGATTCCCGACGAAATCTCGACTGCTCCCTGGTTCTGCTCCATCTCCGACCCCATCGCCCGCGTCGTGCTGCGGGGCGTTCGCACCAGAGGCAGCGCCGGGGGTGGCCGCCTCGAGTACTACGGGGCGCGCCACCAGCACCGACTCACAGCTGTCCGGGCGTCCTGGCGCGGCGAGGACCTCGGCGAGCTGACGGCGGTCACGCCCCCGGTAACCTTCGGATTCGGGAGCACACCTGCCGCGCCGTCGGTCACGCAGATCACGACGACGATCGACAGCTAGTCCAGATCAGCGCCCGCATCGGCAAGTTCCAACAATGCCTTTTCCGAGGACTCCAGCGCGACGCCTGCAACGAATCCCGCCAGGACCCGCACCTTCAGTCCAGCCTTCAATGCGTCAAGCGCAGATGCCTTCACGCAGTAGTCCGTGGCGATACCAACGACATCGATGTCGGTTACTTCGTTGCGCTGCAACACTTCTGCAAGCGTGAGTCCGCCCTCGGTCGATCCCTCGAATGCCGAGTACGACGGCTTGCCCTGCCCCTTGAACACGTGAACATCCACCGAGTGGGAAGCGAAATCCGGATGGTATTCGGCGCCGAGCGTTCCGGCGACGCAGTGGACCGGCCAAGTGGTGACGAAATTCGGCGGCTCGTCGGTTGCAAAGTGGCCACCGTTGTCCGAGTCGGTGTCGTGCCAGTCACGGGAGGCCACGATGACGTCGTAGGAATCGCCTTCCTTCGCCAGCAGACCGCTCACCGTGCGCGCCACCTCGGCTCCGCCGACTACACCGAGTGCACCGCCTTCGGTGAAATCGTTCTGAACATCGACTACCAACAGAGCACGCGTCATGGCTCCCAGTATCCTCGCCGGTGTGAGCGCGACGGTATCCGAGTTGATCAGCTACCCGGTAAAGGGATGTGCGGGGATCTCCCTGTCCGCTGCTCAGGTGACGGCTCGTGGGCTCGACCACGATCGCGAGTTCATGATCGTCGACGAGGACCGGTCCTTCCGAAGCCAGCGCAGCGATCCGATACTGGCGGTGATCCGGCCGTCGATCCGCCAGGGCGTACTCACGCTGGAACACTCCGATTTCGGCTCGATTACATGCGAGATCGACCGCGAGTCCCCTGCCACCGACGTCACGATGTTCAGGCTTCCGTTCCGAGGCATCGATCAGGGCGATGACGTCGCAGCATGGTTG
Organism: Rhodococcus sp. G-MC3; assembly: GCF_030063335.1. Taxonomy (GTDB): domain Bacteria; phylum Actinomycetota; class Actinomycetes; order Mycobacteriales; family Mycobacteriaceae; genus Rhodococcoides. The sequence continues at coordinate 12,213 of NZ_JASISW010000024.1, read as the reverse complement.
ACCGAGGTGATCGGCGAGACGTCACGCCTGGTCGCAGTCCCTCCTGACGTCCATCGGGTCACCGACGGAATAGTTCCCGGTACAGCAGGTTTCGCCGACAGCGGCGCAGTCCACCTGTTGTCCGATTCCACCCTCGATGGTTTGAACTCACTGCTCGAATCACCTGTGCCGATGGATCGGTTCCGTCCGAACATCGTGGTCACCGGCTGGGATGGCGCGCACACCGAGGACACCGTTCGAGAATTTCGCGTCGGCGATGCCGTGCTCACCTACACCAAACTCGCCATCCGCTGCGCTGTCACCACCGTCGATCAGTCCAGGGGCGAACGCGACGGTCGTGAACCATTGCAGACTCTCGCGACTTATCGAAAGGCCAGGGCCAAGGGTGTGGCGTTCGGGGTCAAGCTGACCGTTCTCGAGAAGGGGGCCGTATCGGTCGGAGATATCCTCGACGTCCGGACCTGGGGCGCGTCGGACCTCTGAGCGGTCCATTTCACGGCCTCTCCTCGCTCGCCCACTCCGGATGCTCGTTCTCTGCCCACGCACGCAGCACCGACCCGTGGCGCATGCCTCGCATCGCCTCGGAATCCTTGAGCGCGTACACGATGTGCCCCACCATGAGCAGACCGAAGGCGAGCGCGAACCAGTCGTGCACGAACGTCGCCCCTGTCCGCCAGTTCAGCGGACTCCACGAGGGAAAGAACATCACCGTCCCCGTCAGCAGAAAAACGAAGAGCGAACCTGCGCTCAGTGCGCCGTTGAGCTTCTGACCCGCATTGAATTTCCCGACGCCCACCGCTCGCACTCGACGAGCTTTGGATCGCAACCACTTCCAATCGCTGGAGGTGAAACGGTTCAGGCGCCGCAAATCCAGGCGGTAAGCGCGCGAGAGAAGACCGAGGACCAGCGGTATCGGTAGGGCAAACCCGGACCACACGTGCACTGTCTCGACGATGTGCCGATTCCCGACGAGCACCGCGAGCGAACCGTTGTACAGAATCGCTGCCGTCGCGATGCACACGAGTGTGAGTATGCCGACAGACCAGTGCACCCACCGTTCGATGCGTCCGAAGCGCTGCAGTTCAACTGGTGGCGTCATCGTCACGTCCGTTCGACTCGCCGACCCAGGCGTCGATCGAATATCCGCGAGGCTCCCAATAACCGGGAACCACCTCGGAGGTCAACTCGATCCCGCCGAGCCATTTCAGAGACTTGTAGCCGTACATCGGTGCCACGTACAGGCGAACAGGTCCGCCGTGATCGTGCTTGACCGGACCGTCCAGCATCGTGAGCGCAACGATGACGTCGTCACGACGTGCCTGCTCCATCGTCAGAGATTCGGTGTAGGTGCCGTCGAAGGAGGTAAATCGCACAGCCGTCGCCTCGGCCGTGGGCGAGACCGAATCGAGGACGTCCGACAGTCGAACTCCACTCCACGGGACCTCGGGAACACGCCAGCCGGTGACGCATTGGAAGTCGCGCACCAGGGATGTCTGCGGCATGGCTCGCAGATCCTGAAGCCGAAGAGTACGCGGGGTGTCCACCAGGCCACCCACGGTCAACTCGTAGCTGTTCTCGTCCTTGCGGGGCGCGCCGGTGGTCACCGAGTAGAAGCGAAAGTTGTTCCCCAGTGGAATCAGACCGATCAATCCAGTGGGATCGTGGTTGCCGATGGGGCCCATCACGGCCGATAGCCCCTTCTGGATCGCACCCCCGCCCAGAATCCCCGCGGCGCCCGCCACCACCAATCCCAGGAAGATGCGTCGTCCCACAGGTGCCCCTGAGATGTCGGGCTCTTCGTGGCGCATGACTCCACTGTCCACGAATTACCTGCTCGCGGCTATTTCCACCGCCAGCAGCACCCGTGCCTGTCCGGCCCTCAACACAGGAGCGAACACAGCACCGGCATCGACGAGATCCGCACCTCCTCCGCCTCCGCCGTAGGTGGGCGCGATCGATCCGTCAGGCACCCGCGTCGTCACCCACACCGGAATGCCCTCGGCCGTACAGGTTTTCACTGCAGCGACCACGGATGCATTGGTATTTCCCGAGCCCAAGGCCTGCAAGACGATCCCGTTCGTTCCCGCAGCTCGGTACGCGTCGATCGCTACCGCATCGGCGCCGGGGTACAGCGCGACGATGTCAACGCGGATTCCCTCGATGTGCACACGGGGCACCACCCGGCGCGGTTCGGTCGAGCTGATGAACGCGTCCAGTGCCGAGGTGTGCCACTTCGAAAGACCACGCGCATTCAGCGTCCGGCCGCCGAAGACGACGAGCACTCCGCGGCTACTGTTCGCTGGGTCCAGCACGGCCTCCACGGCGGCTGCGACGTTCACCGGCCCGTCCGGATCTTCGTGATCGGATGTTCGCTGAGCACCGGTGAACACGACAGGCCGAGGGTCGTCGTGGAACAAGTCGACGAGAAGCGCGGTTTCTTCCATCGTGTCCGTGCCGTGAAGCACGATCACACCGGCGCACGCGGGATCTTCGAAACACCGTGCCACCTCGTCGGCGACGGCATCCATGTCGGAGAAGTCGAACGTCGAGCTGTCCTTGGACATCAGGTCGCGGAACTTCACCTCAGCTGCGAATTCGATACCGAGTTCGCTCGCGCCCGGACGGCTTATGCCGTCCTCGTCACGACTGCTGGCGATGGTTCCCCCTGTTCTCACCAGGGCTATATGGGACAAGCCGTCATTCCTCTCGTTCTGCGGCGAGCGCGCGGATTCTGTTGCGGCACAGATACCACCCGCCCACCAGCATCGGTGCGATGATCAGAATGGACGCAACGGTCCAGGTCCCCACCGGTGTGTCGAATGCCATCAGGACCAGCACAGCGATCAGAAATCCGAGAGTCGCGATGCCGGTGTACGGCGCTCCGAACATCCGAAACTTCGGCCTCTCCAATGTTCCTTGGCGGGACCGCGACCACAGCTTCAGCTGGCACAGCACGATTACGGCCCATGCGCTGATGATACCGAGGGCTGCGATGTTCAGGACGATCTCGAAGGCCTGCGCGGGCATCGCGGCGTTGAGGCCGACGCCTGCGAGGGCGACGAGTGCCGTCAGCGCAATTCCGCCGTAGGGCACGCCCGCCTTGTTCATTCGTGCCGCGAACTTCGGAGCCGAGCCGGCGACCGCCATCGAATGCAGAATGCGTCCCGTCGAATAGAGGCCCGCATTGAGGCTGGACAGTGCTGCCGTCAGTACCACGAGGTTCATGATCGCATCGGCGCCCTGAACGTCGATCGCACCGAAGAACGTGACGAAGGGGCTCTCACCTGCGTGATACGCGGTGTAGGGCAACAGAAGCGACAGCAGCAGAACAGATCCTACGTAGAACACGAGGATTCTGACGATCACGGTGTTGATCGCCTTGGGGATGACCTTCTCCGGGTTCGCAGTTTCTCCGGCAGCCGTCCCGACCAGTTCGATCGACGCATAGGCGAACACGACGCCCTGGATCACGACGATGGCAGGGAGCAGGCCGTTGGGAATGAGGCCGCCGTTGTCGGTGATGACACCGAGCCCGGGCGCTTGCCCGTCGATCGGCGTCCCGAACAGCACGTAGTACACGCCGACGGCCAGAAAGGTCACGAGTGCGATCACTTTGATGAGCGCGAACCAGAACTCCAACTCACCGAACACCTTCACCGACACCAGGTTCAGGCCGAGCACCACGATCAGACCGATCAGCGCGAACACCCACTGATCGACATCACCGAGCGGCGCCCAATACTTCTTGAAGAAGTTCATGTACAGCGCCACTGCCGTGACGTCGACGACGGCTGTCATCGCCCAGTTCATCCAGTACAGCCAACCCGCTGCGAATGCCATCTTCTCGCCGAAGAATTCGCGCGAGTAGGAGACGAACGAGCCCGATGTGGGGCGATGCATCACCAGTTCGCCGAGTGCTCGGAGAATGAGAAATGCAAAGAATCCACACAGCGCGTACACGAGAACGAGCGCCGGACCGGACTCGTTGAGTCTGCCACCTGCGCCCATGAACAGGCCGGTCCCGATGGCACCGCCGATGGCGATCATCTGAATTTGCCGCGGCTTCAGCGACTTTCGAAATCCAAGATCTTCAGTAAAGGATCTGGGCGTGCTGTCGACGGTCATAGTGCCTACCTTGTCGAAGTATCGGGGGCGTCGGCGTGCTCGACCGGAGCAACGCGGAGGTTCGCCAGATGTTGGGGACTGAGCAGTCGTTCGAGTTCGTCAGGGGCAAGTAGTTTCTTCTCGAGCACGAGGTCGACGACGTTGCGCCCGGTGAGCAGGGCTTCCTGCGCTATCGCCGTGGATTCGACGTAGCCGAGGTACGGGCTCAGCGCGGTGACCAAGCCGATGGAGTTCTCGACGCGCGCACGGAGCAGGTCGACGTTGGCGGTGATGCCGTCGACGCAGCGGCTCGCGACGACGCGGCACGCGGCACCGAGATGCGCCATACCGTCGGAGAGGGATTTGACGATGATCGGCTCGAATGCGTTGAGCTGCAACTGTCCGGCCTCGGCGGCCATCGTGATGGTGACGTCGTGGCCGATGACCTCGTACGCTACTTGATTGAGCACCTCAGGGATGACGGGGTTGACCTTGCCGGGCATGATCGACGACCCGGCCTGCATCGGAGGCAAATTGATCTCGTTGAGGCCGGCGCGCGGTCCCGACGACAGCAGCCGAAGGTCGTTGCAAATCTTGGACAGCTTCACCGCGATGCGCTTGAGCACACCGGAGAGGTGCACGAACTGGCCGACGTCCTGAGTTGCCTCGATCAGATCCGTCGCCGTGACAAGTGGGAGACCGGTCTTGCGACGCAGATGTTCGCACGCGGACGCAGTGTATCCGACCGGGGCATTGAGTCCGGTACCGATAGCCGTTGCGCCCAAGTTGATTTCGTGGACCAGTAGCGCAGCTTCTTCGAGCCGGGAACAGTCCTCGTCGATCATGATGGCGTACGTGCCGAATTCCTGGCCGAGCGTCATCGGCACCGCGTCCTGCAGCTGCGTACGACCCATCTTCACGACGGTGGCGAACTCGGTTGCTTTGCGGCGGAACGCGTCGCGCAGAAATTTCATCGAGTCGATGAGTTCGTGAGCAGCGAAGATGGTGGCTATATTGACAGCCGTCGGGTAGACATCGTTCGTCGACTGGCTGGCGTTGACGTGCTCGTTGGGATGCACGTGGCTGTACTCACCGTGTCCGTAACCGAGGATTTCGAGCGCGCGGTTGGCGATGACTTCGTTGGCGTTCATGTTGGTCGACGTGCCCGCTCCGCCCTGGATGACGTCGACGACGAACTCTTCGTGCCACTGGCCGTCGAGGATTTCCTGGCATGCCCGACGAATCGTCTCGCCGCGGGTGGCGTCGAGAATTCCGAGTTCTTCGTTGGCCGCCGCTGCTGCCCATTTCACCGCAGCAAGTCCGCGAATCAGGTGGGCATTGTTCGAGATCGGGCGCCCGGTGATGGGGAAGTTCTCCAGCGCACGCAGGGTGTGGATCCCCCAGTACGCATCTGCGGGTATCTCGCGTTCACCGAGAAGGTCCTTCTCGACACGGGTGACGACCACTGCATGCTCCTTAATGATGTCCGGCTGTCCGGCTGTCCGACAGGTTAAAGTGTGAAGCAAGACACGTCGTGCGTCAACCGCTGATTTCGGCAGGCGTTTGACGCACGACCATGTGAAGGGGACGATCCAGACATGAACCTGTCGGACAGCTGGGCGGTCAGTCAGCCGACCACAACGAGAATGAGCGCGGCCGAAGCCGTGTTCGCCGATCTACGCGATGCGATCGTGTCCGGCCAGATATCGATCGGCGACAAACTTCCCGCCGAATCCGCCCTCGCCACCCGTCACGGCGTTAGCCGCTCGGTCGTCCGCGAGGCGCTGAGGTCGTGCACCGCACTCGGCTTGACCGAAACCAAAACGGGTCGCGGCACTTTCGTCGTTCGCAATCGCGTCACAGGCGACCTCGACATCGGCAACTACGACGCCCGCGAACTGATGGAGGCTCGCCCCCACGTCGAGATTCCGTCCGCTGGGTGGGCAGCAGAACGTCGTACCGCCGACGACCTACAAGTACTCGAAGGTCTCACCGACGAGATGCGCAGCGAGGACGACCAACAGGCCTGGGTATTGCTCGACGGCCAATTCCACACCGCTATCGCCCGGGCCAGCAAGAACCGAGTGTTCGAAGCCATCATCGTCGACATCCGCGGCGCGCTGACCCGCCAATCGGAGACGTTGAACCTCGTCGCGCGGCGCCAGCAGAAGTCAAACGAGGAGCACGACCTCATCGTCGCCGGCATCCGGTCGGGAAACTACAACGACGCCGCGGACGCGATGGCTGCCCACCTCGATGCCGTCCGGGGCGCGGTGGAGTCGCTCCGCCGGTAGCTCCGCTCCCGCCGAGATCGAGGTTGTGCACAGTTTCGACGATTATCGACGCCACATCTTCGATCTCGGCGACGGCTATTCTTCGGGCTCTTTCAGCCCTTCCCGCTCGTCACGCTCGGCCCATTCGAGCAGAGCATCCAGCGAGAACGGTGCGTCGTCGATCCCGGCATGCAGATCCCCGAGTTCGGCGAACCGCTTCGGAACTGTGAAGATCGTGAACTCCCGAGGTTCGACGGCAGCCACCTCGTCCCACGAAATCGGCGTCGACACAGTCGCTTCCTGATTTCCCCGGACAGAATAGGCACTCGCGATGGTGTGATCGCGTGCGTTCTGGTTGTAGTCGACGAACAGTTTGGCCGGATCGCGATCCTTGCGCCACCACGTGGTCGTCACGTCATCGGGCGCGCGACGCTCGACCTCACGCGCAAATGCCAGCGCAGCCCGTCGGACATCCTTGAAACCGTGGTCCGGCCGGATGCGCACGTAGATGTGAAGACCATGCCCACCAGAGGTTTTCGGCCACCCGGTTGCTCCCAAATCATCCAGCACCTCGTGCACGACGCCCGCAACGCGTCGAACCCGATCGAACGGGCAGTCGGGCATAGGGTCGAGGTCGATACGCCACTCGTCGGGACTTTCGACGTCAGCCCGTCGCGAATTCCACGGATGGAACTCGACCGTCGACATCTGGACAGCCCATGCGACGTGCGCCAATTCGGTGACGCAGAGTTCGTCGGCGGTGCGGTTGTAACGCGGAAAACTCACGCGCACCGTCTCGAGCCATGGCGGTGCCCCGTTGGGCACTCGCTTCTGGTGCACCTTCTCACCCGACAGACCGCTCGGAAACCGGTGCAGCATGCACGGGCGCTCGCGGAGCGCGCGGACGATGCCGTCGCCGACGCTGAGGTAGTAGTTCACCAGGTCGAGCTTGGTGGCGCCGCTTTCGGGGAAGTACACCCGATCCGGGTTCGAAATGCGCACCGTGCGCTCGCCCACCTCGAGCTCGATCGACGGAGATGCCATGCGGACGAGCTTAGGTGGCCTCGGAGCCCGGCGCTCGTGATCCAATTGCGCACCCTTTAGCCAACCTCGCACAAAAAACCCGGCCCCACCAAAAGGTGGGGCCGGGCTTCAGCGGTGAAGCTGGGGGAACGGACTCAGAAGTCCATGCCGCCCATGCCACCGGTCGGATCGCCAGCGGGCGCTCCGGCCTTCTCGGGCTTGTCGGCGACGACGGCCTCGGTGGTGAGGAACAGAGCCGCGATGGACGCTGCGTTCTGCAGCGCCGAGCGGGTGACCTTGACCGGGTCGTTGATGCCTGCAGCGAGCAGGTCCTCGTACTCGTTGGTCGCGGCGTTGAGGCCGTGACCTGCGGGCAGGTTGCGGACCTTCTCGGCGACGACGCCAGGCTCTAGGCCTGCGTTGAACGCGATCTGCTTCAGCGGTGCTTCGAGGGCGACGCGAACGATGTTCACGCCGGTTGCCTCGTCACCGTCGAGCTTGAGGTTGTCGAGTGCGGGCGCAGCCTGCAGCAGCGCGACGCCACCACCGGCAACGATGCCCTCTTCGACGGCAGCCTTGGCGTTACGCACTGCATCTTCGATGCGGTGCTTGCGCTCCTTGAGCTCGACCTCGGTTGCAGCTCCGGCCTTGATGACTGCAACGCCACCGGCCAGCTTGGCCAGGCGCTCCTGCAGCTTCTCGCGGTCGTAGTCGGAATCGGAGTTCTCGATCTCGGCGCGGATCTGGCTGACGCGTCCGGCGATGGCGTCGGAGTCGCCCGAGCCCTCGACGATGGTGGTCTCGTCCTTGGTGATGACGACCTTGCGTGCCTGACCGAGAAGCTCGAGTCCGGCGGTCTCCAGGGAGAGGCCAACCTCTTCGCTGATGACCTCTCCACCGGTGAGGATGGCGATGTCGGCGAGCTGAGCCTTGCGACGGTCACCGAATCCGGGAGCCTTGACGGCGACGGACTTGAAGGTGCCACGGATCTTGTTCACGACGAGGGTGGAGAGAGCTTCGCCCTCGACGTCCTCGGCGATGATCAGGAGCGGCTTGCCGGACTGGATGACCTTCTCCAGCAGCGGCAGCAGGTCCTTGACGGTGCTGATCTTCGAGCTGACGAGCAGGATGTACGCGTCTTCGAGGACGGCTTCCTGACGCTCTGCATCGGTGGCGAAGTACGCCGAGATGTAGCCCTTGTCGAAGCGCATGCCCTCGGTGAGCTCGAGCTGCAGGCCGAAGGTGTTGGACTCCTCGACCGTGATGACGCCTTCCTTGCCGACCTTGTCCATTGCCTCGGCGATGAGCTCGCCGATGGACGGGTCGCCTGCGGAGATGCCAGCGGTAGCAGCGATCTGCTCCTTGGTGTCGATCTCCTTGGCAGAAGCGAGCAGCGACTCGGTGACGGCTGCAACAGCCTTCTCGATGCCGCGCTTGAGGCCGAGCGGGTTTGCGCCGGCTGCGACGTTACGCAGGCCTTCACGAACCAGAGCCTGGGCGAGAACGGTAGCGGTGGTGGTGCCGTCGCCTGCGACGTCGTCCGTCTTCTTGGCGACCTCCTTGACGAGCTCGGCACCGATCTTCTCGTAGGGATCTTCGAGCTCGATCTCCTTGGCGATGGAGACACCATCGTTGGTGATCGTGGGAGCTCCCCACTTCTTTTCGAGCACAACGTTGCGACCCTTGGGTCCCAACGTCACCTTTACAGCGTCGGCGAGGGCGTTGAGGCCTCGCTCGAGGCCACGGCGTGCCTCTTCGTCGAACGCGATGATCTTGGCCATTGCGAAGTGATCCTCCGGATTGGGGGTGACACGCAGAACGAAACGTGTGTCGTCTCGCTCATCTGCACTTGCTCGGCCGAGTTCGGTGCCCGCGACGGACGACCAGGGGTGTCGATGATTCCTAGTCTCACCGTCCCGACCTGGCACTCACAAGGCGCGAGTGCCAACTGCATTTCTAGCACTCGACCATGGCGAGTGCAAGGTCGCGGGCTCCGGTTCCGCGGCTTGGCGGGTCATTCCGCAGGCTCAACTCCTGCCGTTCGCTCAGGGCGCACCCGCCCGGACCGATCTACTCCCCCGTCAAACAGAGATCTACGAGCAGATGCTCACCCCGAACGTCCGGCTTCACGCACTGTTTACACCCGAACGCTTTATTTACATCCAGTGCCTTTCGCATCGATGCACGAGGGAAATAGCGTTCGGAAGAGCAGCATCGAAAGATCATGAATTCGGACGAATCACGCTCGAAACGTTCTAGACAGCAAGGAATCAGACATGTCCGATTCGGTCGAGACCACCTACGACAACTCCGCGATGGACCATGAGGAAGAGGGCTACCACAAAGGCCTGAAGCCGCGGCAGCTCCAGATGATCGCCATCGGCGGCGCGATCGGTACCGGCTTGTTCCTCGGAGCAGGCGCCAGGCTCGAAAGCGCAGGACCCGGCCTGTTCCTCGCGTACGCGCTGTGCGGCATCTTCGTCTTCTTCATCCTTCGCGCCCTCGGCGAACTGGTACTCCATCGCCCTTCGTCGGGATCGTTCGTCTCCTACGCGCGCGAGTTCTTCGGCGAGAAGGCCGCCTTCGTCGCAGGCTGGATGTACTTCCTGAACTGGGCGATGACTGCAATCGTCGACGTCACCGCCATCGCGACCTACATGCACTACTGGGGATCGTTCGAAGTCATCCCCCAGTGGGCGATCGCGTTGATCGCACTGGTGATCGTGATGTCGATCAACCTGATCTCGGTCAAGTGGTTCGGCGAGATGGAGTTCTGGGCCGCGATGATCAAGGTCATCGCACTGGTGACGTTCCTCATCGTCGGCATCGTTTTTCTCGCCGCTCGCATCCCTGTCGGCACCGAAATGCCGGGGATCAGCCTCATCACCGACAACGGCGGACTGTTCCCGTCCGGCGCCTGGCCGCTGGTCATCGTCATCTCCGGTGTCGTCTTCGCGTACGCCGCGGTCGAGCTGGTCGGTACCGCTGCAGGCGAGACCGAAAATCCCGAGAAGATCATGCCGCGTGCCATCAACTCCGTCATTGCGCGTATCGCACTGTTCTATGTCGGCTCGCTCGTATTGCTTGCCCTTCTTCTCCCCTACACCGCGTACACGGCAGGAACGTCGCCGTTCGTGACGTTCTTCTCGAGCATCGGCCTCGGCGGCGCCGGCACCGTCATGAACATCGTCGTGCTCACCGCAGCGCTGTCGAGCCTCAACGCGGGGCTGTATTCGACGGGCCGCATCTTGCGTTCGATGGCCATGAACGGCAGCGCGCCCGAGTTCACCAAAAAGATGACGAAGGGCGGAGTTCCGTTCGGCGGCATCCTGCTGACGTGCTTCATCACACTCTTCGGCGTCGCACTCAATGCCATCGCACCCGGCGAAGCATTCGAGATCGTGCTGAACATGTCGGCGCTCGGCATCATCGCATCGTGGGCGACGATCGTGCTGTGCCAGATCCAGCTGTTCCGCTGGTCCCAGAAAGGCATCGTCAAGCGCCCGGCATTTCGTCTCTTCGGTGCCCCGTACACCAGCTATGCGACGTTGGTATTCCTGTTCGGCGTCCTCGTCCTGATGGCGTTCGATGCGCCCATCGGAACGTGGACCATCGCAACCTTGGTCGTCATCATCCCCGCGCTCATCGGCGGCTGGTACCTCGTTCGCGCCAAGGTTCTCACGGTCGCCGAAGAACGAATGGGGTACACCGGCAACTACCCCGTGGTAGCCAACAGGCCTCTCGACGACGACGAGTTCAACGCCTGACGCCGGACAAGTCGACCGCCCTCACCACGGAGCCCGTGTGGGGCATTGTCCTACTGTGGTCGAATTGCCGACAAGCAGAACCAATTCGCGCGGGTTGCCGACAGTGCGAATGAGCCGCTGGTACTCCTGTCCCTGCAAGTTCGATCACGAGGGTGTTCACCTTGCCAGTGATGTTGCACACCGGTTGCCTGCACGAGGTCATCGAAAGAGATGGGCTTCGCACCCACCGGCTCGAAACCGCTCGGCGGCAAGCTACAACCACGGGCACTTCGGCGAAGCTTCTCGTCCTCCCCAAGAGAAAAGCAAGGCAATTGATGACCGATCGGTCATTCAATATCGAGTGCGCCACCCCACCCAGAACGGCGACTTTCGGGGAGGGGGCTCTGGCGCCGGGGCAGCAAGCGCACCGGCCACGGCGTCGCACAACTCACGACAGGTCGCGAATCGATCTGCCGGATCCTTCGCCAACGCCGTTGCTACCACTGCATTGAGACCCCTCCTGAGCGAGCTGCGGCGCTCGGTCACGATCGGCGGCGGCGCATTGAGCTGGGCATTCAAGACCGCGAGCGGAGTCGCCAACGGGTACGGAGGCTTCCCTGTGAGCAGTTCGACGAGTGTCGCACCGAGCGCATAAATATCCGTGCGAGGCGACAACTGCTCTCCCCGTAGCACTTCCGGGGCAGCATAATGGATGGACGCCAGGACGGTCCCACCTCGCGCTAACGACGTCGCGTCCTCTCGCAGACGTGCAATTCCCCAGTCCGACAACATCACCTGCTCGTACTCGCCCGTATCGCTCTCGGTACTGATCAAGATGTTCGACGGCTTGACGTCGCGGTGCAGAATGCCCCGAGAGTGGGCGTAATCGAGGCCCTTGGCTACTTCGCTGACGATTCGAGCAGCGCGACCGACCTCTAAGCCTGAATGCACCGATGAGCTGATGTGCCAGCTGCGAGTTTCGTTGTGACGCTGCGATGCGGGTATGGGCGTGGGTGATCGTCCGACCTCGGTGTCGGGTTGTTCCACTGGGTTTTTCATCTCGTGGT